>MNRP01000055.1:82764-240409 GCA_001916005.1 Clostridium sp. 26_22
CAGAATTAAAACAAGACGTAACAGTATTAAAAGAAGATGTTGCAGAGTTAAAACAAGACGTAACAGTATTAAAAGAAGATGTTGCCGGATTAAAGCAAGACATAGCAGTATTAAAAGAAGATGTTACAGGATTAAAACAAGACGTAGCAGGACTAAAAACAAACGTTATAACTTTAAAGAAAGAACTAAAAGAAGTAAAAGAAGACGTCGGTGTGCTAAAAAATGAAGTGTTCAATGTAATAAAACCAACATTAGAAATAATAAACGAAAAAGTAGATATAATGATAAATATAAATACAGCTAAAATATTAGATGGACAAACTAGAAATTACAAAGAACAAATAAAAATGCTAAGAGATTACGAAAACAAAAATGCATTAGAACATAGCAGAATGAATTATGAAATTTGCAAACTAAAAGCAAATGCATAAAGTATAAAAAACGAAGTGCCTAAAAGCTTATAAAAAGCTAAAAATAGGCACTTTTTTTGATGCAATAAAAAAATAACGACAAAATATAATAAAATACCAAAAAAAAATTGCAAAAAAAAATCATATATGTTACAATTAGAATGCACAATTGAAAAAACCAAAAAAGGTGGTAGAAAGATGGGATTACTAGCAATAGTATATGTATTAATATTCATAGTATTTGCTTTGGTATTATATGCAGTAATGCAAATAAAACTATTAGGACTAAAAGTAAAAGACTTTTGGGACTTTATAGAAGCAAACGAAATGTTAGACAAGCTAAATAAATTCGCAAAACAATATCAAGCAATGTCACCACAAGAACAAGTAATATACTTAACAGAAGCAGAAAAAATATTTACAGCATTTGACAAAGTACCAGAAGAACTGTGGGACGAAGAATATGAAAAATACAAACAAGTACTAAAAAAATATAATGATATAAAAATGTTTAGATGGGCATCAAGTTAATACTAACTGAATCCAAATAAACTATAATCGATAAAATAAAAAAAGAAAAAGGGGCGATTTAAAATGGCTGGAAAACACAGCGAAGGAAGAAGAGAAAAACAAACAAAAAGAATAGAAGAAGAGGAAGAAATACCAAAAGCATTCAGAAAAGATGGTGATAATATGCAAAAAACAAAATCAAAAACAAAGAAAAAACATGGAAAATTAAAATTATTTGGAAAAATAGTTTTAACACTAGTAATAATATTAGCCATACTAGTAGGAGCAATGTTCTGGTATGTAAATAACAAATTAGGAAAAATGCAAAAAATAGATTTAAATGAAGAAGATTTAGGAATATCACAAGAAGCAAAAGAAAATCTATCAGGTTATAGAAATATTGCAATATTTGGTGTAGATAGTAGATCAGATGATTATGGAATAGGAAACAGAAGTGACTGTATAATAATTGCAAGTATAAATAACTCAACAGGAGATATAAAACTAATATCAGTATATAGAGATACATATGTAAAAATAGATGGACATGGACTAGATAAAATAACACATGCATACTCATATGGAGAAGCACCACTAGCAATAAGCACACTTAACAAAAACTTAGACTTAAACATAAAAGAATTCGTAACAGTAAACTTCGACTCAGTTGCAAAAGCAGTAGACCAACTAGGAGGAGTAACATTAAATATAACAGCTGAAGAAACAAAATATATAAATGGATATATAGATGAAACATCAAAAGTAACAGGAAAAGCCTCAAACCACATAACACAAGCAGGAACATATAATGTAGATGGAGTACAAGCAGTAGCTTACTCAAGAATTAGATATACAGCAGGTGGAGATTATAAAAGAACAGAAAGAATGAGAACAGTAATCGAAGCAATGTTTAATAAACTAAAAACAAAGAGTGTAGCACAAATAAATACATTTGCAGACAAAATATTACCATCAGTATATACAAACATAACAACAGGCGATATAATATCAATGGTACCTAGTATGGCAAAATACAAAGTAGGAGAAAGCATTGGATGGCCATATCAAACAAAAGGAATAACAATGGATAGATGGTATGGAGTACCAGTTACACTAGAAAGCAATGTAACACAACTACATAAAGAAGCATTTGGAGAAGATAATTATACACCATCTGAAACTGTAAAAAGTGTAAGCAACAGTATAATAAAAAAGACTGGATATAATAAATAAAATATGCAAAAATTACTAGAGAAGTCTCAAGTATTGAAAACAATAGTACTTTAGACTTCTTTAGTAAAAAAATATCGAAAAATGACACAAAAAAGGTTGAAAAGAAAAGAGTAATAATATATAATAAATTTGTATTTGAGCAGTTTGTAAGGGGGATGTATTATGAATACAAATGTTAGCGAAAGCAATGTTATTGTGGACGAAGCAATTGTACAACCAAATATAAAAGAAAAAGTAGAAGTTAGAAAAGTTTTATATAAAGTAGTAAAAAGATTAATAGATATTTTAGGTGGATTAGTAGGATGCGTTCTACTAGTTCCTATAACTGTGGCTGTTTATATAGCAAGAAAAATTCTTAAAGAAGATGATGGTCCAATGTTTTATGAACAATTAAGACTAGGTAAGGATGGCAAACACTTTAAATTATACAAATATAGATCAATGATAATAGGTGCTGATGAAATATTAAAAGAATATTTGGCTAATAATGAAGAAGCAAGAATTGAGTTTGAAAAAAATCAAAAATTGAGAAATGATCCTAGAATAACTAAATTAGGAAATTTTTTAAGAAAAACTAGTTTGGATGAATTTCCTCAATTTATAAATATTTTAAAAGGTGATATGAGTTTGGTTGGACCTAGACCGATAGTTGATAGAGAAGTAAAATTATTTGGAGATAAAATGGAGATTGTACATAGTGTTAGGCCGGGACTTACAGGATATTGGGCTGCTAATGGAAGAAGTGACACTACTTATGAACAGAGAGTTAATATGGAAGCTTATTATGCTGAAAATTTTTCATTTTCTTTAGATATTAAAATTATTTTAAAAACAATAAAGGCAGTATTCGAAAAAGAAGGAGCAATTTAAAAATGAATATAGATATTATTTGCCCATTATATAATGCGGAAAAAGATATTGAAGGTTTACACAAATCATTGTTAAAACAAAAAAAAGTTGATTTGAATGAAATAAAATATGTTTTAACAGAATGCAATGATAAAACGGAAGAAAAATTGATTAATTTAAATTTGAAATATAAAAAAATAAAAAAAGAAGAATTTTCACATGGATTAACGAGAGAGATAGAAGCTTTTGAAAGTAAAGCTGATATTCTTGTATTTATAACTCAAGATATAAAAATATTAAGAGATGATTGGCTGTATAATTTGACAAGAAGTATAATTGAAGGACAAGTTGATGCTTGTTATAGCAGACAATTGTGTGATAATAATACAATTGAAAAATATACTAGAGAGTGCAATTATCCAGAAGACTCAAAGATTGTATCTAAAGAGGATATTAAAAATTTGGGATTGAAAACCTTTTTCTTTTCTGATGCGTCATCTGCCATAAAAAGAGAGACATTTATAAAATTGAATGGATATGATCATAAAAAACTGATTATTAATGAAGATATGTATATTGCTTATAAATTAATAATGAATGGATATAAGATAAAATATTGTGCGAATTCAGAAGTTATCCATTCACATGTATTTACTTTGCAACAATATTATGATAGATATAAAGACACTGGAAAGTTTTTTAAGGAAAATGATTATTTAAATAAGTATAAAGTAAACCAAGCAGGAGGAAGCATGGCTAAATATGTTTTAAAAAGGGCTGTGCAAGATAAAAATTGGAATGTATTGTTAAATTATATTCCTAATATGGCTGTTAGATTTATTGGAATGAAAGTTGGAAAAATAAATGGAAAATGAACCTATAAGAATATTAAATATAGTTCCTAATATGAGAGCTGCAGGAATTGAAACCTTTATAATGAATATTTATAGAAATATTGATAGAAAAAAAGTACAGTTTGATTTTTTAGTTCATAATGAAAAAGAAGAATTTTATGATAAGGAAATAAATGATTTAGGTGGAAGAATATATAGATTAACTTATAAAGATGATAAAAATATTTTTAAATATATAAAAGATTTAAATGATTTTTTTAAAGGACATAAAGAATATAAAATTGTTCATGGACATATGCAGAGTATGATGCCTATATATTTATATATAGCAAAAAAAAATAAAGTAAGTATACGTATTGCACATTCTCATAATAATTCTTATGAAAAAAGTATAAAAGGTTTTTTGTTACATATATTATCAAGATTTTCTAGACTGTTCGCTAATGTGAAATTTGCTTGCTCAAAAGATGCTGGAGTATACTTATTTGGTAAGAATAAAAAATTTGAAGTGATTAATAATGGAATCAATATTGAAAAATTTGTTTATAATCTTGATTTTAGAGAAAAGATTAGAAATAATCTGGGTTTAACAGAAAATGAAATTTTAATTGGAAACGTCGGAAGAATGGAAAAACAAAAAAATCAATTATTTCTTATAGATTGTTTTAAAGAATTAACAAAATTAAAAAATAACTATAAATTGTTAATTATAGGAGAAGGATCTTTAAATGATAAGATTATTAAAAGAATAAAAAAACATAATATACAAGATAAGGTACTGTTATTAAAAAATGTAAAGAATGTTAATGAATATATGCAAGCAATGGATATTTTTGCTTTACCATCATTATATGAAGGCTTAGGAATAGTCCTTATTGAAGCACAAATGAGTGGATTGAAATGCTTTACAACTAAAGATAAAGTAGCAAAAGAGACAAATATTACGGATAATATTTACTATTTGCCATTGGAAAAAAAAGTATGGGTTAATAATTTAAGTAAAATTGAAAAATATGATAGAAATAGAAAAATAGAATTGTTGGGAAAAAAATTTGATATTAATTGTATTGCAAAATCTTTGCAGGATAAATATTTAAAATATAATGAAATAGGAGAAAATTAGTATGTATAATATAGTGTATTCTACGGATGAAAATTATTGTCGACATGTGGCAGTTTCAATTACTTCGTTGTTAATGAACAATAAAGAATTAAAAGATATTAATATTTATATTGTAGAAGATAGTTTAAGCCAAGAATCAAAGAGAAAATTAGAAAAAATTGTAAAAAAATTTGATAAAAATTTAACTTTTTTATCTTGCGATGAATTATGTAAAAATTTAAAAGTTAATACAGATTTTCCAAAGGCAGCTTTTTCTAGGCTTTTTTTGGCAAGTAAACTAAAAAATATTGATAAAATTTTATATATTGATTCTGATACATATATTAATAATGGTATAAAATATTTATATGATATAAATATAGATGATTATGAAATTGCTGGAGTTCAAGATAATGCTGCTTATTATTTATTGAAAAAAATAGGTATGGATAAAACAGATAGATACATTAATTCAGGTGTTTTATTAATTAATTTGAAAAAGTGGAGACAAGATAATGTAGAAAATAAAATATGTGATTTTATTGAACAACATAATGGAAAAGTTAATCATAATGACCAAGGAATAATTAATGGAGTATGTAGAAAGAAAATATATATTTTGAATCCAAAATATAATATGATGCCAGAAATGATATATTTAAGTGTAAAACAAAGCAATTTTTTATATAAAGTATATAATTATTATACACAAGAGGAAATTACAAATGCAGTAGAAAATCCTGTAATAGTGCATTATATTGAAAAATTTTATAGTAGACCTTGGAAAGCAGATTGTACACACCCATTGAGGTCAAAATATTTAGATATATTGAATGAATTAGATTTTGATAAAAAACTTGAAGAAAATGGGCTAAATAAAAAAGTACAATTCAGAAAAAAAGTATATGAAAATGTTCCATTTATTGTATATGCTATTATGGAAAAAATACTGAATATTAGGAGGATATTTTTATAAAAAATGAAAAAATTAGAAAATGTACTAAAAAATAAAATCGTGATTTTTATAATATTTTTGATTTTTTTAACGCCATATTATTTTGAAACTATAGAAATTGTTAAAGTTATATTTGATATTTTAAATATTGTTACTAGTATATTTTTTATAATAATGTATTTAATTAATAAAAAAATAAATAAAATATTTTTTCCACTAATGGGATATTATTTTATATTATTAATATCAACTATAATAAATGATAGTGGATTAATATATTACTCATATAAAGTATTAACTATTTTTGGTTTTATAGCATTTGTAGACTTATTATTTGAGAATGACAGTTTTTTTAAGCCATTCATTTCATATATTACAATATTCAATATAATTAATTTTATATCAATACTAATAAGTCCTAATAGAAATATAAATATAAACGTAAACAGAATATATTTTTTAGGATATGATAATGATTTTAATTTAATATTAACAATGGCTTGTTATATATTATTAATATATCATTATAAATTAAAGAAAGAAAAAGGACCTAAATACAATAAGATTAGAATTATTTTTTATATAAATTATGTAGTTGCTTTTATATCTGCTTTTTTTGTGCAATCAGCAACTTTTAAAATTAGTATGTTAATGTTTTTATTTTGTTACTTTTTCTTTTTTGCTACTAGTTTTCTACCTAGAATAGTATTTAATTACAAGGTATATTTAACTTTAGCATATATAATATTTATTGGATTAGTATTTTTTAATGTGCAAAATAATTTTGGAACTTTGTTAGGAAGCTTGAACAGAGATATTACTTTTACAGGTAGAACAGAAATATGGGATAAAACATTAGAAGAAATTGAAGACAATAAAATAATAGGTACAGGATATATGAATATGAAGCAGAGAATGGAAAAAATGAATATATACCATGCACATTCAACGTATTTAAATATATTGTTAGAATCTGGCATTATAGGAGAATTAACTTATTTGATTTTACTTATATTTATTGGATGTAGAATAAAAAAAATAGATGATAAAAATTTAGTAAATATCGCATCATTTGCAATTTTTACTTATTTGATTATGAGTATATTTGAAGTTTATATTGATATATTATATTTTTATTTATTAGTAGTTGTTATATCTAATTTGTCAAATAATAATAAAACAAAAATAATATATAGGAGATAGATAAATGAAAAAAATTCTTTTAATTGATGATGGGGGACTTCCATTACCTTCTGTTGATGGTGGAGCAGTAGAAACTTTAGCTAATATGTATTTAGAAATGAATGAAGAATTAGAAAGATTTGAATTTGATGTATATAGTTCTCATTCAAAAACATTAAAAAAATATGAAAATAAATTTAAATTTTCACATTACTTTTATATAAACGATAAAAATATTGTATTTAAATTTAAAAAATATATAAAAGCATTTCTTAGAATTGTATTTAATATGGATATAAATCCAGAGTTTGTTAATGAAGTAATAAAAAAGACAAAAAAGAATAACTATGATTTTATTTTGATAGAAAATGCTCCTAATTTGGTACATGCATGTTATAAAAGATTTGGAGATAAAATTATATTACATATGCACAATAATTATTTAAATAATAGCGTTAGAAATTGCAAAAGAACTTTAAAAGAATGTAAAAAAATTTATACTGTAAGTGATTTTATAAAAAGACAAATAGATACAATAGAAGAAAATGACAAAACAAAGGTATTGTTTAATGGAGTTGATTTAAAAAAGTTCAATATAGAGACTGGCAAAGAAAAAAGGAATATATATAGAAAAAAATATAATATATTAAAGGAATCTATTGTATTTTTATTTTCAGGAAGAGTTTGTGATGATAAAGGAGTTAAAGAACTGATATTGGCTTTTAATAATGCTTGTAAACAATGTAATGATATAAAACTATTAGTAGTAGGAAGTTCATTTTCAAGTGTAAAGAAAAAAGATAAATATATAAAAGACTTAATTAAAATTTCAAACCTAAATAAAAACAATATTATATTTACAGGATATATTGATTATGATGAAATGCCTAATATATATGGTATGGCTGATGTTTTGATATTACCATCTAAAATAGATGATGCTTGTCCAATGACTATTCTTGAAGCTATGGCTATGGGATTACCAATAATTGCAAGTAAATGTGGTGGTATCCCGGAGGAAGTAGGCAAAGAAAATTCTATTTTGTTGGATAGAAAAAATTTGACTGAAAATATAGAATCTGCAATGAAAGAATTATTAGAAAATAAAAAATTAATAAAAGATATGTCTATAGAGTCTTTTAAAAGATCACAAAAATTTTGCAAAGAAGAATATTTAAATAATTTTTTCAAAGAAATGAGTAATTTGTAAAGAGGTATTATAAAATGGAATATAAAGTTACAGTAATTATGCCAACATATAAAAGGGCTAAATTTTTAGAAAGGGCAATATATAGTGTATTAAATCAATCATATAATAATATAGAATTAATAGTAGTTGACGATAATGATGCAGAGAGCATATATAGACAAGAAAACGAAAAATTAATGCAAAAATATAAAATGTATAATAATGTAAAATATATAAAACACGAAAAAAATAAAAATGGAGCAGTAGCGAGAAACACGGGGATTAAAGAAGCAACAGGTGAATATATAACTTTTTTAGATGATGACGATTTCTTCTTAAAAAATAGAATAGAAAAAATGGTAAAGATTTTAAATGAAAATTCAAAATATGATTGTGCTTATTCTAGTGTTGTATATTTAAAAAATGGACATGTTATCTTAAAAAAGGAAGCAGTTAAGAAAGGAAATTTATTATTAGATATATTATCTCAAAACAGTTTTTTTGGAACTGGTAGTAACATGTTTTTTAGAAAAAAAGCAATAGAAAAAATAGGTATGTTTGATGAAACTTTTATTAGACACCAGGATATGGAATATATGGCAAGATTTTTTAAATATGGAGAAGTTATAAATTTGGATGAAATACTTGTGGTAAAATGTGTTGATGATACTCAAAATGTCCCTAATTTTGAAAAAATGAAAAAAACCAAAGAACAGTTTTTGACAAAATTTGAAAATGATATTAATATGTGTACTGAAAAAGAAAAAGAAAATATTTATTTTTGTAATTATTTTGAACTGCTTACATTTGCTAAATTTAATTCAAAAGAGTATAAAGAAATAAAGAAAAAATTATTAAAGTTGAAACACATTCCTTTTAAGGAAAAGAAAAAAATATATAATTATGAGTTGAAAAACAGAATAACTGTATTAAATCAAATAGCTGATTTCAAGAAAAAGATTATAAATAAAGAAATAAACAACTTTGAAGAAGAGAAAGTTATTAAATTTTTGAATCAATATGAGGGAGATAACAAAAAATGAATATTAGAAAAAAAATTAAAAATTTTTTAAATCCACAGTTTAAGGATTCAGTAACATTTGCTCAATATTTAAGAAAGAAGGGTTGTACAATAGGGGAAGGAACATATTTTTTTGATCCCCAAAACATTCATATTGATGAGGATAATGCCCAATTTATAAATATTGGAAAGTATTGTAAAATTACAACAGGGGTGTATATTTTAGCACATGATTATAGTTATTCTATTTTAAGAAGAGTATATAATGACATTCCTAAAAAAGCAGGTGTAACCCAAATAGGAGATAACTGTTTTATAGGAATAAATTCAATAATTTTGATGGGAAGTAAAATAGGAAATAATGTTATTATTGGAGCCGGTTCGGTTGTTAACGGTATAATTCCTGATAATGAAGTATGGGGAGGAAATCCAGCTAGATTTATTTGCACTTTAGATGAATACTATGAAAAATGTAAAAAAAAATTTGAGGAAAATGCTAAATTGTATCTAAATCAATATTATAATGTGTATAATCGAATTCCAAGCGTTCAAGAAATGCAGTACTTTTCAATGCTATTTTTAAATAATGATAAATCTGTTTCGGCAAAAAAAGAATATGAAAAAATGAAATTTAGTGGAGATAATAAAGAAGAAGTTTTAAATACTTGTTTGAATTTTAAGAGCAAGTATAAAAATTATAATGAATTTATTGAAAAAAATCTTCAAAATTACGAGAGTGAAAATATAGAAATAACTGGAGGAAGAGATGAAGAAAGAAAATAAGGATAAATCAAAAAGAATAGTACATATAATTCTTAGTGACAAATTTACATCAGGATATATTAATTATATGTTAAAAGAATTCAATAATTATGAACATACGATTATTTATGTTAAGGGAAAATATGAATTAGATTTATTGGATGAAGAATATAAGAAGAACATTATAGAAATTGAAGATAAAAAAGATATTTTAAATAAAGAAATATTAAAAGTAATGAAAGAAAGTAAAAAAATAGTTGCAAGTGGAATATTTGGACTAGAAAGATATTTGATTTTATTACCACATAAAATATTAAAAAAAGTATATATGCAGTTTTGGGGTGGAGATTTTTATACATATAGAAAAACAAATTTTTTCTCAAAAAAATTTTTACATAAGGTATGTTTACATTATTGCATAAAAGAATGTGGAGGAATAATTAATCTTATACCAGAAGATTATGAACAATTATGTAGAATATTTCCAAATAATACAAAACATTATGTTGGTATAATGCCAGATGATCCAAGAAAGAGAGACTCATATAAAAAATATGTATTTTCCAATAAATCAAGTAATACTATAATAATTGGTAATTCTGCGACGATGGAAAATCATCATGTTGAGGTCTTTGAGATGCTTAAACATTTAAAAAATGAAAATATAAAAATAATATGTCCTCTAGCTTATGGAGATAAAAGTTATGCAAAAAATGTAATAAAAATGGGAAAACAAATCTTTAAAGACAAATTTATTCCAATTACTGAATATATGGACTATGATAAATATGTGGAATTGCTATCATTATGTAAGGTAGGAATATTTAATAATGATAGACAGCAAGCAATGGGAAATATTAGCTTATTACTAAAAATGGGAAAAAAGGTATTTTTAAGAAAAAATACTTCAATGTGGAATAATTACAGTAAATTCAATGTTATTTTGTATGATGTAAATGATTTAAAGGATATTGAGTATAATGAACTTTATAAATTAGATGAAAACGTTGAAAAAAATAATTATAATAATATGATACTAAGAGATAAAGAAAGATATAATACATGGAATGAAATATTACAAAATTAGAAATTAATAATTAAAAGGAGTTGGATATAATATGAAAAAAATAATGGTTACTCAATCATCAATGCCAAAAATTGATGAATATATGGAAGAAATTAAATCTATATTTGAAAGTAAATGGCTTACTAATATGGGAGAAAAACATATAGAGTTAGAAAAAAATTTAAAAAATTATTTGGATATAAAAAATATATCATTATTTACAAATGGACATACTGCGTTAACAATTGGAATTCAATCAATGAATTTTCCAAAGGGTGGAGAAGTTATTACTACACCATATAGTTTTGCATCTACAACACATGCAATTGTAGAGAATGGATTAAAACCTATTTTTTGTGATATTGATCCTGAAACATATACTATAGATGTAAATAAGATAGAAAGATTAATAACAAATAAAACATGTGCTATTTTACCTGTTCATGTATATGGACATGTATGTGATGTTGAAAATATTGATAAGTTAGCGAAAAAATATAATTTAAAAGTAATATATGATGCAGCTCATGTTTTTGGAGTAAAATATAAAGGAAAAAGTGTTGCAGAATATGGCGATATGTCTATGTTTAGTTTTCATGCAACTAAAGTATTTAATACTATAGAGGGAGGAGCATTAGTATATAAAGATGAAAATTTAAAAAGTTATATAGATAAGTTAAAAAATTTTGGAATTAATGGACCGGATCATGTAGAATATGTAGGAATCAATGGAAAAATGAATGAATTTTGTGCTGCAATGGGAATATGTAATTTAAGGCATATAAATGGCGAAATAGAAAAAAGAAAAAGGGTATATGAAAGATATGTGGAAAGACTGTCAAATATTGAGGGGGTACAATTATCTTTAATTCAGGATAATGTTTTACCTAATTATGCATATTTCCCAGTGATTTTTGACAAAGAAAAATATGGTAAATCTAGAGATGAGGTTCAACAGGAACTAGCACAAAATAATATTTATTCAAGAAAATATTTTTACCCATTAATTAGCGATTATGAATGTTATAAAGACAATTTTGATAGTAATGAAACGCCAATTGCTAAAAATATTTCAGATAATGTATTGACGATACCAATGTATGCAGATTTAGAGTTAAAAGATGTTGATAGAATATGTGATATTATTTTAAAAAAATAAATAATAAAGAAAGGAAAAAAATGAAGGAAATAGGTGGCTTTTTTGGTATAGAAGTTTATAACAATAATAATAAATATTATAAAAATGGTTACGATTTTAATTATGCAAGAAATTGTTTAGACTTTATTATTAAAGAAAGAAAAATAGATGAAATATATTTACCAGTATATTTGTGTAATTCAGTTAAGGAAAAATGTATTAAAGCAGGATGTAAAATAAACTATTATCATATTAAAAGAGATTTCACTCCAGATTTAGAAAAAATCAATAAAAATTCATATATATATATAGTAAATTATTACGGTTGGCTTGATACAAATAAAATAAAAGAATTAAAAGAAAAATTTAGGAGAATAATTGTGGATAATGCACAAGCTTTCTTTAATGATTATGTTGATAATATTGATACGATATATTCATATAGAAAATTTTTTGGTGTGCCTGATGGAGCTTGTTTAATAACTGATTTAAAAACAAAAGAAAATTTCGATAGAGAAAGTGTAAGTGATATAGTTTATTTTCTAGTAGGGCGAAACGAAAAAAATGCAAATAAGTATTATGATGATTTTCGTAAATCTGAGGTTGATATAAAAGAAAAAAAAATAAAGAAAATATCCTTATTTTCAGAAAATATTTTAAATGCTATAGACTATGAACAAATAAAGAAGATAAGGGAAAGTAACTTTAATTTTTTACATAATAAATTAAAAGAAATAAATAAATTAAATATAAAAAATGTGATATATTATATGTATCCATTATTACTGGAAGAAAAACAAGATGAAATTAGGAAAAAGTTGATTGATAATAAGATATATATTCCTAAATTATGGCCTAATATAACAGGAGAAAGTGTAATAGAAAAAGAATATATTAATAATATATTACCTATTCCGATAGATCAAAGATATAGTATAAATGATATGGAATATATTTTAAACATTATTTTAAATTGATAAACAAAAAAATAATAGTAAGTATAGGAGAAAAAGTTTGAAAAATAATTGTAAAATACAATATTTTTAATCAAATTTTGTGCTTTGAAAGAAAGGAATGACAGAAAATATGAAAAAAATATTATTGTTAGGTGGTTCAGCACAACAAATTATTGCAATAGAAACAGCAAAAAAACTGGGATATTATACAATTGTTTGTGATTTTCTTAAAGATAATCCAGGACAATATGTAGCGGATAAATTTTATCTAATAAGTTCAACTGATAAAGAAGCAGTTTTAGAAGTGGCACAAAAAGAAAAAATAGATGGAATATTAGCATATGCATCAGATCCGGCCGCTCCAACTGCAGCATATGTGGCTGAAAAGTTGAAATTACCGGGTAATCCATACAATTCTGTAGAAATATTGTGTAATAAAGATAAATTTAGAAGATTTCTTAAAGAAAATAATTTTTGTACACCAAATGCAGAATCATATTTAAATATCAATGAAGCTATGCAAGATATAGAAAAAGGTAAATTTATATTTCCTATTATGGTAAAACCAGTTGATTCTTCAGGCAGTAAAGGAGTTAGTAGAATAGATGATATTGTTGAAGCAAAAGAAAAACTTGAATATGCTATGTCTTTTTCACGTAACAAAAGAATAATAATAGAAGAATTTGTAGAAAAATATGGTTATCAAATAGCTGGTGATGGTTTATCAATTGATGGAGAATTAGTTTTTCGCTGTTTTGCTAATGATCACTTTAATGAACATTGTATTAATCCATATGTTCCAATTTCGGCTAGTTTTCCGTATAATATGCCAGATGAAATACAAAATAAGATACATAAAGAAATTCAAAGATTATTGACATTACTAGAAATGAAAACTTGTACTTACAATTTTGATATAAGAATAGATAAAAACTATAATGTTTATTTAATGGAAGTTGCACCAAGAGATGGAGGAAATTATATTCCTCAAATTATTAAATATGCAACTGGAATTGATTTGGTTAAATATTCAATATTAGGAGCTATGGGAGAAAAAATATCTAAAATTAATATGAAAAAAAGCCAGGGGTACTGGTCATATTTTGCAGTACATTCTTTAGTAGATGGGATTTTAGATTATATTGATATAAAAGAAGATGTATCAAAAAATCATATTGTAGAAAATCATATTATAAAGAAAAATGGAGATATAATAAAAAGTTTTACAGGTGCAAATACAACATTAGGTTGTTTTATAATGAAATTTGATAGTATGAAACAAATGTTGGAAATGATGGATAATTCAGAAAAATGGATTAAAGTTATTTTAAAAAATAAAGACTAGGAGAGAAAAAAATGGAAAATACAAAACAAAAAGTTTTTTCTAATTTAATATGGAGATTTGCAGAGCGCTCTGGAGCACAATTAGTTTCGTTTATTGTATCAATTGTATTAGCTAGAATATTAATGCCAGAGGACTATGGTACAATAGCACTGGTAACAGTATTTATAACTATTATGCAAGTATTTGTAGATAGTGGACTTGGAAATGCTTTAATACAAAAAAAAGATGCGGATGATATAGATTTTTCAACAGTATTTTATACTAATATAATTTTTTGTATAGTGTTATATATAATAATATTTTTGTGTGCACCACTTGTTGCAAAATTTTATAATAATGAATCATTAACAGCTATAACGAGAGTTTTAGGAATTACAATATTAATTTCGGGTATAAAAAATGTTCAGCAAGCATATGTATCGAGAAATTTAATATTTAAAAAGTTCTTTTTTGCTACGTTATTTGGAACTTTAGGAGCAGCATGTGTTGGAATTATAATGGCAATAAATGGATTTGGTGTGTGGGCTTTAGTAACTCAACAATTGTTTAATTTAACAGTAGATACAGTTGTGTTATGGTTTACTGTAAAATGGAGACCAAAAAAATTATTTTCTTTTAAAAGATTAAAAGAATTATTTTCATATGGATGGAAATTATTAGCTTCATCAATTATTGATACAGTATATAATAATATAAGGCAGCTATTAATTGGAAAAATATATTCTTCATCAGATTTAGCTTTTTATAATAAGGGAAAGCAAATTCCTGAATTGATTGTTTACAATATTAATAGTTCTATTGATAGTGTATTACTTCCGACTATGTCTAAAGAACAAGATAATAAGGAAAAAGTAAAAAATATGACGAGAAGAGCTATAAAAACAAGTGTATTTATAATGGCACCACTAATGATGGGATTAGCATTTACATCCAATAATGTTATAGAAATATTGTTAACAGATAAATGGGCTTTTTCTGTTCCATATTTATGTGTTTTTTGTATAACGTTTATGTTTTATCCAATACATACAGCTAACTTAAATGCAATTAAAGCAATGGGAAGAAGCGATTTATTTTTAAAGTTAGAAATAATAAAGAAAATTGTAGGAATTGTATTATTATTGATTACCATGAGAATAAGCGTAATGGCAATGGCTTTAAGTTTACTAATTAGTGGATTATTAAGTCAGATTATTAATTCTTGGCCAAATAAAAAATTATTAGGTTATAGTTATATTGCCCAATTAAAAGACATATTGCCAAGTATTATTCTAGCAATAATTATGGGAATAATAGTATATTTGGTTAATTTCTTGAATCTATCAACTATTTTAACGTTAGTCCTTCAAGTGCTAATAGGAGCTATAATTTATATTATAGGGGCTGCATTATTAAAAATAGATTCTTTTAAATATATTTTAAGTATGATAAAAGAAAAAAAGTTAGGAGAAGAGTAAAATGAAAATAGCAGTAGCAGGAACAGGTTATGTTGGATTATCATTAGCAACATTATTAAGCCAAAATAATGAAGTAATAGCATTAGATATAATACCTGAAAAAGTAGAAAAAATAAATAATAGAATTTCGCCAATAAAAGATGAATATATAGAAAAATATTTTAAAGAAAAGACCTTAAATTTAAAAGCAACACTTGATTATAAAGAAGCATTTAAAGATGCAGAATTCGTAATAATAAGTACTCCAACTAATTATGATGAAGAAAAAAATTTCTTTGATACATCAAGTGTTGAAGATATAATAAAGAAAGTTATTAGTATAAATGATAATAATATTACAATGGTAGTAAAATCAACAATTCCAGTTGGATTTATAGAAAACGTTAAACGAAAATATAATATAAATAACATTTTCTTTTCACCAGAATTCTTAAGAGAAGGAAAAGCATTATATGATAATCTTTATCCATCAAGAATAATAGTTGGAGAAAAAAATGATAAAGCAAAAGAATTTGCTAAACTTTTAATAGACTCTGCTGAAAAAAAAGATGTAGAAACTTTATTTATGAATAGTACAGAGGCAGAAGCTGTAAAATTGTTTTCAAATACATATTTAGCTTTAAGAGTTGCGTATTTCAATGAATTAGATACTTATGCAATAACAAAAGGATTAAATAGTAAAGATATAATAAATGGAGTATGTTTAGATCCTAGAATCGGAAACAAGTATAATAATCCATCTTTTGGATATGGTGGTTATTGTTTACCAAAAGATACAAAACAATTATTAGCAAATTATAAAGATGTACCACAAAATTTAATAGAAGCTATAGTTAATTCTAATAAAACACGTAAAGACTTTATTACAGAGGAAATATTAAAAAGAAAGCCTGAAATTGTTGGTATTTATAGATTAACAATGAAATCTGGTTCAGATAATTTTAGATCAAGTGCTATTCAAGATATTATTAAAAATTTAAGAGCCAATAATATTAAAGTTATAATTTATGAACCAACATTAACTCAAAAAGAGTTTAATGGATTCGAGATAGAAAATAGCATAGAAAAATTTAAGAAGGTTTCTTCAATCATTTTAGCAAATAGACAAGAAAAATTACTAGAAGATGTAATGGATAAGGTTTATACAAGAGATCTTTTTTCAAGAGATTAAAAAGAATTTACTCAAAAAGCATATTAGTAAATGAAATAGAGTGATTTGACTATAATAGTAGTAATATCTACAAGTACTATTAATGTAAATATTTTTTTAAAAAGATAGTAGATATCCATTGATTTAATTACTAAATATTGAAAAACAAGAGAATATTTTAAAACAAAAAATGAACATTAAAGATGGTTGCGGAAAAATAACAGAGATTTTTTATAAAGGAGGTCCTCAAATTTGAAACGAACCCTATTCAGACTAACAATGTTAATCCTCCTAGGATTAACATTCGCATCCATCTTCAACTTCTCAAGTCAAGATGGACAAACCTCAAGTGGACTAAGCAGAAAAGTAGCAAGAAAAATAATAGACGTATTTCCATACACCAAAAACCTAAGTGAAAAAACAAAAAACAAAATAGTAGAAAGGTCACAACCAATAATAAGAAAAGGTGCACACCTTTCTATATATACATTAGTGGGAATACTAATAATGAGCTTCATAAGTACATATAAACTCCACTTAAAATACAAATTTTCAATAAGTATACTAGTAGGACTAATATATGCAATATCAGATGAAATACACCAAAGTTTCATACCAGAAAGGACAGCATCGCCAATAGATGTTGGAATAGACACATTTGGAGTATTTTTAGGAATAATAATAGTGTTAATAATAATATCAGTATACAAAGCATTAACACAAAAAGAAACAAGTAAAGTATAAAAAGGATGTTAAACTAAAAGTTTTATTTATATTGTATTGAATATAAAAATAGACTATGGTAAAATATATAATGTGGTTAAAAATAAAAGGAGATAAAAACAATGGAAGAAAATGAAATTGATTTAAAAGAAATCCTATTAGACTTTTGGAACAAAAAACTACAAATAATATTAATAATATCAATATCTATATTAATAGGAATAATGTACACAATAGCATTTGTAAAACCAGTTTATACATCATCAACAACACTATTACTAGCAACATCAGGAAGTACATCAAACCAAGCAAATACAATAACAACAACAGACTTAACATTAAACTCAAAATTAGTATCAACATATAGTGCATTAGCACAAAGTAAAAGTGTTTTAAGCAAAGTTATTTCAAATTTAGGAATAAAAATGAGTGAGGATGAACTGAAAAATAATGTATCAGTAACTCAAAAAACAAATACAGAAATAATAGTATTATCAGTAACAAATTCAGATCCAACACTTGCTGCAAAATTAACAAATGAAACAGCAAAAGTATTTATGGAAAAAGTCACAGAAATATATAAAATAAATAACGTACAAGTTGTAGACCAAGCAGAAGTAAGCACTACACCATCAAATGTTAATCATACAAAAGATGTAATAATGTTTGCAGCAATTGGAATTGTTGTTTCAATTATATATGTAATAGGAGCAAATATGCTAGATACAACAGTAAAAACAGCAGAAGATGTAGAAAAACAATTCAAAGTTCCAGTTCTTGCATCAATACCAATGTATAACTTCAATATGGAAAAAGGAGGTAAGAAAAGATAATGAAAACAAGAAAAGAATTAATAGCACAAAGAGATCCGAAATCTCCAATATCAGAAGTATTTAGAACACTAAGAACAAATATACAATTTATGGATACAAGCAAGAAAATGAAAACATTATTATTAACATCAACTTTTCCAGGAGAAGGAAAAAGTTGGGTATCTTCAAATTTAGCAGTTACATTTGCACAAGCAGGAAAAAAGGTTATATTAATAGATGCTGACATGAGAAAAGGTAGACAATATACAATATTTGGAGTATCACCACGTCCAGGACTTTCAAACTATTTATCAGAAATAGATATAGAAAGACCAGAAGAAACAGATATTTCTATGTATTTACAAAAAACTGAAGTAGAAAATTTATTGTTAATGCCAGCAGGAAATGTACCACCAAATCCATCAGAATTATTAGTTTCACCACAAATGACAAAATTATTAGAAGATTTAAAACAAGTGTGTGACTTAATAGTAATAGATGGTACACCATGTGAATTAGTTACAGATTCTGTTATCTTATCAAGAGTAGCAGATGCAACAGTAATTGTAACAGCACATAAAGAAACTAAAAAAGACAATTTAGAAAGAGTAATAAAAAATATACAAAACGTAGGTGGAAAATTAGTGGGAGTTGTTATAAATAAAATGCCTGTTTCTGCTAAAAAGTATAATGAAAAATATTATTATCATAGTACATCTACACACAACACTAATAATTTTAACACAAAAAATATTGCTAATGAATTAAAAAAGGAAACACAAAATATTACAAAAATAAATAATCAAAAATCAAAAATAGACATAGAAAAAGAAAGTGATTTGGGAAGACCACTTATATTCAATAATGAAGATAGAAAATCAACACTAGATAAAACAAATGATATATTAAATCAAATTAATTCATATTTAGATAAGGAAAAAGATGATTTAAACAAATAGAAAAAGAGGAGAACAACAATGATAGACTTTCATACACACATACTTCCAAACATAGATGATGGTTCAAGAAGTATAGATGAAACATTTAATTTGATAAAAGAAGCAAAAGAATCAGGATTTGAAGGAATAGTTTTAACTTCACATTATATAGAAAAATATTATGAAACAAACGTACCAGAAAGAGATGTTTGGGTAAATGCAATAAGCGAAAATCTAAGAAACAAAGGAATGGACATAGATGTATATTTAGGAAATGAAATATATATGTCAGAAAATATAATGCAATTATTAATAGATGGAAAAGCATCAACTATAAATAATAGTTCTTATGTTTTATTTGAAATGCCATTAAATGTAGAACCAATGAACTTATATGATGTAATATATTCTTTACAAGAGCATAAATTAATACCAATACTTGCACATCCAGAGAGATACACATTTGTTCAAAAAGAACCAGAACTTATAACAGATTTAATTGAAAAAGGTGTATTAATGCAAGCAAATTATGCAAGTATATTAGGCTATTATGGAGAAAAAGCACAATATATTGTAAGAAAATTCTTTGAGCATAATATGATTCATTTCCTAGGAAGTGATGTTCATAGACAAAATACAATTTATAAAATGATTCCACAAGCAATGGAAAAAATAGAAGAGATTGTAGGAGCAAATAAATTAGAAGAATTAACAACAATTAATCCTAAATTAGCAGTAAATAATAAAAGAATAGAAATAGAAGAACCAGAAGAGCTTACTCTAACATGGAAAGAAAAATTAATGATGTTCATAAAGAGATAGGAAGGAAGTTTTAGTATGAGAAAATATTTTGGAACAGACGGTATAAGAAGAATAGCGAACACAGAACTTACACCAGAATTAGTATATAAAGTAGCAAAAGCAGGAGCATATGTTTTATCTAAACATACGGATCATACACCAACAATTTTAATAGGAAGAGATACAAGAATATCAGGAACATTAATTGAAAGTGCAATGGTTGCAGGATTTTTAAGTTATGGAGCAAATGTTAAATTATTAGGAGTTATACCAACTCCAGCAGTTGCATACTTAACAAGAAAATTAAATGCTGATGCAAGTGTTGTTATTTCAGCATCACACAATACATATGAATTTAATGGAATAAAATATTTTAGTAATAAAGGAATGAAAATTCCAGATAGCCTAGAAGAAGAAATAGAAGAAGTAATGGATTCAGGAAAAATAAATGAATTAACAGCAATAAGTAGTAAAATTGGTGTATCTGAATACAGAATGGATTTATTAGATGAATATGTATATTTCTTTAGAAAAAACTTTGATGACAATATAGAAAAAATAAATAGAGATGATTTTGTGGTTGGAATAGACACAGCAAATGGAGCTACATCAGTAGTTGCAGAAAAAGTATTTAAAGCATTAGGAATTAAATACAAAATTATAAATAATCATCCAGATGGAATAAATATAAACCATGATTGTGGTTCAACACATTTAGATGGATTAAAAAAATATGTTGTAGAAAATAAACTAAGCTTAGGTGTTGCATATGATGGAGATGGAGATAGATGTTTAGCTGTAGATGAAAATGGGAACGAAATTGATGGAGATAAAATAATGGCTATCATTTCAAATTATCTAAGAAACAAAGGCAAACTAGCAAAAGACACATTAGTTGCAACAGTTATGAGTAACTTAGGACTACACAAATATGCTAGAGACAACGGCTTAGAACTTGCACAAACACAAGTTGGAGACAGATATGTTCTAGAAGAAATGTTAAAAGAAGGATACAACCTAGGTGGAGAACAATCAGGTCATGTTATATTACTAGACTACAACCCAACAGGAGATGGAATATTAACATCATTAATGTTAATCCAAGCAATATTAGAAGCAAACAAAACAGCATCACAAATGGCTGAAATTATCAAATTATATCCTCAAGTATTAGTAAATGCAAAAGTAAATGCAGATAAAAAGTACGATTACAACAAAGATACAGAAATACAAGAAGCTATTGAAAAACTAGAAAAAGAATTTGCCGGAAATGGTAGAGTTCTAATCAGACCTTCTGGAACAGAACCTTTAGTAAGGGTTATGATAGAAGGAGAAGACCAAGAATATATTACTAAAAAGGCAAAAGAGATAGCAGATTTAATTGAGAAAAAATTGAAATAAAATTAAAAAAACTATTGAAAATGTCATATAAATTGTGTATAATGAATATAATAATAGCAGATATTTAATATCTGCTATAGTTAAAAATGTGAGTCGCAACCCTATTTGCGTCAAATAAATGGATAGGTGAAAAAATGTGAACCGCAACCCTGCTTGCGAGATATAAATGTGCAGGTGAAAAAAAGATTAAAAAATTAAAAAAATCTATTGACAAATTTAAATCAATAGTATATCATAAAAATACATTAAGGTATATTTATTTAAAAACAGAGGAGTTCCCAAAATATTTGGGAACTTTATTTTTGTATAAACCACCACTATTTAACACAAGCCCTAACAATAATTCTATTATTATTAACATTATTACAAGTTATAAGAGTAAGAAACATCCCATTTTTATCATAATCATAAATAGGAGAAAAATCACTATTATTTACTTCATAAACATTCTCAACAAAATAATAAAAAGAATTCTGCAAATTATCGTATAAAACGATTTCATCATTAGGCTTTAACAAACTAACATTACTAAAAAATTTATCATTATTATAATTATGCCCCAAAATGCAGATATTACCAACCTTACCAGGCTCTGGACCAAAAAATCTGCAAGGAGAAAGTTTTAAATTTTCATCACTATAATAAGCAAAAAAAGGGTAATACACATTTATAGCTTTAATTTCGATAATTCCCAAAATAGGATTATCATTACTATTGGCGTTAAGAATACTAAAAAAATCACTAGAATATAAACTATTAGAACTTTCAGAATTAGCATATAATCTAGTTAAATTATAATTAGACAAAAGGCTATCAGAATAAAGTTCACTTTTTTGCAAATTTTGCCAATAAAAAAACAAATAAACCATTAGTGACAAAAAAACAAAAATAGAAATATAAAATTGAACTTTTAAAAAAGATTTTTTCTTTCCATTATTATTAGAATTTTTAATCTTTGTTTGCAATATCTGATTCATACAAAATCCTCTTTCTACTATTTTATTTAGTATATGCAAAATACTAGAAATAAAACGTTCCAAAGTAATTAATTTTTCTGATTGGGGCTTTGGAGTATTATTAGAATTATTGTTTTTGAATGCGATTGGAATGATTTTAGAAATTCTTAATTAATTTTTTGGGGAATGTTCACGTCGAGCGACTAGCGAGGACTAAGTGAAAGGGTCCCAAAAAATCAATTTAGAATTTCTTAAATCATGTATTGAGCCGAAAAAACAATAATTCTAATAATACTCCAAAGCCCCAATCAGAAAAATTAATTATTTTGGAACAGCAAAAATGAAAAAATTTCCTCAAACCACTTGAAATCACAAAAAAATGTGATATAATAATAAACATAAAAAATAAAAAAAGACAAAAGTAAGGACAACAAAAATTATAAAATATCTTAAAGAGAGCCAAAGAAAGCTGAGAATTTGGTAAGTAAAAATAATTTTTTATCACCTTAACTGTTTTTAGACTGAAAGCTCAAAAGCAAATAAGTCTAAACGTAAATCTGCGTTAAAGAAAAATGAGAAGTTATCTAAAAATAAAAGATAAATAATTAAGGTGGTACCGTGAGATATATAGCCTCGCCCTTATGCTGAAAAAAGCATGATGGCGAGGTTTTTGATTTTTCTACCATCGAAGGAGGAGGAAATTTTATGTACAAAAAAGTTGAATTAAAAAATGGCTTTGTTGGAATGGAAAACGAAGTTGCAGATTACTGGAAGAAAAACGACATAATCAAGAAAAATTTTGATATGAATAAAGGTCAAAGATATTTTACATTTTATGATGGACCTCCAACAGCAAATGGAAAACCACACGTTGGACATATCGAAACAAGAGTTATGAAAGACATAATTCCTAGATATAAAGTAATGAAAGGATACCATGTTGATAGAAAAGCTGGTTGGGACACACAAGGATTACCTGTTGAATTAGAAATAGAAAAAAAGTTAGGAATATCCGGAAAACAACAAATTGAAGAATATGGAGTAGAAAAGTTTATAAAACAGTGTAGAGATAGTGTTTTTGTATATGTAGATATGTGGAAAGAGATGACAAATAAAGTAGGTTATTGGGTAGATATGGAACATCCATATGTAACATATCATAATGATTATATTGAATCAGTATGGTGGGGAATTTCACAAATGTGGAAAAAAGGATTACTATATGAAGGGTATAAAGTAATGCCATATTGCCCAAGATGCGGAACAGCTTTATCTTCACACGAAGTTGCACAAGGTTATAAAGATGTTAAAGACTTAACTTGTATTGCAAAATTCAAAGTTGTAGGAAAAGATAACACATATATTTTAGCATGGACAACAACTCCATGGACATTACCTTCAAACTTAGCATTATGTGTAAACAAATCATATACTTATGCAGAAGTTAAAGCAAATATTGGAACAGATGATGAACCAGTATACGAAAACTACATTTTAGCAAAAGATTTAATAGAATCAGTATTAAAAGAAACACCATATGAAATTGTAAAAGAATTCAAAGGTGAAGAATTATTAGGAACAAAATATGAACAATTAATGCCATTCGCAAAAGTTGATGGAAAAGCTTTTGAAGTAATTCATGGAGATTACGTAACATTAACAGATGGTACAGGAATAGTTCATATTGCACCAGCATATGGTGAAGATGATAGCTTAGTTTCTAAACAAAATGGTATAGCTTTTGTAAACTTAGTTGACAAAACAGGAAAATTCGTACCAGAAGTAGAACCATGGGCAGGTAGATTTGTTAGAGATTGTAACGAAGATATTTGTAAATGGTTACAAGATGAAAATAAACTATTCAGTAAAGAAAAACATATACACTCATATCCACATTGTTGGAGATGTGATACCCCACTTCTTTATTATCCAAAGGATAGTTGGTTTGTTGCAATGACAAAACTAAGAGATAATTTAGTTGCAAATAATGATAAAATTAACTGGTATCCAGAAACAATAAAAACAGGAAGATTTGGAAAATTCTTGGAAAATGTAATAGATTGGGGAATATCAAGAGATAGGTATTGGGGAACACCTTTACCAATATGGAAATGCGAATGTGGACATCTAGAATGTATAGGAAGTATAGCTGAATTAAAAGAAAAAGCAATAGATTGCCCAGATGATATCGAATTACATAAACCATATATAGATGATGTTCATTTAAAATGTCCTCATTGTGGGGAAAAAATGACAAGATTTAAAGAAGTAATAGATGTTTGGTTTGATTCTGGTTCAATGCCATTTGCACAATTACATTATCCATTTGAGAATAAAGAAGAGTTTGAAAAACATTTTCCAGCACAATTTATTTCTGAAGCAGTTGATCAGACAAGAGGATGGTTTTATACATTGCTTGCAATATCAACATGTATATTTGATAGAACACCATTTGAAAATTGTATAGTATTAGGACACGTACTAGACTCAAAAGGACAAAAAATGTCAAAATCAAAAGGTAATGGAGTAGATCCAATGGTATTATTAAACGAAGTTGGAGCAGATGCTACAAGATGGCATTTCTATACATGTAGTGCACCATGGTTACCAACAAGATTAGGACTAGAAAATGTACAAGAAACACAAAGAGGATTTTTAAGTACATTATGGAATGTATACTCATTCTATGTTCTATATGCAGAAATAGACCAATTCAATCCATTAGAATATAAAGATTACAAAGTAACAAACATAATGGACAAATGGATTATCTCTAAATTAAATACATTAGTAAAAGAAGTAGATGAAAAATTAGACAAATATGATATAACATCAGCAGCACTTCAAATTGAAAGCTTTACAGATGAACTTTCAAACTGGTATGTACGTAGAAACAGAGAAAGATTCTGGAGTCAAGAATTAACAGATGAAAAGATAGGAGCATATGTAACATTATACAAAGTATTAGTAACATTAAGCAAAATATCAGCACCATTTGTACCATTCATGACAGAAGAAATCTACCAAAACTTAGTAGCTGGATTAGACAAAACAGCACCAGAAAGTATACACTTATGCTCATGGCCAGAATATGATGCAACAGCAGTAGATACAAAACTAGAACAAGAAATGGACTTAGCATACACAATAGTAAAACTAGGAAGAAGTGCAAGAAATTCAGTAAATATCAAAAACAGACAACCATTATCAGAAATGTTAATATCTGTAGATACTTTACCAGAATATTATTCAGACATTGTAAAAGAAGAATTAAATGTTAAAAAAGTTGAACTAGGAGCAGAAATGTCAGACTACGTAAACTTTGAAATTAAACCAAATTTACCAGTATTAGGAAAAGAATACGGAAAATTAATCCCAAGAATAAAAGAAGAAATAGCAAAGAAAAATCAAATGGACTTAGCAAACACTGTAAAGAACGGTGGAGTTGAATACATTGAAATAGACGATACACAAATTGGTTTAAATTCAGAAAACTTATTAATAACAATGAATGGAAAAGATGGATTTGCATTTGCTGGTGAAGGAGAAATAGGCGTTGTATTAGACACACATATCACACCAGAATTAAAAGAAGAAGGTTATGTAAGAGAAGTATTATCAAAAGTTCAAAACATGAGAAAAGACAAAGGTTTTGAAGTATTAGATAAAATAAATCTTTATGTATCTGGAAATGAAATGTTAGAAAATGTTATAAAACAAAATGCAGAGTTAATTAAACATGATACTTTAGCAGTAGAAATTGTTTATGATGCAGATAGAGCAGATTATACAGATACAAATATCAATGGTGAAAACTTAAATATTGATGTTGAAGTTGTAAAATAATAATTAAATAACATTCTTAAGCACAGTTTCTTTAATTAGAAGCTGTGTTTTTTATTTGTTTCAATTTAAATTTTACAAATTTCTAGACAATTTCACAAAAATATTGTAAACTATATAAAGAAAAAAAGAAAGGAGAAAACAAATGGCAATATTTACAATAGCAGACTTACACTTATCATTCAACACCAACAAACCAATGAACATATTTGGTACTAATTGGGAAAATTACGAAGAAAAAATAAAAAAAGACTGGCAAGAAAAAGTCACAGAAAAAGACTTAGTAGTATTACCAGGAGATTTCTCATGGGCAATGTATTTAGATGAAACAGAAAAAGACTTTGCATACATAAACTCACTACCAGGAAAAAAGATATTATTAAAAGGAAACCATGACTATTGGTGGTCAACAGTAACAAGTATGAGAAAGTACATTAAAGAAAAGAACTTTGAAAATATAGATTTTTTAATAAACAACAGCTATGAATTTGAAAACAAAATAATAGTAGGAACAAGAGGATGGGCTTTAACAGAAGATGCAGAAGATAAAAGATTAACACAAAGAGAAGTAGCAAGATTAGAATTATCAATAAAAAGTGGAATAGAACAATATGGAACAGAAAAAGAGATAATAGCATTTATGCACTATCCACCAATAACAAAAAACAATTTAAACACAGAATATATAAAAATATTAAAAAAATATAACATAAAAAGATGTTTTTACGGACATTTACACGCATCAGCAATTCAAGATGCAATAGAAGGAAATATTGATGGAATTGAATTTAAATTAGTAAGTGCAGATGGCTTAGATTTTAAAATACTAAAAATTTAAAAGATGCACCAAACTTTAAAGGAGCAAAAGATGATTAATTTAAATAAAGATGTAAAATATATAAAAGGTGTAGGTCCTAACAGGGTAAAACTCTTAAATAAATTAGGAATTTTTACATTAGGAGATTTAATTACATATTTTCCAAGAGATTATGAAGACAGAAGCAAACCAAAAGAATTGTATGAATGTTTTGATGGAGAAGAAGCAACAATTGAAGTTATTGCAGTATCTAGACTAACAGATACTAGAATTAGAAATGGAAAAACTATGCAAAAATTGCAAGTAAGAGATGAAACTGCTACAGCAACAATAACATGGTTTAATCAATCATATTTAAAAAATAAATTTGAAATACGGTAAAAAATATCGTTTCTTTGGAAAAATAAGTAATAAATATGGAAAAATAGACTTAACTTCACCAGTGTTTGATGAAATAGAAAAGAAAAACAATACAGGAAAAATAATTCCACTATATCCATTAACATTTAGTTTATCTCAAAATACAATAAGAAAAATAATAGAAAATGGTTTAAAAGATGTAGAAGAAGATGGTGGGTTAAAAGAAACTTTACCACAATACATATTAAATGAATATAAATTAGAAGAGATAAATAAAGCAATAGAAACAGTACATTTTCCAAAAGAATTTGCAGATTTTGAAATAGCTAGAAAAAGATTTGTATTTGAAGAATTACTATCAACACAATTAGCTTTATTGCAATTGAAAAATAGCAATTTAAAAGACCATAAAGGAATTAGCTTTAGTAAAGATGCACATATGTCTGATGTAATAAATTCTTTACCATTTAACCTAACAAAAGCTCAATTACGAGTATTAGAAGAAATAGATAAAAATATGGAGCAAGACAAATCAATGAATAGATTATTGCAAGGTGATGTTGGTTCTGGAAAAACAGTAGTAGCAATGATTTCTGCATATAAAGCAGTTAAATCAGGCTATCAAGTAGCTGTACTTGCACCAACTGCAATACTTGCAACACAGCATTTAGAAAATTTTCAAAAAATATTAAAAAAATTTGATATAAGATGTGAATTATTAATTTCTGGAATAACAAAAAAGAAAAAAACAGAAATATTAGAAAAATTACAAAATGGAGAAATAGACATATTAATTGGAACACATGCAATGCTTGAAGAAAATGTGACTTTTAAAAATTTAGGACTAGTTGTTACAGATGAGCAACATCGTTTTGGGGTAAAACAAAGAACAACTATGGCACAAAAAGGAGAAAATCCAGATGTTTTAGTAATGTCTGCAACACCAATACCAAGAACCTTAGCACTTATATTATATGGAGATTTGGATATTTCTGTAATAGATGAATTACCACCAAATAGAAAGAAAATAGAAACTTTTGCAGTAACAAAAGCCTTAGAAGATAGAGTGAATAACTTTGTAAGAAAACAAGTAGATGAAGGAAGACAAGCATATATAGTATGTCCATTAGTAGAAGAAAGTGAAGAAAATGATTTACAATCTGTAATAAGTTTATATGAAAAATGTAAAACAGAAGTATTTCCAAATTATAGAATAGAGTACATTCACGGAAAAATGAAACAAAAAGAAAAAGATGATATAATGGAAAGATTTAAAAATGGAGAAATAGACATACTAATATCAACAACAGTAATTGAGGTTGGAGTTGATGTGCCAAATTCAAGTATAATGGTAATAGAAGATGCGCAAAGATTTGGACTAGCTCAATTACATCAATTAAGAGGAAGAGTTGGACGTGGAGAATATCAATCTTATTGTATTTTAAAATATGAAGGAAAAGGCAAAAATACAAGAGAGAGAATGAAGATTATGACTCAGACAAATGATGGTTTTGTAATTTCACAAAAAGACCTAGAATTAAGAGGTTCAGGAGATTTCTTTGGAACAAATCAACATGGTATACCAGATTTTAAAATTGCAAACTTGTTTACAGATATAGATATCTTAAAATTGGCACAAGAAGCGGCAATCAAGATTGTAAATGATGATGAGAAACTAGAAAAGCCAGAAAATGATTTACTAAAAGAATTAGTAAAAGACAAATTTACAGACAGAATAGAAATATAGAAAGGAGCAATGAAATATTATGGTAATATTTGGAATAGATATAAGAGTATATTTTTTACTATTCATGCTATATTCATTTATAGGATGGTGTATGGAAGTAACAGGAAAATTAATTCAATATAAAAGATTTATAAATAGAGGATTTTTAGTAGGACCATATTGCCCAATATATGGAACAGGAGCAATATTAATAACATTTTTATTAAATAGATATACAAACGATCCATTTGTATTATTTATTATGGCAATATTAGTATGTGGAACACTTGAATATTTAACAAGTTATTTTATGGAAAAAATTTATCATGCAAGATGGTGGGACTATAGCCAAAGAAAATTTAATATAAACGGAAGAGTATGTTTAAATACAATAATACCATTTGGTTTATTAGGATTATTCATAATGTATGTATCAAATCCATTTTTAATAAAAAATATAGAAAGTTTACCAGAAGTATGGTTAAATGGACTATTTTGGACTATTTTAGTAATATACTTAATAGATAATATAATATCAGGAAAAGTTATAACATCATTAAGTTCAACAACAAAGAAAGTAGGAAAAGAATTAGACAATACAGAAGAAATAACAAAGAAAGTAAAAGAAATATTAATGAACAAATCTATACTACATAGAAGATTCTTAAATGCATACCCTAGAATACAAGCTGTAAAAGTAAAAATAAAAGAGAAAAGAGAAAAAATAAAAGAACAAGTAAGAGCTAGCCAAGAAGAAATAAAAGAAAATGTTCAAAAGCAAAGAGAAAATTTAAAACAAAAAATTGATGAAAAAATAGAAGAACATAAAGAGAATAATAAATAAAAGGAAGTATTATGAAAGAGAAAATAACAAAAATTTTTAAAGAAGTAATGTCAAATATGGAAAAAGACCATATAAGTGAATATTCTGCTCAATGTTCATATTACACAATATTATCATTTATACCATTTGTTATATTACTAATAACTTTAATACAATATACAAATATTGAGCAACAAACCTTATTTCATGCAATATCAAAAATAATACCAGCAACTATGAGTGGTTTTGTTCTAGATATCGTAAGAGAAGTATATTCAAAATCTATAGGAACAATTTCAATATCAATTATATTTGTATTATGGTCTGCTGGAAAAGGCTTATATGCCTTAATGAAGGGATTATACGAAGTGTTTAAAATAGATGGTAAAAAGAAAAAATCTGTTATTTATTTAAAATTGATGTCACTATTGCAAACAATTATATTTATAGTTATAATTGTACTCGGACTAACTTTCTTAGTATTTGGAGATAGTTTAATATCAATAGTAAAAAAATATTTTGGTGGATTTGAAAACTACACACTTTTATCAAGTGTAGTAACAGAACTTACATTTATTTTTGCAACATTTATAATATTCTTATTTTTATACAAATTTATGCCTAAAAACAAAATGACTTTTAAAAGTCAAATTCCAGGGGCAATATTTGGAGCAATATCACTTAATGTAGTTTCTTTTGTATTTGCAAAATACTTAGATATATTTAAAGGATTTTCAATAACTTATGGAAGTTTAACAACATTAATGCTTATAATGATGTGGACTTATTCTTGTTTTTACACATTATTTTTAGGAGCAGAAATAAATAAATCAATACAAATTAATAAAACAAAGAAGGAATAAAAATGCAAGATTTAGATACAATGACAAATGTAATATTAAATAATGAATACAAATTGCATGAAGAAGAACAAAAGACAAATTTCGAATCAGGCAATAATGGAAATAATAATCAAAATAACAATAGTAATAAAACGAAGAAAAGAAGAAAAAAGAAAAAGACATTAAAACAAAAATTATTATTAGTCCTAAAAATAATAATTGGATTAATAATACTTTTTGTACTATTCATATTTTTATTTTTTAAAACTTCATTATTCCAAAAATATAAAGAATTATGGGTAGAAACTGCAATGTCAACAATGAACCATCAATATTTAGCAACTTGGTTTTTATCTGATGAAGAAATTCAAGAAATATTATCTAACCTAGAAGTACAAAATAATGAAGATTCAAATTCAAATGAGATAAATATAGACTATGCAAAAGAACAAAAAGAAGAAGAAAATATCACTGTTGAAAAAATAAAGGGAACTAATTATGTTGGTTATGTAATGATAGTAAAAAATCCAACAAAAGTAAAATATGTAGATGCTAGAAAATCATCAAGAGGAACAAAATTAAGTCAAATAGTAAAAGAAAATAATGCTATCGCAGGAATAAATGCAGGAGGTTTTGCTGATGATGGAGGCGTTGGCGCAGGAAATCTTTTGTGTGATGCAACAATAATAAATAAAAAATTATTATATGGAAATAAAAACAGTAGATATAGTTTTATAGGGTTAAGCAATGAAGGAAAATTGGTACTTGGAAAATATACATATCAAGAAGCTCTAAATGCTGGAATACAATCAGCTGTTGAATTTGGACCATTTATAATAGTAAATGGAAAAAATCAAATCAAAAATTCAAACTCAGGTGGAATTCATCCAAGAATGGCAATTGGTCAAAGAAAAGACGGAACATTTATATTTGTAGTTATTGATGGAAGACAACCAGGTTATAGTATAGGAACAAATCTATTAGAATTACAAAACATATTTAATAGATATGATGCTTACAATGCGGCTAATTTAGATGGAGGTTCTTCAGCAACAATGTATTATAATGGAAAAGTAGTAAATAAAACTTCAACTCCAATAGGAGAAAGATATTTACCAAATGCAATTATAGTTGAAAAGTAGTTCAAAAAAGAACTACTTTTTATAATTTTATTAAAGACACAGTAATATTTGAAGCAGTGGCTTCAGTTTTTATCATAATATCAAAACCAGTATCATTTTTAAATTTTAAATCATAACCACCATAAGCGACTGCAGCATCTTTACCTTTAGAAATATAAGGAACTTTATTGCTATGCTCATGTCTTTCTACAACAGTCATATTAGGAGTTTTAAGAACAGCATTATACAAAGTTGTGCTAACTTGGCAATTACCGCCACCTAATCCTTTTTTCTTATGACCTTCTTTATCAAAAATATCAGCTTCTTGGTAACCTTTTTCACTTGTTGCAGGCCCTATTGTATCACAAAAAGAAAAAGTTGTGCCATTTCTAACTATAGAATTATTCAAAGTATTACAAGTTATTTTTATATTATTTTGCCTAGCACTATCTTTATTATAAATTTTAGTTGTAAAAGTTGCTACAATTTCTTCTTGAGCAGGAGCTGGAGTAGTTTGAGTTTTATTTTCCACTTGATTTTCAGTTTTGTTTTCTATTTGTACTGTTACATTATTTTTTGAAGAATTATAATCTGAATTTGAATTATTAACAGAAGAATTTTGTGAAGTTCTATCAGCTTGATATCTAGAATTATTGTCTTTTCTTTTATTATTATAGAAATATACTATTCCGCAAATAACAATTACAATTAAAATTAAAATACCAAAAATCCATAATTTATTTTTCACATTAATCACCAATTATAGTTTAACCTAAAAAAGAGTATATATACATAAAATGAAGCATATAATATATAAAAAAGAAAGGAATTACAAATGAAAAATCCAAATGAAATTTTAAGATATTTTCCAAATTCTTTATATGAAAACTTATCAAATATATTTAAACAAAATCCAATAATTTGGGACAGGTTGCAAGAAATAAGAATACGTGTTGGAAGACCAATTATATTAAAATTAAGAGATCAAGATATATTGCTAGAATATGTAGTATCACAATCAGAAATATTACAAATGTTAGAAAGACTTTGCGAAAATTCTATATATGCATACAAAAATCAAATATGTGAGGGTTTTATAACAGTAAAAGGTGGACATAGAGTTGGAATAGCTGGTTCATGTGTAATAGAAAATGGAAAAATCATAAATGTAAAATACATATCAAGCTTGAATTTTAGAATAGCAAGAGAAATAATAAATTGCAGTACAAATATTTTAAGAGAAGTAATAGATAAAGAAAATGAGACAATATTTAACACAATAATAGTAGCACCACCAGGAAAAGGAAAAACAACAATATTAAGAGATTTAATAAGGATTTTGAGTAATGGAATAAAAGAAATAAATTTTAGAGGCATGAACTTGCGGTGTTGTTGATGAAAGAGGAGAAATTGCTGCATGTTATAAAGGAATTCCTCAAAATGATATTGGAGTTAGAACTGATGTTATAGAAAATGTAAGTAAAGATAAGGGAATACATATGCTCATAAGGTCAATGGCACCACAAGTAATTGCCTGTGATGAAATAGGAAGTAAAGAAGATATATTAGCAATAAAATATGCTTTAAATTCTGGGGTAAAAGGATTATTTACAATGCATGGTAAAAATATTGAAGATGTTAAAAATAATAAAGATGTTTATGAACTTATAGAAAAGAAAAATGTCGAAAAGGTGATTTTTTGTTGACAATTTAATCAAAAAAAAGTATAATAATAATGTATTATTTAAAAAGGAGAAAAAATCATGCTAAAAAAATACTGGAAAAAAATTGGAATGTTAATATTAATAATAGCCTGTGTATTTAATGTAATGAACAAATTAGTACATAAATTATCATTAAACAAAGAAATGTTACAATCAGCACAGTATATATTTAGTCAAGAGAACAAAGAAAAATCAAAATAATACTTGAAATAATTTTAAAAATATGTTATTATAAAAAACAGTCATGTTATTAAAAGCGAAAAAGAGGTGAAAATAAATGAAAGAAGGAATACATCCAACATATAACCAAACAACAATCACATGTGCATGTGGTAACGTTTTAGAAGTTGGTTCAACAAAAACAGATATAAAGGTTGATGTTTGTTCAAAATGTCATCCATATTGGACAGGAAATTTAAGACAAGAAACAGCTGGTGGTAGAGCAGATAAATTTAAAAAGAAATATGGTCTTGCATAAGAATGAGGTAGCAAAAAGCTACTTTATTTTTTTGCCTTTAAACTTGCAAAATACGACAAAATGTAATAAAATAGTAGCATAAAAAATAGGAGGAACTCACGTGGAAAAAATAAAAGAAATAGAAGAAATTAACTTACAAAAAGAATATATAGAGAAAGTAAAAAAAATAAACGAAAATAAAAATTTGAAATATAGTATACTAACAATGGGATGTCAATTAAATGAAAACGATTCAGAAAAATTGTGCGGTATGTTAGAAGAAATGGGTTATACCAAAACAGAAAATCAAAAAGAAGCGGATTTAGCATTATTTAACACATGTTGTGTAAGAGAAAATGCGGAAGACAAGTTATTTGGTAAACTTGGAGAATTGAAAAAAATAAAAGAAGAACGTGGAACTATAATAGCAATTGGTGGTTGCATGATGCAAGAAAAACATATAACAGATAAAATAAAAGAAAGTTACCCATATACTGACATAATCTTTGGAACACATACATTACATAAGTTTCCACAAGATTTATATGAAGTTATAGAAAACAAAACAAAACTAGAAGACATATTAGACATAGATGGAAAAGTATATGAAGGCTTACCAATAAAAAGAGATAGTAGCATAAAAGCATCTGTAACAATTATGAATGGATGTAATAACTTCTGTAGTTATTGTATAGTACCATATGTACGTGGTAGAGAAAGAAGTAGACAGCCAAGAGCAATAATAGAAGAAGTAAGAGAACTTGCAAAACAAGGTTATAAAGAAATAACTTTATTAGGACAAAACGTAAATTCATATTTAAGAGTAGAACGTGAAAAAGGAATAGAATTTGAAGAGTATGAAGGTGTAAATTCTTTTGCAACACTATTAAGAGCAGTAAATAAAATAGATGGTATAGAAAGAATAAGATTTGTATCACCTCACCCAAAGGATTTTACTGATGATGTAATAAAAGCAATAGCAGACTGTGAAAAGGTGTGTAAATTAGTACATTTGCCATTACAATCTGGAAATACAAAAGTCCTAAAAGAAATGAACAGAAAATATACAAAAGAACAATATTTAAATTTAGTAGAAAAAATGAAAGCAGGAATACCTGGACTAACACTATCAACAGATATAATAGTTGGTTTCCCAGGAGAAACAGACAAAGAATTTGAAGATACATTAGATGTTGTAGAAAAAGTAAAATTTGAACAAGTATATATGTTTATTTATTCAAGAAGAGTTGGAACACCAGGAAATAGAATGGAAAATCAAGTTCCAGAAGAACAAAAACATATAAGATTTGATAAATTAAAAGCTTTAGTCGAAAGCCAAATTGCAGAAAATAATCAAAAATATGTTGGAACTACACAAAAAGTTTTAGTAGAAGGAACTAGCAAAAATAATGATGATATGCTTACTGGTAGAACTGATAGTAATAAAGTTGTTATTTTTGAAGGTGATAAGAGTTTGATTGGAAAAATGGCTGAAATTAAAGTTGTTTCTGAACATATGTGGTATTTAAAAGGAGAAATTTTATAATGCTGTCAACGGGTCAACGGGGACACCCTTTTTTGACATGACAGCGCTTGAAGGAGGAAATAAAAATGGCAGAATTTTCACCAATGATGCAAAGATATCTTGAAACAAAAGAGCAATACAAAGATTGCATCTTATTTTATAGACTAGGAGATTTTTACGAAATGTTCTTCGATGATGCAATAACAGCATCAAGAGAACTAGAATTAACACTAACAGGAAAAGATTGCGGACAAGAAGAAAGAGCTCCAATGTGTGGAATACCACATCATGCTGCTGAAATATATATATCAAGATTAATTGCAAAAGGTTATAAAGTTGCAATATGTGAACAATTAGAAGACCCAAAAACTGCAAAAGGAATAGTAAAAAGAGGAGTTATAAGAGTTGTAACACCAGGGACAGTAGTAGAAAGTAATATGCTAGAAGAAAGAAAAAATAACTTCATAATGTCAATATTTAAATCTGGAATATACTTTGGAATTAGTGTATGTGATATTTCAACTGGTGAATTTTATTCTGCAGAAATAAAAGATAATCAAAATTTCCCATTAGTATTAGATGAAATTGCAAGATATATGCCATCAGAACTTGTAATAAATAGTATGATGTCAAATTGTCAAGAAGAAATGAACAAGATAAAAGAAAGATTTGATTCATATATTACAAGATTTAATGATAAATTCTTTACAAATGATGCAGAAAAAATAAAATATAGATTTAACTTTGTTGATAGTAACCAACAAGAAATAAAAAATGTTGAAGAAAAAACATTAGCAGTATGTTCAATAAATGCATTGATAGAATATATTGAACAAACTCAAATGACTACACTTGAGCATATTAATAAAATAACAGTTTACAATATTTCAAAATATATGTCTTTAGATATAAATGCAAGAAGAAACCTTGAAATTACTGAAAAAATGAGAGATAAATCTAAAAAAGGAACTCTTTTATGGGTACTTGATAAAACATCAACATCAATGGGGGGAAGAGCTTTAAGAAGATGGCTAAATGACCCACTTATAGATACATTAGAAATTAATAGAAGACTAGACTCTGTACAAGAATTAAAAGATGATATTATCCTAAGAGGAGATGTTGTAGAAAATCTAAAGAAAGTATATGACATTGAACGTCTAGCAGGAAAAATGGCATATGGTAATGCAAATGCAAGAGATATGATTACACTAAAAAATTCATTATCAAAATTACCAGAAGTAAAAAAAGTTTTATCAAATTGTAAATCTAATATGTTAAAAGATTTATACGAAAATTTAGATGAATTACAAGACATTTATGAACTTATAGAAAAATCAATAGTAGAAGATCCACCAATGACTGTAAAAGATGGTGGAATAATAAAATTAGGTTATGATGAAGAAATAGATAAATTAAAAACAGCAACAACAGAAGGTAAAAATTGGATTATACAATTAGAGGCTGAAGAAAGAGAAAAAACTGGAATTAAAAACTTAAAAGTTGGATTTAATAAAGTATTTGGCTATTTTATAGAAGTTACAAAATCATATTTAGACCAAGTTCCAGAAAGATTTATAAGAAAACAAACACTGACAAATGCAGAAAGATACATAACAGAAGAATTAAAAAACTTAGAAAATCAAATACTTGGAGCAGAAGAAAAAGTTGTAAACTTAGAGTATAATGCTTTTACAAAAATTAGAGAAGAAATAGCTAAAAATGTAAAAAGATTACAAAAATCAGCAAATATTGTATCAACATTAGATGTACTTGCATCTTTTGCAACAGTAGCAGAAGATTTGAATTACTGTAAACCAGAAGTTGATGATTCTGGGGTATTAGATATTAAAGGTGGAAGACATCCAGTAATAGAAAAAATGTTAGGAGCAGGATGTTTTGTAGAAAATGATACATATCTAGATAAAGAAGAAAATAGATTATCAATCATAACAGGACCTAATATGGCTGGTAAATCTACATATATGAGACAAGTTGCATTAATAACATTAATGGCTCAAGTAGGTTCATTTGTTCCAGCAACATCAGCCAAAATAGGGGTAGTTGATAAAATCTTTACAAGAGTTGGTGCATCAGATGATTTAAGTATGGGTCAAAGTACATTTATGGTAGAAATGATGGAAGTTGCAACAATACTTAAAGAAGCAACACAAAATAGTTTGGTAATATTAGATGAAATAGGAAGAGGAACATCAACTTATGATGGACTTTCAATAGCTTGGGCAGTAGCAGAATATATAGCAGACAAAGAAAAATGTGGTGCAAAAACATTATTTGCTACACATTATCACGAATTAACAGAACTAGAAGAAAAATTAGATGGTGTTAAAAATTACAATATAGCTGTCAAGGAAAAAGGTGAAGATATAATCTTCTTAAGAAAAATTTTAAGAGGTGGAACAGATGAAAGTTACGGTATTCACGTTGCTCGTTTGGCAGGTGTACCTAAAGCTGTTACACAAAAAGCGGATGAAATATTAAGAGGATTAGAAAGAAAAAATATCTTGACTGGAAAGAAACAAGAAAAAGAAAGTAAAAAAGCAGTAGAAGGTCAATTTGATATGTTTAATTATAAATTAGCAGAAATTGCACACGAAATTGATAAAGTTAATTTAAATGAATTAACACCAATTGATGCTTTGAATACTTTAGTTAGAATAAAAGAAAAAATGAAATAGAGAAAAGATCCATTGGTCTTTTTCTATTTCATTTTTTTTATTATTTACTTTAAGGTGTTACATTTAACGTTCTATTATTGGTATAAATAACCATGCCAGGTTTAGAACCAGATGGCTTTTTAACAAAACGTACTTCACAATAATCAACAGGGACATTTGAAGAATTTTTAGCCTTACTATGTAATGCAGCAATTTTAGCAACTTTAACTAAAATATCATTATCAGGTAAAGGCTTAGAAGTATCAATTCTTAATATAGTGTGGCTACCATGAATATCTTTTGTATGAAACCATAAATCATTTTTATTTGCAAATCTTAAGCTTAAATAATCATTTTCCTTGTTATTTCTTCCAACTAAAATAGTATAACCATCAACATTGTATTTAATAGGATTAAATGATACATCTTTATTTTTAGTTAGACTTGATTTTTTAATTTTGGATTTCTCTTTAGTTTTATATTTGGAGGTTCTTTCTTTAAAAATATCATTTTCAGAGATTTCTTCAAAAATATCAACAAGTTCATTAACAGAAGTAGAATTTTCAAGTTCATAAACAACACTTTCAATGTAATTAAGTTCATTTAAAGTATCAATTTTTTGAACACTTACAATTTCCAAAGCATTTTTTAATTTAGAATATTTTTTAAAGAAATGTTTTGCATTTATGCTAGGAGAATATTTTTTATCTAATTTTATAGTAATCAAATTATTATTGTTATAATAATTTTCAACTTCCACCATGTCTACATTTTTGTTAGGAATTCTATAAAGATTAGCAGTTATCAATTCACCCCAAATTCTATATTTGTCCATATCATCACATTCTTTTAATTTTTGATTGATATGTTCTAAACGTTTATTATATTTTTTCAAAGTATCTAAAATAAGTTTTAATAAAGAATTTCTATAATTTTTAAAATTTTCATTTGTTTCCTTTGAATAATAAAAATCATCTATATAGAAATTTAGATTAAAAGCCTCAGAATTTTTCTTAGTGGTTAAAAAATAATCTTTTATAATATCATCTTTGTTTTTGATGCTTTCGAAAGATAAATTATCAGTTCCAATATTATTTATAACAGTAGTTATATAATTAAATATTATCTCTAAATTTGATTTATCAACTTTCTCTATTTGATATTTGTTAATTATAGAATTTATAAAACTTTTACTAATTCCATTAAAAGTAGAAGATATTTGATTTGCTAAATCATTTATATTATTTGCTTCTAAAATATCTGAAAAATTAGAAATTATAATATTAAAGAAAGCTTCAAAATTTGACAATTCTAGAAAATTATTTTTATCTGAAGTTGGAAATGTATATTTTGTGTGTGGTAAAATATCTCTATAATTTTCATCAATTTCTTTTATATGTCTTAAGCTATCAATAATTACATTATTATCATCAAGTAATATGATATTACTGTGTTTTCCCATTAATTCAATAACTAACTTTTTAGAAATAATATCATCTAATTCATCAAAACCTTCAAATTCTAAAATAATTAATCTTTCTAAATCAAAAGTTATAATATTTTTTAGTTTCAATCCAATTAAATTTTTTCTAAGTAGCATACAGAAATTAGGAGCAATTTGAGGATTGGGTTTTGAATGTGTTGTTAAGTTTATTCTACAATTTTGGGCTTCTATACATATATTTAATGCATAGTTACATCCATTTAAATATAAACCTAATATAATTTCATTTTTATTAGGTTCAAAAACTTTATCTATTCTTGCTCCGCAAAGGGGAGTAATTTCTGTGGTTATTGCTTTTGTTACAATTCCATCAAATGCCATTTTTATCAGTCCTTTTTTTATTTTTTTATAATAGTATCATATTTTGGGTGGGATGTCCAATTTAGAATATAAAAAATATAATTTTTATAATAAAGAACGTCAAATAAAAAAATGCGTTATTAAAATAAATAACATTATAGAGGACAATTAAAATTTAGGAAAAGTAAATTCTTTTTACAGATTAAAAGTTATTTATGTCACTCTAGTATAGACATATTAAATTATGGCAAAAATTTCTTGCTTTTTCTAATCAGTTATAGTAAAATAAGAATATCAAGTGAAAGGGGAAAAAAAGTAGTGAAAATAAAGAAAAAAATACTTTATATAATAACATTTTTACTATTTTTCATTTGCATAGGAACAAATCAATCAAAAGCAGGAAACTTGAAGTTAAATAACTTAGATTTTCAAGCACAAATAAATGCGGATGGAAGTATGGATGTAACAGAAACTTGGGACATCAATATAAAAAGTACAAATACATTATATAAAACATTTAAAACAGACAATTCAAAATATTCAGGAATAACAAATGCTACAGTAACAGACATTACAAATGGAATACAAAATAATTTTATTCAAACTAGTGAATGGGCATATCATGTAGCAAAAGGTTATTACTATGGAACAGAAAATGATGATGATGACTTTGAAATCGGTTGGGGTGTTGGATTAGATAATAGCTCAGCAAGAAGAGAATATAAAATATCATATACAGTAAAAGATGCAATAACAAAATATAATGATTATGCTGAATTATATTGGCAATTTGTTGGAGACACATTTGAAGTAGATGCAAATAAAATAACAGGAACAATTTTATTACCATCAAATGTAGATAATAAAGATGAAATAAAAGTATGGGGACATACTAAAAATTTAAATGGTACAATATATGCAACAGATACAAATAAAATAGAATTTGAAGTAGATAATTTTAAAAATGGAACATATGTAGAAGTAAGAACATTATTTCCGACTAATTTAATTACAACTGCGGGAAGAATAAAAAATAAAAATACGTTAGACAATGTTGTAAAAGAAGAAACAAAATGGGCTAATAAAGCTAATGCAAGTAGAAAAAGACAAGAATGGATAGAAAAAAACTTTAAATATGTATTATTTGGTGCATGGCTTGGATTAAATATTTTATTAGGTGTATTTTTCTTTAAAAAGACAATTAAATATTGGAAGAAAATAAAAGGATTAAATAAATTTGAACCAACAACAAAATTAGAATATTATAGAGATTTACCAGATGAAGATTCAACACCAGGTGAAGCTTACAAAACTATGAATGAAACGGTAACTAAATTCACAGCTCAAAATTTTGGCAAAATATTCTCAGCAACAGTTTTGGATTTAACATTAAGAGGTTATATAGAAATACAACAAGAAAAGAAAACACTAGGAAAAGATATAGTGACAATAACTCTAAAAAAACAAGTAAGTGATGGATTACCCCTAAATGAAGAAAGAATAATGACATTTATAATAAAAGCAGCTAACAAAAAAGATACAATAACATTAAAAGAATTAGAAAAATATATCAAAAATAATCCATCAAAAATTGAAAGTTTATTAAGTGGAACATATAAATCAGTTGAAGACCAACTTATAGGAAAAGAATTAATTGATTCAAAGGCTAAAAAAGAATATAGTGATTATAAAGAAAAATGTGGGGAATATATATTAGGAGTAATCTTTACTTTAATATTTACAAGTGGTTTTGGATTAGCACTAATAGCACCAGTAATAATAATGATAATCAATGCAATTTTATGTAATAGAATAGCAAAAAAATTAAATGTCCTAACACAAAAAGGTGTAGATACTAAAGAACAATGGAAAGGACTTAAAAAATATATGGAAGACTTCTCATTACTAAAAGAAAGAGAAGTTCCAGAATTAGTAATATGGGAAAAATACTTAGTATATGCGACAGTAATGGGAATAGCAGACAAAGTAATAAAACAATTAAAAATAGTTTACCCAAATTTTGAAGAAATGACAAACTCAATAGGAACATATACATGTATGAATGTAATGATGCACACAGATTTTTCATCAAGTTTCTCAAGTGCAATAAGTAGTTCAATAACATCTGCAACAGCATCATCAAGTTACTCATCAGGCTCAGGCGGTGGCGGAGGCTTCTCAGGAGGCGGAGGCCGGCGGTGGTGGCCGGAGGAGGCGGAGGAGGAAGATAATTCCTCCCACAAAAATATAAAGAAGGGAAAAAATAATATGTCAAAACCAATAGTAGCAATAATAGGAAAACCAAATGTAGGAAAATCAACATTTTTCAACTATTTGGCAGGTAGTAGAATATCAATAGTTCAAGATACACCAGGTGTTACAAGAGATAGAATATATGCAGAAACAAACTGGCGTGGAAGAAACTTTACATTAATAGATACTGGAGGAATTGAACCAGATTCTGATGATATAATATTATCTCAAATGAGAGAACAAGCTAATCTAGCAATAGCAATGGCTGATGTGATTATCTTTTTAACAGATATAAGACAAGGTGTAACTGCAGCAGATAGAGAAATTTCATTAATGCTAAAAAAATCAGGAAAACCGATTGTATTAGTTTGTAACAAAGCTGATAATTACGAAAAAGATAGTCAAGAAATTTATGAGTTTTATAATTTAGGAATAGGTGAACCTTTTGCAATTTCTGCTACAAATGCTTTAGGAATAGGAGATGTTTTAGATGCAATATATGAACATTTCCCAGAAAAAGATGAAAATGAAGAAGAAAAAGAAATAATAAAAGTAGCAGTAATAGGAAAACCAAATGTAGGAAAATCATCTTTAATTAATAAAATATTAGGAGAAAAAAGGAATATAGTAAGTGATATTGCAGGAACAACAAGAGATGCAATAGACTCTCCTTTTGAAAATGAACATGGAAAATATGTTTTAATTGATACTGCAGGAATTAGAAAGAAAAGCAAAGTAAATGAAAGTATTGAAAAATACAGTGTAATGAGAAGTTTACTTGCAGTAGAAAGAGCAGATGTATGCTTAATGATGATTGATGCAAATGATGGTGTAACAGAACAAGATGCTAAAATAGCAGGTGAGGCTCACGAAGCAGGAAAAGGTGTAATAATAGTTGTAAATAAATGGGACGAATACGAAAAAACAACAGGAACTTTAGAAAAATATAAAAAAGAAGTTTACAACAAATTATCATACTTATCATATGCACCAGTAATCTTTATTTCAGCTAAAACAGGACAAAGGGTCGATAAATTATTTGAGATGATAAATAACGTAGCAAAACAAAATTCATTAAGAGTATCAACATCAATATTAAATCAAGTAATAAATGAAGCAATTGCAATTGTTCAACCACCAACAGATAAAGGAAGAAGATTAAAAATATTCTATGGAACACAAGTATCGACAAAGCCACCAACATTTGTAATATTTGTAAACAATAAAGAATTGTTCCACTTTTCTTATCAAAGATATTTAGTAAATCAAATAAGAAAAGAATTTGGATTGGAAGGAACACCAGTAAGAATTATCGCAAGAGAAAAAAATGAAAAATATGCCGAATAATAAAAGGCATAAAAGGAGGTAATAAAAATGACAGCATATATTTTAATGGCAGTAATAGCATATTTAATAGGAAGTATAAGTTTTTCAGTTATTATAAGCAAAAAAATGGCTGGATTTGATGTAAGGGAAAAAGGAAGCGGAAATGCAGGAAGCACAAATGTATTAAGAACAGTTGGAAAAAAAGCAGCAGTAATAACATTAATTTGTGATGTTTTAAAAGGAGTTATAGCAATATTAATTGCTATGATAATAGGAAATATATTTAAAAATGTAGACAAAGAATTAATAGTACAAATAGCAGGAATAGCAGTAGTTTTAGGACATACATTCCCAATCTTCTTTGGATTTAAAGGAGGAAAAGGTGTTGCAACATCTTTAGGAGTTTTACTTATGTCTAACTGGCAAATAGGACTAATTTGTTTAGTATTTGCATTAGTATTAATGGTTTTAACAAAAATGGTATCAGTTGGTTCATGTGGTGCAGCTGTATTATTCCCAGTGTTAACTTTATTTATAAACGAAAATTACACAGTATTAACTGAAGGAAAAAGTGGGAAAGTTTATTTTGTATATAGTGTAATATTAGCAATAATAGTATTATACAACCATAGAGCTAACATAAAAAGAATAATGAGTGGAACAGAAAACAAATTAAACTTTGGTAAAAAAGAAAACAATTAACAAAGGAGAAACAAAAATAAATATGAAAAAAATAGCTATTATAGGAAGTGGTAGCTGGGGTGTTGCATTAGCAACATATCTAGCCAATGTAGGAAACCAAGTAAAAATATGGTCATTTTCTGAAGAGGAAAGAGATTTAATCAATAACGAAAAAAAATGCAAATTCTTACCAGATTTAATTATACCAGACAATATCTATTGTTCAGCAAGCTATGAAGAAGTAATAAAAGATACTGAATTTATATTACATGTAACACCATCAAAATTCACAAGAAGTACATTCAAACAATACAAACAATATGTTGGAGAAAAGCCAGTAATAATATGTTCAAAAGGGTTTGAAAAAGAAACATTAAAAACCTTAGATGAAGTTATTGAAGAAGAATTACCAAATGTAAAAGTAGGAGTTTTATCAGGACCAAGCCATGCAGAAGAAGTATCAATAGGAGTTCCAACAGCATTAGTTATGGCATCAAAATACAATGAAGTATTAGATATGTTACAAGAAACATTTATGTCAGAAAAAATGAGAATATACACAAGTAATGATGTAAAAGGTGTAGAACTTGGAGGAGCATTAAAAAATATCATAGCATTTTGTGCCGGAGTTGCAGCAGGAATTGGACTAGGAGATAATTCATTTGCAGCCTTAATAACAAGAGGATTAAAAGAAATATCAAGACTTGGAATAAAACTAGGAGGAGAACTAGAAACATTTTATGGATTAAGTGGATTAGGTGACCTTATAGTAACTTGTTTAAGTGAGCATAGTAGAAATAGAAAAGCTGGAAAATTAATAGGACAAGGAAAAACATTAGAAGAAACAAAAAAAGAAGTCGGAATGGTAATAGAAAGTATAGACAACATAGATGTAGCATATCAACTTGGAAAAATAAATAATATAGAAATGCCAATAGTTAATGCGGTATATGAAGTATTATATAATAAACTAGATCCACAAGAAGCTGTAAAAAATTTAATGACACGAGACAAAAAGATGGAATAAAATTGTATAATAAATAGTAATAAAAACCATAATATAAATATTAAATAATTGACACATTTAAGGAGGAAGAAAAATGGAAATTTTTAATAAATTAGGTAAAAAAGCAAGTGAAGCATATAAAGTAACTGCTGACAAAACAGGAAAATTAGCAAAAGAAGCAAAATTGAGAATGAAAATAGCAGACTTAAAATCACAAATATCTGATATATACAAAGAAATAGGTAAAAAAGTTTATGAAAACCATGTAAGAGAAGAAAAAGTAGATTTAGAAAAAGAATTAGAAGAAGAATGCACAAAAATAGATGTAATGAGTGCTGAAATAGAATCTAATTTAAAACAATGCCTAGAATTAAAAGATAAAAGAAAATGTGAAAAATGTTTTGCTGAAATAGATAAAGACGTAAAATTCTGTCCAGAATGTGGTGCAAAACAAGAAGAAGTTGAAGAAACACAAGCAAAAGAAGTCGAAATAGTAGAAGACAAAAACGAAGAATGTTCAGATGACAACTGTGAAGACTTAAAAAAGACTGTTGAAGTAGAATCTGATGTTAAATTAGAAGATGATAAAACAGTAGAAGAAATAAAATATGGAGATGAGTAAAATTATAAAAGTCGAATATAAAAAGTATTCGGCTTTTAAATTTATAAATCAATATTTTGCAAATCAATAAGGATATCTTTCATACAAATATTTAATCAAACTATCAGCATTATCTGTAGTTACATTAATATATACACCTTTATCAAGAGAAACCCACATAACAATATTAAAATCATCAAAATTATCAACATAAGCACCAATGATTTCAGCTAGTTCTACAGGATTACTGTATTTATGTTCCCAATTTAAATTATCATTTATATCAAAAGAAGAATTATAAAAAGAACTCAAAAATTTTTCTAATTCATAAGAATCTTCACTAATTAAATTAACAGAAACCATCACAATCTCCTTATTAAATCTATAATAATATTATGATAAATAATAAAAAAAATATACTAAAGGAATAGTTTTTACAAAAAAGCAAATACTAAAATAAAAAAATGGAGGTATATTTTGAAAAAATATCAAAAAATAGCTTATATTTTCTTAGTAATATTTGTACTAAGTATAGCTTTTATATTATTTAAATCATATGCAGATATCAATAAAAATGAAGATGAAAAAGAAAAAACAGAAACAGAAATTCAAAGAATAGAATTAAGTTTTGTAAATATGTTTAATGAATTAAATAACATTAAATTTGAAAACTATAGAATAAATACAAGTCAAATAAATAAAGAAGATTTAAAAGACAATTCATCAAGCAGTGCATCAGAAACTACTCCATCCTCAGGAAGCTCTTCTTCCTCAGAAAGTTCTTCATCTGGAGATCAGGGAGAAAGCCAAAAAGAAAATGGAAGTAGCCAAAGTTCAGAAGAATCAAAAGAAAATCAAAATTATGAAATGAAATTATCAGGAGTTTTAACAAATAATAGTGACATAAATTGGGAGAATTTAAAAAATGAAGTTGAAATATTATATTCAGCAATTCCATCACTTACAATTGATTTATATAAAATAAATATAAACAAAGAAAAAATAACAAACTTTAATCAAGAATATGATAATTTAATGAAAGCTATAAAAGAAGAAAACAAGCAAAATGCACTAGATGCTTTAGCAAATTTATATAATTACTTACCAGATTTTATAGAAAATTCAACAGATGATACAAACAAAAAAATATTAATAAAAACAAAAAATAATATATTTAAAGCTTATAGCTTGTTAGATAAAAACGATTGGAATCCAATTACAGAAAATGTGAATTTAGCAAATCAAGAATTTACTAAAATACTTACAAATTCTCAAAGTAGTAATAAAAATCAATATATAATAAATAAGGCATATGTTCAAATAAATGAACTTCAAAATTCAACCAAAACTAAAGAAAAAGAAATTTTTTTAATAAAATATAAAAATTTGCTAGAAGAATTAGAAAATATATGATATAATACAAAACAGAGTAAATTGAATAGTCGCTGGTAAATTCCGAAAGGAATTACGAGAGGAAAGTCCGGGCTCCACAGAGCAAAGATGCTAGATAACGTCTAGTAGGGGCAACCCTAAGGAAAGTGCAACAGAAAATAACCGCCTTGATTTCAAGGTAAGGATGAAAAGGTGAGGTAAGAGCTCACCGCCCTTATGGTGACATAGGGGGACAGTGTAAACCCCATCTGGAGCAACACCTAAGAAGAAGATAAAGTCTGCTCGACGCCTTCTGAATTGCGTGGCTTGAGATATATAGCAATATATATCCTAGATAAATGACTATTTTTAACGACAGAACCCGGCTTACAGATTTACTCTTTTATTTTTTTGTCAATTTTTTAAAATCATCAGGCAAATCGCAAACAAAATCCAAATTATTTTTAAAAATTGGATGAGAAAAACAAATATGATAACAATGTAAAGCTTGCCTTTCAATCAAATTAGAATCAGTACCATACAAAGAATCACCAATAAGAGGATGCCCAACATTACTCATATGAACACGAATTTGATGAGTTCTACCAGTTTCTAAAGAACACTTAACTAAACTAAAATTATCAAATTCTTTTAAAACTTCATAATGAGTAATAGAAATTTGCCCATCTTCAGAAATACATCTTTCAATAATACTATTTTCTTTCCTAGCAATAGGTAAATTGATAACACCAACTTTATCTGCAAAAATACCATCACAAATAGCCAAATAATCTTTTTTAAATACATTAGACTTCATTTGAGAAATTAAACATTCTTGAATATACTCACATTTAGCAAAAATTACTAAACCAGAAGTATTTAAATCTAATCTATTAACAGGTCTAACTTTTTTCTTTAAACCAATAGAGTCAAAATAAAATCTAACACCATTACATAAAGAATCTGAAAAGTGTAAAACAGATGGATGAGTTGCAATACCAGCAGGTTTATTAACTATTAAAAGCCAATCATCTTCAAAAACAATATTTAAATCCATTTCAGTAGGCACAATATTAGAATTATCTTCAGAATAATCAAAATTAATAGTTATAATATCATTAGGAGAGGCTATATTTCTAGTATCACATTCTTTTCCATTAAGAAAAATACAATTATTTTTTACAATTTTATAAAGCAATCTAGAAGATACTTTAAGATTGTTTTGTAATATTTGATTTATTGTTAAATTCTCATTTTCAACTTTATATTTTAATTTCATAAACATACTCCATTTAATTTGATATTAACATTTTATCATATATCTTTAGCAAAATAAAGAAGCAAGTACTTGATATTAAAAATGTGTTATACTAAAAGATGAAAATTTACTAAAATATTGCAAAATAAAAAAACAAAGAATAATCAAGCCCTAATATTAAAAATAAAAGTTTAATATTAGGGCTAATTTTATATTTGGATTTATATATAATATTTTAAAAAAACACCTTTACAATTAAAAAAATTATGTGTATAATTCAAATAGCAAAAACAATAAAATAAGGAGCAAAAAAGCATGAGGATAAGATACAAAAAATGGGCAAGACCAGAACTAGAAGCAAGTAAATTTTACATAGATGAACCAGAAAAAATGAAAGGAAAATGGAAAACATTTTTCAAAAATCCAAACAACCCACTACACATAGAACTAGGATGTGGAAAAGGACAATTTATCTCAAACCTAGCATCAGAAAACTTAGACAAAAATTATATAGCAATAGACTTAATAGATGCAATGTTAGGACTTGCAAAAAGAAATGTAGAACAAGTATATGCAGAAAAAAACATAAAACCAGAAAACATAGTATTAACAAGATATGACATAGAGCGAATACTACAAATACTAGACAAAGAAGATAAAATAGAAAGAATATATATCAACTTCTGTAATCCATGGCCAAAAGGAAAACATAGAAAGAAGAGACTAACACATACAAGACAACTAGAAAAATACAAACAATTTTTAACACCAAATGGAGAAATATACTTTAAAACAGATGATGATGATTTATTCAATTCAACATTACTATATTTAGAAGAAACAGGATTTGAAGTTAAAGCAAAAACATATGACTTACACCAAGAACCAATTTTTGAACATAATATAGAAACAGAACATGAAAAAATGTTTACAGAACAAGGAATAAAAATAAAAGCATTAATAGCGCAAAATACAAGTAAAAATGAAAAGCAGGTGAGTAATACATAATGGAAGCAAAAGATGTTACAGAAATGAAACAAAATAGAAATTCAAGAGAATATGTATTAGAAGCGGTTAGAAAAAAAGGAAAACTTTTAGAATTTGCTGCCCCTGAATTTCAAGATGATGAAGAAGTAGTAAAAACAGCATTAACACAAGATGGCGAAGCAATGGAATTTGTAAGTAAAAGATTAAGAAATAATAAAGAGCTGGTTTTATTAGCAATAAATGGAGCACCATGGACTGCTTGTTATGCATCAGAAGCATTAAAAGCAGATAAAGAAGTAATAATGGAAAGTGTTAAAACATATGGGCAAACTTTATATTATGCAAGTGAAAGACTAAGAGATGATAGAGAAGTAGTAAAAACAGCGATAGAAAATAAGGGATTAATAATAAAATATGCAAGTTTAAGATTAAGAAGTGATAAAGAATTAGCAGAAATAGCAATAAAACAAGATAAAAGAGCATATTTATTCTTAAGCAAAGAATTAAAACAAGACGAAGATATAAAAAAATTAATAAGCTAAAGAGAACAAGGGAGGATTTAAAATGATAAAAAAAGTAGCTATATTAGCAAATGGAGGAGATGTAGCAGGATTTAATGCTGTTATTAGAGGAATTGTAAAAACAGCAGAAAATAGTGATGTAGAATGTTACGGATTTATTGATGGTTATAATGGACTATTAAAAAATGAGTATGTAAAACTAAGTACAGCAGAAGAAGGAAATGCAAAAGGAATTTTACCAAAGGGTGGTTCAATTATAGGTTCATCAACAAATGCAAATGTATTTAATTATAAAGTAGTAAAAGAAGATGGAACTGTAGAATATCAAGATTTGTCAGATAAATGTGTTCAAAATATTAAAAATGATGGATTTGATTGTGTATTCACATTAGGTGGAGATGGTACTCAAAAATCAGCAAGAGATTTTTCATTAAAAGGAGTAAATGTAATTGGTGTACCAAAAACAATAGATAATGATGTTGCATGTACAGAAATAACATTTGGGTATAATACAGCTGTATCTGTTGCAATGGAAGCACTTGATAGACTTCATACAACAGGAGAAACACATCATAGAATAATGGTTCTAGAAGTAATGGGAAGATATGCTGGATGGATTGCATTAGAATCAGCAATAGCAGGTGGTGCAGATGTTGCATTAATTCCAGAAATTCCATATGATATAAATAAAGTTGCAGAAAAAATAAAAAATAGACAAAAAAGAGGTAAAAACTTCAGTGTTGTAGTTGTTGCAGAAGGTGCAAAACCAATAGGTGGAGATATAACAGTAGAAAATGAAAGAGATAACGGAAAAGGTGTAGACAACACAAAGCTTGGAGGAGTAGGTCCAATAGTTGCAAAACAATTACAAGAATTAACAGGATTAGAAGCAAGAAACACAACTTTAGGATATATGCAAAGGGGAGGAACACCAACAGCATTTGATAGAGTTTTATCAACAAAATATGGTGCAAAAGCAATGCAATTAGCATTAGAAGAAAAATTTGGAGTATTAACAGTTATAAAAAATAACAAATTGGATTATGTATCATTAGAAGATGTTGTTGGAGAAAACAAAGAAATAGGAGCTGTTTCAGGAAATACAGCAGTAAGTAACCAAAGAAAAGTAACAATGGATGATGATTTAGTAAAAACAGCAAGAAGTATAGGAATTAACTTAGGAGACTAATTAAAAATAAAATTTAGGAGGTACAAAAGAACATGAAAGATAATAAACTTAAAAAACCAATGATAATTATTGGAATAATTATATTAGTAGTTGTAATTATTGGAGTAATAATATTTGCTATATCTAGTAAAAATAAAACAAACAAAACAGAACAAACAGAATCTGTGGAGATACAAAAAAATTATGAAAAAATAGCAAATTCAAAAGAAATAACATTTACAACAACATTAGATGAGAACAATAAAGAAACAATAGTAATAAAAGATGACCAAGCATATAAAGAAACAACAAGAAATGGAGTAACTTACAAATATATAGTAAAAGGAAATGACACATATTTTGTAGATGATAGTAATAAAACATATTACACATACAAAAATAATACAGAAATATCAACAGAAATCCAACAAAAATTATCAAAGTTAAAAGAAATGTCAAGTAACACTGGAAAAGAAAAAGTAAATGGTAAAAATTATCAATATGAAGAATTTGAAAAATACCAAGACTTTTTAATAAATAACAAAATAGCAGTGACAGATTTAACAAAAGCAAAAACAAGGATATACTATGATAACGATAAAATCGTTTATATAAAAACAATTGCAGGAGATGAAGAAGAATTATTAAAAGTAGACATCTCATATGGCACTGTGAAAAATGATTACTTTAATATTCCTAGCGAATATAAAGATGGGAATATGTAATAATAAATATTTATATAAAGGAGGAATGTAAAATGGCAATAAAATTTGTCTTAAATGAAACATCTTATTTTGGAAAGGAAGCAAGAGGAGCTTTAGCAGAAGAAATAACAAAAAGAAAATTTAAAAAAGTATTTTTAGTAAGTGATAAATCACTAGTTAACGCAGGTGTAACTGCAAAAGTTGAGGAAATATTCAAAAATGCAAACATAGATTATACATTATATGATGAAATAAAACCAAACCCAACTATAAAAAATGTAACAGATGGTGTAGAGGCTTGTAAAGCATCAGGAGCTGATGTTATTGTAACAGTTGGTGGTGGTTCAAGTATGGACACAGCAAAAGGTATATCAATAGTAATGACAAACCCAGATAGAGCTGATATAAAATCTTTAAATGGAGCATCAAATACAGTTAATAGAGGAATGCCAGTAATAGCACTTCCAACAACAGCAGGAACAGCATCTGAAGTTACAATAAACTATGTAATAACAGATGAAGATAGAAAAATAAAAATGGTATGTGTAGATCCAAATGATATTCCAATAGTAGCAATAATAGATTCAGATTTAATGGCATCAATGCCAAAAACACTTGCTGCTGCAACAGGAATGGATGCATTAACACATGCAGTAGAAGGGTATATAACAAAAGCTCATAATGAAATATCAGATATGTTCCATATGCAAGCTATAAAAATGATATTTAAATATTTACCAGCAGCAGTAAACGACAAGGATGAAAAAGCAATTGAAATGATGGGAATGGCTCAATACATTGCAGGAATGGGATTCTCAAATGTTGGATTAGGAATAGTTCACTCAATGGCTCACCAATTAGGAGCAGTATATGACACACCACACGGAATTGCAAATGCAATGTTATTACCAACAGTTATGAGATTTAATGGTGCAAATCCAGAAACAGCACAAAGATTTAGAGAAATCTTATGCCAAATCGGAAGACCAGATGCAGAACATTTAAACGACCAAGATGTTATAAATACTTTTGTATGGATGATAAGTGAATTATCAAAAGCAGTAGGAATTACACAAACAATAAAAGATTATGGAGCAAAAGAAGAAGATTTCGAAATGCTAGCAGATAAAGCTATGGAAGACCCATGTAAACCAGGAAATCCAAGAGAAGTTAGTAAAGAAGATTTTATAAATTTATATAGACAAGCTATGTAATAATAAAAGGTATGAAAAGAATATTAATCTTTTTATACCTTTTTTATATTGTAAAGTAATAAAAATGCAGTAGTTTCTAAATATACGTCACTAAATAGACATAAAGTGTTGCGATAATTACTAAAACATGGTATAATTAGAAATAGGTGATGTAAATGGAAAATAATGAATATATTGATATGAAAAAAATATTAAATATTATTTTATCCAAAAAAATATTTATAGCTCTAATAATATTATTAAGTTTAGTAATGAGCTACTTCTATTCATATTATTACAAAAAGCCTCAATACAATTCATCTGTAACAGTCTTATTAACAGGAGACGAGGCACAGGGGGAAAAACAAGTAACACAAACAGACTTGAATTTAAACTCTGGTTTAATTTCTACATATGGAAGTATTGCTAAAAGTGCAAACGTTCTAAGTAAAGTAATAGAAAACTTAGGACTTGATATTTCTGTTCAAAATTTACAAAAAAATTTAACAGTAGCAGAAATAAAAAATACACAATTCTTAAAAATAACAGTAGAAAACTCAAATCCAGAAACAGCAATGAAAATAGCTAATGAAATATCAAAAGTTTTCGTAGAACAGATAAAAACAATTTATAATATTCAAAACATTAATATCATAGATACAGCAGAAATATCAAACACACCATGTAATATAAATCATATTAAAGATATGGCAATAGCTTTAATGGCAGGAATATTTGCATCAGGAGTATTGATATTAATACTTTATATTCTTGACGACACAATAAAATCTGAAAAAGACATCCCAGTAAATTTAAAGCTTGAAACAATAGGGACAATACCAAATACAAATAAAACAAACAACGAATTAATAATAGAAACAGACCCAAAATCATATATAGTAGAATGTTTAAAAACAACAAGAACAAATATATTGTATGCTTCAAATATCAATAAAAAGAAAGCTATTTTATTTACTAGTGCAAGAGAAAAAGAAGGAAAAAGCTTTATAGTAAATAATATAGCAGTAGCTTTTGCTCAAGCAAACAAAAAAGTTCTTATAGTAGATACAAACTTAAGAACTCCAAAAGGAAGAAGTCAAATATTTGAAAACCAAACAGGAGAAGGATTATCAGACTTTATAAAAGAAATAACAGAAAATAAATTAGAAAATTTAGAAAAAGCAAAAAAATACATAAAAGAAACTAAAATACCAAATTTACATATTTTAGAAAGTGGAACAATTCCACCAAATCCATCAGAATTATTATCATCAACAAACATGAGAAACTTATTAGAACTTTTAAAATCAATGTATGACCTTGTATTATTAGATGGAACACCAAGTATGATAGTTTCAGATAGTATAGCATTATCAACAATGGTAGACAGCACAATATTAATTGCTGAAAATAAAGTGTCAAAAATAAATGAATTAAAGAAAACAAAAAGACAAATTCAAGATGTCGGTGGCAAAATAATGGGTGTTATACTAAACAAGAGTGATGTACAACATAATAAATACTATGGAAAAGGTTATGGCTATTATTATGGAGATGGAAAACAAGAAAAAGTTGAAAAAGAAATACAAGTAAAACAACCAATAATTACAGTTTCAGAAATAATAGAAAATGCCAGATCAGTAATAGAACAAGAATTATTAAATAAAGAAGTAGAACAAGAATTAGAAACGGTTCAAGTAGTAGAACAACAACAAGAAAAAACAGTAGAACCAAAAGAAAATGGATTTAAAAATGTAATTAAGAAAATATTTAGCAGAATATCAAATATAGAAAAAAGATTAGACAATGACAATTCAAAAGAACAAATAAACAATATTTATACCGAAATAGATAACATAAAAAATAAACAATCATTAGACAAACAAGAAATCATAAATAATATAAATGACTTAAAAACAGAAAATTCAAAAGTGCAAAATAGTATTAAAGAATTAAATAAAAAACAAAAAAATCTAAAAGAAATACAAGAAAATGATAAAACAGAAATTCTTGAAAGTATTAATAATTTTAAAGAAGAAACAAAAGCAATGCAAAATGATATAAAAAATTTACAAACAAGCAATAGCGATCTTCTAGAAAATATTGAAAAATTAGATTCAGAAAAAGTAAATATCTTAGAACAAATAAACATATTAAAAGATAATAATAGTAATATGTTCGAAAATATTGATGAGTTAATTAGTAGCAAAGAAGCAATGAATGAAAAAATAAATGGCTTTGATGAAAAAGTAGAACAATTAAAAAACGAACAATTAAAGGCTAAAGCCGATATAGAAAATACAGTAAAAGAACTTCAAACACTAGAGATATTAAAACAAAAAACACAAAATATGGAGGAAGAATTTAATCAGCTAGAAGTATTAAAAACAAAAATAGAATTAGCAAATAAAGAAATAGAATTATTAAAACAATTACAAAATGAACAAATAACAAATGTAAATCACAGAATTTCAAAATTAAGAAATTTACAAATAAATAATAATAAAGAATTATTAGAAAAAATAGAAGCAATAAATTATGATGATAAACTAACAGAAATAAATGAAAATATATTAAAGAGCCAAGAAGAATATACAAAAATGATAGAAGAAATTAACAATAAAAACAAACCAGAAGAGAAGCCAAGCAATATTATTAGCTTTGAATCATTAAAGAAAAAGAGAAAAGCAAACAAAAAAGTATTTTCTATCAATGAAGATATTATGTCAGATGAGTTAGAAAATTCTTCAGCTTATGTAATAGACCTAAATAGTGAATCATTTGGAATTATGGCAAATTAAAATAAATACATAACAAAAAGTTCTTGAATTTAAAAGATTCAGGAACTTTTATTAAATAAGTAGACATTTATTACAAAATAATGTAGAATATAAATCATAGGAGGAGGGTAAAAATGTTTAAACTACACTCACCATATAAGCCAACAGGAGACCAACCACAAGCAATAGAATATTTATCAAAAGGAATAGATCAGGGCAAAAAATTTCAAACATTACTTGGAGTTACAGGCTCAGGAAAAACCTTCACAATGGCAAACATAATAAACAAAGTTCAAAAACCAACCTTAGTATTAGCACATAACAAAACACTAGCAGGGCAATTATACTCAGAATTTAAAGAATTTTTCCCAGAAAATAATGTAGAATACTTTGTATCTTATTACGACTACTATCAACCAGAAAGTTATATAGCAAGTTCAGACACATATATAGAAAAAGATGCATCAATAAATGACGAAATAGACAAACTAAGACATTCAGCAACACTATCATTATTTGAAACAAGAGATGTAATAATAGTAGCATCAGTATCATGCATTTATGGCTTAGGAGACCCAGTAGACTATCAAGAAATGATGTTGTCTCTACGACCAGGAATGAACAAATCTAGAGACGAAGTATTAAAAAAACTAGTAATAATGCAATATACAAGAAATGAAATAGACTTCAAAAGAGGAACATTTAGAGCAAAGGGAGATATAGTAGAAATCTATCCATCATCACAAAGTGAAAGTGCAGTTAGGGTAGAATTTTGGGGAGATGAAATAGAAAAAATTTCAGAAATAAATCCATTAACAGGAAAAGCAATAGGAGAAAGAAAACACATATTAATACCACCAGCTTCTCAATATGTTACAAGCAAAGACAAGTTAGATAAGGCAATAGGAACAATAGAAGAAGAATTACAAGAAAGAATAAAATATTTTAAAGATAATAATAAACTAATCGAAGCTCAAAGAATAGAAGAAAGAACAAACTTTGATATAGAAATGATGAAAGAAACAGGTTTCTGTCAAGGAATAGAAAACTATTCAAGACATTTAAGCCAAAGACCTGCAGGAAGCCCACCATATACATTATTTGACTATTTTCCAAAAGACTTCTTACTTTTAATAGATGAATCACATGCTACAATACCACAAGTAAGAGCAATGTACAATGGAGACAGAGCAAGAAAAGAATCACTAGTAAACTATGGATTTAGACTTCCATCAGCATTTGACAATAGACCATTAACATTTGACGAATTTGAGAAAAGAATAAATCAAGTGATATTTGTAAGTGCAACACCAGCTGATTACGAAAAAGAACACAGTAAAGAAAATGTAGTTGAACAAATAATAAGACCAACAGGATTACTAGATCCTAAAATAGAAGTAAAACCAGTAACAAATCAAATAGATGATTTAATAGAACAAATACGAAAAAGAGTAGAGAAACACGAAAGAGTATTAGTCACAACACTAACTAAAAAAATGGCAGAAGATCTAACAGCATATTTAAAAAGCTTAGACATAAAAGTAAATTATATGCATTCAGATATAAAAGCACTAGAAAGAATGGAAATTATTAGAAATCTACGTTTAGGAGAATTTGACGTTTTAGTAGGAATAAACTTACTAAGAGAAGGACTTGACATACCAGAAGTATCACTAGTTGCAATACTAGATGCAGACAAAGAAGGCTTCTTACGTTCAGAACGTTCGCTAATACAGACAATAGGACGTGCTGCAAGAAATACAGATGGAACAGTTATAATGTATGCAGATGAATTAACAGAATCTATGGAAAAAGCAATAACAGAAACCAACAGAAGAAGAAAAATACAAGAAGAATACAACAAAGCACATGGAATAACACCAAAAACAATAACAAAATCAATAAGAGAGGCAATAAGTGCAGTAAAACAAGAAGACATTGGTGTAGAATTCAAAATGGAAAAAGAAGAAGATGTTAAAAAGGCAATAGAAAAATTAACAGACCAAATGCTAGAATATGCTGCAAATATGGAATTCGAAAAAGCAGCTGAAACAAGAGATAAAATAAAAGAATTAGAAAAATTGTGTCAATAGGGAAGCCCTTTTTTGACACGAAATCATACCAAAAGTGGTCAAAAAAGAGCGTCCCAAATGACCAATGAGGAGGAAAAAATGGAAGAAGAAGTAATTAAAAAAGAAAAAACAGGAAGCTACCTAACTGGAATAATAGGAGCAATAATAGGAGGAATAATAGCAACAATACCATGGATTTTAGTGTATGTCTATGGAAATATGATGTTATCAATTTTAGCAGCAATTATTGCTGGAGGAGAATTTTTAGGTTATAAAATTTGTAAAGGAAAAATTGACAAAAAATTACCAATTATAATAATGGTTATAGCTGTTATAATAGTAATGGTTACAACACTTGCTATAATACCAGCATTATTAATACAAAAACAAGGATTACCTGTAAGTATAACAAATGTTCAAAAATTATATGGAAGCAGTGAATTTTCAACAGCAATAACAAAAGATTACATAATTTCAGTAGTATTTACAATATTAGGAGCAAGCATTATAACATCAAACATAAAAAAGCAATTAGAAAATAATGATGGAAAAGAAGTAAAAATTCAATTTAGTAACAATGAAAACATAAATAAAATGATAAAAGAGTCAATTGAAGAATTAAAGCCAATTTTTGAAAAATATGAAGCAACAACACCTGATAAAGCAATGATAAAAGAAGAAGTATTGGCTGAAATACCAGAAGATAGAGGGGCAAAAATTAGATTTAATTATTTAAAACAAGTAGGAATAATAAAAAAATATAAAGGAAAATACTATTATTCAAAAGAAGCTGAAAATAATCCAGAAAAAAGACAAAAGAAATCAGCTAAAGCTTTTACAATATCTATGATAGTAATTATAGTAGGAATTATATTACTAGCTACATTAGGTGGAGATAATCCAAGTCTTTTACAAAGCAGTGAAAAGATAGATTATAAAGATTCTAACATAAGCTTCCAAATAGCAGGAGACTGGAAACAAATTAATACACAATACTCTCAATATGTACAATATTATAAATACATAAACACATTCCCAGATTTAAATCAACAAACAAACCAAACAGAAGAACAAGAAGAAGACTATTCTTCTTACCCAGCTATGATAGTTGTAACATATCAACAAGTTGATTCAGCAACAATAAAATCCATAGAAGATGTAAAAACAAATATAGAAGAGTCAATTAATAAATCTGAGGAAAAACCAGATACACTAGAAATGAATATCTCAAAAACAGCTAATAATTATGATATATTAAAAGTTAAAGTAATTTTTAATTCAGAGCCACAAGAAATAATGTATAATTATTATATATTAAGAGGAGATAAAATAGCTAGAATTGTAGCTGAAAGCTATAGTTTAGAGGATGATAAAGAAATAGAAAACGTAGCAAATGATGTATCTAATTCTTTCACATGGGTTGTAAATGAATAAAAAATAAAAATATGTCAAAAAAGGGCGTCCCAATTGACAGAAAAAAATAGTTCTAAAATAAAAAGACAAGCATATAATATTAAAAATAATTGCAAGGAGAATAAAAATGCAAATTATTAAATATTGTATGCTTTTTTTAGTGTTTATATTATCAAATGTAATAGGAAATTATATAGCAAAAGGTTATATGTTAAGACTTGAAGAATTAGAAGAAATAAAAAATGCTTTAAATATATTTAAAACAAAAATAAAATTTACATATGAACCAATACCTGAAATATTTGGAGAAATTAGTGAGAATTCTAGTAAAAATATATCAAATTTGTTTTTAAAGGCAAAAGAAAAAATGAAATTTGAGAGTACAGATATAGCTTGGGAAGAAGCAGTTGAAGAGTTAAAAAGTAATTTGAAAACAGAGGACAAGCAAACAATAAAAACTTTATCTAAATTATTAGGGTCAACAGATACTGATGGGCAAATAAGTCAAATTGAAGTAACAGAAACTTTCTTAGAAAAACAAATACGAGAAGCGGAAGAAGAAAAACAAAAAAATGAAAAATTATACAAAAAGCTAGGTGCGACAATAGGACTAGCCATTGTTATTATTTTGATATAGGGGGATTTATTATGAGTATAGATTTATTATTTAAAATAGCAGCAATAGGAATATTAGTTGCAGTGTTATATCAAGTTTTAGTAAGAGCAGGTAGAGAAGATCAAGCAATGATGACAACACTTGCAGGACTTGTTATTGTTTTAACAATGGTAATAAAAGAAATAAGCGGATTATTCGATACAGTAAGAACCTTGTTTAATTTATAAATGATTTATAAGGAGCTTAAATTATGGAAATAATTAAAATTATAGGAATAGCTCTAACAGCTTTAGTTATTATTATTATGTTAAAACAATATAGACCAGAATATGCAGTTTTTATAAGCATATTAACAGGAGTGTTGATATTAGTCCTAGTAATGGACAAATTAACCGGAATTATAAATATAATTCAATCAATACAAGACAAATTTGGAATTAATACTCAGTTTATAGCAATATTAATAAAAATAACCGGAATAGCTTTTCTTTCAGAATTTGCAGTAAGTATTTGTAAAGACTCTGGAGAAGCGGCAATAGCCAGCAAAATAGAAATAGGAAGCAAAATAATAATAATATCAATGTCAATACCAATAATATCAAATCTGCTAGAAATTATATTAAAAATTCTGCCATAGCAAAAAAATAAGGAGGAAATAAAGATGTGAAAATACAAAAGAAAATAATATTAATAATTATAATTGCAATAATATTTATTCCTAAAACAGTAAAGGCAGAAGATAATACAATTGAAACACAAAAAGAAACTTTTGGTATAAATTCTTTTATCGAAAATTCAAAACAATATACAGGAGAATTTTTCGCAGATGCAGACATAAGTGAAATATTAAACTCAGCAATAAGTGGAAAAGTAGACAATTCAAAAATATATAAAAAAATATTAAACATATTGGGTACAGAAGTTCAAACAGGAATAAAATCCTTACTTAGTATTCTAGCAATTATAATAATACATAGCATATTAAAATCAATAAGTGAAAGTTTAGAAAATGACAGTATTTCAAAACTAATCTATTATGTGCAATACATAGCAATAGTAACAATAATAATGAGCAATTTTTCAGATGTGATAAATTTAGTAAAACAAACTTCAAATAATCTAATAGGATTTATGAATACATTAATACCAGTATTAGTATCACTTATGTTATATACAGGAAGTATAACAACTACAAGCATACTAGAACCAATAATATTATTCTTAATAAATTTTATAGGAAATTTAATTCAAAACATATTAATACCAATAATCTTAATAATTGCATCTATTAGCATAATATCAAAAATATCAGACCAAGTTCAAGTAGCAAAATTATCAAAATTCTTAAAATCCAGTACCTTGTGGTTTTTAGGAATAATTTTAACAATTTTTGTTGGAATAGTATCTTTAGAAGGAACACTTGCAAGCAGTGTAGATGGAATAACTGCGAAAACCGCAAAATCAATTGTAAGTTCAGCAGTACCAGTAGTTGGAAAAATTTTAGGAGATGTAGTAGATAGTGTTCTAGGATGCGGAATTATCTTAAAAAATGCAGTAGGCTTTGTAGGAGTGGTAATAATAATCAGTATATGCATAGTGCCAATTTTAAAATTATCAGTATTAACAATCTCGTACAAGCTAGTAGCAAGCATAAGCGAAGTAATAGCAGATGCAAAAATAGTGAAATTATTAGATGAAATGGGAGATATATTTAAAATCTTATTAGGAATATTATTCACAATATTTTTTATGGTAATAATAGGAACAACCTTACTTATAAAAATGTCTAATACAGGAATGATGTACAGATAAGGAGGAACAAGTGGTAAATTTTTTAAGTAGTTGGGTAAAAAATTTAAGTTTAGCAATAATTGTAGTATCAATATTAGAAATGTTACTCCCTAATAATAAAACTAAAAAATACGTAAAAATGGTAATGGGATTATATATATTGTTTAGTATAATATCTCCTTTTATAAAAAATAGTGATAAGCTTAATTTTGAAAATATTGATGTTTCTTCATATATGAACGAAGAATTAGATACCAGTAATGTAGAGGTTAATCAAGAATCAATGGACAAAAGATTAAAAGAAATTTATATAGAAGAATTAGAAAATGATATTACCAAAAAGTTAAAAGAAAAAGGCTATACAATAGAATATTGCAAAGTTGATGCAAATATATCTCAAGAAAATAATGACTCAGGTATAAAAAAGATAACTTTAAAATTAGACAAAAAAGAAGAGACGAGAACAGATGAAAATTCCAAAGCTAATGAAAACACAACAGAAACAATAGAAAACAAAATTGTTTCTGAAATACAAAAAATTCAAAAAGTAGAGGTAAAAGTAGGAAACAATACAAAAGAAAACAGTACAGAAAATGAAAATTCGAAAATTACCAAAACAGACATTGAAAGTGTAAAAGAATTTTTAATAAGTGAATACGGGGTGAGCAAATCATGTTTAAAGATAAATTAAAGAAAATAATTGACAGTAAAGAAGAAACAGAAGGAAACAACAAAAAGAAAATAGAAAACTTAGTATTTTTTGTTGTTATTTTAATAATAACAATTGTTATTATAAACTATGTATGGAATGGAAATAAAAAATCGAACAAAACAATTACCAACACAGCAGGTAGACAACTTGCAAATACAGATACAACTCAAACAGAAGAAAGCAATAATTTAGAAGAAAGATTAGAAAATATACTAGGAAAAATACAAGGAGTTGGAACTGTAAAAGTTTTTATAAATTACTCAGAATCAAGTCAAACAGTTGCAATGTATAATGAAAATTCAAAAACAAGCACAACAGAAGAAACAGATACTTCTGGGGGAACAAGAAAAGTTGAACAAACAGATTCAGACAAAGAAATTGTATACCAAGAAGAGAATGGAAAAAAAACACCAATAGTTCAAAAAACTTTACAACCCAAAATAGAAGGAGCAATTATAACAGCAAAAGGAGCATCAAATGTTAATGTAAAAACAAACATAATACAAGCCGTAGAAGCTGCAACAGGACTGGCTACACACAAAATTCAAGTTTTTGAAATGGAATAATAAAATTTTCATAATTATATGTGACATTTGATTTAAGTAAGAAAGGAAAGTGATTTACTATGAAATTATTTAAAAAAAATCAAGTAATAATCTATGTTATTGCTTTAATGCTAGTAACAGCAGGATATTTAAACTATACAACTAATGAAAATTCAAACACTATAATACCAACAAGTGGGACAGAAGATGAATTAGCACAAATGGCAAATATTGGAGATGCCCAATTAGTTAGTAGTAATGATATTGTAAATGAAACAGAAAATAAATCTAATAATAATGTGATAAATAATACAATCAATAATCCAACAAACGCTAAAGAAGAAAACACTAATAAAACAGTAACCACAAGTTCTAATGTGGGGAAAACATCAAACAGTAGTGATTATTTTAAAACATCAAAACTAGAAAGAGACACAATGTATTCGCAAATGATAGAAACATACGAAAAAGTTTTAAACAGTGATAATTCACTAGAAACACAAAAACAATCAGCAACAGATGAAATAAAAAAAATAAACGATACTAAAAATAGTATAATGATATGTGAAAATCTTATACAAACAAAAGGCTTCGAAAATAGTGTTGTATTTGTAAATGGGGAAAGTGTTAGCGTTATAATAGAGGCTAGTGAATTAAGTAAAGAACAAGTTGCACAAATTCAAAATATTATTTCAAGAGAAATGAATGCAAAGGCTGAAAATATACATATTTCTAACAAATAGAATAAAAAAAATAATAGATAATGATTAAGCAATATTTTCTGTGAGAATTTTAATGTAAGCTCCAATTTCTTCGTTAGTCAAACCTAACTCATCAATCAACTTCTTTAAAATATCTCTCCTAGGAAATGCTTTTTCATTATCTATTCTTACATATTGTCTTAAACTTATACCCAGTTTTTCTGACATTTGCTCTTGTGTCAGATGCATGGAATTTCTTTTTTCTTTTATCATAAAATCACCTTATATTTTTTTGAAATTTTATATATAAATTATCATAAAATTAAACTAAATTATATTGACTTTTTATGTCATATTAGTGTATTATTAATGTGACAAATAACGACACGTTTGAAACACAAAGGAGGAAGGTTTTTAATGAAAAAAATTAAGAAAGAATATGGAATTACGTTGGTTGCATTGGTTATAACAATAATTATTTTATTGATTTTGGCAGGAGTTGCAATAAATGCACTAACTCAAACAGGATTATTTGAAAATGCAAAACAGTCAAAAAATACAACAGAAAATGCACAAAAAGATGAAAATAAAACATTAGGAGAATATAGTAGTAAAATAAATGAATATGTTAGTGGAACATCAAGAGATGAAGCTTCATCAGAAGTTTTTAAAAAGATTGAAGAAACATCAACGGTAAACACATATAGTTATACAGGAAGTGAACAAGAATATACAGTACCGGAAGATGGGTACTATAAAATAGAATGTTGGGGAGCTCAAGGAGGAACTTATTCAAAAGCTATAGGAGGAAAAGGTGCTTATACAAAAGGAATTATTAAACTAACTAAAGGAGAAAAATTGTATATATATGTTGGTGAATGTTATAATGGAGCAAAAGAGACAATGTGTTATAATGGAGGTGGATCTGGAGGTTACAGTACAGTCGGAATAGAAACCGGAACTAATGGCGGAGGAGCAACGGATATTAGATTATTAAATGGAAATTGGAATGATTTTGAATCTTTAAAAAGTAGAATAATGGTAGCAGGAGGAGGCGGAGGTTCATATAGTAGAACTTCACATTCTGATTATAGTGATGGTGGACAAGGCGGTGCTTTAATAGGAATGGATGGAAATATATATAGTGAAGTTACCGAGAAAAAGTTAAAACCAGCAACTGGAGCGACACAAATTGCAGGTGGAAGTAATAGTGATAGTAGTTTGCCAAATAATTATACTGGATTGTTTGGAAGTGGAGGATATGCAGAATTTAGTAGAGAATGGAATTCACGTTCCGGAGGTGGCGGAGGCTATTACGGAGGCGGAGCTGGAGTTTGGGGAAAAGGAGAGGTGTCTTCAGGCTCAGGAGGTTCATCATATATTTCAGGATATGATGGATGTAACTCAATAGCAGAGTCATCAACAGAGGAAAACATAATACACACAGGAAATATTATACATTATTCAGGAAAATACTTTTTATATACAAGAATGGAATCAGGAAGAAATTATATGCCATCTCCAAGTGATACAACAACAGAAGTACAAGGTAACTCTGGAAATGGTTATGCCAAAATAACAAAAATGAAAGTAGAAAATTTTTAAGCACGAAATTTGTCGAACGATTTATGTTGAAAAGCAATAGAAAATATGATAATATAAGACTGTACATTATTTGTCAATGTATAGTCTTATAAATTTTTAAATCAAAACAACTTAGGAAAGACAAAAATAAATCTAAAAAAATCCCATAAATATTATAGAAAAATAGGAAAAAAGGAGGTTAATAAAAAAATAATTAAAAGAATTATAAAAAAATATAAAATTTACCACAGAAAAAACATTGACAAATAAATAAAACATAATTATAATAAAGAAGATGAAGTAATATAGAAATTTTTACTTATGGAGACTATCTGAAATATAAAGATATTTTTAAAAATCCTAAAATATCACAATTATCAGACCAAAAAGAAAGCTACAATATAACAAACAGACATGACAAAATATTTAGAACAATATTAGATAAAAAAGAAGAAGCGGTAGCCTTAATAAATCAAGCAATAAAAACAAAATTAACAGAAGAAGAAATAGAAAAAATAAAAATATAAAAAACAAAGTACAAGTTTTTTCGAAAAATACTTGTACTTTTTTCAATTTATATATATAATAAACAACAGAAAAAATGGAGGTAGAAAATGAACTTTATAGAAAATATAAAAAACAGAGCAAAACAAGAAATAAAAACAATAGTGCTTCCTGAAGCAGAAGACTTACGAACACTAAAAGCAACACAAATAGCATTAAAAGAAAAATATGCCAACATTGTTTTAGTTGGAAATGAAGAAATAATCAAACAAAAAGCACAAGAAAACAATGTAAATATAGAGGGAGCAACAATAATAAATCCACAAACATCAGAAAATTATGAAAAATATGCACAACTATTATATGAACTAAGAAAAAATAAAGGAATGACAATAGAACAAGCAAAAGAACTTGTACTAAATCCAGTATACTTTGGAATGCTTATGGTAAAAGATGAAGAAACAAAAGCAGATGGTTTAGTTTCAGGAGCTGTACATTCAACAGCAGATACTTTAAGACCAGCTTTACAAATACTAAAAACAGCGCCAGATACAAAATTAGTATCAGCATTTTTTGTAATGGTAGTTCCAGATTGCGAATATGGAGAGAATGGAACATTTATATTTGGAGATGCGGGATTAAATGAAAATCCCAATCCAGACCAATTATCAGAAATTGCAATATCATCAAGTAAAAGTTTTACACAATTAGTACAAAAAGAACCAAAAATTGCAATGTTATCATATTCAAGCCATGGAAGTGCACATTCTGAATTAACAGAAAAAGTAATAGAAGCAACAAAATTATTAAAAGAAAAAGAACCAAATTTAATAGCAGATGGAGAATTACAATTAGATGCTGCAATCATCCCGGAAGTTGCGGCTTCAAAAGCACCAACAAGTCCATTAAAAGGAGAAGCAAATGTATTAATATTCCCTAACTTAGATGCAGGAAACATTGGTTATAAATTAGTACAAAGACTAGGAAAAGCAGAAGCATATGGACCATTATGCCAAGGAATTGCAAAACCAGTTAATGATTTATCAAGAGGATGTAGTGCCGAAGATATAGCAGGAGTTATTGCTATAACAGCAGTACAAGCTCAAAATAAATAAATTAAATAAATTTAAAGGAGAGTAAAAAATGAAGGTATTAGTATTAAACTGTGGTAGTTCGTCACTAAAATATCAATTAATCAATATGGAAACAGATGAAGTTATGGCATCTGGAAAATACGAAAGAATAGGAGAAGAAGAAGCATTTATTACACATAAAGCAAAAGGTAAAAAAGTAGAAATTCAAAATCCAGCATATGATCATGCAGAAGCAATAGATTTTACTTTAAAACAATTCACAAATCCAGAATATCAAGTTATAGAAAGCTTAGATGAAATCAATGCAATAGGACATAGAGTTGTTCACGGAGGAGAAATCTTCAAAGAATCAGCAATAATTGATGATGAAGCAATAGAAAATATTAAAAAATGTGGTGAATTTGCACCATTACACAATCCAGCAGCAGTTTTAGGAATGGAAGCTTGCAAAAAAGTTATGCCAGGAAAACCAATGGTAGCAGTATTCGATACAACTTTCCACCAAACAATGCCAAAAGAAAAATATGTATATCCAATACCATATAAATATTACGAAAAATACGGAGTAAGAAAATACGGAGCACATGGAACATCTCATTTATACGTATCACAAAGACTTGCAGAAATAGAAAATAAATCTTTAGAAGGAACAAAAATAGTAACTTGCCACTTAGGACAAGGTTCAAGTATATGTGCAATAAAAGATGGAAAATCATTAGATACAAGTATGGGACTTACACCACTTGGAGGATTACCAATGGTTACAAGAAGCGGAGACTTAGACCCATCAGTAGTTACATATTTAATGAAAAAAGAAAATTTAAGTGCACAAGAAATGGAAGACATTTTGAATAAAGAATCTGGACTTTCAGGAATGTCAAACTTAAAACCTGATTTCAGAGTAATAGAAAACACATCTGTAGAAGGACAACCAGATGCATTAATGGCAGTAGAAACATTCAACTATTCAATAGCAAGCTACATTGCAAAATATGCAGTTGCAATGAATGGAGTTGACTACATAATATTTACAGGTGGAATTGGAGAAAACCAAATAAATATCCGTAAAGGAATTTGTGAAAAATTAGCATTTATGGGAGTAAAAATAGACTTAGATGAAAACAATATGAGAGGGGAAGAAAAAGTTATTTCTACACCAGACTCAACAGTTAAAGTATATGTAATTCCTACAAACGAAGAATTAATGATAGCAAAAGAAACATTAAGATTAGTAAAATAAAATGTCAAAAAAGACCGTCCCATCTGACAGAAATGTCAAACGGGACGGCCTTTTTTGACAGAAATAAAAACAAAACAGATATAATTGAAATAAATTCAAATTATATCTGTTTTGCTGTTGTGTTTAAATTGAGTTTTTTAGTTATTGAAGATATAAATTTTCGAAAATTTCTAATAATCTTTTATTAACCTTTCCTTGAAAGATAATCAAAGAATAGTAATAATATAGAAAATTTTCATGCCGGCTAATATAAGATGATATTAATAAATCATTGTCTAAAATCCAAATTATTGATTTAGCAAAATTACATTTATTACTTTTAGATAAACAGCTAATTGCATCAATAAGAACACTTTTCTTAATAAGAGAATACAATTTACTTATAATATCAGCTTCTGTAATATGAAATTTTGTAAATAAAATGTTTTCGGATCCTTCCTGAAATTGATTGTAAACGTTATGTGCAGCAGTTTCAATTTCTGTGGAATGATTTTTTAATAAATACTTATAATGCTTAAGTATCTTCTTGTTAGACCCCAATATTGAGTTGATAAATGATTCGGAAAACTCTAATTTTAACATAGCTAACCTCCTAAAATTTCTGGAGGTTTTACCCTCCAAGCCTATAATTAATAGTTACTAAGAGAGTATTACTATAAAATATGAGTTTATTATAGCACTTGTTTTTTTATATATCAACATATTTTATAAAATAAAACTGAAAATAAACATTGCAAAAAAATACAAAAAAGTGTAAAATAAAACCGGAAAAATCAAAAAAGGAGATAAAAAATGGAAAACACAGTAGCAGTAGATATCTTACTAACAACTTATAACACAAATATAGAATACTTAAAACTTCAACTAGATAGCATACTAAATCAAACCTATAAAAACTTCACACTTATAATCTCAGATGACTGTTCAACAAAACAAGAAGTAAAAGAAGTTTTACAAGAATATGCCAAAAAAGACAATAGAATAAAACTATATTTTCAACCACAAAATCTAGGTTATACAAAAAATTTTGAATTTGTCTTAGCACAATCAACAGCAGATTATATAGCTTTTAGTGACCATGACGATATATGGTATCTAAACAAAATAGAAGAAAGCTTAAAAACACTAAAAGAAAAAAATGTAGACCTAGTCTACTGTGATGCAAACCAAATTGATGAAAAAGGCAATATATTACATGAGAGTTATTTAAGATACAAAAATATGCCAATAATAAACGAAAAAAATAACAGTAAAAAGGAAATACTAGCATTTTCAAGACATATAGCTATTGGATGTAGCCAGATATTTACAAAAGAAGTAAAAGAAAAACTAATACCATTCACTCCAAGCACAATGGCACATGACTGGAACACAGTCTACATAGCATCCAAAATGAAAGGAATTTATTGCTTAGATAAACCACTATTTGGTTATAGACTACACGGAAACAATGCATTTGGAGGAAGAAACTTCAAACAAAATGTACATATATGGAAACAAAAAGAAGGAAACAACTATAAATCATATTTAAAATATAGACACCATGCAATAACAGATACATATCTAGCAGGAGTGCTAATGTGTGAAGAATATTCAAAAAGAATAGAAAACAATAATCTAAAAAAACAAGAAAATGAAGTAATAAAATACTTTAAAAATGCACAAAAACACAAAATGATATATTTACCAATACACAAATATTTTAAATACCTATCATTCAAAGGAATACAAAAAAGAGCAATAAAAGAAATTATGATACTACACTTCCCACTAATAGGGTACATGATATTCTCAATAATATAGAAACAAAAAAATATCTTTATGGTTATGGGAATTGAAGGTGTACAAATAAATATTTTTGAGTGCGACCGAAATAATTTTAGAAATTCTTAATTAATTTTTAGGGGAATGTTCACGTCGAGCGTCAGCGAGGACTAAGTGAAAGGGACCCAAAAAATCAATTTAGAAATTCTTAAATTATGAAGCAAGCCGAAAAAATATTTATTTGTACACCTTCCATTTCCATAACCCTAAAGATATTTTTTCAATTAACAATATTAATAACCTCATTTTTATTGACAAAACCCTAATTTAAATATAAAATAAATGCAGAATTTTTAAGCAAAAAATTACAAAAAATTTCAAATAAAAAAATAATCAAAACGGGAGAAAAAATAATGGAATTCATAAAAACAATATTAAAAAATAGAAGCATAATATGGAAACTAGGAAAAAGCGACTTCAAAAACAGATTTGCAAGTACAAGCTTAGGAAGTATATGGGGATTTTTACAACCATTTATATTCCAAATGATGTATGTATTTGTATTTCAATACGTATTTAAATCACCAGGAGAGGCAGGAGCACCATATGTTGTATGGTTCTTACCAGGAATGGCAATATGGCAATGCTTAAATGACAGCATAATGAGTGCAAGTAATTCAATAAGGAGTTATAGTTATTTAGTAAAAAAAGTAATATTTCCAGTAGATGCAATACCAATTATATCATTAATAGGAAGTAGCTTTGTATCAATATTCTTATTTATAATTGCAACAGCAGTATGTATAGCCTTCAAATTTGTACCAAATGTATGGATTGTTTTATACATAATTTTTGCTACATATGCATTTATCATAGCATTTACAAGATTAACATCAGCAATAACAACATTAGTACCAGACTTTTCAAACTTATTAGGAATATTAATGCAATTATTTTTCTGGGCAACACCAGTAGTTTGGAGCTTAACAAGACTTGCTGATCATCCAACTATGCTAAACATAATGCAATATATGCCATTTTCATATTTAGTAACAGGATTTAGACAAGCCTTTATGGGTGGAGATATAATAACAGCAAATCATGGAATTTACACAATAGTATTTTGGGTAATAACAATATTAATGTTTGTATGGGGAAACCATGTATTTAACAAAAATAAAAAAGATTTTGCAGATGTATTATAATTACTAAATAAACAAGAGGAATAAAAATGGAAGAAAAAATAGATATATTATTAGCAACATATAATGGTGAAAAATATGTGGCTGAACAAATTGAAAGTATATTGAACCAAACATACAAAAATTTTAATTTAATAATATCTGATGATAACTCAAGTGATAATACACCTAAGATTTTAGAAGATTATGCAAAAAAAGATAGTAGAATAATCTTAAATCTTCAAGAAAAAAATTTAGGAGTAGTAAAAAATATAGAATTTTTATTGAAACAAGTGCAAAATGAATATTATATGCTTTCAGACCAAGATGATGTATGGCTTGAACAAAAAGTAGAAAAATCTTTAGAAATCTTAAAAAATGAAAATGCAGATTTAGTTTTTGGTGATTTAGAAATAGTAGATGAAAATTTAAAAACAATTCATCCATCTTTTAGTGATTTTATGTCATTAACAAAAAAGATAGAAAAAAACATAAACAATTATAAATTAAATTATTTATATAATTGCATAACAGGATGTACAATTTTATCTAAGAAAAAATATTTAGAAAAAATTTTACCATTACCAGATACTTCAAGCCATTTAATACATGACCATTGGATTGGCTTAATGGTGTCTTTGAATGGTAAAATTGCTTATATGAATAAAGCTTATATAAAATACAGACAACATGGAGATAACCAAGTTGGAACAGATAAGCTTTCATATAAATTAAGAACTCTAGAAGAAATAAGAGAACATTTTATAAAAGTAAAATTAGGAGTGTTTGGAGTATATGTAGAAAATAACGAAAAATTTCCAAAAGAACTTCAAACATTAAATAAACAAGCCTTAGAATATTTTAATATGGTACAAAAAAAGAAAAATGTGAATTTTAGAAAGTGGAATATTTTTTATAAGTTATATAAAACAGAAAGCTTTAAATATTATATGCTAAACTTCATAATAATTAATTTACCAATATTAGGAAAATTATTATTTAATATAAGAAAAACCATTAAAAAATAAAAGGGACAATAAACCGGAGGAAAGTAAAAAATGAATAAAGAAGAAAATTCTGAAAACATGATTGAAATTAAAAATTTAAGAAAAGATTACAAAATGTATAAAAGTAAAAAAGCTAGATTATTAGAAGCTGTACTTCCTTTTTATCAAAATCATGGTACATTTAGTGCAATAAATGATTTAGATTTAACTTTAAAAAAAGGTGAAGTATTAGGAATTCTAGGAAAAAATGGAGCTGGAAAATCAACTTTATTAAAAATGATAACAGGAGTTGTAGCACCAACAAGTGGAACAATAAAAGTTAATGGGAAAATAAGTTCATTATTAGAATTAGGAGCAGCTTTTAACTCAGATTTAACAGGGCTGGAAAATATATATCAACATGGACAAGTTATGGGATTAACAAATGAACAAATAGAAGCAACAAAACAAGACATAATAGACTTTGCGGATATAGGAGACCATCTATATCAACCAGTAAAAACATATTCATCAGGAATGTTTGCAAGACTAGCTTTTGCGTGTGCAATAAATGTAGACCCAGATATATTAATAGTTGATGAAGTTTTATCAGTTGGAGATATGGCTTTCCAATTAAAATGCTTCAAAAAATTTGAACAATTCAAAAAAAGAGGAAAAACAATTCTTTTTGTTACACATAATATAACAGATGTAATAAGAAATTGTACAAGAACAATTATTATAAATGATGGTAAAAAAATATATGATGGAGATGTAAAAGGCGGAGTTGAAAGATATAAAAAAATTATTGTAAAATTAGATTCTGATAGACAAGAAATAGACAAAAAAGAAAAAATAAAAAATGAACAAGAAAAAGACCTAATCCAAAACAAAGTAACAGATAAAGATGAATGGAAGAAAAACTATACAATAAATCCTAACATAATAGAATACGGAAACGGTCAAGCAGACTTAATAGATTTTGGTATTTTTGATGCAAATGGAAATATATTAACATCAATTCCGAATGACAAAGAAATTGTTTTAAAATCAAAAGTTGTATTTAATGAAAGAGTAACAGACCCAATATTCACAATGACAGTAAAGGATTTTAAAGGTTTAGACCTTATGGGAACAAATACCTTAATAGAAAAAATTGTAACAGGAACATTTGAAAAAGGAGATACGGCTATAGCTGAATTCAAACAAAGAATAAGTTTAGCACCAAATAAATATACATTATCATTTAGTTGTACACATTTTAACGGTAATGGAGAATTAGAGGTACTAAGTAGAAAATATGATGCTTTATTAGTAGAAATAACATCAAATAAAGATACTGTAGGACTATATAGAATAGATTCAGATATAAATGTTACAAAAATAGAAGGGGAAAAATAATATGAAAAAGAAAAATAAAATTGTAAAAATAATAGCAATTTTAGTTTTAATAATTTTAGTAATAGGCACAGGTCTATACATAAAAAGAAGAAATAATTACATATATATAACACAATTTTCTCCAACTACATCAAGACAAATGATGGGATATGCAATAAAAACTTTAAATGGAAAAATAGTTGTAATAGATGGTGGGTTACAAGAAGATGCACAGCAACTAGAAAAATACATTACAGATAATGGTGGAGAAGTAGATACATGGTTTATCACACATCCACATATTGACCATGCAGGAGCTTTTGAGATAATTTCACAAAATACCTCAATAAAAATTAATAAAATCTATATGTCAATAGAAGACAAAGATTGGTATTTAACAAATGAACCATCAAGAACAATAGATATAGAAGAATTTTTCAAAGTAATAAATCAAGAAAAAATAGCAGAAAAGATAATAGAACCACAAGTAAATGATATTATAAAAATTGATAATATTACAGCAAAAATTCTAGGAACAAAAAATCCAGAAATAACTACAAATGCTATAAATAATTCAAGCATGGTAATACAAATACAAGTTAACCAAAAGAAAATATTATTTTTAGGGGATACAGGAACTGAAAGTAGTGAAAAATTAATAAAAAATCAAGGAAAAAATTTAAAATCAGATATAGTTCAAGTCGCACACCATGGTCAAGCAGGAGCGACAGAAGAATTATACAAAATAGTAAATCCTAAAATATGTTTATGGCCAACTATAGATTGGTTGTGGGACAATATAGCAGATGGAAAGAAAAATGCAGGACCATTTAAAACAATGGAAACAAGACAGTGGATGGAAAATCTAAAAGTAAAACAAAATTACTTAGCGCAAGATGGAATAAAATTAATAAAAATATTCTAACCAGAAAATTAAGGAGGGGGATTTGATGGTTATAGATGAAGAAATAGACTTAAAAAGAAATGTATTACAATGGTACCCAATAAAAGAAAATAGCACAATTTTGCAAATAGGTTTTGAAAGCTATGAAGTAATTGATGAAATGTGCAAAAAAGCAGAAGATGTAACACTAATTGTAAACAGTGAAGAACAAAAAGAAAAAATATTACAAAAAGCAAAATATGAAAATTTAGAAATAATAGTGGAACAAGACCTAGAAAAAATAGAACAAAAATATGATTATGTATCATTAATAGGAACCATTAAAATCTACCAAGACATATTAGAAGAAAAGGCATATAAAAGATTACAAAAATTATTAAAAATTGCAAATAAAATTTGTAAAGATACAGGGAAAATTTTATTAACAGTAGACAATAAATATGGAATGAAATTCTGGACAACAATGTATGCACAAAAAAATATACTGTGTAATCAAAAATTTGCATTAAGCAAAACAATGATAGAACAATTACTAAAAGAAGCAAATCTTACAAATTACAAATTTTATTATATGTTACCAGATTATAAAATAACAAATGTAATTTTTACAGATAATTTCTTACCAAATGTAGAAAGCATACATAGAGATTTTACATATGGAGAAGAAGAATTTGCTAACTTCAATGAAATAGAAGGATTTGGGGAAATATTAAAAGAAAATAAAGAATTATTTAAATTCTATTCAAATTCATATTTTATAGAAATTGGAAAAAATAATTTAGAAGAAAATGATATAAAATTTGTTACATACACAAATATTAGAAAAGAAAAATATAGAATAAAAACAATAATATATAAAGACAGAGTAGAAAAAACATATAATAACGAAAAAGCAGAAGCACATATAAATCAAATAAAAAGAAATATAGACATAATGAATGAATTGAAAATAAAAACCTTAGATACATATGAAAATGAAAAAATAATCAGTAAATATGTTGAAAATGGAAAAAGTTATGATAAAATCCTATTAGAATATTTGGAACAAGAAAACAACGAAAAGTTCTTTTCAGAAATAAAAACATATCAAAATAGAATAACAAAAATATTGAAAAACGTCGACTATGTACAAATAAAAGAAAATAATGTATTTACAAAATATAATGTTGATTGTGAAGAAGAATTATTAGAAAAACTTCATTTTGTAAAGCATGGATTATGGGATTTAATTTTTCAAAATGCATTTTATATAAATAATGATTTATATTTCTATGACCAAGAATGGTATGAAGAAAACATACCAGTAGAATATATAATTTATAGAGCAATTGCATATTTCCCAAATGCACACGCATATATACCAACAAATAAATTATATGAAACCTTAGAAATTGAAAAATATATTCAAATATTCCAAGAGCTAGACAATAAAATACAAGATGAAATTAGAGATAACAAAATATGGGAATGTCATAACAGAACAAAAACAGGACAAACATTAATGGATTTATATTACAATTTACAGAAAGAATATGTAAATTATAAAAAAGAACATGAGAATATTAATATAGATGAATTAGTAAAAGAAAACACACAATTAAAAAATAAAAATATTGAATTAGAAAAACAAAAAGAAAATTTTGTAAATGAAACAAAAAGCTTAACAGATACAGTAAATGTATTAAAAGGTCTAAATGACAGAATGGCAAATTCAGCATCGTGGAAAATAACAAAACCACTTCGCTGGATTAGAAGAAAATTTTAGGGGATTATTATAGGAGGAAAAAAGTGAGAAGATTACAAAATATAATAAATCAAGTTAGATATTATTTTAAAAAATATGGGTTTGTAAAAACAGTAAAAAAGGTTGTTTTAAAAACATATACAAAAATATTTAGAAGAGAACAAGAAGCACATCTTGTAAGTGAAAGAGAAAAATATCAAATATGGATTAAAAATAATGAACCAGATGAAAAAAAATTAGAAGAACAAAAAAATACAAAATTTAAAATAGAACCTAAATTCAGTTTAGTTGTTCCAATGTACAACACACCGGTAAACTTTTTTGAAGAATTAGTAGATTGTTTAATTAATCAAACATATTCAAATTGGGAACTTTGTTTAGCAGATGGAAGTCCAAAAGAAAATGAAGAAATAAAACCAATATTAGAAAAGGATGAAAGAATTAAATATAAATTTTTAAACGAAAATAAAGGGATTTCAGGTAATACAAATGAAGCTCTAAAATTAGCAACAGGAGATTATATAGCATTACTTGATCATGATGATTTAATACCAAGATTTTGTTTATATGAACTTACAAAAACAATAAATGAACATCCAGATGTAGAATTTATATACACAGATGAAGATAAAATTGAAACAACACAAGCAACAAGAAGAGACCCACATTTTAAACCAGATTTTGCAATAGATACTCTACGTTCAAATAATTATATAACACATTTATCTGTATTTAAAAAAGAATTAATGGACAAGTTAGGTGGATTTAGAGACAAATATAATGGAGCACAAGACTTTGATATTATAATGAGAGCATGTGAAGAAAGCAAAAAAATAATACATATACCAAAGGTTTTATATCATTGGAGAGTACATCCAAACTCAACAGCAATGGTAGCAGATGCAAAACCATATGCTTATGAGGCAGGAATAAAAGTAATAGAAGACCATTTAGAAAGACAAGGCTTAAAAGCAAAAGTAACACATGGTGGAGATATACCAGGAGTATACGAAGTAGAATACGAAGTAGAAGGAAATCCAAAAGTTTCTATAATAATACCAAACAAAGACAGTGTAAAAATATTAAAAAACTGTATAAATTCAATATTAAAACTTACAACATATGACAACTATGAAATAGTAATAGTAGAAAATAATAGTACAAATCCAAAAACATTTGATTATTATGAAATGATACAAAAATTAGATAAAGTTAGAGTTGTAAAATATGAAGAAAAAGGCTTTAATTATTCTAAAATAATAAATTTCGGAGTTAAAAATTGTCCAGACAGTGAATTTGTAGTTCAATTAAATAGTGACACAGAATTATTAACACCAAACTGGTTAGAAAAATTTATTGGTTATGCACAAAGAAAAGATGTCGGAGCAGTTGGAGCAAGACTATATTATGAAGATAAATCAATACAACATGCAGGAATTGGAATAGCAATATGCGATTTAGCAGCAAACTTACTTACAAATACACCAAATGGTTTCCATGCATACTTTGGAAGAGAATGCTTAACACAAGATTTATCAGCAGTTACAGGAGCATGTCTATTCTCAAGAAGAAGCATATATGAAGAAGTAGGTTATATGGATGAAGAAAACTTTGCAGTAGCACTTAATGATGTTGACTTTTGTTTAAAAATTAGACAAAAAGGTTACTTGATAGTATATAATCCATATGTAGAATTTATGCATTATGAATCAAAAACAAGAGGCTATGAAGATTCGCCAGAAAAACAAGCAAGATTTGAAAGAGAGTGCAATAATTTTAGAACAAAATGGAGAAAAGTGTTAGATGCTGGTGACCCATATTCTAATATAAACTTTGATAAAAATACTGCACAATACAATGTCAGAACAGATAAAATAGAATATTAAAAATCAATTAAGGAGAAGGTTTAATGACTGAAAAAATAAAGAAATTTATAAAAAAAGGAAATTATACAAAAACAAAAATAGTGTTATTGATTTTAATATCCATTATAGGAGCATTTATATTAACATCAATTGCAAGAAGAGGCTTTATTTGGGATAGAATACCAATTTTAACAGTTATTTTATTTTTTGCAGGATCACATTTTATATTCAATATAAAAGAACTTTACAATAATATATATAAATATAGATTTTATATAGCTGGTATAGTACTAATATATGCAGTGCTAATGGGTTACTCTGGTTCTTCAATAGGTATTTATAATGATATTATTCAACCAAATAACAGAGAAATATATTATAGTCCAATATTTGGCGATAGTCGAACAATAAGAACCGATGAATGGGCTGTAAATGCACCAAGTTTTGTTTCTCAATGTGTAGACCCTAACGGAAATAATTATTCATATTATCATGATAGTTTGAGAGGAACAAAAACAGAAATGTTTTCTCAATTAAATCAACCAATTTTAGATATATTATCAATAGGAAAACCATTTACACTTGGAGCTCTTATTTTAGGAGCTTCAAGAGGATATTCTTTTTTATGGGCAGCAAGTATTATTGCTTTATTATTGGTATCATTTGAATTTTGTATGGTGATATCAAAAAATAATAAATTAGCCTCACTTTTGGGAATGCTACTTATATCTTTTTCGGCATCAACACAATGGTGGCAATGTTATAATATTTTTACATGGGGAATGTTAGCTATAGTATTATTTGATAAATTTATGCTAACAAAGAAATTTAGTACAAAAATTTTATGCTCTATAGGGATATTTATTTCGGGAATATCATATATATTCTATTTTTATCCAACTTGGCAAGTTCCTTATGGATATATATATTTAGCAGTATTGATTTGGGTAATAATAAAGAATTGGAAAGAATACAAAATAAACAAAAAAGATATATTATTAATTATTGCAATAATATTAGCAATAGGAGCAATATTAGGAATATATTTTGTGAAATCAGCAGATGCTTTAAAATTAATAACAGGAACAGATTATCCAGGAAAAAGATTTGAAACTGGTGGAAAAGAAATAAAAACAATCTTTTCTTATGTATATTCAATAATCTTCCCATATAAAATAGATACAATTGTTAATCCATGTGAATTATCAAGCATGATATCATTTTATCCAATCCCAATGCTAATAGCATTAATTTATTTAGTAAGGAACATTAAGACTAAAAAACACTTTTCATTTTTAATACCAATGCTAATAATTAGTATAGTATATTCTATATTTATGGTATTTGGAGTAAATGAAATGTTTGCAAAGATAACACTTTTATATATGACACCTGCAGGAAGACTAGCAGTACCATTAGGATTTAGCCAAATATTACTAATAGTTTATATGTTAGGAAACTTCACAAAAGAGGATATCATACTAAAAAATGAAATTATAAAAAAAGCGGGAACAGTATTAGCATCAATATCAATAATGTACATAGCTTTAAAGACAGATATGAATATTTTGCAAAACCATCCAATGTATATCTATATTTGTGGACTTATATTGGTATATGGAATATATCAAATTGTAAATATAAATGAAGAAAAAAACAAAAAAAGATTAATAATGTTATTAATGCCAGTAGCCATATTAACTGGGGCAACAGTACATCCAATTCAAAAAGGAATAAGTGTTTTAACGGACAAACCAGTAGCCCAAAAAACACAAGAAATAGTATCACAAGATAAAGAAAATAATTTATGGATTTGTGATTCAACAAACTTTATGACAAATAATTATTTACTAGCAAGTGGAGCAAAAATAATAAATTCAACAAATTTGTATACAAATTTTGATTTATATAAAACAGTTTTAGGAGAAGAAGAAAGTCAAAAACCTGAAGTTAGATATGTATACAATAGATATTCTCATATTAATATGGAAATAACTGAAGATAAAAACGATATTGAATTGGTTCAACAAGATAGCATAAAAATATCTTTAACTTCAGAAAAAATAAGAGAATTAGGGGTTAAATATATTTTAACAACAAGAGATTTAGATCAATTTGATACAGAAGATGTGAAATATCAAAAAATATATGATGAAGATGGTATGATTATATATCATGTAGAATATTAAAATAGCATTTGTTAATTTTGAAAGGATAGAATAAAGAAAATATGAAAGTTTTAATAATAATACCAGCTTATAACGAAGCACAAAACATAGAAAAAACAGTAAAAGATGTTACAGAAAACACAGACTATGACTATATAGTTATTAATGACTGTTCAAAAGATAATACAAAAGAAGTATGTGAAAAAAATAACTTCAATATGTTATCATTACCAATAAATTATGGTTTGACAAGCGGTATACAATTAGGAATGAAATATGCATATCAAAATGGTTATGACATAGCAATACAATTTGATGGAGATGGACAACATCAAGCAAAATATTTAAAAGATTTAGTGAATGAAATAGAAAAAAATAATGTAGATGTAGCAATAGGTTCAAGGTTTGTAACAGAAAAGAAACCAGTTACAACAAGAATGATAGGAAGCAGATTAATATCTTTCAATATAAAATTAACAACTGGAAAAACAATAAAAGATCCTACATCTGGAATGAGAGCATACAACCAAAAAGCAATATGGGAATTTAACAGAAATGCTAGTTTAACACCAGAACCAGATACTTTAGTATATATGATTAAAAAAGGATTAAAAATAAAAGAAGTTCAAGTTGAAATGAAAGAAAGAGAATTTGGAGAAAGTTATTTAAATCCAATACGTTCTATAAAATATATGATGAATATGATATTTTCTATATTATTTATAAGATCAATAACAAGAAAAAACAAATAGAGGTGAAAAAATATGTCAGTAACATTAAGAGTAATATTAATAGTATGTTCTTTTATATCATTTTTCTTATGTATAAAGAAAATAAAACAATCAAAACTAAAAGTTGCAAATTCTGTAACATGGATGCTAGGTAGTATTATACTAATACTAATGAGTATATTCTCAAATGCAGTAGCATGGTTATCACAAAAATTAGGATTTCTAGCACCAGTAAATTTTGTATTCTTAGTAATGATAGCGTTTTTATTAATACAAGTATTTATTGACAATATACATATAACTGAATTAAATGAAAAAATAAAAGATTTAGATCACTATATAGCATTAAAAGAACACAAAGACAATAATAAATAGTTATATATGAGAGGAACTAATAAAATGGAAGAACAAAATAATCCAAAAGTCATTATATGTATGTCAACATATAATGGAGAAAAATATGTTAAAGAACAAATAGAAAGCTTATTAAATCAAACCTATAAAAACCTTGAAATTTACGTTAGAGATGATGGCTCAAAAGATAATACAATAAACATATTAGAAGAATACAAAAAAAATAACAAAATACATTTTATAAAAGGCAATAATGTAGGTGTTGTAAAAAGCTTTTATGAATGCTTAAAAGAAGCTTATGATAATGCAGAATATTTTGCTTATTGTGATCAAGATGACAAATGGCATGAAGATAAAATAGAAAGAGCAATATCAAAATTAAAAAAAGAAAATCAAGAGCAACCACTATTATATTTTTCAGAGTTTAACTATTGTGATGAAAATTTAAATTTTGTAAACAAATCAAATTTAAATAAAAAAGGTGCAAGCTTCGAAAATTCAATAGTAGAATGTATTTCATTTGGAATTGTAGAAGTATTTAATAAAAAATTAGCAACAAAAATATTAGAATCAGGAACAGAAAATATTTGTTTTCACGATTGGTGGGCATATATGATTTCTGCTGGTCTTGGAAAAGTTATATATGATGATACAGCAACAGTGGAATATAGAAGAACAGGAAGTAATGTAAGCCCTAGCGGAAAAGCAGGCATAAACTTACAAATATATAGAATCAAAAAATTTGTATTTGGAAAATACTTTAAAAATATAAGATTACAAATTAATAAGTTCCAAAATTTATATAACAATGAACTAAAAGAAGAAAATAAAAAAATAGTAAATTTATTTAGTTTAAAATATAACTTTATTAAATCAATAAAAAAAGTATTTTATCATAAAATGTTTAGACAAAATATTATTGATGAAATATTTTGTAGAATACTATTTTTATTTGGAAGATTATAAGGAGAATTCAAATGAAAACAATAGCAATTTTTTCAGGATACTATTTACCTCATCTAGGAGGAGTAGAAAGATATACATATAATTTAGCAAAAAAATTAAATAAAATGGGTAATCGTTTAATTATAGTAACTTCAAGATATGATAAAAGTTTAAAAGAAATAGAAGAAACAGAATATGCTAAGATATATAGATTGCCAACAGCAAAAATATTTTGTGAAAGATACCCAATAAATATAAAAAATAAAAGATGTAAAGAATTATTTAAGATGTTAGAAAATGAAAATATTGACTCAGCAATTATTCAAACTAGATTTTGGACAACCTCATATTTTGCATCTAAATTTATAGCAAAAAATCATATACCGGCATGTTTAATAGAACATGGAAGTACACATTTTACAGTTAATAATAAGATTTTGGACAAATTTGGTGAAATATATGAACACAAATTAACAGAAAGCATAAAGAAAAATGTAAAAGATTTTTATGGTGTTTCTAGAAAATGTACCGAATGGTTAAAACACTTTAACATAGAAGCAAGAGGTGTATTTTATAACTCTATTGACATAGATGAAGTTGAAAAATATAAAGAATATATTAAAAAAAGTCAAGATAAAATCATAATAACATATGTAGGAAGAATGATAGAAGAAAAAGGTGTTCTAAAGCTAATAGAAGCCTTCAAAAAATTAGAAAAAAAATATAGTAATTTAGAATTAAATCTAGCTGGAGCAGGACCAATATTAGAAAAAATAGAAACAGAAAACAAAGAAGAAAAAAATATACATATATTAGGCAAAGTATCACATGATGAAGTTTTAAAACTACTTGGAAAAACAACAATATTTGTAAATCCATCAGCATTTTCAGAAGGATTACCAACTTCAATATTAGAAGCAGGAATTATGAATTGTGCTGTTGTTGCAACTCCAATGGGAGGAACAACAGAAATTATTTCTAGTGATGATATAGGCTATATATGTGGATTTGAAACAGATGAAATCTTGGAAAAAATAGAAAAATTAATAAATAACAAAGAAAAAATAGAAAAATTAAGTATGAATATAAACCAAAAGGTTAAAGAACAATTTTCTTGGGATATTACTGCTAAAAAAATAGCAGAAACAATAAAATATAAAAAACAATAAAACAAAGGAGAAAAAATGGTAAAAAAATCGGAAATAATATGGAATACCTTAGGGAGCTTTGTTGAATCCTTACTAAGTGCAGTATTATTAATGTTTTGTACAAGACTTAATGGTACAGAGATAGCAGGAATGTTTTCAATAAGTTTTGCAACAGCCACTATTTTAAATGCAATAGGAGATTTTGGAATAAGAATTTATCAAGTAACTGATACAAACAGAAAATATAAATTTGGTGATTATTTATTAGCAAGAGTATTTGTAGTTATAACAATGGTAATAATAGGAATTCTATTTGTTAATATAAGTGGTTATACAGCAGAAAAATTATGGATTTGTATAGCATTAATAATGTTCAAAGTAATAGATAATTTAAGTGAAACATATCAAGGAGAGTTCCAACTAAGAAATAGACTAGACTTAGGTGGAAAATCTATGGTAATAAGGGTTTCAAGTTCATTAATAGTATTTTTTATAACAGATGTAATAACTAAAAATGTAATATTTTCTTGCATAACATTTGTTTTAACAAATCTAACATTATTCTTATTATGGGATGTAAGAATTTTGTCAAAATTTCAAAAATTAGAAATAAAGTATGATAAAAACAATATAAAAGAAATTTTATTAGATTGTTTACCACTTGCAATATCAACTGGTTTAAGTTTATATATTATAAATGCCACAAAATATGCTATAGACAACTTTGGAGATTATACAATGCAAACATATTTTAATGTAATATATATGCCAACATTTGTAATCAATTTAGTTAGTGCATTTGTAATAAAACCATTTTTAAAACCCTTTGGAGATTTATGGAACAGTAAAGAATATCTAAAATTCATAAAATCAATTTCATTAATAATATTAATATTAGCAGGAGCAACAATTTGTATAGATATAGCCTGTGCATTATTGGGAGTACCAGTATTATCATTTATATATGGAATAGATTTAAGCCCATACAAAATGGAAATGATATTACTTGTGATATCAGGATTTTTCTATGCATCAGCAACAGTTATGTTATATGCACTTAGTACAATAAGAAAACAAAAATTAACAACAATAGCATATATTATTACATCAGTAATAGCTTTAATAGCATCAAATATTTGTGTAAATAAATGGCAAATGAAAGGTGCGATAGTCTCAAATATGATAACTACAGTTACTTTGTTTGTTTTATTAGTAATCTTCTTTTTGTATGAATTAAAAAAGAGTAAAATGGGAAAATAAGGAAATTGCTATAAAATGATAAAAAACTATTGATAAAAATCAAAAAATAAACTAAAATTAACATAAATGAATTATGTTGGAGGTAAAGCAAAAATGAAAAAAAAATCTTTAATAGTAATAATTATATTTATTATAATTAATATATTTTCTACATTAGTATATGCAAATAATGAAAATACAAGCAATAAAACAAAAAATGTGCAATCTAAGAACATATCAAAAGAAAATACTGCAATAAATAATAGTTTAGTGAAAAATAATACTAATACAAATAATAGTATAGCTAATACAACAAACAATACTACTAACACTATGACAAATAATGTAATAAAAAAAGATAATACAATAAAAAACAGTACTACTAATAGTATAAACAATACAACAAGTGAAAAAAATACTACTATAAATAAAAATAATACAACTAATAAAGCGGCAACTGAACAAATCCAAGTAGAATCAGATAATTCTAAAGCAAGAGCAGTTGTTAGTAATGGAATTCAATATAGAACGCATGTACAAAATATAGGATGGCAAAACTATACAGAAAATAGCAAAACAGCAGGAACTGAAGGGAAAAGTTTAAGATTAGAAGCAATAAATATAAAATTAGTAGGAGATATAGCATCAAACGTAAAAGTAAAATATCAAGTGCATGTTCAAAACATAGGATGGCAAGGTTGGAAACAAAACAATGAAATGTCAGGTACACAAAACCAAAGTTTAAGATTAGAAGCAATAAAAATAAAACTAGAAACTTCTGATAATTATTCTGTAATGTATAGAGTTCATGTTCAAAATATAGGCTGGCAAGAATGGAAAACAGATGGTGAAATAGCTGGTACAGAAGGAAAATCCTTAAGACTAGAAGCTATACAAATAAAAATAGTACCAAAGGTAAAAAAAGCATTAATTAACCTTGATACCGCATATGATAATTCAGTTTATTATAGTCCTTCAACAATAAAAGTATCTGGATGGAAGATGTCAAATGTTTCTAATACAAAAATCAAGGCATATATTGACAATAGCACAACACCATTAGCAGATAATCAAATTACATATAAAAAAAGAGATGATGTTATCTCTGCTATAAAAGGCTATGGAACATCAGTTGAAAATGAAAAACCAGGCTTTGAATTTAATATTAATGCAACAAATTTGAAAAACGGAACACATACAATAAAAATAGTTGTATGCACAAAAAATGATGAAAAAATTAAAGAAATAACTTCAAAGATAAAAATAGATAGAGATTTACATGTGCAATATAAAACACATGTCCAAAATGTGGGATGGCAAGGAAATACTTTAGATGGAAAGACAGCAGGAACAGAAGGAAGATCATTAAGAATAGAAGCAATAAATATAAATTTAATCAATGCACCAACAAATGCAGGTATTATATACAGAACTCATGTCCAGAATATAGGGTGGCAAGCTTGGAAATCAAATGGACAAATGGCAGGAACTTCAGGACAATCTTTAAGAGTGGAAGCAATTGAGATAAAATTACAAAATATGGCAAAATATACAGTAGAATACCAAGTACATATTCAAGATTATGGATGGAGTAGCTGGTATATAGATGGAGAAACAGCAGGAACAGTTGGACAAGGAAGAAGAATTGAAGCAATCAGAATTAGAATTGTACCTAAATATAAAAGAAGCTATAAAGGAATAGATGTTAGTGAATTTAATCATAGTATAAATTGGGCATTAGTAAAAAGAAGCGGAGTAGAATTTGCAATGATTAGAGTTGGTTATAGAGGCTATGGTACAGAAGGAAACTTTAAAGAAGATGCAAATTTTAGAATCAATATAGAATCAGCAAAAAAAGCAGGTGTACCAGTAGGAATATATTTCGTAACACAAGCTACAAATAAAGAAGAAGCAATAGAAGAAGCAAATTGGGTTATAAACAAACTTAAAGGTTATAGTATAAACTACCCAGTTGCTATAGATATAGAAAGGTCAACGAAACCTAATGGTTCAGGAAGAGCAGATGACTTGGATAAAAATACACGTACATATTTAGCAAAAACATTTTGCCAAACAATTCAATCTTCTGGTTATACACCTATAATCTATACAAATGTTGAATGGGCAACAAACAAACTTGATATGTCTCAATTATCAGCATATGATACTTGGATTGCAAGTTATAAAGAAAGTATACAATCTGGACCAGGGTATAATGGAAAATACTCAATGTGGCAGTATACAAGTTCAGGAAAAGTAGATGGAATACTTGGAAATGTTGATTTGAATATTTGTTATAAAAAATACTAATGAAAGGAAAACAAAATGAAAAAAATAAAAGAATTATATTTAAAATATAAAGAAATTATAAATTATTTAATATTTGGTGTATTAACTACATTAGTATCCTTAATAGTATATTATTTATTAGTATTTACATTTTTAAATCCATCAAACCCTATTGAGCTACAAATTGCAAATATATTATCTTGGGTAGCAGGAGTAGCATTTGCATATTTTACAAACAGAAAATTTGTATTTGAAAGTAAAGAAAAAAATAAGATAAAAGAAGCTAGTAAGTTTGTAACAGCAAGAATAGTTACACTTATAATGGATATGTTGATTATGTGGATTGGTGTAACAATATTACATGGAAACGATAAAATAATGAAATTATTATCACAAGTGATAGTAATCGTATCAAATTATTTGTTTAGCAAATTAATAGTATTCAAGGAAAAAGAAAAAAATGAAAAATAAAATTAGAGATTTTATATTAAAAACAATTGCAGTAATATTTTCAATATTATTTGCAATTGTATTATTTAATACAATATTTTTTAATAAAACAATTGGAATAAATTATAAAATACCAGTAATTATAATTTTTACGATAATAGTATATGGAATAATCTTATTTTTGTATTATATATATACAAAAAAAGAAATGAAATTCTTAGATTATTCACCAAAAAAAATATATTATTTTATTTTTATTGCTATAATTTTTATAGTTCAATTTATTATAGCAAAACTTGTATATGGCGAATATGGATGGGACTGTGGAGAAATAATAAAAGATAGTTATTTATTCACAAATAATGGATATTTTAATTTTCCATATTATGCACAGTATCCTAATAACATAGGAATATTTTTAATAATAAATAAAGTTTTGGAAATTTCTAAAAATTTTATAGATATAAAAATAATAGAAAATTGTTTCTTATCTTCAATTGTATTTAATATAATAATGGTAGATTTAGCTTCACTTTTTACATTTTTAACAATAAAAAAAGTGAGCGGAAATAAAAGTGCATATCTTTCGTTAATGTTTATATTACCATTAATGATATTTTCACCATATATAAATATACCTTATACAGATACAATATCAATAATGTTTCCAATATTAATTCTGTATATATATATATGTATAAAAGAATTGCCAAAAGAAAAATTCCAAAAATATCTTCTGGCATTATTAATGGGAATTGTAACAGTAGTTGGAACGTTATTAAAGCCAACAGTAATAATTATGCCAATAGCAATTTTTATAATATCAATTTTAAATATAAATAAAGTCGGATTGAAAAATATTGCATATACATTAATATTATGTGTGTTTTTTATAGTAGGTGTAGGATTTTCATATCTTGGATATAGTGTTCAAAAAGAAAAATTTTTTAATGAATTAATATCAGAAGAAATGTCTTATGATTTAGAAATATCATATATGCATTTTTTAATGATGGGAATGCAAGAAAAACCAAATGATACAAAAGAAGACGGGAAAAACCAAACACTATACGGAGCATATAATGGAACAGATGTTGAAAATACAAATTCAATAAAAGGCTACAAAGAAAAACAAAATTATAATTTAAAAATAGTAAAAGAGAGATTAAAAGGTTTTGGAATAGTTGGATATATTAAATTTTTATATAATAAAGCTAATTGGATATTATCTGATGGAACATTTTATTATGGTTATGAAGGAACTTGGCTAGTAAATGGTTATAGCAATAAAAGTGAACCAGCAAAAAGAATACAAAAATTTATAACAGTTACTACTAAAGAATATAAAAATATAACAGCTAATATAATGCAAATAGCTTGGATAATTATTTCTATTGGTCTAGTATTTTCAATTAGTAAAGAAAAAAATGAGTATATAGATATAGGAAAATTAGCTATAATTGGAATGGTACTATTTTTATTATTATTTGAAGGAAGAGCAAGATATTTAATTAATCATATTCCAATATTTATACTTGTTGGAACATATGGCTTGAAAAATAGTTTGAATAAAATACTATTGACATTAGAACATAAATAAATTAGAATTTTATTAATAATGAAAAAGGAGAATAAAAATGGAAAAGAAAAAAGTAACACTTGTAATACCAATGTATTATGAAGAAAAAGTTGTTGAAGAATGTTACAAAAGAGTAAAAAGCAATTTAGAAAAACTTACAAACTATGAACATGAAATAATATTTGTAAATGATGGTAGTAAAGATAAAACATTAGAACTATTAGAAAAAATAGCTGAAAATGATAAATGTGTTAAAATAGTATCTTTTTCAAGAAACTTTGGACATCAAGCAGCAGTTACAGCTGGTTTACAATATGTAACAGGTGATGCAATAGTAATAATGGATGCCGATTTACAAGACCCACCAGAATTAATTCCAGATATGCTAAAATTATGGGAAGAAGGAAATGAAGTAATATATGGAAAAAGAAAATCAAGAGATGGTGAAAGTGCATTCAAACTATTAACAGCAAAAATGTTCTACAAAACACTAAATGCACTATCAGATGTAGAAATCCCAAAAGATACAGGAGACTTTAGATTAGTAGATAGAAAAGTAGTAGACACAATAAACACATTACCAGAACACAATAAATTCTTAAGAGGTCTATTTAGCTGGGTAGGTTACAAACAAAAAGCCTTTGAATATGAAAGAAAAGAAAGATTTGCAGGAGAAACAAAATACCCATTAAAGAAAATGCTAAAATTAGCATCTGATGGAATAATAAGTTTTTCAACAAAGCCATTAAAACTAATAGGAATATTGGGTGGAGTTTGTATAGCAATATCATTAATATTATTAATATATATAATAGTAAATGCTATTGGAAAATTTAATTATTTATCAGTTGCATGGCCAATTATAACAGCAGTAACATTCTTCTCAGGAGTGCAATTAATGACAACATGGATTATATCAGAATATATAGGAAGAATTTATGATGAAAGCAAAAAAAGACCACAATATATAGTTGATAAAAAAATAAATATAGAATAAAGGAAAACAAAAGATGAAAAATAGAAAAATTAGTGCTTTAGAAGCAGCAGTTATTTTAATATTAAGTTTATGCCTATTAATTTATGAGTTAGGATTTTGTAACTGGAATGCATTGGCAAATAAGACCTATAATTTTTCTTTGTTTAGAACAATTATATATATTATTTGTATAGTTTTATATAGTAAATTTTCAAAAAGTTTTATAGAAGAAGCGGAAAAAATAATAAAATATAAGAAAAAATTGATAATAGTATATTCAATTATTGCAACAATTTTTACTATATATGAATTATTTTCTCATAAAAACATATATTCAATAATTCTAATGCTATTAGTAGAATTAAATGGGATGTTATTTATATTATGTGTTACAAAAGATTATATAAAAAATATAGTTTTAAGTATAATAACATTTGGTTTCCTATTCTCAATTACAACTACAGTGTATCATATTGTAGATGAGAAAAGACATTTTTTATCTGCTTTAAACATAGCTGATGGCAATTTTAATTATATGAATAAACCAATAACAGATGGTGCATTTCATAATATAGAATTTAATAATCCATCAATAAACTTAGCGATAGATTATTTCGGAGAAAAATATAAAGAAAATAAATACGAAATTCCGGAAAACGAAGAAGTATATTCAACTCCAACAGATACATCACCAATACTATATATACCAAGTGTTATAGGAATAAATCTAGCAAGGATATTAGGACGGAAGTGTAGCTGATATATTTATAGCGGGTAGAATATCAAATGTAATTTGTTATGGAATATTGTTAATAATCATATTTAAATTATTGAAATTCAAGCAAGACATATTTTACTGTTCATATTTAATGCCTATAGCAATTATATTAGGAGCATCATATTCTATCGATGCATTAACAATTGGAATAATAGGTATTTTTATTGCATATGTGTTAAAACTAAACATGGAAAATAAAGAAACAATAACATTTAGGCAATTTTTAATATTATTAGGATTAATGGTGTTATGCTTGTTATGTAAAAATGGAGCATATTTTGGAATATGTACGTTAATATTTTTATTGCCAATAATGAAAAGCATAAAAAAAGATAAAAAAATTCTATGTACAGTAATTATAATTATTATGTTAGCATTAGGATTTGGAATGTATGAAGGAATAAAAATATCAACAAATTCTCAGGGAGATTCAAGAGTTGATGGAACTAGTCCAATAAAACAAATAGAATTTTTATTAGAAAAACCAAGCAATATATTAACAGTATATATAAATTATATTCGCTCATCAATATTTAATTTAAATTGGTATACAGGATTTAATTTAAAAGTATTTTGCGGACCATATTATAGTATAATAGCATATATATTATTTGTTTTTGTATTATATAAATCTATAACAGATAATACATATGTATTTAATAAAAAAGAAAAAATAATAATGTTTGGTACATTCGGAATAACATTTTTATTAACAACATTTGCATTTTATTTATTAGTAACACCAGCAAGAGCATTATCAATAAATGGTTATCAAGCACGATACTTAATTGCAATCTTACCATTGATATTAGTTAATATAAATAGCAAAAAGATATCAACAGATTATAGAGATACAAATGAATATAGTAAAACAGCATTATATATAGGAATATTGACAATAATAGATTTATTATCAAAAATTGGTATATAAAAAGAAAAAAGTACAAGAAAAAACTTGTACTTTTTTCTTTTTAGTGATATTATAATGACTGAAATTAAAGGAAAGAAGGAATAACATATGAAAATACTTATAACAGGTGCAAATGGAATGCTTGCAAAAGAAGTAAAAGAAAAATTTGCAAAAGGAAATGATATCACTGCAACAGACGTTTCAGAACTAGATATAACAGATGAAAAAGCAGTATTTGAATTTATAAAAAACTTAAAACCAGATTATATAATAAACTGTGCAGCATTTACAGCAGTTGACAAAGCAGAAGAATGTTATGAATTAGCAGATAAAATAAATGGAGATGGACCAACAAACTTAGCAAAAGCTGCCAAAGCTTCAGGAAGTAAATTAGTACACATATCAACAGACTATGTCTTTGGAGGAAATCTAGATTTATCAAAAGATTATAAAGAAGATGATAAAAAAGAACCAGTAACAGTATATGGAAAAACAAAATTACACGGAGAACAAGGAATAGAAAACAATATGGATGAATACTACATATTTAGAACAGCATGGTTATATGGAGTAGGAGGAAACAATTTTGTAAAAACAATGACAAAATTAGGCTCAACAAGAGATGAAATAAATGTAGTATCAGACCAACACGGAAGCCCAACATATGCAAAAGACTTAACAGAAATAATATATCAAGCAATAGAAAAACAAATACCATACGGAATATACAATGCAACAAACGAAGGTTACACAACATGGTATGACTTTACAAAAGAAATCCTAAAAGAACAAGGAATCGAATGCAAAGTAAATCCAGTAACAACAGAAGAATATATAGAAATGATGAAAGTAACACAAGCTAAAAGACCATTTAACTCACAAATGTCAAAAGAAAAACTTGAAAAATGTGGAATAAAAGTTCCAGATTGGAAAGATGGATTAAGAAGATATTTAGCAGAAGAAAGATGTCAATAGGGACGCCCTTTTTTGACATTTCAAGTTAGACAAAGTGTCGATGGGGGCAACCTCATTGGACAGTAAGGAGGAAATAATGAAAAATAGAAAAGGAATAATATTAGCAGGAGGAAGTGGAACAAGACTATACCCATTAACACTTGCAATATCAAAACAAATAATGCCAGTATATGACAAACCAATGATATATTACCCATTATCAGTATTAATGGAAGCAGGAATAAAAGAAGTATTAATAATATCAACACCAAGAGATGCTGAAACATTCAAAACACTTTTAGGTGATGGTTCACAATGGGGAATGAAATTTGAATATAAAATACAAGACAAACCAAATGGCCTTGCAGAAGCATTTATTATAGGAGAAGACTTTATAGGAGAAGACAATGTTGCAATGATATTAGGAGATAACATGTTTTATGGTTCACACTTATCAGAAATGCTAAAAAGAGCAAATGAAAGAGAAAATGAATCAACAATATTTGGTTACCAAGTAAAAGATCCAAGAGCATATGGAGTAGTAGAAATAGATGAAACAGGAAAAGCAATATCTATAGAAGAAAAACCAGAAAATCCAAAATCAAATTATGCAGTACCAGGACTATACTTCTATACAAATGATGTAATAGAAATAGCAAAAAATGTAAAACCATCAGCAAGAGGAGAACTAGAAATAACAACAGTAAATGAAGAATATATGAAAATGAACAAATTATATGTAGAAACATTCGGAAGAGGAATGACATGGTTTGATACAGGAACACATGATGCATTACTAGAAACAGCAAGCTTTGTACAAACAATAGAAAAAAGACAAGGAATGCAAGTATGTTGCCCTGAAGAAATAGCTTATCAAAAAGGTTGGATAACAGCAGAACAATTATCAAAATTAGCTGATAAATATATGAAAACAGACTACGGAAAATATTTAAAAGAACTAGTTAAATAATTTTAGATAATTAAAAAATGTGTCAAAGAAAGGATGAAGAAAATGGGAAAATTTAAAAGAATAGATACTTCAATAGAAGGTGTTTGCATAATTGAACCAACAGTATTTGGCGACACTAGAGGATATTTCATGGAAACATACAGCAAAAAAGATTTTGAAGAAATAGGTTTAAACTATGACTTTGTACAAGACAATCAATCAAAATCAAAAAAAGGAGTATTAAGAGGACTTCACTTCCAAAAAGAAAATACACAAGCAAAATTAGTTAGATGCATAAAAGGAGAAGTATTTGATGTTGCAGTAGACTTAAGACCAGGAAGCAAAACTTATGGAAAATGGGAAGGTGTTGTATTAACAGAAGAAAATAAAAAAATGTTTATGATACCAAAAGGATTTGCACATGGATTTTTAGTATTATCAGACGAAGCAGAATTTGCTTACAAATGTGATGATATTTACAACCATGAAGCAGAAGGTGGACTTAAATGGAATGACCCAGATGTAGCTATTGATTGGCCTATGGGAAATTTAAAAGTTGATAACTTATTAACATCAGAAAAAGATGGAAAATGGCCATCACTAAAAGAATTAAAAGAAACAGATTTATTTAGTAATTTGAAATAAAAGAAAAGAGGAAAAAAGATGAGTAAAAATGTATTAGTAACAGGTGCTGCAGGATTTATAGGAGCAAACTTTGCAGAATATTTTGTAAACAAACATCCAGATTATAATGTAATAGTTTTAGATAAATTAACATATGCAGGAAATTTAAATAATTTAAAAAAAGTAATGGATAAAATAACATTTGTAAAAGGAGATATATGCGACTTTGATTTTGTATTAGAATTATTCAAAAAATATGACATAAACGGTGTAATCCATTTTGCAGCCGAATCACACGTTGATAACAGTATAAAAAATCCATTCATATTTACACACACAAACGTAATAGGAACACATACTTTACTAGAAGCCGCAAAACAAGTGTGGGGAGAAGGTAGCCCAAATAAATTTGTTCATATATCAACAGATGAAGTTTATGGTTCACTTAAAGAAGATGGATATTTTACAGAAAAATCTCCAATCAAACCAAGTAGCCCATACTCAGCATCTAAAGCAAGTTCAGATTTAATTGCATTTGCATATCATGAAACATTCAAAATGAATGTAAATGTAACAAACTGTTCAAATAACTATGGACCATATCAACACAATGAAAAATTAATCCCACATATGATTAAATTAGCATTAAATAATGAAAAATTACCAGTTTATGGTGAAGGATTAAATATTAGAGACTGGTTATATGTAGAAGACCACTGTGAAGCAATAGACTTAGTATTCCATAATGGAGTAGCTGGAGAAAGATATAACATTGGTGGACACAATGAAAGAAGAAATATAGAAATCGTTAAACTAATTTTACAAAGATTAGGAAAATCAGAAGATTTAATCGAACACGTAGCTGACAGAAAAGGACATGACTATAGATATGCTATAGATCCAACTAAAATCAAAAATGAATTAGGATGGTATCCAAAAACAAAATTTGAAGATGGTATTGTTAAAACTATTGATTGGTACTTAGCAAATCCAGATTGGTTAAAATAGAATAAGTATAAAATAAGGAGAAAGCAAAAATAAAAATATGCTTTCTCCTATTTTATATAATTGAATCTCTTTTTCGTAATTGATTTAGAAAAATAAAAATCATCAAATAAATTAAAATAAACAACAAAATATTACAAATAAGATTTAGCTTCAAATCAATTAAATTAAAGTGTGAAACACACAAAACCAAATATGAAATAATACTGCAAACAATAGGAATTATTAGCCAATCTATAAAATTTAATTTTATTTTTGAATATTTTATCATTTGAAAAAGACTTACAAAAAAGTTTAAAATCTCACTAATAAATATAGAAATTATATATCCCTTAATGCCATAAATTGGAAGTAAAAAATATATAAAACATATAGTTACACTTAAATCCAAAATATTACAACACATAACACCAAATTGTTTATTAAGACCTTTTAAAATACTATCAATTATATTGTCCATATACATAAAGAAAATTAAAGGAGCTAAAATTTTAAAATAAAATCCAGACTCCAAATTATTATAGATAGCTAAGCCAAGTTCATTCGAGAAAAATAAAAATATACTGCAAATGCAAAAAGAAAAAGCAGAGGTCAATCTAAATATCTTATTACTAATGAAATTAATAGCTTTATAGTTCTTTTGAGCTAAATAAGTTGAAAACTCAGGGATTAAAAGCATACTATAAGAACTCATAAAAACAATAGGAAAATTTAAAACAGGCATAACCATACCATTAATAATACCATATTTAGAAAGCGACTCAGAACAAGACAAACCAGATTTTTCAAGTTGGGTTGGAATTATAAGTTGTTTCAAAGTAGAAAGCCCAGAACGTATATAAGAAGTAAGTGCCACAGGAGCAGCTATTTTAATAATACTTGTTCTTTCGCCAAAAGAACGTACATTATCTAATTTTTTCTTTCTAATATCAACTTTATATAAAATATAAATTAAAGTAAAAGAGCAAACTTCTGATATAACATCAGCCAATATTAAAGAAATACAAACAAGTTCAACACCTTTACTAATATTAATTTGTAATAAAATGATAGTTGCAATAAGTTTTAATATAAATTCAAAAATTTGTGAAATCGCATTTTTATAAGCTTTTCGTACAGAATTAAAATAAGCATTAATGCAAGCTGACATCGCAATAAAAGGTAGACCAATAGCAATATAAAATAAAGGTTTACTTGAAACCCTGTTATGTAAGCAAACTGAGGTAATAAAATTAGAAAAAATAATAATTAAACTACCTGCAACAATTCCAAGAAGTAAACTGAAAAATATACAAGTTCTAACAGCTTTTATGCCTGTATTTTTATTTTCTAATGCAAATTTTTCAGAAACAATACAAGTGACTGCAATATTCAAGCCAGAAGTTGCAACTGTAATAAAAAACAAATATACAGCCATTACTAAACTAAAAATGCCGACTGCTTCAGAACCTATTTTATTAGAAATATATATATTAAAAATTAATGTTACAAATCTCATAAATAATGCGGTTAATGTAAGAATTGTACCATTAATTAGAAAAAGTTTGCTTTTTTCTCTCAAAATAATTCACCTCTTTAAGGGTATTCTTGAGATGAATTTTTATGATAAAAAATATTAATTTTTATAAGAGGACGCGAAATTTGTCGTAAAAAAAAGTGCTTTTTTTCAATTGACAAAAACCAAAAAATATGATAATATAACTAACTGTGAAACACAAATAACAAAAAATAACACAAATGGTATAATTGGAAACGAACATTATTCAAAAAGAATAATGACTAACGAACAACACAAAAAGTGTTGTATTTTTTTGTTAAAAATAAAAGGAGGAACAAATGGAAAACGAAGAAAACATACTAGGAAAAGAAAAAATCGGAAAACTAATCAGAAAATTCTCAATACCATGTATAATATCGCTATTAGTAAACTCACTATACAACATAGTTGACCAAATATTCATTGGTTGGGGAGTTGGTTATTTAGGAAATGGGGCAACAAACGTAGTATTCCCATTAACAATGATATGCTTAGCATTTTCATTAATGTTTGGAGATGGAGCATCAGCATATCTAAGCTTAAAATTAGGAGAAAAGAAAAAAGAAGAAGCAGGAAAAGGTGTAGCAAATGGAATTGCAATGTCTGTAATTATAGCTTTAATTATGTGCATAATAACATTAGGATTTTTACCACAACTATTAAATGTATTTGGATGTACAGACAATTTAAGAGAATATGCCTTAAAATATGGTTATATAATAGCAATAGGATTACCATTTATGATGATAGGAACAACATTAAACTCTATAATAAGAGCAGATGGAAATCCAAAATATGCAATGACATCAATGGTTTCAGGAGCAATTTTAAACACAATGTTAGACCCAATTTTTATATTTGTATTTAAAATGGGAGTTGAAGGTGCAGCAATTGCAACTGTAATAAGCCAAATATTAACATTTATAATAAATATATGTTATATTAAAAAATTCAAATCAGTAACATTAAATAAAGAAAGTTTCAAAATAAAAGCAAGTGTAGCAAGAAAAGTAGCAATGCTTGGAATAAGTAGTTTTATAACACAAATGAGCATAGTTGTAGTTATGGCATTTGAAAACAATTTACTAGGAAAATATGGTGGACAATCAAAATTTGGTTCAGAAATTCCAATCACTGTATTAGGAATAGTAATGAAAATAAGCCAAATATTAAATAGTATAATAATAGGAATTGCAGCTGGAGCACAACCAATAATTGGTTATAACTATGGAGCTGGAAAATATGACAGAGTAAAGAGAACTCTAAAAACAGTATTAGGATTAAGTGTTATTATAAGCACAATAGCATTTATTTTATTCCAAACAATACCAGATAAATTAATATCAATATTTGGTAGTGGAGATGCAAATTATATGGAATTTGCTTGTATAGCATTTAGAACATATTTAATGTTAGTAATATGTAATGGAATTCAAATTCCATCAGGAATATTCTTCCAAGCAATTGGAAAAAGTGTAAAAAGTGCAGTGTTATCATTATCAAGACAAATACTATTCTTAATACCAGCAATGGTAATATTTGGAAAACTATGGGGAATAGATGGAATATTATATGCTGGACCATTTGCTGATGGACTTGCATTCTTAATAGCTTCAACATTATTAATCTTAGAAGTTAAACATTTAAGAAATAATGAAAATAAAGAAACAGTAACTGTTGAAGAAAAATCAGAAGTAGAAAATCAAAATGGAAGAAACATAGTAATAACAATAGCTAGAGAGTATGGTTCAGGAGGAAGATACATAGGAAAATTAGTTGCTGAAAAACTAGGAATAAAATTATATGATAAAGAATTTGTTAAAAAAGTAGCAGAAGAAACAGGACTTTCAGAAGAATTTATCAAAAATAATGAACAAAAAAGAGATGCTTTAGCAGATTTAAATAATGGTTATTATTTTGGACTAAACAATGCAGATGAACTATTCTTAAAAGAATCAGAAATAATTAAAAATACAGCAGAAAAAGAATCATGTGTAATTGTTGGAAGATGTGCTGACTTTATATTAAATGATAGAAAAGATGTAACAAAAGTGTTTATTTACAGCAATATGGAAAATAAAGTAAAAAGAGCAACAGAATTCTATGGTTTAGATAAAGCAAAAGCAGAAAAAGAAATAACAAGAATAAACAAATTAAGAGCAAATCATTATAAACATTATACAGAAAAAGAATGGAACAATCCAAACAATTATGATATCTGTATAAACAGTGATACATTAGGTGTAGAAAAATCAGCAGACTTAATATGCGAAATAGTGAATAAAAAAACTGACCAATTAGTGTAATGACATTTTAAATAAAATAGTGTATTATAAATAAGGCAACTAAAACAGTTACCTTATTTTTATATATTAGGAGAAAATTCATGAGAAAACAAAGAGAAGTAAAAGAATTTAAAAATGTAAAAGAAATAATTTATAATTCAGCAAAGGAATATAGCAATAATGTGGCTTTTATAAAAAAAGAACAAATTAATAAAAAAGCAGAATATACCAATATAACATATAAAGAACTTTTAAATCAAATAAATTATTATGGTACAAAATTATACGACATGGGACTAAAAAACAAAAGAATAGCCATTGTAGGTCGTAATAGATACGAATGGATATTAGCTCATCTAACAAACCTTTTAGGAGGAATAGTTTCAATCCCATTAGACAAAGATTTACAAATTGATGAACTAGAAAATTCACTAATAAGAAGTAAAGCAGATGCTGTAGTATTTGATGAAAAATACATTGAAAAAATACAAAAAATAAAAGATGATAACAACACAAACATAAAAGAATATATTTCAATGTCAAAATTAGAAGGATTTTTAGATATGAATTCTTTATTAGAACAAGGAAAAGAAATTTATGAAAAAGGAAATAAAGAATTTGTAGAAACAAAAATAAATTCATACGAAATGGCCATTTTGCTATTTACATCTGGAACAACATCAAAATCAAAAGCAGTAATGCTTTCACAAAACAATATTGCATCAAATATATATGCAATGAAAAAAGTAGAAGGAATATATGAAACAGATTCAAACTTAGCATTTTTACCATTTCATCACATATTTGGTTCAACAGCATTAATATTGATGCTAGCTTGTGGTGTAAGAACATCATTTCCAGACGGATTAAGATACATTGCACAAAACTTAAAAGAATATGAAGTATCTGTATTTGTTGGTGTGCCATTATTAGTAGAAGCAATTTATAATAAAATTTTAAAAGAAATTGAAAAACAAGGAAAAACAAAATTAATAAATAATGCAATAAAAATTAGTAATGCATTATTAAAAATAAAAATTGATATAAGAAGACTATTGTTTAAACAAGTATTAGAACAATTAGGAGGAAAATTAAGATTCGTAATTTCAGGTGGAGCACCACTAGATCCAAAAGTTCAAAAAGGATGGAATGATTTAGGAATAAAAATGGTTCAAGGTTATGGACTAACAGAAACTTCACCAGTAATATGTGCAGAAAATGATTTCAAAACAAGAAACGGTTCAATAGGAGTTCCTATGGAAAATGACACAATAGAAATCGTAAATAAAGATGAAAAGGGAATAGGAGAACTTAGAGTAAAAGGACCAAATGTAATGCTTGGATATTATGAAAATGAAGAAGAAACAAATAAAGTCTTAAAAGATGGATGGTTCTATACGGGAGATTTAGGCTACCAAGACAAAGATGGATTTATATTTATAACAGGTAGACAAAAAAATATGATAGTTTTAAAAAATGGAAAGAAAATCTTCCCTGAGGAGGTAGAAACCCTAGTAAACAGAATTGATTTAGTTGAGGAGTGTATGGTTTTCGGATTACCTGATGAAAAAGATAAAAATGATATTACTTTGTCTGTTAAGGTGGTTTTAAATAAAGAAACTGCTAAAGAAGAAAAATATAAGGGTATGAGTGATGATGAGTTAAAAGATATTATTTGGAATAAGATTAAGACTGAGGTTAATGAGACTGTGCCTAGATATAAGCATATTACTAATATGATTTTTAGTAAGGAGGAATTGGTTAAGACTACTACTAAGAAGGTTAAGAGAAATGAGGAGATGAAGAAAATTTTAAATAATGGTCTTTAAATTGACCGCCCCCAAAAGAAGTATTTTTTGATATTTTCGTTGCCATATTTAAGAAAATGTAACTCACTGGCGTTCGAACATTTTCTAAAACGGTCACCCACGGATCACTGCAATATCAATAAATACTTCTTTTTGGGGCTTCTCTACTTTTGAAATTTTTTGCTTTTTTAGTGCTTTAATATTAATTCCTAAAAATTTTGGGAAATTTTTAGGAATTTTTTGTGGTTGATTTTTTAACTTCTTAAGAGGTCTACCCAGCTGTATATGATTTGTTTACAGGTAGTGAATGGAGTTATTTTGTCTATGTTGTTTTCGGCTACTAGATTAGTTGTGGCTAAGGTTTGCCCATCAAGTGTAAAGGTAACTTCTCCAATTTTGTCTCCTTTTTTTAGTGGTGCTTGTATATTATCATTGATAGTTATATTTTGTGTTATTTGATTTTCTTTTCCTTTTTCTATTAATGTACCAGCATTATCTTCTAGAATTGCATTAACAGTGTTTTTAACACCTTTACTTACATTAACATTTTGAATTACATCATTTTTGTTTCCAAAGTTTTTAAAAGAGAATTTGCTAAAACCATAGTCTAAAAGTTTTGATGCTTCAGCAAATCTTACTTTAGTAGATGGTGCTTTCATAATAACAGCTATTAAAGATAGGTTATCTCTTGTTGCACTTGCTGATAGATTATATAAAGCTAGGGAAGTTGAACCAGTTTTTAGCCCAGTAATACCTTTATAGGTTCTAATTAATTTGTTGGTATTAACTAATTGTGATTTACCATCTCTTAAAGAATCCATCCAAATTGTTGTATATTTTGTTATATCAGGATGGTTACTTAAAAGTTCACGAGACATTAAAGCTATATCATATGCAGATGTTACGTGGCCATCTTCATCAATCCCATGACAATTTTTAAAAGTCGTATCATTCATACCAAGTTCTTTTGCTTTATCATTCATCATTTGAACAAAAGCTTCTTCAGAGCCTGCAATATGTTCAGCCATTGCTACTACACAATCTTAACGCGTTCATTAAAGACAGGAAAAACTGAAAAACCGCACTACAAGCGACTTGTAGAAATTGTAATTATCTATAAAAATGTATAAAATTCATTCAAAAATATTACGTGTTTTTAATGGATTTTGAAAATAAAGTGTAATTCGCACTTTATTTTTTTATATCAATTTTTTTGATAATAAAAAGTTAAGGAGGTGATGTGAAATGTGAATGTAGAAAAGCAACCTTCATATTATGCTATAATTCCTGCAACAATAAGATATGATGAAAGACTTAAATATGCAGAAAGATTATTTTATGGAGAAATAACAGCTTTAATTGGAAAAGAAGGCTATTGTTTTGCAAGCAATAATTATTTTGCAGAGCTATATGGAGTTATACCAGGAACAATATCTCGATGGATTTCTCATTTATCAAAATTGGAATATATAAAAGTTGAATTAATTAGAAATAATAAAAAAGAGATAGTTGAGAGAAGAATTTATATTACTGATATAAGTTGTAGGCAAATTGTGCAAGATACCTATAAGCAAAATAGCACATACCCCTATATGCAAAATTGCTCATACCCTATAAGCAAAAAAGATAAAGGTAATAATATAAATATTATGATAGATAGATTCTTTAATTTAATAATAAATAATAATGGGAAAATTCCAAAAGATTTTGAGAAAATTGAAGATTTTCAGGAATTTTATAAGATAATAGAAAGGTTAGAATTTAATTATACAAAAGAAATATTAATGACTTTTAAAAAAGAGAATATTGATAAACTAAAGATAATAATTTATACAATAAAAGAATTATTTATAAAAAACAAAAGAAAATTATTAGAAAAATCTAAAAGAGAAAATTTTATAGATGTATATGATAGTTGTAAATCTTTTGAAAAAACATATAAAGATACAGAAAATGAGATAAAAAGTTTTTTTGACTATTATTATGCAAGTATTATTAGAAAATTAGAGGCTAAATAGTTAGCTTTATTTTTTTAAACTTAAATGGAGGTTTTAGATGATTGAACCATATAATTTAGAAACAAATTCTAGTATGAATCTTATGTTAGAAAATATGATGGAAAATACTTTTTTTTTATAATTATATTTTTAACAATTTTGATTTTTACAAGTTTAATTATTTGGCTAATTCGGGAGCCGTATTAAATCCGAAAAAACAATTAAATTTGGTATAAAGAATTTTATAATATGTATTTTATTACAGGTGTTTATACTGGTTATACCATTAATTATAGCTTTTTTCAGGTAAAGGAGGAAAATTTCAGATGAAAACAGAAGGAAAAATTAAAAAGAGCAAATTTAATAAATTAAAATTAACATCTTTAGTTACAACAGCATCAGTAATGTTAATGAATTTAAGAACTTATGCAGCCACAACAATAGGTACACAAGAAGTTGAAACAGCAACACAAAATGTAAAAGATGCAGTTATCAAATTAGCAATGCCAGTACGGTTCTGTTCTTATGTTTGTGAGTATTGTAATAATAGCAATAAAATTAATTGTTAATGCAAACAATCCTCAAAAAAGATCAGAAGGAATTGGAGGTCTTGCTTGGGTAGCAGCAGGTTTTATGCTTTTAAGTTTAGCGTTAATTGTTTCAGGAATTATTTTAAGTGTATCAACTAATGGTTCAGGTTCAATGATTGGAGGATAAGAAATGCAAATATATAATGTACCATATAACTTTAAACATGAAGAAAAAGTTTTTGGTGGGTATGTATCAATCAGACAGGCAATATATCTAATATTTGGTGCAACAATGCTCGGAATATTTTTTGTACCTATAATTAATATTTTTATTAAATCTTTTCTATTTTTAATATTTACAACAATGTTTATATTGTTTGCATTTTTAAAGATTGATGAGACCAATGCAGATAAATACTTTATTTATATTTTAAATTTCTTCTTCAGAAAGAAAAAATATATTTTAGAGAAAGGTAAATGAAAATGGTAATTACAATATTTTTTATGTTGGCTAGTATTTGTTTAATAATAATATTGCCAATATATTTAAGAAAAAAGAATAGAATGTATAATTTAGGCACACAAGAAAAAACAAATATAAAAAAACAAAGGAAAAATATTAAAACTATATGGGGAATTGAAGAAATAAAAAATCAAATGTTAACAATAAATAATAGTCATTCTATAGTCATAGAACTAGGAAGCATAGAATATAGACTTTTAAATGATGAAGAACAAAATAATATTGATAACAATTTAAAAAAGATTGCAAAAACATTTACAAATCAAACTCAATTTTTCAGTACGATTGAAAAAATAGATACTACAGATAAAATAGATAATATTAGAGAAAATATTGAAAGACAACGAAACAACAATATTAAAGAATATGGAAAAAGTATTATAGAATATTTAGATAATATTATGCAAGAAGATGATTTATATGTTAGAAAAAACTATCTTATTATAACTTCTTTTGAACCATATGATAAGGCAGAACGAGAATTAAAAGAATACTATGATGATTTAAGGTATAGCTTATCTAACATAAAAGTAACAGCTAGATTATTATCAGACATGGATATAATAGAACTTATATATAGAGAATTAAATAAAAATTCTAATGAACAGTTAAGAAATATCATAAAGAAGGGAGGATTAGATTTTTATGTTCAATCAGAAAGTAAAGCATAGAAAAAATGAGAAAAAAATATCAATATCAAAAGTAAAAAAAAGAGAATTGAAGAAAAAAGAAGGGGATATCTTTGAAAAAGTACCAGAATTAATTGAACTTATTATACCAGATTGCATAGATGAAAAAAGAGATTATGTAGTTTTAGGAGATAATAAATACACAAGAAGTTTTGTAATTTCTACATATCCAAGTAAGACATATTTAGGTTGGCTAGATAGAATATTTAATATGCTAGGTGATGTAACATTAAGTATAATTAATCGTCCTGCAAATGATGATAGTGTAATAAGACAATTAAATAAAAAGGTAACTATATTAGAATCTGAAAGACAAACATATGAAAATAAAGGTAATATTGATTTAATACATCCTTTAGAAAAGATGATTTATGATTATGATGAAATTAGAAGGCAAGTACAAACTGCAAATGATAAACTATTCTTTATTACTATTCTTTTAAGAATAAATGCACAAAATCTAGAAGAATTAAATGCAAAGAGTAATTTATTGAAAAATGAATTTTCAAAAATTTCTGCTAAAGCAAGATGCCTTAATTTCAGACAATTAGAAGGACTAAAATCTAATTTGCCATTTAATGAATTAAACATATTTGATTATGAAAGAAATGTGACATCAAATGGATTAGCAACAATGTTTCCAATTGCAAATTCTAATACAGAATCTAGTCTAAATGGTGTTCCAATCGGCAGAAATTATTTTACAGGATTACCAGTATATTTAGATACGTTTGATAAAAATTTAACAAATCCACATATAGTTATTTTAGGTATAACGGGAGCCGGAAAATCTGTAACAATGGACACTCTTTCTTCAAGATCATTAGTTACTAATAATACACAATCTGCAATTCTTGATATTGAAGGTGAATATAAAAAAAGAACAGAAAATTTAGGTGGTAGAGTTATATCAATAAAACAAGGTGTAGATGCAGGAATTAATATTTTTGATATAGATATTGAACAAGAAGAAAATGGAATTGAAAAAATTAATATTCTTAACAAAGTTGCAGAAATAAGAGCAATTTTATCAGGAATAATGAAAAATTATATGGATAGACCATTAAATGCTAAAGAATTAGTCGATATTGAAGAAAGTGTAATAGAAACATACAAAGAAAAAGGAATTACAACAAATAAAGAGAGCATTTTTGAAAAAGAAGGTGGAAAAGTCGGCAATAAATTAACGTTAGGAAAAATAAAGAAGAAGATGCCAACTCTTTCTGACTTTCAAAGAATTTTAGCAAGTAAGAAAAATTCAAAAGAATTAGCAGAAATATTAACTGGATTTTTAAGAGGTAAAAGTTTGGGAATGTTTGATTGCCAAAGTAACATCAATATAAATGATATTTGTATAGATTTTGATTTATCTAATATAACAGATGAAGTAACTAAATTTTATGCAAGTTTAGTAATTACAACATGGATTACTGAAAAATACATGAGAAGATCAAATTTATATGATGAAAAGTCAATTTATATTGATGAAGCATGGACTATGCTTAAATATGAAGAAACTGCAAATTTTATTGAACAATTAGCTCGTAGAGCAAGAAAGAGAGGCGTAAGACTTGTTTTAGCAAGTCAAATGGCTGAAGAATTTACAGCATCACCTCAAGGTAGAGCAAGTCTTAATTCTTGTGGTACAGCAATAATAATGAAACAATCACCAGCAAGTGTTGATAAAGTTATTGAATTTTTTAAATTATCAAAAGGGACAAGAGAATTTTTACTACAAGCAAAAAAAGGTGAAGCACTTCTCTATATGGAAGGAAAAGTTTCGGCAATTGTTATTGAGATTCTAGATAAAGAAAAAGAAATGCTTAAGGTATAAAGGAGGAGAGATTTTGAAAAAAATTAATAAAAAAATTATTGCAAGTATTTTAATTATACTTGTTTTTTTTAGCATTTTTATTCCAAAGACAAATGCAAACTTTTTTACAGATGATAATAAAGAAGAATCAACTCAAACAGATATAAATAAGACAATTGATAGTGATGATGGTGGGATTTTTGAAAAGATAATTGCAAAGATGATACGGTGGAATAGCAGAAGCAGTATTTGATTTGACTACAAAAGAAGAATTAGGAGTTGGATTTAAAAATTATGATGAATTAATTTTTGCACAAGATTCAAGTGATATTTCACCTTTTACTGATGAACAATGGAACTCAATGATGAATTGGTATAAAATAATGGCAGGAATTTCAGGAAGTTTATTACTAATTGCAGTAGTTATTACTGCTTATAAATTTATTATTGGTGGATATAGCATAGAAAAAAGAAGTGAAGCAAAAGATAGTTTAATGAGATTATTTTTTGGAGCAGTTTCAATTATACTTGCACCATTATTTGTAAAATTTTTATTGCTATTAAATAATAATTTAGTTCACATGATTGTAGGCTTATCAAATGGAAGTTTAAATGACTTACTTGGAAATAATGTGATAAGTAATATTAGAACAGGTAATGCAATTGCGACTGCAATTGTTATAGCTTTATTTGCTTATTTATTTTTTAAATTAAATGTAAAATTTATAATTAGACAATTTACAATTTTAATATTCACTTTATTTACTCCTATTATATCAATAATGTGGATGATTAACAAAAGAACTATAGGTGCGGCAATATGGTTTGGACAAATTTTGATTAATATATTTATGCAATTTATATATGCTTTTTTATTTTTAGTATATATGGAATTTTTGCCTCAGTCTGGTGGTTGGGCTACTTCTATACTTTGGGCAATGATGATTTTGCCTATTGCAGATGCTTTGCAAAACACACTACAAAACCTTGTATCAAGAATTGCTGGAATAAATAATGAAGAACTAGCAAATAGAGGTATTGGTATGGCAGGTGCTATGGCGTATAGTATTAAAACAATAGCTTATCAATTTAAAGGAAATGATACTCAAAACAATAGTAATAATACAAGTTTTTTAGGTAGAATGGTTTCAAATGATGTTAATACAGATAATAGCCAAATTACTCCAATGAGTACAACTAAGATGGAAACAAACAAAATGCAAACTATACCTATGAATACATCGAAAATAAATGAAAGTAAAATAAATGATGGTAAAGACAATATTATACAAAATGATAAAGGTAGTACAAATCATAATATTATGAACGCTGGGAAAAAGGTATTTAATACGGGTAAAGAATTTATGAATATGGGTATGTATATGGCTGAAGGTAGAAATTTTAAAACGAATCGACAATATAATAGACACAATATTAATAATTCCAGAAAAGAAGATTTTAAAAATAAGGATAATGAAGATAGTACAGTTGTTGATATTCAGGAGCAGGATAAAACATGATTGAAGAAAAGTTAAATAAAGAAATAAAGAAAAAAATAAAAAAAGGATTATTAATATTATTAAGTAAATTAGCGATTCCCATATTTTTTATTTTAATCATATTGCTTCTGGTTAGTTATATAACAGATATATTCTACATAGGAATAAAAAACGAAGAAAAAAGCAATATGAAAAGTGAAATTAAATATTATACGACCAAAGAATACACAGAAGAAGATAGTAAATCATTTTTTGATAGTGTTGGTGACTTTATAGATGGAATGTTTAATAGTAATGAAATAGTAGAAGATGCAGAATTTCCCGTTGTTGGAAAAAGCTTTAAAGATATAACAAGTGGATATGGTAAAAGAACAGCTCCAACATCAGGGGCATCAACATTTCATAGTGGCATAGATATAGGAGCACCAGAAGGAACAAAAATAATTGCAATTGCGGATGGAAAAGTAACAAAAACAGCTTGGGGTGGTGCAGGAGGATTTACAATAACTATTGAATCAGGAGAATATTCATTTTCGTATTGCCATAGTGATCCAAATTTTATTGTAAAAGTTGGAGATGAAGTAAAAAAAGGACAAGTAATAGGAAAAGTTGGACCTAAAAATGTATATAATGTTCCGAATAATCCATACAAAGATGCAAATGGAAGACCAACAAATGGAGCAACAACAGGTTGTCACTGTCATTTTACCGTTAAAAAAGATGGACAAACAATAAATCCATTGATAATTTTAAAGGGAGGAGATAAAGCATAATGGTAGTTATTTTTACAGGAAGTAATGAAATTGATAAAATACTAGAAGCTGAAATAAAGGGTTCTATGGTTGTAAGCTATGCAGATTTTATTGTTGAAGATGATAAATTTAAAAATCAAACTGTTATTTTAGCTGGTAGTGCAATAGAAAAAGATTTTAGAAAATATTTGTATTTATTAAGAAGTAAAAACATAAGAGTAATTTTACTATTAAATAATGAAAAAGATGAAAATACAAAAATTGCATTAGAAAATGGAATATATGATTTGATATTTGGTAATTTTTATCCAAGTCAAATAAAAGATATATTAGATAATCCTAAAACATTTGCTGATATATCTAAAATATATAGAAAACTATTTAATATTCAAATAAAGAAAAAAATAAGAAAGGATTTCAATAATGGAAAAAAATAAAATTAAAATAATAATTTTAAGTAGTATCATTGGAACTATATTTTTAACAACAGTAATATCAACTGTTGTTACTACAATTAGTAATGAAAATAAAAAAGACAATAATGATAATTTAATTATGGTTAATAATGTACTTCAAGATATTACAGTTGATTCAGATGATGATATAGATTTGCAAGATGAAAATGAAGTTATAGGAACATTAGAAATTCCAAAATTAGAACTTTCAGCACCAATTAAAGAAGGCATAGAACAAGAAATTCTTGCAAATAGTATAGGACATTTCAATAATAGCAGTATATGGGACGGAAATGTTTGCTTAGCATCCCATAATAGAGGAGATTCTGTTAAGCACTATTTTGACAGAATTAATGAATTAGTAAACGGAGATACAATAATATATAAGACAAAATTAGGGGAAAGAAGTTATCAAGTAATCCAAACAAAAGAAATCGAAAATACGGATTGGTCGATAACTGAAAACAAAACAAAAGATAAAAATACAATTACTTTGGTTACCTGCATTACAAATCAGCCTGAAAAAAGATTTTGTGTAATTGCAGAAGAAAAAATCAATTAAAATTTTTTCTCAAGTTGAAAATTAATATATATAAATTTTATACTTAAAAAAATAAAATTTAAGGAGGAATTTATATGTATAAAAAAATATTTATTAGTATTATTTCAGCTGTTATATTATTAATTGGTGGAACAAAAGAGATTCAGCATTTTAAAAATGACAATAGTGTAGAGGAGAATATAGTAGAAGAAACAAGTAAAGATGAAAATCAAGTTGCTAATACTATAATTAAAGAGGTCAAAGAAAATACTGAGGTACAAGAAAATATTCAAGAAAAATTAGAAAACAATCAACAAGAAAATAATGTAGAACAAAGAGTTAATATTAAGGAAAATGAATCTAAAAATGAAAAAACTGTAGAACAAATTGATAATTCTAAAAATGAAGTAAATAAAAATCAGGTTGTGCAAACAAAGAAAGAGCAAAAACCAGAAAGTAATGTAGGAACAAAAGATACTCCTATAAATAATAAAGAAACACTGGAAAAAGTAAAAACTGAAGAAATACAAAAGACACAATCTAATAATACTGAAGAAAAAAATAAAGAAGAAAAAATTACAGAAGAATATATCTATAATGATACTGCAACTAAAAAGTTAATAAATGATATTAATGAAATAGCAAAGAAAAATCCTGATTTATGGGGAACAGATGGAAAAAAATTATACAGTATAAAGGTTAGTAGAAGCCTACTTGGACAAAATTATATGTTCCCATATAATTATAAGCAAGTTGAAGGAAAGGTTTTAAATGTATTTCCTGTTACATTTTTAGTATATGCTGTTGATTATAAAAAAACAGGATTTGCAACAGAAACCAGATATTATATAGATATAGAATAATATTATAAATTTATAAAAAGGCATTAGCTACTTTGCTATGCTTTTTTATTATGGAAGGAGAAATAAAAAAATATGAAAAGAAAAATTAGTCAGAAAATAATCAGTTCAATTTTATTATTATTTATGATAGTAAGCCAATTTGGAGGTGTGTTTGCAGCACAAGTTGGAGAAACAAAAGATTTAGTTTCATTAGGAGAATGTGGTAATGATTTAAAATACACAAATTCTCAAGGAGTAACAGTAGTAGTTTTAACACATTATGTTGTATATAATGAAAATGGAAAACAATATCCAGCATATTGTCTAAATGTTAATTTACATGGTGTAGATGATAATGATTCATATGGAGTAGAGGTACAAGATATGAGTCAAGTTGCAAATAATCAAGCAGTTTGGAGAGTATTGCTAAATGGGTTCCCTTATAAATCAGCAGCTGAAATGGGACTAGATAATGATTATCAAGCATTTGCTGTAACAAAACAAGCTGTTTATAGTGTGTTAGATGGAAGAGATACAAGCAGATATTTTGGAGCAACTGAAGTTGGAAACAGAATGGCAAATAAGGTAAGAGAACTTGCAAATATAGGTAGAAATGGAACACAAACTTATCAAGATCCTGTTATAACAACTAATGCAATAACAAATGCAGGAGTGGATAATAAAGATAAAAACTATGTTTCTCAAACCTTTGTAGTAAATTCACAAGTAAATATGAAAGATATAAAAGTTATATTAAATGGTCAATCAGCACCAGAAGGAACAAAAGTAACTGACGAAAATAATAATTCTAAAACAACATTTAATAAAGGAGAACATTTTAAAGTATTAGTACCTAGAAAAAATATTAAAAGTGAAATAAATATTCAATTTAGTATTAGTGGACAAGCTGAAACATTTCCAATTCTTTTTGGAAAAGCTCCTAACTCAAATTTACAAAACTATGTATTAACAGCAGACCCATTTGTTTTAAGTAATGCAAGAGGTAGTATGAGTTATAATCCAACAGGAAATATTGAACTTACAAAAGTAACGAGTGGAGATAGTACAATTACAGGTGATAAAAAAGGAACAGGATTAAAAGGTGCTGTGTTTACAGTAAAATCAAAAGATGGAAAATTTGTAAAAGAAATGACAACAGATGAATATGGAAAATTTAAATTATCAGGATTAAGTTTAGGAGAATATATTATATCTGAAAAATTAGCACCAGATTATTATTTAAAGGGAAAAGATACTGAATTTGAAGTAAAACTTGATTTTGATGGTGATAAAAAGGAAGTGACAGTAGAAAATACACCTGTTGATATAAAGGTAAATGTTGATAAAGATGCAGATAAAAATGAAGCACAAGGAAAAGAAATTGTAAATTATGAAATAGATAATATAAAAAATTTATCAAATGTTAAGCTAAATGAATTTACATTGACTGATGATTTACCAAAAGAAGTAAGAATACAAAATTTAGAAACTGGAACATATAATGAAGATTTAAAATATTCTATAACCTATAATACAAATAAAAAATCTAATATAAAATTACAAGAAGGATTAAGTACAAAAACAAACAATAAAATTGATTTTACAAATATTAAATTAGAAAATGGAGAATATATAACATCTTATAGTTTGAATTTTGGAACAGTAAAGATTGGATTTTCAAATAATTCAAAAATGAAAGTTGTAACAAAAGTTGAAGAAGGTCTTTTAGATAAATCTAAATTTATAAATAATGTTAAAGTTAATGGAACATATTTAAAAGCTAAAGTGGAAGATAAAGATGATGTACCAGTTAAAGTTTATGAAAATATTTTAAAAATTAAAAAAGTAACTAAAGAATATAATCAGTACACTAATTTAGATGCAGGAACAAAAATCAATGCTACATTTGAATTATTAGATGAAAACCAAAAATATATTGATACTTTAAATGTAAAAAGTAACCAAGACTTCATATATAAATATCTAGAAACTGGTAAAACATATTATTTAAAAGAAATTTCAACTGATCCATATTATGTAATAAATACAGATTTAGTTGAATTCAAATTTGAGAAAAATGGACAAACAATAGAATTAGAAATTAAAAATGATAATGTAAATTTAGTTGTTGGTGTTGAAAAAGAAGGTCCAACAGAAGCTCAAAAAGGAGAGATAATTACTTATGATTTTAATAAAATAGGTAACTTCTCTAATACAGATGTAAATAATTTTATATGGAAAGATAAATTGCCAAGACAAGTAACAGCTCAAAGCTTACAAACAGGAACATGGAATGAAGAACTTACATATAAAGTTCAATATATAACAAATAAAAATACAAATTGGAAAGATATTGGAGAATATAGTACAACTAAAAATAATACTATTGATTTTACATCATTAGGACTTGAAGATGGTGAATTTGTAAAAGAGTATAGAATTTGCTTTGGAAAAGTAAAACAAGGATTTACACAAGTAGAAGCACCAAAGTTATTAGCAAAGGTAAATGACAATGTTCAAAATAATAAAATTTTTGTAAATAGAACTTATGTAACAGCAACATATCAAAATACAAAACTAGAAGCAAAGGATGATGCTCATACAGTTGTTTATACAAAAACACCTGCAAAAGATAAAGAACTACCAAAAACGGGGTTAGATTATTAGAAGGAGGAAATTTATATGTTAGAAATAAATGAAGTTAGAATAAAAAAAATAAATAAAGGGAATTTTTTAGGATATGCAAGTATTCTAATACAAAATTCATTAATAATAGATGGAATTGAATTACACGATGGAGAAAAAGGAAGATATATTTATATGCCATTAAATCCAAAGATGAAAAAGACCAGAAGAAATAGTACATATCCTATAGATAACAAGACAAGAGAACAAATACTACAATTAATATCAGATAAATATGATGAAACAGAAAATGATTAGAAATTTATAAAAGAAGGTACATTAAGAAAATACTTTTTGTATCTTCTTTTAAATTAAATTATAAAAAATAAGGAGGAAAAAGTGCAACAAATTATATTACCAGAATTAGAACAACTAAGGAAACAGACAGATTTTATAATAAATAACAAAGATATATTAGAAAATAAAGATATTGAAAAGTATTTGCGAGATTTAGAAAAAATAAGATATGAAATATTTAATAAAATAAAGATTAATAATAAAGAAAAAATGAATGAAAACGAAAAAATTAATTATATTAACAATTCATATAAAGCAACATTAGTAAATGACATTTTGAAGATATATATTCCTGAAACATTACCAAAATTTAAAAATATTAGCAATTATGCATATAAAAATATTATGATAAGCACAGCAGAATGTGTAAAAAAATATAGTGGACTATTTAAGGAAAATTTAACATTTGTACTAATTATAGTACATGAAAAACAATGCAATATGGATATAGATAATAAATATGTTAAGCCTATTATAGATGCATTGGTATTACAAAATATTATCAAAGATGACAACATAAATAATATGTTTTATTTGGCACAAGGTAAAAATGATACTAAAAAACCTTTTACCGAAGTGTTTGTAATGAATGGAGAATATATAACAGGTTGGATTGAAAAAGTACAAAAAATGTTTTAGAAACTATGAAATTTTTATTAAAAATTCATATAAAATTTTTTTATAAAAAAAGATATTTAAAAGCCTGAAAATCAAACAAAAACTTTTCAATTTTTTCAATAGTTTAAGACACCGTTGAAAAACTGTGGCTTGAACAGAAAAAAAGGAGGAAGTATGTGCAAGAAAAAAATAACATAAGTGAAGATGATTTTGAAGTATTAAAATTTTTGTCAAAATACAAATTGTTAAAAGTAGAAGATGCAAGTTTGATTTATAAAACAAAAAGATATTATAGGCAAAGAGTTAATAAATTAATAGATAAAGAATATGTTAAAAAGTACAAAAGCTATATTACAATTGATAAAAGAGGAAGAAAAGTTTTAGGAGAAGTTGGCTCAAATTATATAAAAAATATTAAAAATGAATCATATATGGAAAGATTAAAACATATTGCAAGTATTGCAACATTAAGTATTGATTCAGTTATTAAATTTATTCCTAGTTGGGATATAAAAGAAAAAGATAAATTCACTGAAACAGCAAGAAGGTATATTGGAAAGCTTATTATTGAAAATAAAGAATATCTTACTTATTATATTTCTGATAAAAAAGAACACATATATATAAAACAATTATTATTTGATGTAAATAAGAGTGTAAATTATGATGATATTATAATATTTGTTGAAAATTTTGATGTAATTAATAAAAGATATTCTAATTTATCATTTGGAAAGAAAAATACATATGTAATAAAAAATACAACTGAAAATAAAGAAATAATAAAAAAACTACTAAAAACAAACACTCACGATTTATTAGAATTTATATATGAAAAAGAAATTTTAATTAGTGACTGGGATAAAGCTGATTATTTATTAGAAGATGGAAAATATATAATATATATGCCTTTTATAAATACTGAAATAATAGAGAAGATTAACTGGTTCTATAAAGAAAATACAAATACTAAACGTAAAATTGACATATTAACATTAGAAGAAAACAAAAATAAATTACAGAAAATATTATGTAGCGACTGCAATATAAAAATATTTGACAAAAATTTATTAGGAGGAGTTTGTGAAATATAAAGATATAAAGAAGTTGTTAAATAAGAATATTTTAATATATACTCTTATAGTATTTTTATTTATAAGATTATTTATACCAATGATAAATGGATATATAAGTTTACTTGGAAAATGTTTTAATAAAAAATATGTAATAAAAGATATCCATAATTTTTATGATTGTATATTAACAGTTTGTACCAATAAAATAATATGCCTTATTTGCGTCATAATTGCCCTAATTTTCGTTTTTTGTATATTTAATGTATTATTTACTAGGAAACAAATGAAAACTGAAAAAGAGGGCATTGATTTTAAACAAAAAAATGGAACACATGGAACAGCAAATTTTACAACTGCTGAAGAAGTGAAAATACTAAAAATAGGTGATGAAGAAAAAACGCCAGGGATTTTATTAGGTAAAACATTGGATAGTGATGAAATAATAACACTTCCAGATGATTGTAAGTCATTAAATAGGAATGTAATGATATGGGGTGCATCAGGCTCTCGGTAAATCTACAAGTTATATTATTCCTAATGCTCTAAAAATTGCAAATCAAGAAAAAGAATATGTAAGAAAGGAATTAGAAACACTTGCAATACAAGGAAAAAATGTTGTTTGTACAGATCCAAAAGGTGAATTATTTGGAGTTACAAGTAAAATTTTTGAAAAAGAAGGATATGATGTTAAGGTTTTTAATTTAGTAAATCCAGAACATTCTGATGGAATAGATATATTTAGATTTATAGAAAAAGAAATAGATGCCCAAGTTTTTGCCCAAGTTGTAGTAAGTACAACACAAAATGCAGGTAAAAAAGGAGAAGAATTTTGGCAAAATACACAAGAAAATTTATTAAAAGCATTACTGTTACATATAAAATTTGAAGTAGAAGATGAAAGCAAAAAAAATATGAGATATTTGAATTCAATATTAGCATCTGGAGATATAAAAAAGATTGATGAAGTGTTTAGTCATTCAAAAGGAATAACCAAAATTGCATATAATATTTATGCACAGGCTTCAGATACTATAAAACAAAGTACAATTACAGGTCTTGCAACCAAACTTCAAATATTCCAATTAAATGAAATAGCAGCAATAACTGAAAGAAACGATATTGATTTTACAGATTTAAATTATAAAAAAATGATTATATATTGTATTATGAGTGATATGGATATGACAATGAGCTTTTTGAATAGCTTATTTTTTTCGTTCCTTTTTATAAAAACAATAAGACAAGCCGACAGAAATGAAGATAAAAAATTAAAAAGACATTTGTGTATTTTTTTAGATGAGTTTGCAAATATTGGTCAAATTCCTGATTTCCAACAAAAGCTTTCTACAATTCGTTCGAGATCAATTTCAGCTGTAATTGTATGTCAGCATATTGCTGGGCTAAAAGCTTTATATCCGGATGATGTTTGGCAAGGTCTAATTGGAAACTGTGATATTAAAGTTATAATGGGAACAAACGATTTACTTACTGCTCAATATATCTCAGAGACTTTACGGGGTTGCAACTGTTGAAAGTTCTTCTGTAAGAAAAGAAGCGGAATTTGATGGAAAATTAAATTATGGAATGGAATCTACATCTTTAGTAAAAAGAAATTTACTTAATCCAGATGAAATTATAAGAATGAATAATGATGAACAAATAGTAATTATAAGAGGGCAAAAACCTTTTAAATGCAAAAAATTAAGATATTGGGAATATAGACTAGGAAAAGATATTAATCAAATATCAATAGAAAATTATAAGCCAAAAACTACTTATAAACTTGTTTCAATTGAAGAAAAAGAAGAAATACAAAAGTTACCAACATTTGAAGAATTTTTAAAAGGAAGGAGGAAAGCAAATTGATTGAAGAATTAGAAAAGCAAATTGCATGGCAAAATATTAATACATCTGAAGAAAAAAATAAAATTTTATCAGGTAAGGCAATAGCAATAGAAAGTGAAAAAGTAAAATTAACACATGATGATGGGAAAATATATGAAGATACTATAAACTGTATAGTTGTAAATTTTAAAAATATAAAAGTTTTAATACCAGGAAGAGAGCTTGGACTGGATAAAGACGATAAGAAAAATATTAGAAATCTCATTGGTTCAGAAATAAAATTTATTATTTTGGAATCAGATAAATTGACTAATACAGCAGTTGCATCAAGAAAAAAGGCAATGGAAAGAATAAAAAGTATTCAGCTAAAAAAGTATGAAACAGGAGATGTTGTATATGCAAAAGTGATTTCAGTTTGGAATAAATACATAATAGCAGAATGTTTAGGAATGGATGTAAAATTAAAGATTTCAGATTTGGAATATGGATATGTTGCAAATTTAAACAGCTTATATCAAGTTGGAGACAAAATAAAAGTAAAGATTAAAGAAATAGACTCAGAAAAAAGAATATTAAAAATATCTCATAGAGAAACAAAGGAAGATCCATATAAAAATATCAGAAAAAATTTTACTGAAGGAGGAGAATATTTAGCTAAAGTTACTGGATTTTCTGATAATCGGAGTATTTGCAACATTAGGTCAGGGAATAGATACAATGGCAACACTTCCTGTATGGCTTGAAATACCACCACTACCTGGTGATACAATTATTGTTAAAGTTAAAAAAATAATGCCAGAAAAAAGAAAAATATATAGCTCTTTACTAAAAATAGTAAGGAGGGAGAAAGCAAATGACTAAAAATCAAAATAATGTAATGCAATTTTTAAGTAAATTTAAAAGTTGCAGTCAAGAACAGTTAATATTTTTTACAGGATGTACTATACAAGATATAAATTACTTAATATCATCTAATTTCATTGTAAGAGATTTAAAAACAAATTTATTGCATCATAAAATGAAGAAAGTTGATGTTAGAACTGCTGTTGCCCTTGATGTAATTAAGATAATAAAAGATGAAATTAAAAATTTTGATTATAGCAGAAATTTTCCTGTTATTTTTAATACAATAACATTGGAAAATAAGACTTGTGATATTGCAGTTGTTAGAAAGATAGAACAAGAAACTGTTTTTAAAAAACTTATGGATTATTCTAGAGCAGATAAAATAATTATTGTATTAGAAAATGATAATTATGATAAAAAATTAATAAATACAACAAAAGAAGTCCTGATTTGCAGATATCCTATCGAAATAATAGATAAAATTAACTAAAATTTTTTCTCAAATTGAAATCTTATCTTTTGAAATTTTATAATAAAGAAAAAGATGAAAGGATGATGAAAATGGGTAATATTATTTTAACATTTATTTTTGCAGTAGCATTAACAATTTTGATTTATGAAAGTTATTACGAAAAAAAGGAAAAGAAGGTTGGAGAACTATTAGCACCAAAGATTGAGGCTTTAATTGAAATGTCCAGTAGAGAAATTTCAAAAAAACAAAACGAACTAAATAGAACTTTAACAGAGAGTGAGAAAGATAAAATATTGGATGAATGTTATAGTAAAATATAATTAAATATAAAAACAATTAAAGGACAGAAGTATAAATCTGTCCTTTTTGCTTATTTATTTACTATATCTTTTAAGGCTTTTCCAGCTTTAAATACTGGAGCTTTTGATGCAGGTATTTTAATTTCTTCTTTAGTTTGTGGATTTCTACCTTTTCTAGCAGCTCTTTTTCTTACTTCAAAAGAACCAAATCCAACTAATTGAACTTTTTCATCTTTTTTTAGTGCTTCAGTAACTATCTCAACGAAAGCATTTAAAGATGTTTCAGTAGATTTTTTAGATGTACCTGTTTTTTCTGAAATTGCAGCAACTAATTCAGCTTTATTCATGACAATCCCTCCTTTTAATATTTTTCTATCTTTTGTATTGAAAATAATTTATCAAAGAAAAAATTTTTTGTCAATAAATATAAAAAAATTGTAATTTTATTGTAATAATACTATGATTTTTTAGTATTTTGTGATATTATATATTAGATTTTTTGAGGTGATAAAAATGAATGATTTAACAAACAAGAAATTAATTTCAATTATAGATGAATTAATTGAAGAAAAGTTATCAATTGATGAAAATTTTTTACGTTTTACTTTTTATGAAGTAAGAGTAAAAAAAGGTGTAAAAGATGAAGAAGAAAAAGATTTCTTAAAATTAGCTGAAAACAAATTAAATAACATGAATTATATTGTATATTTTCAAGATCAAGAATTTACATATAATGAAGCTAGAAGAAGAGTACAGATAAATGAATTATTAATTGCAGTTAAGAGGAGATAGAAATGGTAGTAGAAGTAAAATTAAAAAATCAAAATATTAGGAGATTAGATATAGATGATAATACTATAGGAATATTAGAAAAAGAAAATATAAATGATTTAGGTAGTTTATGCAAAAAAACTAAAACAGAATTAAAGAAAATGGATATAAGTCAAAATGTAGTTAAGCAAATTGAAACACAACTACAACTTATGGGATTAAACTTAAAAAATAATTTATGATAAATAATTATAATACTATTTTAAGGAGCTAGTTTAAAACTAACTCCTATTTATATTTTTCATTTGTATCATTATGTATTTGTCTAGCTTTTTACTTTGTTTTAAAATTTTTTCGTAAGGAGCATTGGTTTCAACTAGTTTTTCTAATTTTGCAGTATTTTTCATAATTAGATAAATAATTTTAGATTCCATTATAATCAACTCCAATCTATTTATATCATATCACGTTTTCACAAAATAATATGTCAAAATTTGTCGAAAAAAATCAAAATAGTAATATAATATAATTTTTTGGATAGTAAATATATATTTTTTGTTAATAAAATGATATAATATACAAAATTAAATAAAGGCAGAATAGATATTTATATTGGATTATACTAAATGTAAGCAATAAAAAATAAAATCTATAAAACAAATGAAAAAGAGAAGGGGTTAAAATGGAGTTCAAATATTTATTAGATATAGGCTTAATAATATTAGTTGTAAAGATTTTTACAATGATAACACAAAAAATAAAAATGCCAAAAGTATTAGGTGGATTAATAGCAGGAATAGTACTAGGACCAGCAATGTTGAATGTTGTACAAAATAGTACAATATTAGAAGCGTTATCAAAATTTGGTATAATACTAATAATGTTTTTGGCAGGAATGGAAACAAGTATAAAAAAATTTATATCAAATAGTAATAAATATGTAATAATAGCTGCAATAGGAGTTGTTGTACCATTAATACTAGGAACAATATTTAGTTTAATATATATACAAGATTTAAAAACAAACTTATTTTTTGGTGCAGTAATTACTTCGACTTCAGTTAGTATAACTGTAGAAACTTTAATAGAAATGAAAAAAATTAAATCAAGTGTTGGACTAGCAATATTGGGTGCAGGTGTTGTTGATGATATACTAGGAATATTATTTTTGACAATTATTATGAATAGTGGAAATTTGCATTTAACAACATTTGCGTTAATGGTATTAAAAATAATATTATTCTTTGGAATAGCTGTAATTTTAGGATTATTATTATTTAAAATGTTTGAAAAAATTGAAGAAAAAGATACGAAAACGGAACAAATGCCTACATATTCAATAGCATTTGCATTAATATTAGCATATATTGCAGAAAGATTGGGTGTTAGTGGAATAATTGGAGCTTATATAGCTGGATTAGTTATAGGAAACACTGAAAAAGGAAGAAAAGTAAAAGGAAAAATCGATTTAGTAGTACATATGATATTTTCTCCGATATTTTTTGCAAGTGTAGGATTAAAATTAACAACATTGAGTTTTAGCAGACAAGTATGGATATTTATCATAATATTTACAGCAGTTACAATAATTAGTAAAATAATTGGAAATGGATTAGGTGCAAGGATATGTGGTTATTCTAAGGAAAAAGCTATTCAAATTGGTATAGGAATGGCAACAAGAGGGGAAGTTGCACTTATAATAGCAGATGAAGCGAAAAAAATAGGTTTGATAAACGAAGAAGTATTTTCAATAGTTATTATAACTGTTATGCTTGTAACACTTATAACACCGATATTATTGCATTATAGTTTTAAAATAAACAATAACATAGAAGAAGGTATTCAAAAAGAGAGTATATAAAGTAGAATTTAAGTATATTACTAATACTACTTGATTTTAATCTTTTGTGTATAAAAAATTTGAAAGGGGTTGTTATATGCAGCCCTTTTTATATAAAAATATGGCATGTATTTGGCGTTTATAAAAATATGGCATGTATTTGGCGTTTATATTGAGAAAATTAAAAAAATAAACAAAGATTAATTTGAAACAATTGCATATTTATGTAAACTGTGCTATAATATAATTGCATAGTTCCTTTAAATAAGGAAAAGAGAGAAATAAAGAGCATTTTCGTTGAATGATACATCAAATTTAAGTTATTGTTCAATTAATAGTATTGCTATCATTTAGATTGTTTTTATTCGTAAAAGTTATACATAATATTTTTTTCAAAAGTAAGGAGGGTATGTAATGTTTACATTTAAGTCACCAGTAATTTCAACAAATATTTGGAAATTATGTTTTAAAACGAGCGAAGAAATGGCTAAAATTTACTTTGAAGATAAAGAGCCAGAAGAGGGAATAAGGCTACATGGAATAACAGAGTACATAACTTCAACAATATATATTGATAAGGATTTAGACGGTTTTTTGTTAGTAAAAGCTCTTAGACATGAATTAATGCATATATATTTATGGGAAACAGGGCAGCAAGACCGTAAATATACAGAAGAAGAAGTCTGCGACCTTATAAGTGTTGCAGCACCTCTAATTTGTAAAACAGCTGATGATATTGTATTAAGATTGAAATAGGAGTTATGTTAAATTATATGTCAAATTTAAAGTGTTCTGATACAAGTAGCTTATATTAAAAAAATTTGATGGGAAAACAACTTATGAAACAATAAAGAAAGGAGAGAAATGTTTTATGGCGAACTTACCAAAAGAAATGAAACTGTCACCACACGCACGAGAGAGACTGGGAGAAAGAAAAGATGATGATATGAAATACAATACACAAAATATAATGAGAAGTTCTGTCAAGTGGTATGGGAAAGATGATTTAATTTATGATTGTCCATTGTATAGACATTGTTGTTATGTTACTAGAAAGTCACAACAGATAGGATTTATTACAGACGGGGACATTGAGGTTATATATAATAAAGGAACACACGTTGCCATTACGGTATTAGAAGTTAAAGAAAAATTTAAACCAATTACTCAATTTATTAAACCCCAAAAACTATTACAAATTGAAAGAAAGAAGAAAAACAATAAGTTGAAAGATACATTGAATTTAGGGTATATTTCAAGAATAAATAACGAGGTAATTATTGATAAATATGAAAAAAGTACGGATTATATTGAAGGAGCGACTATGACATTTTATGAGGTATATGCTTCTTTAGTTACAGAAATGCTGAACTATACGTCAAATTTAGGGTATCATTCAACAGAAACTACCTTAAAAAATGAGCAATCATATAATATCGTTTATAAGGAATAAACTACAAAACCTATGACAATTAGTGAATTATTTGGTGTAGATAAAAAGGTGTATAAAGAAACAATATCAGCGGTAAAAAATAATATGAGATGAAAGTGAAAAAATAAGATAATGGACAACTTGTGATATAATTTAAAATAATATAAAGAGGTGGAGAGTATCTATGAAAGATGATAAAGATGTAAAATATTATAAAGATGAGGGTGCAGAAAAAGAAATTATAAAAATGGAAAAAATAATTAAAAGTGGAAAATTTGAGGAGAGTTATATTCGAGAACTTGTTGCAATGCAAAAAGGAGAATTAAGTGTTCACTCAAAATATTATGATGAAAATATTGCAGAAGGAAACTGGAGTCTGATAGAAGAGGATTCAGATATAGAAAAACTAGACAAATTTGATGCTGAAAAAGAAATATATGGTATATCTGCAGAATATGAATATGTATTTATACCCTCTTATTATGCAGTTAAAACATTAATTTTATATTATATTTATATGAAAGGTAAAAAGAAGGCAGAAAGAATCTATGGCTTGAAAAATGCAGTTGTAAGACGCGATGGTAAGAAATTTTATGGGGGATTGCCTTTTATTCTAAAATATATAGGAGGAGATTTTGAGGATAACCGTATTGATTTTAAGAAACTTACGGAAACATTACTTGATTCTGTAAGTGGATTTGAAAAAAATAACGATAATAATTTTATAGATGATTTTATCAACGATATTATTGATTGCTTAAATGATTTTTATGGCAAAAATTTGATATTAGAAAGACGAATCAAAAATTTTAATGAAGCAAAAGATAACTGGTTTTATATTGATTTTAATGAAAAAATAAAAAAAGAGAGAGACTATTTATTAAGCTATACATTAGTAAATGATTGTAAAATTTTAATGCATAGAGATGTAGAAAAAGATTTGAATAGATTACAAAAGAAACAAGCAGAAAAAGCAAAAGAAAAAATAAGTAAAACACCTAATTATCCTAATAATGATTCCCCAGAGGACAGTGAATTGTTGAAAGGTGATTTAAAAGGGTGGCTTTCACAACGAATTAGTAAGAAAGATAGATTAGTTTATAAAATAGAATCGAATAAAAAAATCGTATATATTGCAGCTGCATATGGTCATTATGACGAAGCACCAAGACGTTCAAAATCAACAGCATCATATAGATAAATCAAGAATTATTAAATTATAATTATTCGACAAATTACGATAAGTAGGGCAGATAATACATTGGAGTTATTTGCCTTTTGTTATATTATTAGGAAAGTTCGATTTTTGAGCCTAATATAAGAATAAAGAGTTTTTAAAGGATATTTATTCAACCTTTTATCTGGATAATTAATTGAAAGTCATCTGCTATTTATGGTAAAATTAGAATAACACTTGGCAAGTTAAGGAGATTTAGAAATGGAATTTAAGAATGATATAGAAGATATAAAGTCAGAGTTAAATAATATTAAAAAATTAATAAGTGAAGAATTAAATCAACAAATTACTGGATTAGATATAGTTCATAAAAAATTTGGTAATGGTAAAGTTATTAAACAAAATGGAGATAAGATAGATGTGAAGTTTGTTGATTCAAGAGAAATAACACTTCAAATCCCTTTTGTATTTATAAATAATATTGTATCTTGTGAAGATATCAATATAAATAATAAAATGTTCAAAATTTACGAATTAAAAAGAAAGGAAAAAGATTTAGAAAAAGAGGCTACAGAAAAAGAAAATAAATTAAAAGAAATTACAGTAAAAAAAGCTCAAACTAATATAGGAAATACAAACTTTCTTGCTGTAACAACTGGTTCTTCATATCAAGATGATATTGAAATGAATATACACTATTGTAAGGCGGAGAGAGTTCAAAGAAAATGTATGTATTTGGGATTATATAGAGATAAATCAATTATAAAAATTGGAAAGATAAAAAAGATAATAACCGCTAATAAAATAAATGGTCAATTAAATATTATATCAGTTGATGGTGAAGATATTACTAAAAATGACAAAAAGAATATAGAAGAATGTATTAGGAGAGCGGTAAAATTATTTAATGTTAATATTGGAGACATAGAACATAAATATTTTATTGTGGAAAAGTTTTATGATACAGATTTCAAAAAAATTAGTCCTCATGGATTAATGGAGAAGAAATATTTTAATTTATATAAAGAATTGGATGTTACTGAATTACCAACTGTTGAAAAGATTGCAGAAGAATTGTGTTATAAAACTTGGGAATAAATATTATAAAATCTATGAAAAGGAAATATTGTTATGTATCTGTAATTTATGAAAGTAAAATAAGTAAAAAACATTTAATTTACATTACATATTATCACCTACATTTTAAAATAATTATTGAGAAAAAATTAAATTTGTGATATAAAATAAAATAGAGTAGTTATATAAAAAATATAGGAAAAAATTTGGAATATAAAGATATGTCAAGCACATTTAGATAAGCAATATGAAAATGGTATGAATAGCATAAACAAAGAAAATAAAATGTACTTTGAAGAATTAGAAAATTTAGTTGATAATAATTACAAAAAAGTAATAAGATATATAGAAATATATAGTAAAGGAGAATAAAGATGGGTAATAATGATTTAACATTCTTTACAAACGAACCTGAAAGAAATTTATATGATAGATTTAGTAAAATATTAAATAAGAATACGCAATTTTTTGATGTTCTTGTTGGCTATTTTAGAGCAAGTGGATTTTATCTTCTACAAGAAGCACTTGATAAGGTAGAAAAAACAAGAATTTTAATAGGAATAAATACAGACAAACAGATCGTAGATATGTATGAAGAAACACAAGGACAAATAAAAGAAATGAGTTTATCAAATATTGAGGCAATAACTGAATACAAAGCAAAATTAGAAAAAGAATTTGAAAATTCGGAAGATACAGAAAATGTTGAAAATGGTGTTAGTAAATTTATATCTTTGATAAAGAATGGAAAACTAGAAATAAGAATATATACTAAACAACCGATACATGCAAAAATATATGTAATGAGAGATTTTCAAGATAGTCCTGATTTTGGAAGAGTAATAACAGGCTCAAGTAATTTTTCACAATCAGGCTTGGTAAATAATCTTGAATTCAATGTAGAATTAAAAAATTCTGCTGATGTGCAATTTGCTTTAGATAAATTTGAAGAATTATGGGCTGAATCTGTTGAAGTAAATAAAGAGTGTGTTGATACAATAGAAAACAAGACTTGGGTAAAATCAGACATTACACCTTATGAAATGTATGTTAAATTTTTATATGAATATTTTAAAGAGGAAATAAATGATGATATATATGATATAAGTAAAGATAAAAATAAATACTTTCCTGATGGATTTACACCATTACAATATCAAAAAGATGCCGTTATTCAAGCTAAAAGAATTTTAGAAAAGCATAATGGTGTATTTATATCAGATGTTGTTGGTCTTGGAAAAACCTATATATGTGCAATGTTAGCACAAGAATTAGATAAAAAGACTTTAATATTATGCCCACCAGTATTAGTTGATTATTGGGAAAATGTAATGTTTAATTTTGGAGTGCGAGGATATAAAGTAGAGTCAGTTGGAAAATTAGATAAACTAATTGAAGAAGGTGTTGAACAATTTGCTTATGTATTTGTAGATGAATCACATAGGTTTAGAAATGCAGATACTGAACAATATAGACAATTGCACGAAATCTGTGTAGGAAAGAAAGTTGTTTTAATATCAGCTACTCCACAAAACAATTATACTACAGATATTGCTAATCAATTATATCTATTTCAATCAAAAAACAAATCTACAATTGTAAATGCAAGAAATTTAGAAAACTTTTTTGATACTTTAAGAAGAAAAATTAAGGCTTTTGACAAAGGAACAGATGAATATAAAGAAGCAATAAGAGAGGCATCAGAAGAAATAAGAGATAAAGTATTAAGAGAAGTAATGATTAGGAGAACTAGAACAGAAATACAAAAAACTTATGCAGAAGATTTAAAAAAACAAGGATTAGAATTTCCTAAAGTTTCTGATCCACAAAAATTGTTTTATCAATTTAGTGCAGATACTGAAAAAGTGTTTGAAACAACTATACAAAAAATAACAGAATTAAATTATTCAAGATATAAACCTTTAACTTATATTAAAGAAAGTAAATTAACACCATATCAAAGAACTTTATTAACAGGTCAAGCAAATATGGGTGGATTTATGAAAGGAATACTTGTAAAAAGATTAGAAAGTAGTAAATATGCTTTTGAAATGACTTTAAATAGGTTTATTGACTCATATAACGAATTTATAAATATGTATAAAAATGATGGAGTTGTTTGGATTAGTAAAAAGTTAAATGTTCCAGAGTTATTGATAAATGGAGATACGGAAAAACTTGAACAGGCTGTGGCAAATGATGATGCATTTAAAATAAAGATTGAAGATGTAGATAAAAGTTTTATAATAGATTTAGAAAAGGATTTAGCAATTTTACAAAATTTAAGAGATATATGGAATACAGTACAAGTAGATGATAAATTAGACTATTTTATTGAAGAATTAAAGAATAGAAAAGAATTAAAGCATAATAAACTAATTATATTTACAGAATCAAAAGAAACAGCAGAATATCTAACTAATACAATATCAACAAAATTAAATGAGAATGTATTATTATTCAGTGGTTCAATGCCTGATAGTATAAGAACTTTAATAAGAGCAAATTTTGATCCGACATATAAATTGGAAAAACAAAGGAACGATTATAGAATTTTAATAACAACTGATGTTTTAGCTGAAGGTATGAACTTACATAGAAGTAATGTAATAATAAACTATGATTTACCTTGGAATCCCACAAGAATAATGCAAAGAGTAGGAAGAATAAATAGAGTAGGAACAAAACACGATGAAATATATGTTTTTAATTTCTTTCCAACAAGCAAATCAAATGAACAAATGTCGTTGGAAGAAAATATTATTACAAAAATGCAAATGTTTCACGACATATTAGGAGAAGATTCAAAATTCTTAACAGAAGATGAAGAAGTAAGTACACACGAATTATTTAAAAGAATGAATGCACCAATACAAGATGAAAATGAAACAGAAGTTAGTTCAGAACTCTCATATTTAAAGACTATAAGAGATATTAGAGATAAGGATGTAGAATTATTTGATAAAATAAAGAATTATCCAAAGAAAATTAAAATAGGCAGAGATAAAAAAGAGGAAAATGGACTTATTACTTTCTTCAGAAAAGGTTATTTAAAGAAATTTTATATATCAAAAGAAAATGAGGAGACTAGAGAAATAACTTTTGAACAAGCAATAGAATTAGTAAAAGCAAATAAATCAGAGCAAGAACGAAAAGTTAAAAAAGATTACTATGATTTATTAAAAATGAATAAAGAGGCTTTTGAATTATCTGAACAAGAAGAAAATCAAGCAGATATAACAACCGTATCTAAAAAAGGTTCTAGTAATGCAAAAAATATTATCAAAATACTTAAAGAATGTATAAAATTAGAATCAAGATTTACAGATATTGAATTAACTAAAATAAATAAAATGATTGATCTATTAGAAAATGGAGAATTGCCTATCAGAATTATTAAAGAGGGTAATAAAGAAATTAAGAAGATAACAGGAATTAATGATATTGCAAAATTTTATAAAGAATTTGAAATGATGATTCCAAAAGTATATTTTGAACAAGAAAGCAAAGTTGAAACTAATAAGAAAAAAATAAATAAAAGTGAAAAAGAAATAATTTTATCAGAATATTTTATATAATATTAGATGGAGGAAAATATGATAAATATTAGTGATAGAACTCAAAATTATCTTGCAATGTTAGAAGATAAATTTAATAAAGATAAATTTTATGAATTTATAAAAGACTTATTGAATTTAGAAAATGAAAATATTATAAATGGCAAGGAGCAAAATGCAGGAAGTGAACAATATGGACATTATATTGATAAAGCACAGTTATATGCGAAATATGAAGATGACAAAAGAAGAAATATTGGAGTAATAGTTATAAAACTAAAAGACAATAAAAATCCTGCTAATGCTAGAACTTTACAAAGGAATTTTATTGCACACTTATTAGATTTTTACAATTTAGATGCATCATTAACAGCAATATATAGTGATACCGATGATACTTGGAGATTATCTTTTGTAAAACAAGAAATTGAGATAGAAGTGGGAAAACTAAAAACAAAAGTAAGTCCTGCAAAAAGATATTCATATCTTTTTGGAAAAGATGAACCAAATCATACTGCTAAAGAACAGTTACTAGAGTTATTGGAAAATAATACTAAACAATATTCAATAGAAGAAATTGAAGAAAAGTTTAGTGTTGAAAAAGTAACAAAAGATTTCTTTGAAAGATATAAGGATAATTATTTGAAATTAAAAGAAGTTTTAGAGAATAATGAAGAATTTATTAGTGAGGCTACAAGATGTGATTTTACATCAGAGGAATTTACTAAAAAATTGATGGGACAAATTGTTTTTATATACTTTTTACAAAAGAAAGGTTGGCTAGGTGTAAAATTAGTACCTGATGAGTTGGAAGTTAATGAATATAATGAATTATATAGTAAACAAGATGTTTTAGGTAAGAAAATATTAGATAAATTTTATATAAATTATGATGGAAAGAAAATAGTAAAAAAAGATGTACTAGAAAAAGTTAGAGTTAATGAACAAGATATTGAAATTTTGTCAGATATATTTGTAGATACAAAATATGATGCTAAATGGGGGACAGGAGAAAAAAGATTTATTAGAACAATGTTTACAAAATGTAAAGATAGAAATAAAAACTTTTTTGATGATTATTTAGAACCATTTTTCTATGATGGATTAAACCATAAAAGGAAGAATCAATATTTTAGTGTATTTAATTGTAAAGTACCATTCTTAAATGGTGGGCTATTTGAACCGTTAGATAATTATATGTGGGAGAGTTCTACATTTAATATAGATAATGAAATATTTTCAAATAATGATGGTAATGGAATATTAGATTTCTTTGATAGATATAACTTTACAATGAACGAAGAAGAACCACTAGAAAAAGATGTTGCAGTTGACCCTGAAATGTTAGGAAAAATATTTGAAAATCTATTAGATGTAAAAGATAGAAAATCAAAAGGAGCATTTTATACACCAAGAGAAATTGTGCATTATATGTGTCAAGAAAGTTTAGCAAATTATTTGGTAAATAAAGTAGGCGTTGACTATAATGAAATAAAAGAATTTATACAATATGGAGAAATGATTAGAGATGTTGATTTAAAAGAGGCAACTAAAACAGACTATTTAGTAGGTAAATCAATTTTTGAAAAAGTACAGTTAATTGATAAGGCACTTGAAAATATTAAAGTAGCTGATCCAGCAGTTGGTTCAGGTGCATTTCCGTTGGGAATGTTAAATGAGATTGTTAAATTAAGAGATATATTGACATCATATATGTTAATTTATAATAAGCTTAGTCTATTTGATAGGAAATATCCTGAAGAAATGATAACGAATAAGAGAAATATATATAATATAAAATGGAATACTATAAGAAATAGTATTTATGCAGTAGATATAGAAAATAGTGCCGTTGATATTACAAAGTTAAGGTTATGGCTTTCAATTGTAGTTGACCAAGTAGATGTTCCAAAATCAGGACCTGATCCATTGCCAAATCTTGATTGTAAAATTATGCAAGGAAATAGCTTAATAGATGAATATAATGGAATAAAATTAATAGATGAAAAATTTATTGACGAATTAAAAGATAGAAAAAATATTAAATTCAATGAAAGTAACGGAATTGTTAAAGACCTAAAAGGACATAAGCACTATATTTCAGACAACCAAATACAGTTTGGAGATGGACAAAAGAAAGTACAGATTGATGATTTAATCGATCTAAAGAAAGAATTATATGGAACAAATGATCCTAACAGAAAAAAAGATATATTGAAAAAAATAGAAAATTCAAGAAAAGATTTATTAAAATTAAATTTTGTTGGTACGAATAAAGAAAATGAATTATTTGAAATAGACAAATCTCACAATAAACCATATTTTGCTTGGAAGTTAGAATTTATAGAGGTATTTATTGAAAATGATGGATTTGACATTGTGATTGGAAATCCACCTTATGTAAAAGAATATACTGATAGTAAAATATTTGCTAAATTAAAAGACAATGTTTATTATCAAGGAAAAATGGATTTTTGGTATTTCTTTGGTTGTTATGGATTAGATTTGTTAAACAATAGTGGTATAGAAGCTTATATTGCACCAAATAATTGGATTACAAATTATGGTGCATCAAAGTTAAGAAATAAAATATTAAATGAGGCAAGAATCAATAGATTTATTGATTTTGGAAATTATAAAGTTTTTAACACTGCTGATATTCAAACAATGGTTTACATATTAAGTAAAAACGATTACGATAAGGATAAAAAATATCAAATAAAATATTATAAATTAACTAACTCCGAAATAAATGACGATGAACTTCATAATTTTCTATATAATGATAAACAAAATTCAAAATATGATATAAAATTTGATTATACAATATATCCTTCAAGAAACATAGATAAATATATAGAGTTTCTAAATAATGATCAGGAAAAGATAATTAATAAAATTTTAAGTAATGAAAATATTTTATATTTAACGGAAAGTGAAATTGCTCAAGGTATTGTATGCCCTCAAGACTCATTAAACAAAAAAGCTGTCGAAAAATTGAAAAATCATAATGTTGGAGATGGAGTATTCGTAATAAACAAAGATGAACTAGAGCATCTTGCACTAAATGAACAAGAAAAGAAATATATAAAGCCGTATTATACAAGTGATAACATTATTAAATGGAAAACACTAAAAGAAACCAATTTATATATAATATATACTACAAAAAAAGTTAATTCAGAAATAGAAGAATTACCAAATTTAAAAAAACATTTTGATCAGTATGCGGAAATAATAACTTCGGACAACAAACCCTATGGTCTTCACAGAGCAAGAAATGAAAGTTTTTTTAAGGGAGAAAAAATATTATCAAAAAGAAAATGCACAGAGCCATCTTTTTCTTATTCTGATTTTGATACATATGTATCACAAACTTTTAATGTCATAAAAACCAATAGAATCAACGTGAAATATTTATTAGGTATTTTAAATAGTACATTAATTAAATATTGGCTAAAAAATAAAGGAAAAATGCAAGGAAATAATTATCAAGTTGATAAAGAACCTTTATGTGCAATTCCCATAGTTTTAAATGATAATTATAAAGAAAAGCTAATAAATAAAGTTGATTCCCTATTGAATAATAATGCAACTGAAGATGAAATTGATGAAATAGTTTTTCAAATATACAATATAAATGATGAGGAAAAACAAAGCATTAAGGGAGGTTTATATGGAAAAAATTAAATATGAAATAGTAGAACATTTAGGTGTATTATCTGAAAGTGAAAAAGGTTGGAAAAAAGAGTTAAATCTTATTAGTTGGAATCAAAGGGAACCTAAATATGATATACGAGATTGGTCAGAAAATCACGAAAAAATGGGTAAAGGGATTACATTATCAAAAGATGAAACAATGAAATTAAGAAATATTCTTAATAATAATTTAAAATGTAGTATTTAAAGGGAGAAAAAATGGATTATAACGTTAATTTTGATGAAGAAGGAGATAGATTAATAGGTTTATTCAAAGAATTTGAAGAAGTAATAAAAAACGAGTGTAGAAAAACTGGAATTATTACAGATAATAAAGGAATATCTTCTTTAATAGATATTTTAAGTCAAAAAAATAGTGTCGTAAGAAAACATAAAAATGAATTAAATTTAATTAGAGATGTGCGAAACTTAAATTCACATCAAGGAGCTAAAAAATATAAATATCTTGTATGTCCTAGTCCAGAAATTAATGCTAAATTAGAAAATATCATAAATGAGATAAAAAATCCGCCTATGATATATGATAGTAAAATGTGTGTAAAAAAGCAAAATATGTATTGTAGGAATATTGATGATAGTGTTTATGAGACAATTAAGACTATGTCAGAAAAATTATATACTCATGTTCCGATTTTTGAGAATAATAAGTTGATAGGTATATTTAGTGAAAATACATTATTAGATATAGTTAGATTAGAAACAGGAATACTATTAGATGAAAATACAAATTTTTACGCTATAAGGGATGCTTTAAAAATTGAAAATCATTCTATGGAGAGTTTTGAATTCATTTCTAGAAGAAAAAACATTTATGATGTTGAAGATTTATTTAAAAATTATTTTTCAAGCCATAAAAGAGTAGGGTGTGTATACATAACAGAAAATGGAAGAAAAGAAGAAAATATTTTAGGAATGTTAACGGCCTGGGATGTTCTAGGAAATTAGGCTAATGATGATAGGTATGGTTGAATAATTAGATGATAAAGTGAATATTGAATTTTTAAAAGTAGATAATAATTTAATTGAAATTATAATTAGGGAGGATATAATATGGGATTATTTAGTTCAAACAATGATGAATTTAAAGTTGGGGATAAAGTAAGAGTAAGATATAGAGAGCAAGAAGGATATATAATAGATAAGGATGGTAATTTATATATGGTATCATTAGAGAGTGGAAATTACGTGGATTCATTTTCAGCTGATCAACTAGAAAAATGTTGGTAAATTTATTTAATTAGTATATGGGAAAAAATATATAAATAGCTCTATTCGCGAAAAAAACATTTCCTATATTAGAAAATAGATAAGGAGGTTAAAAATGAAAAGATGAAAAGTTTTTTTAAAGTATTGTTGACTATATTAGGAGTAGTTGGAGCATTTATTATAGTAAGAGCAATAATAATTACAGTTTTATAAAATATGGAGGAAATTTATTTATGGAAGATGAAAAAATAGTAGAAAAAAAAGATGTAAAAAATGAAGAAAATTTTAAAAATTATAAAAAAGCTATCAAGAATGAGAAAAAGTATAACTTATTATCTAAATTAATAAAAACAAATAAATTGAAATTTATATTTATTATTTTATTGATTGTAATTATTGTATCAATAGTAGTTGGAGTTAAAACTACTAAAAAGAAAGAATCAACTGATTTTACATATTTAAATCAATTACTTGAAAAATCAAGCGAATTAACATCTGCAAAATTAAAAATTACGGGTATAGAAAATTATAAAGATGCTGGAGCTATGATAATTAATAGATCTGACTTTACAATGGTATATACTGCAACGATTAGAGCGGGAGTTGAACTTAAAGAAGTAAAAGTTGAACCTAATAATATTACAAAAGAGATTATAATAACTATACCTAAAGCAAAAGTTTTTGATTGTCATGTAAATCAGGAAGATATTAAATATTTTGACGAAAAATTTGCATTATTTAATGTTGATTCAAAGGAAGATGCTAATAAAGCTTGTGCATTAGCAGAACAAGATGGTATAAAAGAAGCAGAACAAACTGGTATACTTGAATTTGCTGAAACTGAGGCAGAATATGTAATTAAAGATATTCTTACTCCTGCACTTCCAAAAGGATATAAGCTTATAATAAAAAGATAGTTTAATTAAAAAGTAGAAGTTTTTCTTCTACTTTTTAATTATTCCATAAGAATTCTGGAGAATATAATTTATTCAATTTATATATAATTTCATTGATATTTATATTAAAACTAGTATTAAAAACATAAGGAATATTTATTAAAAAATTATTTCCTATGTTATTCTTAATTTTATATACTTTATTATAATCAGAATTATTAAAAACAATTAAATTCAAATAATCAGAATACAATAATTTTCTCAATATTTCTTTGAATTCTACATTATTCAAATTAATATAGCAACATAAAAAATCATTATCTAATTTTAATAAGATAACACCAAAAAATATATTTTTATAATTTATTACTTTAAATTTAAAATTAATTTCAGAATAATATTTATTTGATTTTATTCCTAAACAAACTCCATTCATATCATCATCTATTAAGACTAGCTTATTTGATTTGAGATAATTAATGTCATGGATTTTTATAATAGAATTCAATTCTAATACACACCTTTCTTATTAATATTTAAGAAATAATAGAAGCATTATATCATAAAATTAAATTTTTTAATAGACATAATATAAAATTTCATAAAAAAATATTAAAAAACATTGAAAAATAAATAATTAAAAATTTTAGCTTCCTATATTTTCAATTTATAATAAATGATGTAAAATAAGAGTGTATTTAAAACAAAGGATAGAATAAGAAATGAACTTATTCTATTTACCTAAAAGTATGTTATAAAAAGCATAATTTTAGGTTTAAGGCATTTTTAATGCTATTAATACTTGGTATATCCAAGTGTAGTTTAAAAGCACAAGCTATAAAAATTAGACTTTATTTTTGGTGCTTAATATTTTATAAAAGGTAAAAAAGTTATAGGAATTTTCGCCCCCCGAGGTTTCTTTAATATTTTTACCTTTTTTATTTTGATAAGAAAGGAGGATTTTGAGTTAGATTCTTGTTTTAAATACGATAATAAAAAAGGAAGGAGAGAAAATATGGGATTTATCTCAAAAAAAAGAAAAAACAATATACTTAATAAAATAAGTATAGAAAGAGAGTTTGCTTCAGAGATTGTAGAAATTTTTGAAGAAAAACTAGAAGAATTAAATGTTACCTTACCTGGAATAATTTATGATAATGATGATGAAGATTCCAGAATAAAAAGTAAGGTAAGAAAAGAATTAATTTCTGAAATCGAAGATTTTGTCTGTGCTAATAAAAAAACATTATTTAATAAAATAGCATAAAAGAAAAGAGGGAAAAAGATGGATAAAAATATGAGAGAGTACCTAAATAAAAATTTAATAGGAAATGTTAGGTCAGGTACAAGAGGAGAAAAAGATAATCCAATTAAACTTGCTTATTTTAATGTTCATACTGATAAATCAACTCCAGAATTAGCAGTTGAAATATTTAATGAAGTTTATAATAAACCAAACAAATTAAAAATTAAATTCTTTAATCAAAGTCCATTAGTTGAAGGATTTCAAAAATATGAAGGAAAAAAATTAAAATGCTACGGTAACGGTAAAGAAGCAAGAGTTTTAGATGAAGATGGGAAAAGAAAAGCAATTGAATGTAAAGCTGATGAATGTCCTTATCGAAAAAATAAGCAGTGTAAAAAGGTTGGAAGATTATATTTTATAATTGATAAACTACAAGATGAAGGAATTTGGTGTTATCCAATGGGTAGTGAAAAAGGAATAGAAAATGTTAAAAGAAGAATAGAGAGAGCTAATAGACTTGGACAAGACTTAACATGTAATTGGTATGAGTTATATTTAAAGGCAGAAGATGCAATAATGGGAAAAAATTATATACCAGATATTAAAAAACTTGAAGATTATGAAAATATAAATAATACTAAAGTAGTAGAACATCAAGATAAAATTAGCAATAATAAAAATACAAACGAAACTAATAAAAATATCAACTATCTAAAAATTCTTGAATTTAAAAAGACAATGTATGAAGATAAAGAAGTATCTAAAATAATATGTATTGATACAAGCTCAAAAAAACATGAGCTTATTTTAATGCCTGATAGCAGACAAGATATATTAAATGTTAAAGTTGAAAGTATTATTATGCCTATAAGTATTAGTACTAGAAGTAATTTTACTATATTAAATGATTATAAAATTGTAAAGGCTGTAGAAAATAATACAGAAAATAAAAAAGCAGTCTAATCAAGGATAATAGATAAAGGCTGCTAATTAAATATGTTTTAAAGAAAGGATAATTTATATGTTAAAAATATTAAAAAAATTATTAATAATAAGTTTAATCTTGCTTATCCAATCTGTAATTGTAATTTATAAAATAATATCAAAATTTTGGAGAAAATACAATATTAATATTAAAGATTTTGTAAGAAAATTAGATAAAGAGTTAAAGGTAGAATTACAATGAAAAATAAATTTAGAATTGGTGAAATTGTAGTTGTAAATGGAAAAGGTAAGATCTATGATAAGCATTTTAAAGCATTAGGAATTATACAGTATAAAGATTATTATTTTAATGAATATTTTGTAACTATGATTTCGAGTAATAAAGAGGATTGGTTTAGCGAGGAGGATATAGAAATTGTAATGGATAGAAAATATAAAAAAACAGATAAGTATAAAGTAGTAATGGCAATTAATATAAAAGGATTACAACTTATTTTAAATAAAATAGAAAAGATGCCTAATAAAAATAATAATATATTAAAAAAACTTGATTTATATAAGGAATATAAGGTGTTTAGAAATACATATGCAATTTTAGTTTGGACCTCTACATATTGGTCTGAAAACAATTTTGTTGTTAAATGCATTCAAGATTCATTTAAAACTTTAAGAGAAAATAATTTTGCATATAAGCAAATTATAATTGGAGAAACGAACCCCAAATATATAAAAATAAATGAGTTTATTGATAATGATCCAAATGTAGATATATTTAATATAAATCAAAAAATTGAATTAAAAAATATAGGAGGAATTTTGGTATGATAGGAGAAAAAATTATAAAAATAATGTCAGAAATTAATCCAATCGAAAAAACCGAATTAGATGAAGAAAAGAATTATAAATATGCAAAATCAGAAGACATTATAGCAATGGTAAAACCTTTACTTGTAAAGTATAAGGTTATTATTTTGCCTGTGAAAGTATTAAGTTATACACCACAAGGAAACAAAGTATTTATTACTATGAAATATCAATTTATCGATGTAGAATCGAAAGAAAAAGATTTTATTGAGGTTGAAATCCCAGGAAGTGGTTATGATGAAAAAGGTAGGGCAGTATATGGTGCATTAACTGGAGCGTATAGATATGCAATGCAAGAAGTTTTTGCAATTCCTGTTGTTGACGAAATTAAAAACGATAGCAATAATACTGAAAATAACAATGAAGATGAAAATCAGGAAGATGATGGAGGTAACGACCCAAATAACGAATTTATAGATGATGTTGAAATACAAGAAATTGAGACAGAAGATTTAGATAAGTTATTTACTGCTAAAAAAATAGCATAAATTTAAAAAGAGTGGAGGAAAAAATATGTTTATAAAAAATGTATTTAATGTAATAAATTATAAAGGATTAGAAAATGGATTTAAAGTGGATTTTGATGATATTACATATATCGTTGGTGATAATGCTAAAAATAAAACTACAATTGGTTCATTGCCATTGTGGATTTTAACAGGATATAACATATATGGAAGTAACAAAGAACAAGTTGCAAATGATTCTATTATTACAAGTCAAAATACAGTTGCAAGTATGACAATAATAGACAATGAAGGTTCAGAACATGTAATAACTAGATGTAAAGGAAAAGACAATTTTGTCATGTTGGATGGAATAAGAACTTCTCAAGAGATACTAACAAGATTTTATAAAGATGTTCATGCTTTTATATGCAGTTATTATCCTAATTATTTCAGAAGTATGGATTTAGCAAAACAAAGAGAATTACTATTAAGAATATTACCTGCAATTTCATCAGAAGATGCTTTTAAATTACTTGAAAAAGAAGAACAAGAAATACTTGAAGAGCCCGTTGCAGATATAAAAGGATTTTGCAAAGCAAAAAGAGCAGAAATAAAAGAAATTACTTCAGAACTAGATAAAATAGCAGGAAGTAAAAATATGCTAATAAATATTGCAATACAAAAAGAAGAAAATTTAAAAACATTTGATAAACAAAATGAATTAGATAATCTTGAAAGAAAATATGAAAAATTAATTGAAAACACTGATAATATTGTAACCATTGAAGAAATAGAAAAAGATATTAACAAGTTAGACAATAAAATATCTAATAATATAAAAATAGAATTGCAGGAGTTACAAACAAGACAGAAAAAAGAATTAGAAAATTTTGATAACATAGCATCTGTAACATCTACTTGTCCAACTTGTAAACAGGAAATAAAAAATGAAAATTTAATTAAAGCACTTAAAATAACTTATAAGAAAAACATTAATATAATTGCTGGAAAAATAGAAATTTTAAAAAAGGATACACAAGAATTAATAGATAAAAGGAAGGAAAAAATAGAAAAGTATAAAGTTTTAAAAACACCTCAAATGCAAGAAAAAACTAAAATAAGAGATGAAATAAAACAAAAAATAGATATTCTTCAAAAAGAAAAATCAGAAATAGATTTATTTAATAAAGAAGTAGAATTAAAATATAATGAAATTCAAAATGCTAAAAAGCAAATAGAAGAGTTTGACAAATTAAGTAAAGAAATGTCTGAAACTATTGATAAATATAATAATCAATTAAAAATTGCTACAAGATTAAATCTATTGACAATTAAAGAGCAAATGAAAGAAGCAAATGGCTATTTAAAAAATGTTACAATAGAATTTAGCCGTGTAAATGAAGAAACAGGTGAAATTATGGATGTTTATGAAATAAAATATAATGGCAGAATGTATGAAAAACTTTCAAAATCTTATAAATTAAGAGCAGACATAGAAATTGCAACATTGATAAATAAAATTACAGGAATAAATACGCCAATGTTTATTGATGATGTTGAATCGATAACCAAAATTGATACAACAAATAATATACAAACTATTATGGCTATTGTAATAAAATATAACGATTTAGAAGTTATTTATGACTATTCAGAAGTCTTAAAGAGAGAAAGAGATTCAATAAATAAAAAAATAGAGGAAAGTAGTAGTAATCTATTACAGAATGCTGCTTAAAATAAAAACTATCAAAAATATGATGGTTTTTTATTTTGTCAAGGAAGGAGAAAAGAATGTTAAAAATTAAAAGATTCCTGGAATATAGAAAATGTTTTTCTTGTGGACAAGAATTCCTTTCATATGATGTTGAAAAAATAAATAATAAAGATTATATATGTCAAATTTGTAAAATTGGACATGGTTATTCAACAAAAAATCATAATTACAAAGGAAAACAAAGTAAAACTAGTTTTTCATTTGAATTTGAAACATCAAGCAGATCAAACTCATTATTTGAACTTACAAAATATAATTTTATTGGCTGTTTTGATGGGAGTATTAGTGGACTTGAATGGAAATCACCTATTTATTATAGTCGAAAAAGCTTCCATACCATTTGCAGAAAAATTGATAAATTTTCCAAATTTGTTGGAAACAGTTGTGGTACACATCTTCATGTTTCAACATTGTATAAAGACAAAATGAATAAATACAAAAGAGAATTATTCCAACCAATTTTAAATGAAATGAAAAATGATAAAAGAAAAACAATAAAATTTTGGGGAAGATATTTTGGACGTTATTGTCTAGGAGAAATATGTGAATATAATAGATACAATTCTTTCAATACATTTTCTAGTGTAGAAACTTTAGAATTTAGATTATTAAAGTTTATAAATGCAGAACAGTATATTAGGGCTTGTGATTTTTGCATTGATACAACTAGATATATAAATAGTTTTATTGGAAATGAAGACTTTAATGAAGAAAATGCCAAAGAAATTGGAGAAAATATTGCAAAAAAATACAGGGAGGTTATAAAAGATGTGTAGATTGCTATTAATGAATAAACAAGGAGAAAAAGAAATAGATAAAATATATGGTTTAGACAGCTATTTGAAGTATTTAGAAAAACAACTAGGTGGACACGGAAATCGGTTTTGCTCTAATGAAAAACAAAAAAATAATAAAAGTTGAAAAAGGTGTTAATTTAGATGTACGAAATATAGCAAAAATATTAAGAAATACAGATTATGACTGGGCTTTATTTCACACCCGTTTAGCTTCAATGGGAAACATATGTGATCAAAATTGTCATCCATTTAGAAGAAAAGATGTTGTAATGGCTATGAATGGAACAGAAAAATCAGTAAACTTTTTAAGCAAAATAAGAGATATTACAGATACGGAGGCTATTTTAGAAACAATAGATAAATATAATTTAAGTTTAGCAGCTTTAAAAAATTTTAGTAGTATTTTTGTTGGATTTTTTAATGGAAAACCATTTGTTGTTGCTGACAATATTTATAATATAAAGGTTTTAAATAATAAGAAAAATAAAGCATTAGTATTTGCATCAAGTTTTCCAACAAAATTCAAACATAACATTTATAAGCCAACTGAAAATTTTATTTGGACAAGTGGAGAACTTCCAAGTACGTTTGAAAAATATAAAAGAAAATATACTCGTTTAAAATATTTTAGTGATTATATATATCATAAAGATCTATATGAACAATGCTATATTGAAGCATTAGAAAAAGGAGGAATAAATTAATGATATATAAATTTAATGTTCAAGATAAAAGAGAAATAAAAAAACTAACAAATAGTAAAAGATTTTCCAAATATCCAAGCATGTTTTTAAGAAATACTTGTGAAGTAAGAGTGAACCCCGATGATGGTTTTAAGAAGGATAAATTTATTTTATATAGTAAAACTAATAATTTACCAAGAAAAATATATCTTTATGGAAAAAAGACCAAAATAGATGAAGAAAACGACATTTATTTAAATTATTGGTTAGAGGTATTTCTAAAAACAGTTGAAGAAGGAAATTTATGCAAATATGATTTTGAGAAAAGTGATTCAAAACTAGAGTTATGTATTGGATTACCATCTAAATATAGAGTATATGCTTTTAATTATTCAAGATGGACAAGAAAAAATATTATTGAATTTTTATCTTGTTTGTTTGATTGCGATTTAGAAATATTAGATTATGAACAGCAAGATCTATTAGATAATTTAATGATAGCTTAAAAATGGAGGAAAAAGATATGGATAAAAAATATGAAGCAATTTTTATTATAAAAAATAATGAAGATATAGAAAAGGTAGAAGAAGTTATTGATAAAATAAACAATATGGTTATTTCAGAATATTGTGATATTTTTCATAAAGATAAAATGGGAGTTAGAAGATTAGCATATGAAGTTAAACATGAAAAAGAAGGATTTTACTATTTGATTAATTTTAAAACTCAAAATGAAAATCAAGAAATTGGTAAAATTTCGGTTAAAATAAACACAATAGAAGAAGTTCTAAAACATATAATTATTAGATTGGAAGATTAATAACAAAATTAAAAACATAAATAGGAAGGAAGTAAAAAATATGAATAAAGTAATTTTAATGGGAAGATTAACAAAAGATGTAGAAATTAGATATACACAAACCAATAATACAGCAGTAGCATCATTTAATTTGGCTGTAAATAGAAGATTTGTAAAAGAAGGAGAAGAAAGACAAGCAGATTTCTTTAATATAGTTGCTTGGGGGAAACTTGGAGAATTTTGTAGTAAGTATTTCAAAAAAGGACAACAAGTTGGAATAATTGGAAGATTACAAACAAGAAATTGGGAATATGAACAAGGACAAAAACATTATGTAACAGAAGTAGTTGCTGAAGAAGCCTATTTTGCAGACAGTAAAAAGAATTCTGAAGATTCTAATGACCCTTTTTCTAATAATACATTTGGAGAAAATAATGGAAGTGATTTTGGAATTACATCTGATGATGATTTACCATTCTAAAAGAACAAAATAAGTGAAATAAAGAAGTAGCAAAGTAAATGCTACTTCTTTAACTATAAAAAATATATGAAAGGATAAAAAAATGCAAAGTGTAATTAGTTATAAAGAAAGAGGAAAATATGGTAATTCAAACTATCGTGGAAATTGTTCAGGATATGTTATTAAAGATTTAATAGAACAATTTTACCCAAGTTCAAAACCACGAAAATTTGTTGAAATATTTTCAGGTGGAGGAACTGGTTTTGATGTTGCAAAAGAATTAAATATACAAAATAGTGTGCATCTTGATTTGAATAATGGTTGGGATGCACTAATAGATGAAATACCAACTGGTTCTGATTTTGTATTTTCACATCCACCATATTGGGATATTGTAAAATATGAAAAACAAAGAGGAGAATATAAAAAAAATGATTTATCAAATAATATGAGCTATGAAGAATTTATTAGAAAGTTAGATATAGTTAATGAAAAAATATATCATTCTCTTATAACTGGTGGAAGACATATAACTTTAATTGGTGATATAAGAAAAAATGGTAAGTATTATAGTATTTTAAAAGACATGAAATGGTTTGGAGAATTAGAGAGTCATATAATAAAAATACAACATAATTGTTTTTCTGATAAAAAGATTTATAGTAATAATTCTTTTATAGCCATTAAACATGAACATATATTAGTTTTTAAGAAGAACAAAATATGGATTTTTAATACAAAAGTAACCAATACAATTAAAGAAAATATTATGAATTTAACAGAAATTACCTGGAGAGATTTAATACAAGCAACGTTGGAGTTTTTAAATAATAAAGCAAGTGTGGAACAAATTTATAATATTTTAAAAGAATCAAAAAAAGCACAAAATAATAATTTTGTAAGAGAAAAAATAAGGCAAACATTAAATAGTAATAGTAATTTTAAAAAGAATGGTGATGTTTGGTACTTATGTATAGAAGTTTGATTATAAAAATTAAAATTAGAAGAGAGAAAAAAGGTCTCTCTTTTTGGATTGGAGAAAAAAATGAAATTTAAAATAAAAGATGAATATAAAAAATTTTGTGAACTATTAGATTTTGGACACGGAAAATATGATATAAGGGACGTGTTTAAGGATTTTGTTATTATGTTAGCAATATCAATAAAAAATAGCGTTTCATATAAGCAAGATGATGAAGATATATATTTGGGAATAATAAAAAAATATGAAAAAAATGAAAGAGAACATTTTATTGAAATGGCATGTGAATTAATAAAAATATATTTTTATTCTAAAGAAATTAAAGATGTATTAGGTGAAATATATACACAAATTGGGGCTATATCAAAAGCCAATCAACAATTTTTTACGCCGTATCATATAGCAAGAGCAATGGGAAGAATGATACTTGACAAAGGTGAAATAACTAAAAAAGAATATATAAAAGTATATGATCCAACTTGTGGCAGTGGGGTATTACTATTAGGCTATATAAATGAATTAAAAGACAGTAATATTGATTATGAAAATAAAGTATTGGCTGTTGCCAGAGATATAGATTTTGTATGTATTTGTATGACATATATACAACTTTCGATATATAAGATTCCAGCAATAGTTATCTTAGGAGACTCAGTACTTAATGAAGTAAATAAAATTTTTTGCACACCAGAATTTGCCTTAGGAGGATGGGATAAAAAATTGGAAAGGATGTAAATAAAATGAAATTAGTATTTAGTTTGGCAGTTATTACAAGAAATAATCAAAAAATAGAAGATTTAATAAAGCCATATATGAGAAATAATGAAGACCTATCATTATGTATAAAAGAACATAGAAATTATATATCAGGTATTATATATGGAGATTTTGATGGAAATTATGATAGCAAAACATTATTAGTAAAAACAGAAAAAACAGATTGTATTTGGTGTTCAAGTGCAAAAATAAAAGATGTAGAATGGGAAAAAATGGTTGAATTAGAAAATGAAAAATTACAACAAATAGGCGTTGATATAGTAAATAATGGAGTTAATCTTGAAAAAAGGTTCGGATTCACAAATTCGATTATTACTCCAGATGGCATTTGGCATGGAATGATTCCATTAAATATACTAGAAATTGGATTTGAAAATCAAAAAACATGTGAAAATTATATTAAAGATTATTATACAAACTATATTAAACCATATGAAGATGATGGAAAAATAACGATATTAAGTTGCAATATTTAGGAGGAAAATAAAATGGTAAAAGGAGTAAAAGATTTTGTTATTGATGCAAAGAAAATAATAAAAAAGGAAAAAATAAAAATAAATGAATTACATGAAGAAATTGCTGAATATGAAGCATTAATATGTGTAATAGGACAAACAGAGGCAGCAGGACATGTAAAATATTATAGAGAAAAAATAAACCAATGTTATTCTAAAATTGAAAGCAGTTTAGAAAATATAAAGAATAGTCAAGATAGAATTGCTACAATGAAAGCAATAGATAAAATTATCAAAAGGAGTGAAAGAAATGCTTAAAAATAAAATTAGTTATGCTAAATTATTAGAAGGCGTTCAAAAAGTAATAGAAAGAGGAGATTACATAGATTTTCTAAAATCAGTAAAAAGATTACAAAATAATTATAGTTTTAGGAATAGTCTACTTGTATATGTTCAAAATCCAGATGCAACAATTGTAAAGGGATTTTGTGATTGGAATAAACTTCGGAAGAGGAGTTAAGAAGAATCCTAAAACAATTTTTATCTATATACCTATTAAAACAAAAAGAGTAAAAGCAATTAATGGACAACAAAATATGAATGGAAAAGAAGAAAAGGAACGTAGCGAAAATGGGACAGTTGAGATAATAGAAGGTATTAGTTATAAAAGAGTAGCAGTATATGATATAGGAGATACATATATAAAAAAAGAAAATAAAAGAATACCAATATTAGATGATAATCTGGATTCCAACAATACGGAGCAGTTATATAATATGTTACTAGAAATTTCACCAGTGCCTGTATTAACAGAAGAGATAAATGGAATTAAAAAAGGATATTTCAGTAAAAAAGAACAGAAAATTGTATTAAAAAAAAGTTTATCACAAGATGATAAAACAGCAGTTTTAATACATGAATTGTGTCATTGTCTATATGATGATTTTGTATATAAAACAGAAAGAAATAAAAGTGAGATATTCGTTGAAAGCGTTGCTTTTTTAGTGGCAGATTATTTTGGACTAGATACTTCATGTTGCAGTTTTGGATATATAACTAATTGGGCCAATAATGACATAAAAGAATTTATGAATTTGTCTAACAAAATAAAAGAAACTGCTGATAAATTCATAGAATTAATAAAAAATAATGATTATAAGCAGGAAAAAATTAGTGCATAAAAATATTACTGAAATATAGTAAAATCAATAGTTTACTATATTTTTTTGAGAGGAGAAAAGGTATGAGTCATTTTTCAGTATCAGTTTTTACAGATGAAAATACGACTGTTGAAGATTTATTGGAGTCATTTGATGAAAATCTGGAAGTAGAAAAATATGTAAGAACAACAAAAAAAGAATTAATACAAGAAGGGAAAGAAAGAATAAGGTATTTAAAGAAAATATATAAAATGTACAAGAAAGATAAAAGAAAGTATAGAAGAGAACATTTTAATAATATTCAACATTTGAAATTTATAAAAACAGTACCATCAATGGCAAAATGGAATGATGAAAAGATATACAAATATGAAATTAGGTTTTATAAAGAAGATGAGATAACAGAAGATGGAGGAATATATTCAACATATAATCCAAAATCAAAATGGGATTGGTATGAAATTGGTCGGAAGATGGTCTAATATGTTGATAGTTCCAAAACATAAATCACAAAAAGATATAGATTTTTTAAATGCTGATAAAATAATAAGAAAATCATTAAAAATAAAAGGTCAAGAAAGACAAGAAATTATAATATTAAAAGATGGGAAATCAGCTTATTATAAGTGTGTCAATTCAGCATTAGTAAAAGATATAAAATGGAATTTAATGAAAAAATTAATTGATAATAATCCATTTTATACATATGCAGTTTTAACCCCTGATGGAGAATGGAATGAACCTGGACTGATGGGATGGTGGGGCATATCAAGTGCAACACCTGAAGAAGAAAATGAATTTAATAAAAATTATGAAAATAATTTTATAAAAACTGCGAATCCTGAATGGAGACTAACTATTGTGGATTGTCATATATAAGGTTACAGAAGAGGTGAAAAAATGAAACAGCAAGAAATATTAAAAAAACTTAGTATTATAAATGTAAAAAACAAACTTGGATTAGAAGAATTGTTTTCAAAAAAAGATATAATATATGTCAAATGTCCATTTTGTAATTCTGAAAAAGGGACTATGAAATTAAATGTTACTAATAATAGTTATATTTGTAAAAACTGTGAGGCAAGAGGATATGCTATCGGACTATATGCTAAATGTAATTATATTTCTAATAAAGAAGCATATCATAAATTAATCAACTGTGATGCAGATATTAGTAATAATTTAGTAACATCAACTACAACAAATACAAAGAAAAATGATGAAGAACTTGATATTGTATATCAAGCTTTTTTAGATAGTTTAATACTTGATTCTAACCATACTATGAAATTATTGCAATATGGATTTTCTATTGAAGAAATAGAAAGAATTGGATTTAAAACAATACCAACAAAAGATAGTCAAAAAGTAGAAATATGCAGAAAACTAATAGAAAAAGGAATTGATTTAGATGGAATTCCAGGATTTTATAGAGATAAAAAATTTAGATGGAATTTTAAATCACATGAAGGCATATTTATTCCAATTTTTCAAAATTGTAAAATTATTGCTTTAAGAATTCATTTAGACAAAGAATATAATACAGATACAACAGACATATGGTTTAGTAGTAGTCAAGATAATAATGGAACTAAACAAAATAATAATATTATGGTTATATATCCTGAAAATAATAGAATACAAATAATGAGTGATAATCAGGAAAATAGAGATATTATTGTAGTATCTGAAATGATTTTGGCTTATAAAATAGCATCAAGATTTAAGAACAATATTATAATTCGGAGTACCAAATGTTATTCCAAAAACTGAAATGAAAAAAATAGAAAGAATACAAGGTATTAATAATGTTTATGTTGTAATGGATTCACATACAATACTTCATAATTCAGAAAATTTATTATCATGTTTAAATAAAAAATATGGTGAGGATAATGTTAAATTATGTGTTTCTTTAAATAATGGTAATATTCCTAGTGAAATTGAAAATAATTTTAATTCTAGAAATGAAAGTATTATTGAAAATATAGCATAAATAAGAGGTGAAAAATAATGAAACATAGAAAAGTTAGATTTGCTATGACTGATGAAGAATTAAAAATTTTAAGAGAAAGTATTGATTATGCTAAAAATCTTGATATTTTTAAAGAAGACAAGAAAAGACAAAATAGCAAAACAAAAAAAATAAAAAAAGTAGCTTAATTATATAGAGTGGTCATTGGCTGCTCTATATAAAATATAAAGAAGAAAGAGGTAAAAAATATGTTTATAATTAGTAAAGAAAAAAGAGTTGCAAATCAAATAAGAGAAAGATTATATCAGAGAGGATTTAAAGTAGAAACAAAATTTTCTAAAAATACAAAAAGTGTGTATTTAGTGATAGATAATGGAGCATGTTCTTCAATTAGAATAAGCGACCATAAAAATTATAAAAACAATAGTAAATATAATGTCATAAAAAATTACCAAGGAAGGAAAACCGAATTCAATAATGGAAAGACAAAAATATTTTATAATTTTCATATGATAGGAAGATTAATTGCTGATGTTGAAAGTGAAAGATCTAACAGAATTTTACGATATGGATATAGAAACTATAAGATAATTAGAGATAAAGAAAAAATGGATGAAAATTATATTTATTATAGAAAAGCAGCGTAATAGGAGGAATAAAAATGTTAGATTACAATGAATTAAATGAAGATGAAAAAAGAACATTAAGAAAGGCTTTAGGGGTAGAAAGAATATCTTTATTTTATCTTGAAGACCATCAGGTTTTACTTATGAATGCCAAAGAATTATTTGAGTATATCTATATGTATGACTTAAAAAAGATAAAAGATGCAATTAATTTTATAGAGAAAATTATTCAATTAGAAATACATAATGAAGATGTTGATAAAAATATTGTTCAAAAAATATTAGAAGAAAATGAAAAAGTTATAAAATTAAATGATGATATTTATGCTTATAAAGAAAATTACTAATAAAGGGTACGGAAAAAACTGTATCCTTTTTATATGTTTGGAGGAGTAAAATGTTTGAAATATATGATGTAATTGAAAATATAAAACAAGTTAAAGAAAATAATATAATTTTTTATGCAGTTAGTAAACAAGAAATTATAAATAAAGATTTTAATAGAATAAGAAAAACTTTGAGGATTTTAAAAGATGCAGGTAAAGAGGCTAAAGGAAAATTGTTCCTTACATTTGATGGATATGAAAATGATAAAAGAGAGATTTATATGATTCCAGAAATTAGAAGTTTTGTTAAAAATATATGGGAAGAATATAGATTTTTATTTTATTTTTTGACATTATTTGATAATAATAGAGCAATAATTTTTGCTTGTTTAAATAATTTTAAGGTACTTCAAAATAATAAAGAAAAAAAGTGTAGATTAGAAATAATTTATAATGAAGAAATAAAAAATAAAACAATTAATTCCATGAAAAATTATGGGATATTAATTGATGATGTAGATGGTGTTCAAAGAGCATTACTTACAATAATTTAATATATAAAATAAAGCATTTAGGAAAAATCCCAAATGCTTTATTATTTTTTGTCATTTTGTAATTGATTTAGATAATTAATATTATTGTCTATTATAGATTTATATTCATCATTTTTTATTTAGAAAATAATTATTGTAGTATTTTATTTAATACTGTAGTTATAATTGTTTTTATTCTTGGCTTAGTATCTATATAGAAATTAAAATATTTTTTTAACTTTTCAATTTCACAATTGTAATACATAGTTGTTGTAGCACTATTTATTCTACATTTTATATTATGAACAGAAGAATTATAAATTTTAGCTATTTGTGGATATACATCTTTTTCTAAATTTTCTAATTCTTTATTTGGGTTTAATGCAATATAATTAATTACTTTTATTAAGTATTGTGTTCCTTTGTGAGAAATATTGTAGCCTAAATATAGTAGTTCGTTTGTAATTAACCTTTGATAATTTTTATTTATTATTTGTTCTTTTTTTTCATTGATTAACATATTTAATTCTTTTGTTATATATTCAAAACCACATGTTTTAAAAATAACTGAATGAATCATATTGCTCTCTTTAAAACTTGATATAGATTGTATTTCACCTGATATCAATATTACGGAATTATTATATTTATTTTTATTTTCTATTTTTTCTAATATTTGTTGTGCATTGTAAACGGGCATTTTATAATCTAATAATGCAACATCAATACTATTTTTTTTATTCAATGTTTCTAGTGTTTCTTTTCCGTCTTTTGAAATGTTGCAAACTTTAATATTTTTATTTGTTTGATTGATGTAATTCATTAAAGAAATAGCATAATTTATATTATCATCTGCAATTAAAATATTAAACATGAAATTGCTCCTTTAATTATTTTTTGTTTTATTATTAATATAATTTATAAATATTCTTCATTTCTTCAGAGGTATTTATATTGTTATATATTTTTGTATAATTTTTATATTCATTTTCTTCTATAATTTTAGTACTTATATCGTCATTTTTTACATTATTTTCTATAAATGTATATATTTCTTCACAATAAAAATCATTTTTACATTCATTAACACTTCTTATTGTAATAAAGTTTGATTTATCTATCCATATATCTCTGTAATCTTCGTTGTTTCCTGTTCTTATTACATAACAATCAATTCCGTTGTATCTATCTTCTCTTATATTAAAGCCTAAACTATATATTGTATTTTTTAAATCTTTATAATTTAAAATATAACAAGAAAATATATTAATTATGTCTCCTTTTTTATTTTCAATAAAATCTTTGTGATTATATTCTATTGTATGCAAATTTTTATAAATTTGGATGCTATCAAAACTATTGTCTTCACAGAATTGTATATTATCTGTAGATTCAATTTTATATTTACCATCTTTATAATAATAAATAGATTCATATTCACGGTTATTATTATTTTTTAAATCTTTATATATTGTTTTGGCAGAAAGTGTATAATTATCTAATTCTTTAATTTCATTTATTTTATTATAAGTTTTATCTAATATGTTAGTAAATTTATAATTTTTTATTATGCAAAAAAAACAAAATGATATAATAAAAATTAATATAAAAATTAAAATAATTTTAAGAACTTTTATGTGATTATTAACTTTTTTAAAGTGATTAATAATTATAGTATCTTTATCTTTTTCAGTCATATTGCACTCACTTTTAATATTGTCATAATATTTCTTACATTCTTTACATTTTGTTAAATGTTCATTGATGAAATCTTTTGTTTTATCATTTATAGCATTTTTTGAAAAAGGTTCTGCTAAATCCTTAATTATATTACATTCAATATTCTTCTTCATTTTTCAAATCCTCCTTTAATTTATTTTTGGTTCGATAGAATTTAACTCTTGTCCATTCTTCTGTTTCTCCAATAATTTCACTAATCTCCTTAAAAGTAAAATTAGTTATTAGTCTTAGATAAATTAATTCTTTTGTTTTTTCATCTAGGTTGTGAATTTTTTTAAACATATTAAATAAATCATTCTTAACTATGAAATCATTTTCACAAGAAGTTTTGGTTAGTAGTTCAATATTACCAGTAATTTCGTCAAATGATATTTCTTTTCTTTTTTTATTTCTTTTGTAATAATCTATGTATTTGTTTTTAGCTATTTTACAAAGCCATGTTTTTATTGTTGATTCATTCTTAAATTTATTAATATTTTTTACTGCACTATAAAATGTTTCTTGTAGTAATTCTTCTGCAATTTCAGAATCATTTGTGAGAGTTAACAAAAAATTATATATTGCTTTTGAATATTCATTATATATTTCGTCCATTTTTCCTCCTTTCATATATATAGACTTAAAAAAAGTAATTTTGTTACAGACATTATACTATTTTTTTTCAAATTTTTTACTTTTTTTTATATTTTTTATATCTTTTTATATCTTTTTGTCATTTTTTGCATAATTATGGTATTCTATTTATAGAAAAAACATACAGCATAGTATGATAAGTTAGAAGCATTGCTTCTTCTTATAAAAATTGAAAGATATAGGAATGCTTTATAGAAAGTGAGGAAAAAATATGAAAAATTTAAAAAAACGGTTATTCAGTTTTTTGTTAGCAGCAACATTATTATGTGTGGGTTTTGTTACTCCTACATATGCTGCTGAAACAGAAAAAGAGGCAGAACCAAAATGTTATACCATTGAAGTTTCATCAAATGGAGTAGAATCTATTTCTGATGAATCAGGATATGGTATTTCAACTTGTAGTAGTATTAGTGGCTATAATCAGCGTTCTATAAAACCCGGTGATGCTGGAATTGCAATATCTGCTACTTCAAGCGGCTGGGGTGGTATGGGAGTTACCATAGAAGCCTCTTCCAGTTGGAGTGGGACAATGAATGCCAATATGGTAGATTCAGATGGACGTACTATTTTTTCAGGAAGAAATGTTTCTTCCAATGGTTCCACAAAATTTGCTAGTTTGTGGCATTATAATCCATCATATTATTATCTGACTTTTGGAAATATTCCAAGTGGACAGAGTGTATTTATCAAAGTGTGGATTTATGGCTAATCTCATTATTAGTTAAAAAGCATCTAAAAAACAAATATTATTTCCTATATCTTATCAGTAATTATCCCCCAGTTATACTGGGGGATATCTAGTATAAATGAAAGAATAATATAATAGTAAAATAATAAAACATTTGGGAAAAAATCCCAAATGCTTTATTATTTTTTGTCATTTTGTAATTGATTTAGATAATTAATATTATTATCTATTATAGATTTATATTCATCATTTAAATTAATATATCCACAAAAAGAAATATTTTCTGACAAATCAGTATCAACATCCATGTATTTACCATATAAATCATTTAATGTAATATGGTATAATTTGCATAAATTCACAATAAGACTTATGCTTCCAGATGTATTATTAGTTTCTAATTGTCCAACATATCTTGATGAGCAACCTATAATTTCGGCAACTTGTTCTTGAGTGTATCCATTTGCAAGTCTTGCCTTTTGTAATTTTGAACCTACTTTAATTTCTTGATTTCTAGATAATCTCATAATATCACCCCATAACTGTTATTATATAAAATATCAAAAAAATGTCGATGCAAACACGAAATAAAATAATCAATAATGATAATAAAATGTTGTCTAAATTTGTAATATGTGCTAAAATATTTTTAGTTATAAGAAGGAGGATAGGAAATTGATGATGGGAATATCTGTTTTTGAGTTAATGAAAGCATATAATATTAGTTTTGAGGAAGCACAAATATTAGAATTTAAAATTATAGGAACTATGTCTTTGATAATAATATTATTATACTTAATTCAAATTTTATTAAAAAAATTTTGTCCAAAAATATATATAAAATGTGAAGAATTGAATATTATATAGTTTTCTATATTTTTCAAAAAATTATATAAAAATTAATATAAATTTTTTCTCACATTGATTTAATAGTGATATAAAACTATAGTATATATGAGGTGAAAAAAATGAAGGACTATACTATAACTCTTAAAAAAATTCTGGGTAAAGAAAAATATGAAGAATTAGTTGATTATACATTTAAAAATATTAGAAATAAATTTGGAAATATTAAGATTAATAAGGCAGTAAAGATAGCAAAGGTAAATCATCAATTTTTAGTTATTATATCTCTTTTAAAAGCAAAAGGATTTGAGGATAATGTTATTATAGAAGTGTTACGTTGGAATAAAAAGAAATCTTTTAAATATGTTGTTACTAACAATTTTGATGATTATATAAAAATTTATAAAGATTATTTAGATTTAATAATTTGCTTTCTAAAAGAATCAAAATAAAAAAATAAGGTATAGGAGTAACCAAAAACTCTAACCCCGCAAATGCCTGGTTAGAGTTTTTTTCTTAAATTTTTTCTCAACTTTGTTTTTGAATACTTATTTTTTAAAATAAAGTAGGAGGTGAAAAGATGAATAAAAAATTAGAGAAATTTAAAAAAATAAGAAGAATAGAAGAAATATATGAAAAAGCATTTTCAAGAATAGGAATGGGAAGTTTTATGAAACTTGCTTGGAATAATGTTAAAGGAGATTTCCATTCAGAACCCAATATGCTAGAGGTTAGTGCTAGATTAATGATTGAAGAAATTTTAGTTTATGAGATTGCAGTAGATGGAGAAGAAGGATATAAAAAAGTAAAAGAAACTGCATCAATAGAATTAAAAACATTTGAAAAAGTAAGTGCATATTATAAAAATTATTTAGATATGGTAATTAATTATTTAAAAAAACATCCTGAAAAGAAAATTGACTTTTTTGAAAAAGATAACTAATTTTAAATTACTCTATATATAAAAATATAGGGTAATTTTTATCAAAACAAAAAATACTACATAATTACACTTATGTAGTATTTTAGAAAAGAAAAGTAAAATATCAAAATTAAAAATACTACATAAATAACGATAAAGCTTATAAAAAAATACTACATAAATAAGAGGTGCTAAAATAAATGGATATATTAAATGAATTTAAAGAATATTTAGAAAAAAATTATGATACAGTCGGAGAAAGAAATACTATTGAAGCATATTTAAGAGATGTTAAACAATTTATTACATATTTTAAAAAGGAATTTAATGAAGATATTATAGATTTTTCAAGAGCAGATTATACAGAATTTAAAATTTATATGAAAGACAAGAAAAGTTATAAATTTAGTACAATTAATAGAAAAACAGCATCATTATCAATTTATGAAAATTTTTTGATAGAAAATAAAATTAGAAAAGAAGATACAAAAATAATTAAAAAAAGAGATTTTTATAAAATTGATAGACCATATATTACAAGAGATATGCTACCGAATAATACAATTAAAAAAGTTAGATTAAAAGCAGGAAAAGAAAATAAAAGGGATTATGCTATGTTTATATTGCTTGATGTTGGAGGTTTAAGGGTTTCTGAATTATTAGCACTAGAAGTAGAAAGAGATATTGATTTTAGAATGTATTCAATTCATATTATAGGAAAAGGCAACAAAATAAGAAGTATATTTATGGAGCAAATAATATATGAAGCAATTATGGATTATCTTCCTGAAAGAGAAAAAATGCTAAATGGTAGAGAAAATAAATATCTATTTGTTAGTAATAAAACTGCAAATACTGGTAAAAAAATGTCAAGAACAAGTATTAATAAATTATTAGAAAAATATTGTATTAAAGTACAAGAAAGTAAAATTAATCCTCATATTATGAGGCATGATTCGGCAACTGGAAAATATGAGGAAGGTTATACTGATATGATGTTAAAGAAATTTTTAGGACAAACATCTAATGTGACAGATATTTATACTCATCCTGGTGGCGAAAAATATAGAGAAAGCAAACAATAATTAACGAAATATGTTTACAATAATGTAAAAAGATGATAAAATGTTGGCAAATAAATGAGATTGGAGGTACAAAACTTTGCTGAATGTTCTAATTGCTGAAGACAATATTCAGATAAGTGTGCATCTATCAAATAGCATTAATACCAAAAACGTAAGATGTGTAGGTATTTTAAATGAAGGAACGAAGGTTTATCAAAAACTAAAAGATTTGAATCCAGATGTTTTAATACTTGATCTGAAAATGCCTGGTAAAAATGGACTTGAAATTTTAGAAAAAATTCAAGAAGACAAAAAGATAAAAACAAAGGTCTTTATATATTCTGGTGAAATGGAATATATGGCTTTAGCTAGAAAGTATACATGTATTGAAAAATTTTTTTCTAAACTTACACCAGCTGAAGAAATAGCAAAAGAACTAGAAGATATGGTTGAGGAAATATCTAACAAAAATACAGGAGATAAAATTATTGATATACTTTTTAAATTGGGATTTACATATTCTCTAAAAGGTACAAGATTAATTAATGATTGCATTTTATATTCAATTGTAGAAAATGAAGATAATATCAATAATATCTATAATGAAATGGCAAAGAGAAAAGGGGAAAATATACATACGATTAAATCAGATATAAATACGGCTATAAATAATATGTGGAAATATACAGATAGAACAAAAGCGAGAAGAATATTAAGACTTGGTGATTATGATAAGCCGAGTAGTAAAAGTGTTATTTCTATGGTTAAATATTATGTTTCAAATTAAAAATAAAAACAAGAACTATAATTCATTATTATGTAGTAAAATTAGTTCTTGTTTTTAAATTTTGTATCAAAAAAATTTTTAGCTATTTCATCTTGAAAATTGTTTATTATTTTAAGTTTATTTATTTGTTTTTTAGAAGCTTGTTTTTTCTTGTAATTTTTTATTTTTCTCAAATTAATCACCTTATGGCGATTATAAATTGCAGAGCTTTAAAAGTATTGAAAAGATTGAAAAGTAGCAAAAAGATATGAAATGATTTTAAAATGGATAAATAAAATTTAAAAAAGTTTAAAAAAGATTAATTTTATTAATATGTGTTGGGATAAATTTTAAAAATTTATTTGGTAGTATATATTTTTTGTGTTATAATATCTAAAAAATGGAGGTATTTAAAATGTTAAAAGATATAGAAGTTTTATATCATAGCTGTATAAAAATAAGTAAAGAAAAAATTATTTATATAGATCCATATAATATAGATAAAAATTATAATGATGCTGATATTATTTTTATAACACATGACCATTATGACCATTATTCTGAAGATGATATAGATAAAGTAAGAAAGTCTAATTCTATTTTTGTTATTCCTGATAATTTATTAACTAAATTACTTGAAAAAGGAATAAACCAAGAAAATATTTTTACGCTTGATCCAGGAGACACAGAGATAATGGATGATATAAAAATTGAGGCAGTTCCAGCTTATAATACAAACAAGCCTTTTCACCCAAAAGAAAATAATTGGCTAGGTTATATTATAGAAATAAAAGGTATTAGGTATTATATAGCAGGAGATACAGATATTACTGAAGAAAATAAAGAAGTAAAATGTGATATTGCATTTGTTCCAGTTGGTGGAACATATACAATGGATTTTAAAGAGACAGCACAATTAATAAATATTATAAAGCCTAAAGTTGCAGTACCTATTCATTATGGAAGTGTAGTTGGAACAAAACAAGATGCAACTGAATTTATAAAATTATTATATCCAACAACAAAAGGTATAATTTTAATGAAATAAAAAAGAAAGAGGACTAAAAAATGAAATATTCAAATAAAGACAAAAAATTATTTAATGAAGCAGGAATTAATATAGAAGATAAAAATTATACAAATGAAGAAGTAGAAAGCTTAAAAATGAGAGTAACAGATTTTATTATGAGCCAAAGTACCAAAGATATAAATAAATATAGCCAAAAATTTAGTAATATATTATAAGGATATAGATATGAATAAAGAAGAAATAATAAAGTATTGTTTGACATTAGAAGATACATATAAAGACTGTCCATTTCCAAATGATTTTGAATCATTAACAATGAAACATATTAAAAATAACAAATGGTTTGTTCTAATTATGAACGTTAATGATAAGTTATATATTAATGTGAAAACAAATCCAGATTATTCTGACATATTAAGAAATACTTATGATTATATAATACCTGC
>MNRP01000035.1 GCA_001916005.1 Clostridium sp. 26_22
GAAACAGTAGAAGTAGAAATTAAAGGTCTATTCGATGGGCATAATAGTGGTGGAGTAAGTGCAGCACAGGAACTATACGAAAATACATTAATCACTGATATTGATACGGCCGCTAAAGTTTATGGTAATACAGAAGATACAGCTGTATACCAAGATGCAACATTCTTTGTAAAAGGTGATAAGAATCTTGATAGTGTCATAAAAGATCTTGGGAAATTAGATATAAATTGGAGAGAATATAATTTGATTAAAAGTTCATCAAATTACCCTGCATTACAACAATCTATATCAGGTATCTACTCAATTTCAAATAAATTATTTGTATTCTTATGGATGAATGCTAGAAAGAAAGAAATAGCAGTATTACTATCATTAGGTATATCAAAATTAGAAATTTTTGGTCAATTCCTAATTGAGATGATATTTATATCAATCCCCGCATTCGTTGGTTCTTATTTCTTAGCTCAATACACAGCTAGCAAACTTGGAAATAATATATTAAATAAGGTTACTGGTGATATAGCTAAACAAATAGCTAGACAATCTGCATCTAGCCAATTAGGGGGTGGGGCAGAAGCTGAAGGATTTAATAAGACATTATCAAGTTTAGATATAAATGTAGTACCTAAGTTCATAATTTATGTAGTTATATTTATGAGTTTAGTACTTCTTGTATCATTGATTGTTTCTTCATTCAATATATTAAGAAAAAACCCAAAAGAATTATTAATTGACGATAATTAAAAGTTTTGGTGCTTTCTAGCACCGAAATTTTTTTACTTTTAAATATCAAATAATATTCTGTATAATATAAGTGTATAGGCTTAAGAGGAGGTATTTATGAAAATATTAATTGTTGAAGATGATAATATGATCAGAGAGGGAATAAGTGAATATCTTTTGGAATTTGGATATACTGTTATTCAAGCTAAAGATGGAATAGAAGCTTTGTCAAAATTTAATAACGCTATAAATTTGGTTATCTTAGATATTCAGATACCTTTTATAAATGGTTTAGAAGTGTTGAAAGAAATTAGGAAGAAAAGCAATTTACCAATTCTAATCTTGACTGCATTTAGTGATGAAGAATATAAAATTGATGCATTTACTAATTTAGCAGATGGATATATAGAAAAGCCATTTTCATTGCCAGTCTTAAAGGTTAGAATAGATTCTTTGATTAAAAAGAATTATGGACATTTAGAGACGTTTGAATATAAGGATTTATCGGTTAACTTTAATAGCTATACAGCTAAAATAAATGATGAAGAAATAGATGTAAATGCAAAAGAACTAGATGTATTAAAGTGTCTATTGGATAATAATGGACAAGTATTAACTAGAATGCAAATTATTGATTATGTATGGAAAGATAGCGAAGAAATTCCTTACGATCGAGTAATAGACGTATACATAAAAGAACTTAGAAAAAAATTACAATTAGACTGCATAACCACTATAAGAAATGTGGGATATAAATTGGAGATAAAATGAGAAAATGAAAAAATTAAAGATATTTCCCAAAATGTTCATACAAATATTTTCTGTTCTTGGAATAATAATTATATTAGTTCATTTATTAGTTTTCTTTATTTTTCCTAAAACATATTTGGAGACCAGAAAAGAAGAGGTCTATAATAAAGCAAATGAAATTTCCAGTATTATGAATGGAAAAGAAATAAAATATATAGAACAAACCTTGGAACTTTATTCTAAAAGTAGCGAAATAAAGGCATTTATAAAAGAAAGAAATAATAATAATAATGAAATAAAAATCAAAGATAATATAGATACTAATTTAGAAAGTAATAGTAATTCTTTGATAATTGAAGAAAGAGAAATAAAGCTTAATGATGGTAAAAAAACATATCTACAATTTGTCTCTACAGCCGATATGCAAAAAGATGCAAAAGATTTAAGTCTTAAATTTTTACCATATTCTTTGTTAATATCAATTTTATTTTCTTCTATTATTTCTTTAATTTATGCAAAATTAATAAAAAACAATGTACAAGAAATACAAATTGTTACTGATAAAATGATGAAACTTGATAAAAAAATACGTTTAGAAGTTAGCTCTAATGATGAAGTTGGAGAATTAAAACAACAAATTAATGATTTGTATTCTACTTTATTAAGAACAATTGACGATTTAGAATTTAAAAATAAAGAAATTTTAAAATTAGAAAAGTTAAAATATGACTTTTTTAAAGGTGCATCCCATGAACTTAAAACTCCTCTTGCTAGTCTTAAA
>MNRP01000051.1 GCA_001916005.1 Clostridium sp. 26_22
TATTAAAAGATTTTTTAGAAGCAATACTAAAAAAAGAGATACAAAAAGTAACAATAAAAAATCCAGAGATAATCCCATATGAAAAAGGAGAAAAAAGAGGTTTACTAGATATAAAAGCAGAAACAGAAGATGGAACAATGCTTGATATTGAAATGCAAATGGAAGACGAAAAAGACATAGATGAAAGAGCAACTAGTTATATGGGAAAATTAATATCAGAGCAATTGCAAGTAGGGCATAAATACACAGAATTAAAAAAGAGTATAGTAATATTTATAACAAACTACAATTTCTTAAAAAGAAATAGTTACCATAGTGTAGGAAGATTAAAATTTGAAAAAACATTAAAAGAGAAGAAATAGCATCAGAATACATAGAATATCATTATATAGAATTACCAAAATATAAAAATAAAAATCCAAAAGATTTTACAAAATTAGATCAATGGATGTGTATTTTTACACAAAACGAAGGGGGAATTATGTTGGCAAAGAAAGAGAATAAAGAAATCGAAAGAGCAATAAATACATTAGACTTTATAAGTGAAGACCCAAAAGAAAGAGAAAGACACAATTCAATAGTTATGGCAGAATATAATAGATTAACAAGTCAGCATAATTTTTATAAAGCAGGTTTACAGGATGGAATAGAAAAGCGGAATGGAGAAACGGAATAGAACAGCGGAAAAAAAGAACGGAATTACTAAAGGAGAAAAAAACGAAAAAATAAAAATTGCTAAAGAACTATTAAAGCTAAAAATGCCAATAGAACAAATTATACAAATAACAAAATTACCAAAAGAAGAAATAGAAAAATACAAATAAAAAGAGAAAGTAGTAAAAAATAAAAGACCTCAGAATAATTCTGAGGTTCTTTTAGAAGGTTCCCGTTCAAACATATTATAATACTCACCAAAAGTAACTACATCATCTGTATCTTCGATATATTTATTATATCGCTCTAAAACAGATTGAAAAAATAATCTCTGTAGCCGGGAAGGAATATTATTAATAGCTGCATTAAGTTCATCTCCAATAGTCATATACCAAAAATCCATAATATTGACCTCCTTATTAAGAAACAAACAACTTGTAATTACTTATATTATAATATCAATAATATGAAAATGCAATAAAAAATAAAAGAAAATAAATAAAGTTCTAAATATAAAAAAATAAGAATATAATAAATGTGAATTTTATGTGAAAAATCAAAAAAATCTATTGACAATTTAATAAATAGGGTATAAATTATTAGCAGTCACTAAGAAAGAGTGCTAATAAAATTCTTGATGAAAAAAGGGAGGTAATATCAATGATAAAACCATTAGGAAGTAGAGTATTAATAAAAATGAAAGAAGGCGAAGAAACAACAAAAAGTGGAATTATACTATCAAGCGGAGCACAAGAAAAACCACAAATAGCAGAAGTTGTAGAAGTTGGACCAGGAGAAAAAATAGATGGAAAACCACAAGAAATGTATGTAAAAAAAGGAGACAACATAATAGTAAGCAAATATGCCGGAACAGAAGTAAAATACGATGGTGAAGATTATATCATAGTAAAACAAGATGATATTTTAGCAGTAGTAGAATAATAAAAAATATCAAAATGGACGCCGTTTTTTGACAAGATAAGAGAACTAAAATAATATGTCAAAAAAGCCTGTCCTATTTGACCCAATTTGACATTTGACACAATTTAAAATTGGTCGAATTTAGAGATTGAATGAATTTTGAAAGGAGTTTGATAAAAATGGCAAAACAAATTAAATTTGGAGAAGATGCTAGAAAATCTTTATTAGAAGGAGTTAATAAATTAGCAGATACAGTAAAAGTAACATTAGGACCAAAAGGAAGAAATGTAGTATTAGATAAAAGCTTTGGAGCTCCATTAATTACAAATGATGGTGTTACAATAGCAAAAGAAATCGAATTAGAAGATAAATTCGAAAATATGGGAGCAAGACTTGTAAAAGAAGTATCAGAAAAAACAAATGATGTTGCAGGAGATGGTACTACAACAGCAACAGTTTTAGCACAAGCTATGATAAAAGAAGGAGTTAAAAACGTTGCAGCTGGTGCAGATCCAATGGCAATGAAAAGAGGAATTGACAAAGCTGTAAAATCAGCAGTTGAAGAATTAAAAACAATCAGTGTTCCAGTAAATGGAAAAGATGATATAGCAAGAGTAGCAAGTATTTCAGCAAACAATGATGAAGTTGGAGAATTAATTGCAGAATCAATGGAAAAAGTTTCAAAAGATGGAGTTATAACAATAGAAGAGTCAAAAACATCAACAACACAATTAAATGTAGTTGAAGGAATGCAATTTGACAAAGGTTATGTATCTCCATATATGGTAACAGATACAGAAAAAATGGAAGCAATTGTAGATAATCCATATATCTTAATCACAGATAAAAAAATAAGCAATATTCAAGAAATATTACCATTACTAGAAGCATTAATGCAACAATCTGGAAAACTAGTAATAATCTGTGATGATATAGAAGGAGAAGCATTATCAACATTAGTACTTAATAAATTAAGAGGTGTATTAAATGTTGTTGCAGTAAAAGCACCAGGATTTGGAGATAAGAGAAAAGCAATGCTTCAAGATATAGCAATTTTAACAGGTGGAGAAGTTATAACATCTGATTTAGGATTAGAACTAAAAGATACACAAATCGAACAATTAGGTAGAGCAAGACAAGTAAAAGTTCAAAAAGAAAACACAATAATTGTTGATGGTTCAGGAGATAAACAACAAATAGCTGACAGAGTAGGACAAATAAAAGCTCAAATAAATGAAACAAAAAGTGAATACGACAAAGAAGGATTACAAGAAAGACTTGCTAAAATGGCAGGAGGAGTTGCAGTAATTGAAGTTGGAGCAGCAACAGAAACAGAAATGAAAGATAAAAAACTAAGAATAGAAGATGCTCTTTCTGCAACAAAAGCAGCAGTTGAAGAAGGAATTGTAGCAGGTGGTGGAACAGCATTAATAAATGTAGTACCAGCAGTAGAAAAAACAGTAAATGAATTAACAGGTGGAGAAAAATTAGGAGCAGAGATAGTTCTAAAATCTTTAGAGGAACCAGTAAAACAAATAGCAAGAAATGCAGGATTAGAACCAGCAGTAATTGCAGATAATGTTAAAAAATCAGAAGTTGGAGTTGGATTTGATGCAAGCAAGGAAGAATATGTAGATATGAAAAAAGCAGGAATAGTAGATCCAACAAAAGTTACAAGAAGTGCATTACAAAATGCAGCGTCTATAGCTTCAATGGTTATAACAACAGAAAGTTTAGTAACAGATATTCCAGAAAAAGATTGTCATTGTGGTCATGAAGGCGGAATGGGAGCTTCAGGAATGGAAGGAATGTACTAAAATAAAAAATAGCAAAATAAAATAAAAAAATTTTAAAAAACTCTTGACAGTTATAAAAAAATCATTTATAATCTATAACTGTCAGGAGAAATGCAGGTGTAGTTCAATGGTAGAACCTCAGCCTTCCAAGCTGATGACGTGGGTTCGATTCCCACTACCTGCTCCACATTTATTTATAATATGTGGAAAACTGATAACAATTTCATAAACTGATAACAATTTCATAATTGCAGGTGTAGTTCAATGGTAGAACCTCAGCCTTCCAAGCTGATGACGTGGGTTCGATTCCCACTACCTGCTCCACATAAAAACATATGATAAATTAATTCATATGTTTTTTTATGCCCAAAATTATTTAGTATAAATCATAAAAAAATCTTGACATTTAAACCAAAAGAGCTTAAAATATAAATATAAAATAAATAAAAACAAGTAAGAGAAAAAGTAAAATAAAGGTTACTTACAGAGAAAATTGGTCTAGGCTGAAAACCAATACAAGCAAACATATTTGAAAAACTACCTCTTCAAAGTTTTGGCGAACAAACCAAACGTGTAAGATACGTTACAATCTATCAATTAAGTAAAAATTAGGATGGAACCGTGTTATAAAAAAACACTCCTATAGGTATAAAAAATATCTATAGGAGTGTTTTACATTCTAAAAAGGAGGAATAAAAATGATTAAATTAACATTAAAAGATGGTTCAATATTAGAAGTTGAACAAGGTACTACAATATATGAAGTAGCACAAAAAATAAGTGAAGGATTAGCAAGACTTGCAACATGTGGACTTGTTAATGGAAAAGTAGAAGATTTAAGACACAAATTAAACGAAGACTGCAATGTAAGCATAGAAACATTTGATAGCAGTTTAGATGGTAAAAAAGCATACTGGCATACAACTTCACACATAATGGCACAAGCTGTTAAAAGATTATTCCCAAATGTAAAATTTGCAATAGGACCAAGTATAGAAAATGGTTTCTATTATGATTTTGATGTAGAAAAACCATTCACTGATGAAGATAAAGCGAACATAGAAGCAGAAATGAAAAAAATAATCAAAGAAGATATAGAAATAGAAAGATTCTCTTTACCAAAAGAAGAAGCTTTGAAATTAATGGAAGGACAACCATATAAACAAGAATTAATAAATGATTTAGCAGATGGAGAAGAAATAAGCTTCTACAAACAAGGAGACTTTACAGATTTATGTGCAGGACCACACTTAATGAAAACAGGAAAAGTAAAAGCAGTAAAAATATTATCATCTTCAGGAGCATACTGGAGAGGTGATGAGCATAACAAAATGCTACAAAGAATTTATGCAATATCATTCCCTAAAGCAAGTCAAGTTGAAGAATATATGCAAAAATTAGAAGAAGCAAGACAACGTGACCATAGAAAAATAGGGAAAGACCTAGAATTATTTATGACAAGCCCATTAGTTGGTTCAGGACTTCCAATGTATTTACCAAATGGAGCAACAGTTAGAAGATTACTAGAAAGATATATACAAGACAAAGAAGTAGAAATGGGTTACCAACACGTATATACACCATCACTTGCAAACACAGAATTATACAAAGTTTCAGGACATTGGGATCACTATAAAGAAGATATGTTCCCAGTTATGAAAATGGACAATGAAGAAATGGTATTAAGACCAATGAACTGTCCACATCATATGTTAATATACAAAAACAAAATGCACTCATATAGAGACTTACCAATAAGAATTGGTGAATTAGCACATGACTTTAGATATGAAGACAGCGGAAGTGTTTGTGGACTTGAAAGAGTACGTGAAATGTGTCAAAATGATGCTCACTTATTCGTAAGACCAGACCAAATAAAAGAAGAAGTTGGAAAAGTTGTACAATTAATCTTATCTGTTTATAAAGACTTTGGATTTAAAGATTATGAATTTAGATTATCTTTAAGAGATAAAAAAGATACACATAAATATTTTGATGATGATGAAATGTGGGAAAAAGCAGAAGGACAATTAAGAGAAATCTTAACAGAATTAGGAATAAACTTCTATGAAGCAGAAGGAGAAGCAGCATTTTATGGACCAAAACTAGATGTCCAATTAAAATCAGCAGTAGGACATGATGTAACAGTATCAACTTGTCAATTAGATTTCTTATTGCCTGAAAGATTTAAACTAGAATATATTGGAGAAGATGGAGAAAAACATAGACCAGTTGTAATTCACAGAGCAATATTAGGAACATTTGATAGATTTATGTGCTTCTTAATTGAAGAAACAAAAGGTGCATTCCCATTATGGCTTTCACCAACACAAGTAAAAATATTACCAATAACAGATTCACAACGCGATTATGCAAAACAAGTAGAAGAAAAACTTCATAAAATTGGAATTCGTGTAGTATTAGATGACAGAAACGAAAAAGTAGGTTATAAAATTCGTGAAGCACAACTTGAAAAAGTACCATATATGTTAGTAATTGGTGCAAAAGAAGTGGAAGAAGGAACAGTTTCAGTACGTTCAAGAGAAAATGCAGAAAATGAAACAATGCAAGCAGATGACTTTGTGGCAAAAATAAAAGAAGAAGTTGAAACAAAATCAAAATAATAAAAAATGGGAAATGGAAAAGGGGACACCCTTTTTTTCCCTAATCTAAGTTAGGAGGAAAAAATGAAATTAGGAATAGTAGGACTTCCAAATGTAGGAAAAAGTACATTATTTAATAGCATAACAAAAGCAGGAGCAGAATGTGCAAACTACCCATTCTGTACAATAGAACCAAATGTTGGTGTAGTAGCTGTACCAGATGAAAGACTAGATAAATTAACAGAAATGTATAAACCAGAAAAAACAACACATGCAGTAATAGAATTTGTTGATATAGCAGGCCTTGTTAAAGGAGCAAGTAGAGGAGAAGGATTAGGAAATAAATTCTTATCACACATTCGTGAAACAGATGCAATAGTAGAAGTTGTAAGATGTTTTGAAGACTCTAATGTAGTTCACGTTGATGGAAGTGTAAATCCATTAAGAGATATAGACACAATAAACTTAGAATTAATATTTGCAGACATAGAAACAGTAAATAAAAGACTAGACAAAGCAAGAAAAAATTTAAAAGCAGATAAAAAATATCAACTAGAAATTGATTTATTGGAAAAAATATTAAAAACACTAGAAGAAGGAAAATCAGCAAGAACTCTAGAATTTAACGAAGATGAACAAGCTTTAGTAAAAGATATGTTTTTACTAACAACAAAACCAATTCTATATGTAGCAAACGTATCTGAAGAACAATTAGAAGATGCAGAAAATGACACATTAGTAAAACAAGTAAAAGAATATGCAGAAAAAGAAAAAGCAGAAGTAATTCCACTATGTGTAAAAATAGAAGAAGAACTTTCAGGCTTAGAAGATGAAGACAAAAAAGAAATGCTAGAAGCACTTGGACTAGAAGAATCTGGATTAGACAAAGTGATCAAAAAAAGTTATGATTTACTAGGACTAATGTCATTCTTAACAGCAGGAGAACCAGAAGTAAGAGCATGGACAATCAAAAAAGGAACAAAAGCACCACAAGCAGCAGGAAAAATTCATTCAGATATAGAAAGAGGATTCATAAAAGCAGAAGTTGTATCATATGATGATTTAATAAGAGAAGGTTCAATGGTCTCTGCAAAAGAAAAAGGACTAGTACGTTCGGAGGGAAAAGAATATATAATGCAAGATGGAGATATAGTACTATTTAAATTCAATGTCTAAAAATGTAATAATTTTGTAATATATGTAATAAAAATGTAAAATAAAATATAATAAAAAATATTGACTTATTAAAATAATAAGTATAAAATATAAAAAGAGAAGAACAAATTGCATAATTTGTGATTATGCAGTATAATAAAAAAAGGTTGTAGAATAATAATAACAAAGGAGAGAGAAAAGTATGAAAAATTCAAAATTAGTAAAAGTAGTTATGGGTGCTATAATAAGCCTTATAGTTGTTACAATGGCAAATCAAGTTTTTGCTGATAATGTTACAGATTTAACAAATGCTCTTGGAAATAGCAGTTCAAGTTCAAATAATTCATCAACAAACAATATAACAAGTAATACAGCATTAAATAATACAACAAGAAATAATACAGTAAATAATACAATAAAAAATAATTCTGTATTAACAACAAATAATACAAGTAGTTATAACAATACATCTTTACCAAAAACAGGTATAGAAGACCATATACCAGCTACAATATTATTAGTAGTATTTGGTGTGTCAGCAGTATATGCTTACAAAAAAATACAAGATTATAGAAATATCTAATTTTAAATAATAAATAAGTAAAAAATTGAGTAGAACTTTAAAAGTTTCACTCAATTTTTTTGTTACTAGAACATAAATTTCATAAAAACCCTTTAAAAATATTAAGAAATGTTATACAATATATAAAAATTATTAAAGGGAGACCAAGAGGAATATGACAAAAAAATGGCAAATATATGAGTCTAATAATGAAAAAATAGAAGAAATATCCCAAAAATATAATCTAAATAAATTATTAGCAACAATCTTAGTAAATAGAAAAATAGAAGAGAATCAAATAGAAATATATTTAAATCCGAACAGAAAAAACTTTCATGATCCTTTTCTAATGCCAGATATGGAAATTGCAGTAAATAGAATTTTAAAAGCAATGAAAAATAAAGAAAAAATCATAATATATGGAGATTATGATGTCGATGGAATAACAAGTATAACAGTATTAAAAAGCTTTTTAAAAGATAGAGGAATAGATGTTGACCAATATATTCCAAATAGATTAGAAGAAGGCTATGGTTTAAACAATCCAGCTGTTAAAAAAATTGCAGAACAAGACTATGACTTAATGATAACAGTAGACTGTGGGATTTCTGGAATAGAAGAGATAAAATATGCAAATAGTTTAGGAATAGAAACAATAGTAACAGACCACCATGAAGTAGGAGAAGATCTTCCAGATGCTATTGCTGTTGTTGATGCAAAAAGAAAAGATAATATATACCCTTGCAGAGATTTAGCAGGAGTAGGAGTAGTATTCAAATTAATACAAGCATTACGGAATAAAATTAGGACTAGAAGAAAAAGAATATCTAAAATACTTAGATATAGTATGTGTAGGAACAATATCAGATATCGTTCCATTAGTAGATGAAAATAGAATAATTACAAAATTAGGATTAATGTTAGTAAAACAAACACAAAATATGGGATTAAAATCATTATTACTTTCATCTGGCTATAAAAATATAGACTCAAACACAATATCATTTGGAGTTGCCCCAAGAATAAATGCTTGCGGAAGAATGGGACATGCAGACGAAGCATTAAAATTATTTTTAGCAAAAGATATTTATGAAGTAAATAGATTAACACAATTATTAAATGACTATAATAAAATAAGACAAGAAAAAGAAAAATCAATTTATGAGGAAGCAATAAAACAAATAGAAGAAAAACAACTATTTAACAAAAATGCAATAATAGTAGGTGGCGAAAATTGGCACCACGGAGTAATAGGAATAGTATCATCAAAAATAACAGATTTATACTTTAAACCAAGTATTTTACTATGTTATGAAGATGATTTAGCAAAAGGTTCAGGAAGAAGCATACCAGGATTTGACTTACATGATGCATTAATGAAATGCCAAGATAGCATAGAAAGATTTGGCGGTCATGCAATGGCAATAGGAATAACAATAAAAAAAGAAAACTTTGAAAAATTTTCAGAAGAAGTAGAAAAAATTGCAGAAGATGCAAAAATAAATGAAATAATTCCTATAATAAATATAGATGCAAAAATCGATTTAAACGAAATAAGCAAAGAAATGGTACAAAGCCTAAAACAATTAGAACCATTTGGGGAAGGCAATAAAACACCAATATTTGCCTTCAAAAACCTAAAAATAGACTCAATTAGGTCATTGACAGAAGGAAAACATATAAAAATGACTTTAAAAGACGGAAATACAATAATAGATGCAATAGGCTTCAACTTAGGATGTTTAGCAGATGAATATAGAATAGGAGATAAAATAGACGTAGTAGGAAGTCTAGAAATAAATAGTTTTAATGGAATTGACAGTTTACAAATAAACTTGAAAGATGTAATGAAATCAATATAAAAGTTGTCAAAAATCCCCGTCCCCGTTGACAGCCAATATCAAATGGGACGCCCTTTTTTGACAACAAAGAGAAAGTAAGAGGTGAATCAAATGCAAGAGAATGATAAAGAAATAACGATTCAAGATGTAATTACAAAGAAAAAAGAAATAAGCAAAAGGGTAGACACAAAAGCAATAATGAAGGCATATAACTATGCTGTTCAACATCATGGAGATCAAAAAAGACGTTCAGGAGAACCATATATAATACATCCAATAAATGTAGCATATATATTGGCTGGAGTAGGATTAGATGAAGCAACAATTTGTGCAGCACTGTTACATGATGTTGTAGAAGATACAGATGTAACAGATGCAGATTTAAGAAGAGACTTTGGAGAAGAAGTTGCAGATATGGTAGCAGGAGTTACAAAACTTGGAAGTATGCAATTTACATCAGTAGAAGAACAACAAGCAGAAGATTATAGAAAAATGTTCTTAGCAATGGGAAAAGACATAAGAGTAATAATAATAAAACTTGCAGATAGATTACACAATATGAGAACATTAAAATATCTTAAAAGAGATAGACAAATTGCAAATGCAAAAGAAACAATGGAAATATATGCACCACTTGCAAATCGTTTAGGTCTATATTCAATGAAATGGGAATTAGAAGATTTGTCATTCAAATATTTATACCCAGAAGAATATCATGAATTAGTTGAAGGAATAGATAAAAAAAGAGAAGAAAGATTAAAATTTATAGAAAAAATAATGGGAGATATTCGTGTTCAACTAAAAAAACAACATATAGATGCAGAAGTAACAGGAAGAGCAAAACATTTATATAGTATATACAGAAAAATGAAAAGAGACAATAAAACTTTAGATCAAATATATGACCTATTTGCTTTACGTATATTAGTAAATTCAATAAAAGATTGTTATTCTGCATTAGGTGTAGTACACGAAATGTATAGTCCAATGCCTGGAAGATTTAAAGATTATATAGCAGTACCAAAACCAAATATGTATCAATCAATACACACAACACTATTAGGAGACAAAGGAACACCTTTTGAAGTACAAATTCGTACTTGGGATATGCATAGAATTGCAGAATACGGGATTGCGGCACATTGGGCATATAAAGAAGCAAGTTATTTTGGAAAAAAACAATCAGTAAAAGTAGAAGAAGATAAATTAGCATGGCTTAGAGAAACACTAGAATGGCAAAAAGATATGCAAGACCCACAAGAATTCTTAGATACATTAAAAACAGAATTATTTGAAGATGAAGTATATGTATTTACTCCAAAAGGAGCTATAAAAGTATTACCAAGAGGAGCAACACCAATAGATTTTGCATATGCAATACATGCTGAAATAGGACATCATATGACAGGATGTAAAATAAATAGTAGAATGATGCCAATAATAACACCATTAAAAAATGGAGACATTGTTGAAATTTTAACATCAGACAATTCAAAAGGACCAAGTAGAGATTGGTTAAAATTTGTAAAAAGCACAAGTGCAAAAAACAAAATTCAAAGTTGGTTCAAAAAAGCTCAAAAAGCAGAAAACATTGAAAAAGGAAAAGAATTAATAGAAAAAGAATTAAAAAGAATAGGAATGACACACACAAGCTTATTCAAACAAGAATATATAGAACCAATGCTAGAAAGATACAAATACAAAAATCTTGATGAAATGTATGCTGCAGTCGGATTTGGGGCAAACTCATCAGTGAAAATTATAGCAAGAATGTTGCAAGAATATAGAAAAGAACATCAAGAAGAAGACATTGAAGAAAAGATGGAGCAATTAAATAAACAAAAAGAGAAAAAACAAAAACCATCAAGTTCAGGAGTAGTAGTAAAAGGAATAGACAACTGTCTTGTAAAATTATCAAAATGTTGTAATCCACTTCCAGGAGATGAAATAGTAGGATATATAACCAAAGGAAGAGGAGTTTCAGTTCATAGAAAAGATTGTGTAAATGTAAAAGACTTGTTAACAGAAGAAAACAGAATGATTGATGTTAAATGGTATGAAGAAACTAAGGAAAATTACAATGTTAATATCGAAGTATTAGCAAATGACAGAGGAGGACTATTAATAGATGTCTTAAATGCAATAAAAGAAACAAAAGCAAAATTAATGGGAGTTAGCACAAAAACAACAAAAGATAGAATTGCTATAATGGACATTAACATTGAAGTAGAGAACATTGAAGAACTAAACAAAGTAATTAGAACAATTAGAAAAGTAGACAGCGTTTATGAAGTAAGGAGATAGGGAAGAGGAACAGACGATGATTTTAAAAGAACTAAAGATATATACATTTATTGGTGAGGCAACAAATTGCTATGTCATCTTTGATGAACAAAGTAAAGAAATAATGTGCATAGATCCAGCCGGGGATGTTGACAAAATAGAAAATTTAATAAAAAATGTATTTAAAGGGAAATTAAAATATATATACCTAACCCATTGCCATGGAGACCATATATTAGGTGTAACAGAATTACAAAAAAGATGTGGAGGAAAAATTTTAATCCATAGAATAGATGCAATAGGATTAAATGATGCCAAAATCAATTTATCAGAAATAATAGGATTACCAGAAATAGAGCTAGAAGCAGATTCTAGAATAGATGATAATGATTTAATCCACCTAGGAAACTTAGAGTTTAGAGTTATTCATACACCGGGCCATACTGCAGGTAGCACTTCATTATATTGTGAAAAAGAAAAATGCTTGTTTTCAGGAGATACAATATTTTGTGGAACATGGGGAAGAACAGATTTGCCAACTTCAAGTAGAGAAGATATAATGAATTCAATAACTAAAAAAATATTGATTCTACCAGATGATACATTAATATACCCAGGTCATGGAAAAGCAACAATGCTAAAAGATGAAAAACCGATATATTTAGAATTAAAACCAAAACAATGGTAATAGATAAAAAATAACCAGAAAGGAAATAAAAATTATGAACAAATCAAAAACAGAACCAAGAACGTTAGCAGGATTCATGGAATTAATGCCAAATGAACAAATACTATTTGAACAAATAAAACAAAAAATAGAAAAAACATACCAAAAATTTGGATTTCTACCATTAGACACACCAATACTAGAATTATCAAAAGTATTACTTGCAAAAGCAGGAGGAGAAACAGAAAAACAAATATATAGATTTGAAAAAGGTGATACAGATATATCAATGAGATTTGATTTAACAGTACCACTTGCAAAATATGTTGCAAAAAACTATGGCAATTTAAGCTTTCCATTTAGAAGATATCAAATTGGAAAAGTTTATCGTGGAGAAAGAACTCAAAAAGGAAGATTTCGTGAATTTTATCAATGTGATATAGATATAATTGGAGATGGAGAACTAAGTGTTATAAATGATGCAGAACTTCCAAGTGTTATATACAACATATTTAAAGAATTAGGATTTGATGACTTTACAATTCGCATAAATAACAGAAAAATACTAAATGGTTTATTTGAAAGTTTAAATCAAAAAGAAAATGCAACTGAAATTTTAAGAATAATAGACAAAATAGAAAAAATAGGAAAAGAAGCGGTTATAGAAGAACTAGAAAAAATAGAAATTCCAAGTGATGCTATAAATAAAATAATGGATTTCATAGAAATAGAAGGAACAACAGATGAAAAGCTTCAAAAACTAAATGAATTAAATATAAAAAATGAAGAATTTGAAAAAGGACTAGATGAACTAACACAAGTTGTAAAATATGTTAGAATATTTGGAATTCCTGAAGCAAACTTCAAAGTAGATTTAACAATAGCAAGAGGACTAGATTATTATACAGGAACAGTATATGAAACATTCTTAAATCAATATAGAGAACTTGGAAGTGTATGTTCAGGAGGAAGATACGAAAATCTAGCAGAATACTATACAGATAAAAAATTGCCAGGAGTTGGAATTTCAATAGGACTAACAAGACTATTCTATAAATTAAATGAATTACAATTAATAAAAGCAGAGAAAAAATCAATAGCAGAAGTATTAGTAGTACCAATGGTTCAAGACTTAACTGTTCCTATACAAATAGCTACAGATTTAAGAAAAAAAGGAATTAGCACAGAAGTATACTTGAATGACAAAAAAATAAAAGCAAAAATGAAATATGCAGACAAATTAGAAATACCATATGTAATAGTAGTTGGAGAGGATGAAATAAATTCTGGAATAGTAAAAATAAAAAACATGAAAACAGGAGAAGAAAAAGAAACATCAATTCAAAATATAGAATTATAAAAATAAAAAGGCAGGAAATCAAATCCTGCCTTTATTATGTATAAAAGCAAAATTTAACTTTCTACCTCAATCATAAAGAAATCTAAATCTGTCAGTTTATCAAAAAATGATAACTATTAGAAAATAAAACTATTTCATGTTATTTTCAACTTGTTGAATCATTTTTTTAACCATTTGACCACCTATTCTACCAGCATCTCTAGCAGAAATATCTCCATTGTAACCGTCTTTTAAATTAACACCAACTTCACTAGCAACTTCGTATTTGAATTTATCTAAAGCTGTCATAGCTTCTGGAACTAATTTTTTGTTTGAATTGTTTGCCATTTGAATTCACCTCCTGCAAATCTACATTTTCTAGAAAAAAACATTTGCTTTTTCTAATACTATCATTTGCAGAAAAGAAAAAAATAAACTGGAAATTTTTACAAAAATAAAAATAAACATTGAACCAAAATAAAAAGTATGATATAACATTCACCGAACAAACACAAAAAATAAAACAAACCAAGGAGGAAAAAATGTATAAATTAGTAGCAATAGATTTAGATGGAACAATGTTAAATAGCTATGGAATGGTTACAGAAAACACAAAACAAGTAATAAAAAACACCATAAATAAAGGAACAGAAGTAATAATTGCATCTGGAAGACCAATCGACTCTATAAAAACAATTGCAAAAGAAATTGGAACAGAAAATTATTTTATAGCAGGAAATGGTGCCTTAATTTATGATATAAAAAAAGATGAAATAATATACGAAAAATTTATGAATAAACAAAAAGTTTTAGAAATAATAAAAATATGCGAAGAAAATAGTATAGCATATAATATATATACAGAAAAAACAATAATAGCCAAAGGGCTAAAATACAATGTATTATATTATTATAAGGAAAACTTAAAAAAAGAAGAGAACAAAAAAACAAATATAACAATTGTAGAAGATGTTTATGAATATATTAAAAATTTAGAAAACGAAAAATTTTTAAAAATCACAGTTTGTGATGAGACAAAATCTGTATTTAATTCAATAATAAGAAAACTAAGAACAGTAGAAGACATAGATGTTTTAGATGTTTTACATATGTCTAGAAAAATGATAAAACAAGGGACAGAAGATGTGCCAATAGAATATTACTACACAGAAATTTCACTAAAAGATGTAGATAAATGGAAAGCAATAGAATATCTTGCAAATAAAATGAATATAAGTAAAGATGAGATAATAGCAATAGGTGACAATATTAATGACAAAGAAATGATAGAAAATGCAAAAGTAGGAATTGCAATGGGACAAAGTACACCTGTAATTACTGAAATCGCTGACTTCGTAACATTAAATAATAATGAAGATGGTGTAGCAAAAGCATTAGAAAAATATTGTTAAATTATAGAAAAATATAAGTAGAAGTAAGAATATAAAATAAATATTACAAAAATATTACGAAAATATTAACTTTTAATTACAATACTATATATTATTGATTTTAGCATTAAATTGCGATAAAATTAAATAAGAAATTTTGTAATAAAATAAAAATTAAAGGAGGAATTTGTAATGGCAACAAATCCAATGCAAAGAAAAGCAAGAAATTCATTTTTGTTAGGAATGTTAATAACTCTAGTAATAGCAGGAGCAATAATAGCATTACTATTTATACAATTAAAAAATTATAAAGAAAAAGAACAAGAAGAAAAGGCAAATAGTGTTAAAGTATGGGTGTTAGGACAAGATGTGATATCTGGGCAAGTAATAACAACAGATATGCTAACACAACAAGTAGTTAATAAAAATTATGTACCAACAAATGCTATTGGCAATATAACAGTTTTAGATAATTATGCTTTAGAAGACAAAGAAGGAAATGAAGTAATAACTGAATATAAAAACAATGTAGCAACATTATATTTATCAAAAGATAATACTAAATATGAATTAAAACAAGAAGATTCAACAGGAAGTTACTATATAGAAAAAAATAGAGATAAAGAATACGTTGAATTAAATACAGTACCAGTAATAGCAAAAGTTGATATGAATAAAAATACAGTAATAACAACAGAAATGGTTTGCAAATCAAATGAAAAAACAACAGATGATTTAAGAAAAGTTGAATACAATGTATTAACATTACCAAGCCAATTACAAACTGGAGAATATATAGATGTTAGATTAGCATTACCAAGTGGTCAAGATTATATAGTAGTTTCAAAAAAACAAGTTGAAATACCACAAGTTTCAGGAATAGATGTAGCAGATACAATATGGTTAAAACTAACAGAAGATGAAATTATCACAATGAACAATGCTATAGTAGATTCAGCAAGAGCATTAGGCTCAGTATTAAAAGTAACAATTTATACAGAAGCTGGAACACAAGAAGCGGCAACACCAACATATGTACCAAGCAAAGAAGTTGCAGAATTAATAAGAAACAATCCAAATATTGTAGAAAAATCTAAAGTGACATTAATTAATAGATATAATAGCAATGCTAACACAAGAAACGATGCTTTGAATCCTGCAATAAGTACTGGAGAAGAAGGAGAAGAAAACTTAAAAACAAAAGTACAAGAAAGTGTTACAAATTCAAAAGAAAACAGACAAAAATACTTACAATCTTTAGGAGGAACAGAGTAGTCTAAAAAGGAGAATGTTATATATGAAAAAAATTGGATTTATAGGGGCATATGATAAAACTGATCTAATTTTAAATTTAGCTAAACTTATAACAGCAATGGGTAAAAGTGTTCTTATGATAGATTCAACCTTTAACCAAAAAGCAAGATATGTTGTGCCAGCAATAGAACCAACAATTTCATATATAACTTCTTTTGAAGATATAGATGTTGCTGTTGGATTTGATAATGTAGAAACAATTCAAAAATATCTTGGGGTTTCTGGAACATTACCATATGACATAATATTAGTTGATGCAGATACAACAGAAAGAATAGAAAAATTTGAATTAGACAAAGCAGAAATAAACTATTTTGTAACTTCATTTGACGTATATTCTTTAAAAAAAGGATTAGAAATATTATCAAATTTGAAATTACCTTTGAATTTAACTAAAATATTATTTTCAAAAAATATGCTAAAAGAGGAAGATGATTATTTGAATTTCTTATCTTTAGGGTACAAATTAATGTGGAATGATATGAGAATATACTTTCCAATTGAAAATGGAGATGCAACAGTAATAGCAGAAAACCAAAGAGTAGAAAAAATAAAATTTAAAAAATTAAGTGTACAATATAAAGACAGTTTGATTTTTATAGCCCAACAAATATTAGGAGAAAAAACAGATTCAAACATAAGAAGAGTTGAAAAAGCCTTAGAAAAAGGAGTATAGGAATGTCAGTAATAACTTTTGTTAATAACAGAAAAGAAGAAACTGGAAAAACATTATCACTAGTTGCAATTGCAACTAATATGGCAATAGAAAACAATGAAAAAATACTAATAATATCAACTACCAATAAAGAAAGCAAAATAAAATCATGCTTTTTTGAAGACACAGAAGTAAAAAAAATGAGACTTGGAATATTTGGACAAAATATGTCAGCACTAGATACAGAAGCAGGAATTGATGGACTTGCAAAAATGTTACGTAGTAATAAATTAAATCCAGATATGATAACAAACTACACAAAAGTAGTATTTAAAGACAGATTAGAAGTTTTATTGGGGAAAAACAAAAGTGAAAGCAATCAAAATATAGAAGAAAAAGTGCGAAGTTCTCCTATAGAAATAGCAGATGAGTATGTTGAAATTGTAAAAATTGCAAATCAATATTATGATAAAGTTTTTGTAGATTTAGATTACAACTTAAATCAAGACATAAGAGAACAAATAATAGATCAATCAGATTTAATAATATTAAATTCGAGTCAAAATTATAAAAGTTTAAAAGAATTAAAAGAAAATAAAGAAAACAACAAATTACTAAAATCACCTCGAACATTATTATTAATAGGAAGATATGATAAGTATTCAAAATATAATGTGAAAAACATAACAAGATATCTAGGAGAAAAAAATAAAGTACTAACAGTACCATATAACACATTATACTTTGAAGCTTGTAACGAGGCAGGTGTACCAGATTTATTTTTAAAATTAAAAAAAATGTATGATTTGGATGATAGAAATGCAATTTTTATGGAAGAAATAAAAAGAGCTTCAGAAAACATTATATACAGATTACAAGAGTTACAAACAATAATGTAGAAAGGGGAAAGAGCAAATGTCAATAACAAACATATTACTAGTTATAGTTGTTCTAGTTGCAGCAATAGGAGCAATAGTTTACTATATAAAGAAAAAAGAAAAAGAACCAGTTGAAGAAGAAATAGTAAAAGAAGACAAAACATACGACTTAGAACAAATGCAAGACTTTGTTAAAAAAAGACTTGATGAAATAACAAAAGTCAACCTTTATGACATAGGTCTTTCAGAAGAAGAACTAAAAAGGAGAAAAAATAAAAAATACGAATTAAAGAAAGCTTTAAAAGGTTGTACATATGGTGATGTCAACGATAAAAAATATGTAAAAGAATTAATATTTGATTTACTTTCACAAGAATATGGAATAAATGAAACAAATATATCAAAAGCAATACCATTTGATGTACCATCTTTATTAACAGCTCAAGATAAATTTGACATATTGCTTTATGCTTATAAAAAAGAATTTGGATATGAGGCTTTAACAGAGTTAATAAAAAAATATGATTTAGCCGTATTAAAATATATGGAAGGTGACACAAAACCATCATATGTTATAACAGCACAAGAAATAGAAGATATATATGAAAAAGAAAATTTACAATTAAGTTTTTCAGATAAATTATCAATAGTTGTTCAAAGAATTTATCAACACTACAAAGGTTATAGTAGTATTGATGAAGTGAGAGATATGAATATAGATGGTGTATCTGGTGGTGTATCTGGTTTGCCAGAAAGCTTCTTAAGCCAAGTAGCACAAACATCAGACACAGATTACTTAACACAAATATCAGAACATAGAGTACCAAGAGCATGTGACAGTATTTGGATTTTCTTCCAAGGTAAATCAATACGTTTAGCATTCTTAAGTTTTGGTACAGAAGCAGAATTAAAAAGAGTATGTCAAAACATATATAAATACAATAACCCAGGACAATTATCAGATACAAATGGTTATAAAATCAATGAAATGAAAGACGGTTCTCGTGTAGTTGTTGTAAGACCAAGCTTCTCAGAAACATGGGCATTCTTCGTAAGAAAGTTCGATGTTAAAAGAGCAACCCTAGAACAATTAGTAAGAGACCCAGGAAAAGAAGAAGTTATAGAACTATTAAAATTCTTAGTAAAAGGTGCAAGAATCACAGCAATCACTGGTGAACAAGGTTCTGGTAAAACAACACTTTTAATGGGAATGATAGAAAATATATACGAAACAATGAACATAAGGGTTCAAGAAACAGCTTTCGAATTACATTTAAGAAAAATATACCCAACAAGAAACATCTTAACATTCCGTGAAACAGATACAATATCTGGACAAGAAGGATTAGATGTTCAAAAGAAAACTGACGGTTCTGTAAACATCATAGGTGAGGTTGCAACAGACCCCGTAGCATCTTGGATGATACAAGCGGCTCAAGTTGCATCAAAATTTACATTATTTACTCACCACGCAAAAACATTTCCAAACTTAGTAACAGCACTAAGAAACTCAATGTTAAGAACAGGTGTATTCAAAGATGAAAAAACAGCAGAAGAACAAGTTGTACAAGTATTAAACTTTGACGTTCACCAAGTAAAAGACTTTAGAGGAAAAAGATATATAGAAAGAATTACAGAATGTATACCATTGGAAAACAAAAATGAATATACATTTGACCACAGAAACGAAAAAACACTAGAAGGAAAATTTGATAAATTCTTCGACAATGCAACACATTACTTTGCAAAAGTTACAGACAAACAATTATATACATACAGAAACATAGTAGAGTTTGTTGATGGAGAATATGTAATAACAAATCCAATAACAGATGAAAACCTTAGAGGAATGAGAGACAATATGGATGAAACAGATGCAGAAGAATTTGACAGATTTATAGAAAGACATTGGAAAAAAGCAAAAACTCCAGAAACAGTAGCAGTATCTGCAAATAATGTAAAAAAAGAAGAAACAGAAGATAAACCTAAAAAAAGAGGAAGAAAACCAAAAGTTGATAAAATATAACAACATAACTGGGAGGTGATAGCAAGTGTCAAATCAAATAATATATATAATGATGGGGGGCTCTGCAGGATTATTTGTTTTAATAATATTAGCATATTATTTATTATCAAAAAAAATGCAAAAATCCGAGTACAAAAAAATACAGAAATTACAACAAGGAACAAAAACCAATAGTTTTTCTACAGAAATACTCTTTCAAAAATTATATCTATTCTATAGAAAAATACCATTTCTAAAAAGATATATATTAAAATTAAGAAGAAAACTAGAAATTATAAATATCCAAGATGAATATGCAACCAGAAGAGATTCTGCAAAAATAATAACAAAGTCACTTGTAATATTACTTCCAATTGTAATATTAACAATACTTTTAACAAAAACAAACTACCTATTAATGTTCATATTATTAATATTTGAACTATTTATGGTAGATATATTAATAGATAGTTCTGTTGATAAAAAAGATGACGCTTTATTAGTACAACAAATTGATTTCTTTTCAGAAATAAGACATGCTTACCATGAGTACAACATGGTAGAAGAAGCAATTTACCAAGTATCACAAGATGATGAAAAAGATGTATCAAGACAAGGAGAAAAAATTTATGATATATTAATTTCAGATGATCCTGAAACAGAACTAGAAAAATATTATGATGTAGCACCAAACAACTTCTTAAAAGAATTTGCGGGATTATCATATCTAACAAAAGAATTTGGTGATAGAAAAGTAGATGGTGCATCATTATACTTAAAAAATGTTGATAACATAACACAAGAAATGCAAATTGAGATTTTAAAAAGAGATAAATTAAACTATGTATTTAGAAGTTTGTCATTAATCTCAATAGCACCAGTATTATTCTTAGAACCACTAAAAAATTGGGCAATATCAAACTTCTCATTTGTTAGAAGTTGGTACAATGGAAAATCAGGAATAATAGTACAAATATTAATACTTGTAATAACATTCATATCTTATGTATTAGTAAGAAAACTAAAAGATAATGGTTCTGTTAATACAAGTACACAAAATACACAAAATCCATGGCAAGCAAAAGTATATAAAAATAAATTTGCAAAGAAAATAATAGATTTATTTATACCAAAAGATGGAACAAAAGATTACAAAAAAATGAAAGATTTATTAACAGATGCAGCATCACCATTAAAAATGGAATGGGTATATGTAAACAGAATTTGTATAGCAATTGTAACATTTTGTGTATCATTACTGGTATTTGTACAATTGCACCGAGTGGCAATTGATTATGAATACACACAGCCGACAACAGATTATAACCTGATGGGTGGAATGAGTTCAAAAGATGAACAAAAAGCAATCGAATTAACAAAACAAGATAATATTTTCTTAGATATGTTTAGAGGTAAATTAAAAACAACAGAAAAAGACGTAGAAAGAGCAATAAAAAATTCAAAATATTATCAAGATGCAACAGACAAAGAAATAAAAAAAGCAACAGAAAGAATATATGGAAAAATTCAAGTTGTAAATAGCGAATATTTACAATGGTTCGAATTACTATTAGCATTTGTATTTGGAATACTAGGTTATATGTCTCAAGAATGGATTTTAATGTTCCAAGTAAAAATGAGGCAATTAGAAATGGAAGACGAAGTAATGCAATTCCAAACAATTATACTAATGTTAATGAGAATAGAAAGAGTGAACGTAGAAATTATACTAGAATGGCTAGAAAGATATTCAAATATCTTCAAGAGTCAAATAACAAAATGTGTAAACAACTATGAAGCAGGTGCATGGGAGGCATTAGAAGAATTAAAAAATTCAATATCATATATGCCACTAATAAGGATAGTAGAAAGTATGCAAGCAGCTGTAGAAAAAATACCAATTAAAGATGCATTTGATGAATTAGACGCAGAAAGAGATTACTACAGAGAAAAAAGAAAAGAATCAAATGCAAGGTTAATAAGCAAAAAAGCAATGGTTGGAAAAGTAATAGGATTTGCTCCTATGATATGCTTATTTGTAGGTTACTTAATAATACCATTAGTATTTATAGGACTTACATCAATGTCATCAACCTTCAGCCAAATGTCATCAACAAGTTTTTAGAAGGAGGACTTAAAACTTATGGAAAATGCATCAAAAGCACTAATTATGGCAGGAGGAATTTTAATAGCATTACTTGTTATTGGAGCTCTTGTACTTATGTTTAACCAATTATCATATTATCAAAGAACTGAAACTGATTCTGAAAAAACTCAACAATTAGCAGATTTTAATAAAGAATATTTAAAATATACATATGATGATATAAAAGGTTATGAATTAATATCTTTAGTTAATAAGGTAATCGATTATAATATAAAAGAGGAAGTTGGAAATTCTGTTGATTATACAAAAAAGATTACAGTTGTTATTAACATGAAGGAATTTAAATCTAAATATGGAGTTAAAAATATAACTTCATTATTTACAAAAGATACATACACAATAAATAATAGTAATACAATTTTTTCAGCAGATTTAAATAATTTTAGGTCTATGGAAAATACTTATACTTTGTCAGCTATGAACAAATTATCTGCAAACTATGATACATTAAAACAAGCAAAAGCTGAGAATCAAAATAGTTATGAAACAAAAATAAAAGAAATAGTTGGTAAGGTAGTAAAAAATAATTCAGGAAATACAATAAGCTTAACTGAAATAGAACAATATAGGGAATATTCAGAATTTAAAAGTTCAACATTTAAACCTGGAAATGTAGAGTATCATAATAATGGACAAGTTAAACAACTATCATTTGAATTTAAGAATTAAGAGGTGAATTTATGGAAAACGCATCAAAAGCATTAATTATGGCTGGTGGAGTTCTAATTGGTGTATTAATTATATCATTAGCAGTTTACTTGTTTGTCTCTTTTGGACAAACTTCAGCTGAAATAAATTCACAAAATGCACAAAAACAAATAAATCAGTTTAACTCACAATTTACCTCTTATGAAGGCAATAATCAACTTACCGCACATGATTTAATTACAGTTACAAATTTTGCGATAGAAAATAATAAATATTATGATAATGATTCAAATTATATTGTAGAAGTATTTTTAAATAATACAAAAATAACAGATAATAATAACAGTTATATTCCGAAAAGAAAATTAGAAAATGAAACATTAATTGGTGTACAATATAGATATAATTGTAAAATACTAAGTTATCACGACAATGGAAGGATTTGGAAAATTCAATTTAAACAAGAAAATGATGACTAAAAAATAATATTATAAGAAAAGGAAAAAAATGAAAAAAATAGCTATATTTTTTATCACAATAATACTTATTGTATGTGCAATGTTTGCAATGTATATAACATACAAAGCAAATTACAACACATCTAAAAAGGCAAATTTATCATTTGAAAAATATTTAAATCAGGAAGTTTATGGTTCAGAATTAGCAACAGTAATAAATAGAGCTATAGACAGAAATGAAAAAAATGAAGTAGAAAAAAACAATAAAGGAATTTATCAAAATAATGATACAAATTCTATAAATATAGAAATAAAAATGTTAGATGATGATACAATATATCAAATGGAAACATTTTATAGAGGTGGAATTCAAAATTTTATAAATTATTACAGCAATATAAAATTTAAATGTGTTGATATAGAATATCATAGTTCTACAAATCAAGTAAAATATATGTTGTTTGAACAAATAACAAGTTAAATTAGTTTTTAATTTTTTAAAATTATATATATAAAAATAAAGGAGGAAGAAAAAATGGAAAATGCATCAAAAGCATTAATTATTGCAGGAGCTATATTATTAGCTATATTATTAATTTCATTGGGAATATACATATTCTCACAAGCACAAAATGTTGTAAATGATAGTGGATTTTCAAAAGCTGAAATACAAACATTTAATAATCAATTCTTAAAATATGAAGGAGTACAAACAGGGGCTAGTGTAAAATCACTAATACAAGAAGTTAATACAAGTAATACAACAGATGCAAATGCAGAAAATGGTAGACAAATTACTTTAACACCTAGTGGATTTACTTTAAATGCTCAATCTACATATAATGCAGCATCAAAAACAGCAAATACATATCCAACAAAGATACCTTCAGCTGGAAAATATGAAGTAGAAATTACAAGTAGAGACAGCTCAGGTTACATTAGTGGAATAAAAATTACAAAACAAAATTAAAGGGAGGAATAGCAATGGAAAATGCAGCAGAAGCATTAAAAATGGCAGGAGCCGTATTATTATTTGTCTTAGCACTTTCTGTTGCTATTGTATCTTTTGGACAAGCAAGAGAAACAGCTGATACAATTTTAGATTATAGAGACAGAGAAACTTTTTATATTGATGGTAATTATTATTATAAAGCAACAGGAACAGAAAGAACAGTTGGATTAGAAGCAGTTATTCCGACAATATATAGATCATATATAGAAAATTACAAAATAGTATTTGAAGGATTAGATGGACCAATTTATACATTAAACTTAAGTGGTGGAAAAACAATAGATAAATATACAATAGACTTAGAAACAACAAAAACAGGAGAAATAGAAGTAAATAATGTCTCTTTAGCAAATGATGAGCAAAAATCTGAATTTTTATGTGGAATTTTATATTATGACTTTACAAAATTTAATGGTAATAAAAACGCTCTTGAAAAAAAATACAATGTAACTTTACCATCTTCAGGTTCTGGACTAATAGAAAGATTAAAAGGTAAAAAAATAACAGAATATTTAGGCGTTTATTATCAAAACGACAATGAAGATGTTCCAGATGTAAATAAAACAGAAAAAAGAATTATTACTTACAAAATAGAAAATAGATAATAGGAGGTCAATATGAGTGATTCATTAATAACAGTAATAGCAATAATGTTAACAGCAGTTTTATTATTAGTTCTTCCAGTTATGACAATGGCTGATAGAGCAGATGATATATCTAAAACTGATGTTGAAACTATGACTTCCAACTTTGTAAATGAAATAAGAACAATAGGAAAATTAACATCTGAAAAATATAATAAATTTGTAGAAGAATTAACATCTACAGGAAATACATATGATATAGAAATGGAATTTAAGATTCTAGATGAAAATCCAGGTAAAAAATCAACACAATCAGCAAAAGATAAAATAGGAGAAAATGTTTATTATTCAGTATTTACAACTCAAATACAAGAAGCTTTAGAAGGAGAAAATAAAGTATATAATTTAAAAGAAGGAGACATTGTTAATGTAAGTGTTAAAAATACAAATCTAACATTGTCACAATCATTAAAGAACTTCTTTTATACAGTAGTAGGAAATGACACATATACTATAGCAGCATCAAGTAGTGGACTTGTATTAAGAAATGGAGATACACAAGTAACACAATAAATTAAGCAGGATGTTGAAAAAAGTGAAAAGAAATGTTATAATAAAAAAAGAGGTAAAATTTAAGGAGGAAAATTAAATGAGTGATACACTAATAACAGTAATAGCTATAGCATTAGCAGCAGTATTAATGTTTGTTTTTCCATTAATGACAATGTCTGATAGAACAGATGATGTTTCTCAATTAGCAGTAGAAACAACAACAACAGACTTTGTTGATGAGGTAAGAACAACAGGAAAAATCACACCAGACAAATATAACAAATTTATTGAAAACATTGGTTCAACAGGAAATACATATAACGTAGAAATGCAAGTACAAGTTTTAGATGAAAATCCAGGTAAAAAAACACTTACGCTACAATCTGATAAAATAGGAGAAAATGCATATTATTCAGTTTATACTTCACAAATTGAGGAAGTCTTAAACAATAACAAAAATTATAATTTAAAAGAAGGAGATATGTTCTCAGTAAGTGTTAAAAATACAAACCAAACATTAGCACAACAATTAAAGAATTTCTTCTATACTGTAGTTGGAAATGATACATATACAATTGCTGCATCACATGGCGGAATGGTAACAGCAACAGGAAAATAATATAAAATAAAGTAGCTTGTAATGTTTATATTACAAGCTATTTTTAATAAAAGGTGCATAATAAACGAAAGGAAAAAGATATGAAAATACAAAGTTTAGCAATAATGTTTATAATAATAATATTACCAATATCAATGGTGTTAGCGTCATATACACAAAGTAGAGTAACAACAATAAGCTTACAATCAAAATATGATTCTAAACTAAAAGATGCAACATATGACGCATTAAAAGCATATCAATTAAATAGTTTAAATGATAATACTTCAGAATATGCAAACTCAAAAATACGTGATATTAAAGCATCAGTAAATACATTTTTTAATTCAATAGCAACAAATTTTAGTACAGCAGGTTATTCAAAAACAACATTACAAAATTATGTACCAGCAGTAGTGTATACAATGTATGATGGTTATTATATATATTCTCCATATACAAATACATGGGGTACATGGGGAAATATAGAAACAGATCAAATCCCAAATCAATCTTCAGGAACATATAAAGATGGAGAAACTTTATATGGTCTAAAGCCTTATGTATATTATAGTTGCAGATATAAAAGCGGAGATAATAATGATATAGTAATAACATATTCATTAGATAATTACATAGCTATTCAAGGAAAAATTGGAGGTAAAACAGTAAGTAAGTATGGCTATGTGTTAAGCGATATTACTATAGAAAACGACAATGAAGTTACATATAAAGGAATAACAATAAATTCGGAAAACGGTTATACAGAAAACGTAATGGTAAATGGAACTGTAGGAACTTATAAATGTATAAAGAAAAATGGAACAAAATATTATTGGGATGATAATAGTAGAAGTGCATTTTCAGCTCTTAATGGAAAAAGAATAGAACAAAGTGGAATATCAATAGATGAATTTACAAATAATAAAAATGCAATAAATTATTTTAAAGAAGCAAAAGAAATGATGGATTATATAAAGAACACACCATTTCTTAGTGAATTATCAACCAACAATATTGTTGATATAAACACAGGAGCAAGCTACTCAAATACACAAGATAATCCATACCAATCTATTAATAAAATTTTTGATTTTACAAATATAGAAAATAAAGATTCAAATTTTAATACACATAGAAGAGATGTTATAAAATATTCAATAGAAAGAAATTTATCAATAGCAATATCAAATTATAATAATTATTCAGGAGCTAGTGTAAACTTCCAAATGCCAAAACTAAAAGAAACAGACTGGGATGTTATAATGGACAATATATCAATAATAAGCTTTTTACAAGGATTAAGCATTGGTGGAAAATTATATAATGGTTATTCAGTAATAAGTAATACGAAAAATTCAGATGTTGTAGCAGAAGATTCAATATATATAAAAATTAATAAAAATTATGGAAATGAAATATACAAAGTTACAGAAAATGGTTTAAATACTACAAATGCTATTGGAGTATTTAATATAAATTTAGAAAGAAAATCAGGAGAAGGCTCATCAGGAGCAACACAGTATTATTTTCCAATAACAGGAGATTTATCATATGATTCAATTATAGAACAAAGAGATATTAGTGATAAATATAATGGAAATATATATGATTATTTAGATGTAAACAAAAATCCTGAAAACGAAGATTTAGCAAAAGTATACTACACAGCTTTAGCACGTGAAAGATATGGAATGTATAGACCCAAAATAGAAATATAATAAAGTCAAAGAAACAAATTAAAATTTTCAAATTTGTTTCTTTTTTTATGCTGAAAATATACATATAACCAAGGAATAAAAAAATGTAAAAAGTGAATAATAAAATTAAATAAACAAAAAGGAGAAAACTTTGAAAAAATTTAATTTTATTAAAAAAATATTAATTATTTCACTTTTACTAGTAATATATGTTTATGTAATTGCAATACAAGCAATTCCAGACAGTATAGTAATTTTTGAAGGAGAGAATATAGGATTAAAAACAATGCTTGGTTTAACTGCAAACTTAACTGAACAAAACAAAGTAATAGAAACATTATCAAACAATCAAACAAATACAATAAATGAAACAGGAAAAGCTACAGTAAAATTAAGCTTATTTGAAAAAGTATTTGTCAAAAATGTAGATGTAGATGTATTACCAAAAACAACAGTAATTCCAGTAGGAAGTGTAGCAGGAATAAAATTATATACAAATGGAGTTTTAGTTGTAGGAATGTCAGAAATAGAGGGAATGGACAACAAAAAATATAAACCTTATGAAAATACAGGAATAGAAGAAGGAGATACAATAGTTGCAATTAATGACAAAGAAATAATATCAACAGAAGATTTAGTTAATAAAGTAAACAAATCAAAAGGAGAAAAATTAAAAATAAACTTTAGACATGATGAGAATGTAAAAGAATGTTCAATAGAGCCTGTTCAAACAAGTACAAATGAATACAAATTAGGATTATGGGTAAGAGACAGTGAAGCAGGAGTTGGAACAGTATCATTTTATGAACCATCAACAAAATCATTTGGAGCGCTAGGTCATGGAATTACAGATATGGACACAGAGCAACTTATAAACATATCATCTGGAGAATTTATTACAACAAAAATATTAAATATTGTAAAAGGGGAAAGTGGAAATCCTGGAAGAATACAAGGAACTATTGATAATCAAAAAAATATAGGAATAATTTCAAAAAATACAAAATTTGGAGTATATGGAAAAGTTGACAATTTATCATCTTTAAAAATAGATACTTCAAAAGAGATGGAAGTAGCATTGAGAGATGAAATAAAAACAGGAAAAGCAACAATTATGTGCAGTGTAGAAAATGATAAAATTGAAGAGTATGAAATAGAAATTGAAAAAATATATAAAGAAAATAATTATGATAATAAGAGTATGTTAATAAAAATCACAGACAAAAGATTACTTGATAAAACTGGAGGGATTATTCAAGGAATGAGTGGTTCACCAATTATACAAAATGGAAAATTTGTGGGAGCTGTAACCCATGTGTTGGTTAATAATCCAACAGAGGGATATGGAGTTTTTGGAGATATAATGATTAAAGAGATGAAAAAAGTAGAATAAAATTTGAAGTTAAAAAATATATAATTATAATTTTAATCCCGTCGAATTCGACGGGATTAGAAATTTATCATTTATATTATTTTTCTAAAAGCATAGGACCTATCTGAGTAACAGTTCCAGCTCCTAAAGTCATAACAATATCATTTTCTTTAACATTTTCTTTTAAATAAGACACGCACTCATTAAAATCAGGAATATATTTTGCATCTTTTCCTAATTCCTTAATTTTATTAACCAAATCTAGAGAAGATATATTGTAAGTATTAGTTTCTCTAGCCGCATAAATATCTAAAACAATTATATTATCAAAATTAATTAAAGCATTAGCAAAATCATCTAATAGATTTTTTGTTCTGCTATAAGTATGTGGTTGGAAAACAACCCAAGATTTATTATACTTCTTTTCTTGCATAGCTTTTGCAACAGCTTTTACTTCTGTTGGATGATGACCATAATCATCATATATGCTAGCACCATTAACTTTTCCTTTAAATTCAAATCTTCTATCAGCTCCCGTAAATTTAGAAAGAGCATTTTCAATAGATTTTTTGTCAATTCCATAATAATCACATAAACAAGTACATGCTAAAGCATTTAAAATGTTATGTTTTCCAGGAACAGATAATTTTATAGTACAATAAAATTCATTATTTTTAAATACATCAAAGCTAGGAAAGCCATCATTATCAAAACTAATATTATCTGCATAAAAATTAGTATCTTTATTATTAATTCCGTATTTTATTATATTACATTTTGTATATTGAGGTAGGTCTAAGCAATTTCTATCATCACCATTAATAACTAAAAGACCATCATCTGGTAAAAGTTTAACATATTTAACAAATGCATTTTTTATATTTTCAAAAGTTTTAAAATAATCTAAGTGATCATTATCAATATTTAAAATGATTTCTGCTTTTGGAGAAAATTTAAGAAAACTTTCAACATATTCACAAGCTTCTATAATAAAATGTTCACTAGTTCCAACTCTATAATTTCCATCTAATTGTTTTAAAACAGCACCAACTTGAATGCTAGGATCTTGTAATGCTTCTAAGAAACAAAGAGCAACCATTGAAGTAGTAGTTGTTTTTCCATGTGTTCCAGAAATACAAATTGTATCTTTAAAACATCTTGTCAATTCACCTAAAAAGTCAGCTCTTTCAATTGTAGGAATATTTAGTCTTTTTGCTTCTAAAATTTCAGGGTCATCTTGTTTAATTGCAGCTGTATAAATTACAACATCAGAAGAAGCAATATCGGCTAAATCATGACCAATAACTACTTTAATTCCCATAGAAATTAATTTATCAGTATTTACAGAAGAACTTCTATCAGAACCTGTAACAGTAAATCCCCAATTTGATAGAATAGCTGCAATTCCGCTCATACTAACTCCACCAATTCCTATCATATGTATATTTTTATATTTTTTTATATTCTCTATATTTGGCATATATAGTCACTCCTAATTAATTTATTTTTAACAGATAGATTATATAATTATATTGCATAAAATTCAAGGGTTTGTAACATATTTATTAACAAAAAATAAGAATATTACAAACCGCAAATAACTTTTATAAAAAATTTATAAAAATTTTGTAAAAAAAAGAAGGAAAAAAATTTTTTATGGAGAATATTAAAAATAGTACATAAGATTAAATTGATAAATTAATATGTACAAAATATTTAAAACTTAAGGAAGGCGGTGCACACAATGCAAATTACAGACGTACGTTTAAGAAAAGTTAATTCAGAGAACAGAATGAAAGCTGTTGCTTCTGTAACATTCGATAACGAATTCGCAGTTCACGATATCAAAGTTATCGAAAGCCAAAATGGATTATTCATAGCTATGCCTAGCAGAAAAACTCCAAACGGAGAATTCAAATCAAAGATATAGCTCATCCAATCAATGCTGAAACAAGAGAGAAAATTCAAAAAGCAATTTTAGATGCTTACAATGCTCCAGAAACAGAAGAATCAGCAGAATAATTATAAACAAAAAAAGATTAGAAGTTTTAAAGCTTCTAATCTTTTTTATATCCATTCTTTATATTTTTTAATATAGAATTTTTTTGCAAACAAAGCAACAAAACAATATAAAATTGGAACAATTATGATAATACTTAAATAACTAAAAGGAATAGAAACAAGACCTATTATATGCCCTAAAAATGTAAATGGTACAATAATTGCAATAATACTTAAAATAATAGATGAGGCATATACAATTTTATTTGCATTACTTTCTATAAATGGAATTTTAGAAGTTCTAATTATATGCATTCCAACAAGGTTAGAAACTACACCATATGAAAACCAAATTGTTTGGAAAATAGAAGCTTCTCTAATTCCAAGTATAAACCAGATTGAAGCAAAAACAATCATATCAAAAATTGAACTTAAAGGCCCCATAAATAACATGAAATGCTTCAAACTATTAATATTCCATTTTTTAGGTTCTTTTAAATATTCTATATCAACATTATCAAAAGGCAAAGTTAATTGACCAATATCATATAATAAACTTTGAACCAATAATTGTATTGGTGTTATAGGTAAAAATGGAAGAAGTACACTTGCAATTATAACTGAAGTTACTTCACCAAAATTAAAACTTACAGCAAGTTTGATATATTTCATAAGATTTACAAAAGTACGTCTACCGTTCAGTTACACCATCTAATAAAACATTTAAATCTTTTTCTAAAAGAATTATATCAGCTGATTCTTTTGCAATATCAACAGCTGTATCTACTGAAATTCCAACATCAGAATTTATAAGAGAAGGACTATCATTTATGCCATCTCCCATAAAACCAACAATATTTCCATCTTCTTTTAAAAGTCTTACAATTCTAGCTTTTTGAATAGGAGAAAGTTTTGCAAAAATATTAGTTTTTCTTAAAAGCCTTAGAACAGCTTGGTCAGAAAGCTTATCAATATCATTTCCAAGTACAATCTTTTTAGAATTTATATTAACTTTATTACAAATGCATCTTGTAACATCTGCATTATCACCAGTTAAAACGATAACTCTGATACCATAATTATTTAATTTTTCAATTGCAATTTTTGCACTTTCCTTAGGAGGGTCAAGAAATCCTATAAAACCAATTAAAACCATATCTTTTTCTGAACTTACATCAAAAACAGCATCATTACGTACATCATTTTTTTGACACACAGCCACAACCCTTAAACCATCTTTATTTAAATCTTTACTAATTTTTTTAATATTATCTTTAATATCTTTTGTAATTTTAGAAACAGTACCTTTATAATCAACCATAGTGCAAATACTCAAAATTTCTTCAACAGCTCCTTTAGTAATCATTTGCAGTTTATTATTTTCATCAGACACTATAACAGACAAACGTCTACGAGAAAAATCAAAAGGAATTTCATCAATCTTCTTATAATTATTTGCAATAACATCAATATTATTTTCTTTACCACGAGCAATTACTGCCTCATCAATATTACCTTTTAAACCAGTTTGAAAATATGAATTTAAAAATGCGTGCTTTAGAACTCTAATATCTTCATCACCATTTATATCAAGATATTTCTCAAGAACAATTTTATCTTCTGTTAAAGTTCCTGTTTTATCAGTACATAAAATATTCATTGCCCCAAAACTTTGAATTGAATCCAAAGACTTTACAATGGTTTTCTTTTTAGACATTTTAACAGCACCTTTAGACAAGCTAGAAGACAATATAACAGGAAGTAAAAGGGGAGTTATACCGATAGCAATTGCAACGGCAAAAGTAAAAGCAGTTAAAGTTTCGTGTTTCCAAGCTGTTAAAATAAAAACAATAGGTATCATTATCAACATAAATTTAATTAACAATTTACTAATTCCATGAACTCCTTTTTGAAAAGCAGTTCGAGGTTTACTATTTGTTAAAGTATGAGCAATCTTTCCAAAGTAAGTATCATCAGCAATTTTAATAACAACACCTTTAGCGGATCCACTAATAACATTAGTACCCATAAAACATATTGTATCTAAATATGTTATAGAATTAATATTATTATCGTTTAACTCGGAATTTACAGACTTCTTTACCGCATCAGATTCACCAGTCAAAGAAGACTGACCAACATATAAATCTTTAGCTTCTATAATTCTTAAATCAGCAGGAATCATAGAACCACTAGACAGCAAAACCACATCACCAATAGTAATATTATGAATAGGAATTTTTATATCTTGACCATCTCGTAATACCAAAGTAGTAGTACCAACAAGCTCTTTAAGTTTTTCAGCAGCTTTATTCGAACGAAATTCTTCAAAAAATTCTAAAAGAGTACTAGCAATAACCAAAACCAAAATAACAATTATATTTGCATAGCTTGGAGTTTCTGGAATAACAACATCTGTATAAAATAAAACCAGAGATATTCCTAATAAAATAGTATTAAAAGAACTAAAAAGACTTTCAAAAAAATAATTATACCACTTTTTAGGTTTTGACTGGCTAACTTGATTCACTCCATTTTTGGCTATCATCTCTTGAGCTTCTTGAGAAGATAAACCATTTTCATTAAAATTATATTTTGATAAGAAATCATCTTTGGAAAGTATACATTGATTTCCATACATTTCTTTTATATTTAATTCTTCTTTTAATTTTGGCATAGTATCATCCTTTTTTTTGCTGTCAAATGGTGTCAAATAGGACGGACTTTTTTGACAGATTATTTTTTATTAGTATAACCAAAAAATTAAAATAAATATAAAAATGCATTGATATTTTTTAAAAATTATAGTAAAATCAAAATAAATTAGGGGGAATTATGAAGTTTGGATTAAATGAAGAAATATTTAATAAAATAGAAGAAATAGTAAAAGAAAATAGGAAATATAAATTTAAAATATTTGGTTCAAGAGCGAAGGGAACATATAAAAATGCGTCAGATATTGATATAGCTGTATTTAAAAATGTTTCAAAAGAAGATGAATATAAAATAAGAAATCAATTTGATTTATTAGATATTATTTATAAAATTGATTTAGTTTTTGTTGATAAAAATCTAAAAAAGGAATTTTTAGAAGAAATAATGAAGGAGGGAATGGATATATAATGAAAAGATTTGAAGAGAGAAAAACGGATTTGATAAATGCTACCAATAGATTAAAAGAAGCATTAGAAAAAGAAGCAGATGATATTACAATAGATGGTGTGCTACATAGATATGAATTTACATTTGAATTAGCATGGAAAACATTAAAAGATTATTTGGAATACTTAGGAATTTCATCAAATACAGGAAGTCCAAGAGAAGTATTAAAGGAAAGTTATGCACATAATTTAATTGAAAACGGAGAAGTTTGGATAAATATGATGCTAGCAAGAAATTCTTTATCACATTTATATGATGAGGAAGAATCTAGAAAAATTTATGAAGATATTAAAAATAAATATATTTTTGAAATTGAAAAATTGGTTAAATTTATTGAGTATAAATAAAAAGAAAAACCGTACAATGCTCGAAATTTGTCGAACGATTTATGTTGAAAACAATAGAAAGATATGTTAATATATAGTTATGCAATTTATTTGACATTGCATAACTATAATTTTTTAAAATCAAACAACTTAGGAAGGACAAAAAGAAAATGGAAAATCAAGAAATTTTAATTCTAAAAAAGATTAAAAATCGAAAAGAAAATCCAACACAAAAAATTGACAAAAATGAAAGGAAGGGAGGCAAGTAAAAGTCGCATTGTCAAAATAAATAGCACAATAAAATAAAAATTTACTAAATAGTATTGCAAAAAGCAAAACAATTTGGTAAAATAAGGGAGGAAAAGATTTGA
>MNRP01000052.1 GCA_001916005.1 Clostridium sp. 26_22
TAAGGTAGTAAGATTCCATGTAGACGACATGGTGATAGGTTGGAGGTGTAAGTGCAGTAATGCATTAAGCTGACCAATACTAATAAATCGAGGGCTTAAACACAAAAAAGTTAAGAAAAAATCGGAAAAAAGTTCTAAAACTAATATTTCATCTATGTATTTTTGAATGTGCTAGATATTTTATGAATAAAAATAAAAAAAGTGCAAAAAATATTAAAAACTACTTGCAAAAAAATAATTTATATAGTATAATGCAAAAGTAGTTAAAAGAGTTATCAATTTTCTGGTAATGATGACACTTAGGGTAATACCTGTTCCCATTCCGAACACAGAAGTCAAGCCTAAATGTGCCGAAAATACTTGCGGGTTACCCTGCTGGCGGGTTACCCTGCTGGGAAGATAGGTTGTTGCCAGATTTAATATAAATTCCTCTTTAGCTCAGTTGGTAGAGCGCTCGGCTGTTAACCGATAGGTCGTTGGTTCGAGTCCAACAAGAGGAGCCAATAAAAAGATTTGTAAATTTAATTTACAAATCTTTTTTTATAATTAAAAACAATAAAATTATATAAAATTAATAGCAATATACAAATAAAAAGAACCGATAATAAGTAGTTATCGGTTCAGATAGCTTAAAAAAAGCCATAAAGTCATTAAGATTGCATCTTTAGATATTTGTTCTTAGTAGCTTGACCACCACGAATATGACGTTCAGCTTTATTCTTATCAAGTCTCATTCGTGAAATTGGATTAGGACTAACTTTTGCAATATACTCATAAACAGTACTTTTAGAGATAAAAAAAACTTTAGCAGTTTCCCGTACAGTTGTATCATGTGTATTGAAGTAATTAACTACTTCATTAACAAAATTCATATCGCGCATAACTACCTCCAAGCTAAAACAAATTATTATAAAAACGATACAACACTATAATATTACAAAAATAAAAATATATAACAAAAAGATTATGAAAAAGCAATAAAATTATATATAAAACATTGTATTTTTATAAAAAAATATATATAATAGAATAACAAAAAATAATAAAGGTGATAAAATTGAACAATAACAAAATAGGAATTTTTGACTCAGGAATTGGTGGAGTAACAGTATTAAAAGAAATAATAAAAGTTTTACCAAATGAAGACATATATTATTTTAGTGATTCCAAAAACAATCCATATGGCGATAAAACAGATAAAGAAATATTAGAAATTTGTAATAACATTGTAGAAATATTATTAAAAGAAAATTGTAAGGCAATAGTAATTGCATGTAATACAGCAAGTGCTAAGGCTGCTACAAAATTAAGAGAAAAATATGCAGATATACCAATAATAGCAATAGAACCTGCATATAAAATGGTTTATGACTTTGCATATGATAAAAAAACATTGGTAATGGCTACAAAAGGAACAATAGAAAGTGAAAAATTCCATAAATTATACAATAAATATAATAACCATAATACTGAATTGCTAGAATGTATTGGACTAGCAGATATAATAGAAGAAGGGAACGAACAAAAAATAAAAGAATATTTAAAAGAAAATCTTTCCGAATATAAGGGAGATGTTAAAAATGTAGTTTTAGGGTGCACACATTATCCTTTAATTGAAAAAAAAATAAAAGAAGTATTAGGAGATGTAGAATTCTTTAATGGGGCAGCTAGTTTATCAAAACATTTAAAAGATATTTTAATAGAAAAGAATTTAATTAACGATAAAAGAGAAGAGGGAATTATAGAATTTGTAGACTCAAGTAATTTAATACAAAAAAGAGAAAGATTTTATAAATATTTAAAAAATAATTAAAAAACTTATATAGAATGTAGAATATTCTATATAAGTTTTTTATTAATCAACTTTTAATAATGAAAAAATTATTTTCATCTTTACTTCCGATCAATTTGTAACCCAATAATTTATATATCTTTTTTACTGTGCGGATATTATCATCAGTATTAGGGTAAACCTTCAAAATTTCTGGAAAATTTTCAGTTTCTATGTTCTTATACAGAGATTCTAAAAGTTCCAATTTTGTTGGATTGTTCTCAAATGTCTTCCGAAGTTTTTCAATGTCTGGCCTATTCATAAAGAATGCCCTCCTCATATAATAATTAATAAAAATATTATATCATAACAAAGCAAAAAAGAAAAGAGAAAAAATGTTCGTAAAAACTATTGACAAAACAAAATAAAAAATATATAATCAGACCGAACAAAAATTTTATTTATTTTTTAGGAGGTCTGATTATGATAACAACATTACACATAAAGAATATAGGAATAATAGATGATTTAAGCATAGATTTAAATAATGGATTAAATGTATTAACTGGAGAAACTGGGGCTGGAAAAACATTAATAATAGATTCATTAGGAATAATATCAGGAGGAAGATTTTCTAAAGAAATGATAAGAAAAGGTGAAACAAATTCATTTGTAGAAATTTGTATGTATGAACCAGAAAATGAAAATTCAATAGAGGGAAATATAATTGTCTCAAGAGAGATTAATTCAAATGGAAGAAATATGTGCAAAATAAATGGAAGAATGGTAACTGTAAATGAACTTAAAAATTTTATGAGTAAATTTATAGAAATTCACGGTCAAAATGACAATCAAAGTTTATTAGACAATAAATTTCATTTAAAATATTTAGATGGATTCATTGGAGAGGAATTATTAAAATATAAACAAGAATATAAAGAAAACTACACAAGATATATAGAGATAAAACAAGAATTAAAAGCAAACTATGGAGATGAAAAAGAAAGAGAGAGAAAATTAGATTTATTAAAATATCAATTTAACGAAATAGAAGAAGCAGACCTAAAAGAAAAAGAAGAAGAAGAACTTGAAGAAAAAAGAAAAATTATGCTAAACTCAGAAAAAATATCAAATAGTTTAAACGAAGCAGATGAAGCAATTGGAGAGAGTAGTATAGATAGTATAAACTTAGCTATAAGAGCTATGGAAAAAATAGAGGGAATAGATACAAAATATGAAGCAATTACAAGCAATCTAAAAAATATATATTATGACCTTCAAGAATTATCAAGAGATATCTCAAATGAAAAAGAAGATATTTATTTTGATGAACAAGAAAGAAATGAAGTAGAAGAGAGATTAGATTTAATATATTCTTTAAAAAGAAAATATGGTAATAATATTTTAGAAATATTAAATTATAAAGAAGAGATAGAAAAAGAAATACAACACATAGAAAACTTAGATGACTATAACCGAAAATTAAAAAAAGAATTGAAACAAATAAAAGAGAAAATGACAAAACTAGCTATAAATATTCATAATTTAAGAAAAGAATATGCAAAAGTTTTAGGAATAAATATAAACAAAATATTAGAAGACTTAGAAATGAAAAATGCAAAAATAAATATACATGTAGATTATAAAGAAGAAGAATTTTTCGAGAACGGAAAAGATGAAATAGAGTTTTATATAACAACTAACTTAGGAGAAGATGAAAAACAATTATCAAAAATAGCATCTGGTGGAGAAATGTCTAGAATCATGTTAGCTATTAAAAAAGTATTAGCAGATACAGATAAAATGCCAGTATTAATTTTTGATGAAATAGATACAGGAATAAGTGGGAAAGCAGCAAATGCCGTTGCCGAAAAGTTAAATAGCATATCAAAAAATCATCAAGTATTATGTATTTCACATTTACCAAGCATTGCAGCATCTGCAGATTATAATTATTTTATAAGTAAAAAAGTTTTAAATGATAGAACAAATACAAATATAAAATTATTAAATGAAGAGGAAACAATAAAAGAAATTGCAAGAATTTCATCTGGAGAAATAAATGAAGCAACAATACAATATGCAACACAATTAAGAAATAAAAAGGCTTGTTAGAAAATTACAATTATAAAAAATGTATAAAACTATAAAAATTAGAGTAAAATATTACCAAAACGAAAGGTGGTATTTTATATGAAAGATTTCTTAGAAATAAAAAACATAGAGGCATTAGAAGTATTAGATTCAAGAGGAAATCCAACAGTTCAAGTTGAAGTTGTAACAGATGGTGGATTTTCAGGTGTTGCATTAGTTCCATCAGGAGCATCAACAGGAAGTTTTGAAGCAGTAGAACTTAGAGACAATGACAAAAATAGATTTATGGGAAAAGGCGTAAGCAAAGCAGTAGAAAATGTAAATAAAAAAATCACAAAAAAACTAATAGGTATGAATGTATATGACCAAAGAAATATAGATAGAACATTAATAGAATTAGATGACACATTAAATAAATCAAACTTGGGTGCAAATGCAATATTAGGAGTTTCTCTTGCGGTTGCAAAAGCATCTGCCAATTCATTAGGAATGGAGTTATACAATTATATAGGGGGAGTAAATGCAAATAAATTACCAGTTCCAATGATGAACATTCTAAATGGAGGAAAACATTCAGATAATAATATAAATATACAAGAATTTATGATAATGCCTGTTGGAGATATTACATTTTCTGAAAGACTAAAAAGAGGAGTAGAAGTATATCATACATTAAAAAAAGTTTTAAAAGAAAAAGGTCATTCAGTTGGAGTTGGAGATGAAGGGGGATTTGCACCAGACTTAAAAAATGAAGAAGAAGCCTTGGATTCAATTATGGAAGCAATACAAAAAGCGGGATATGAACCGGGAAAAGACATATGTTTAGCCTTGGATGTTGCAAGTACAGAAATGTATGATGAAGCTCAAAAAATTGGAAAAGATGGTTATTATTTTTGGAAAACAGATATATTCAAAACAAAAGCAGAGATGATAGAATATATTGTAGAATTAACACAAAAATATCCAATAATTTCAATAGAAGATGGATTAGCTGAAGAAGATTGGGAAGCCTGGGAAGAATTAACACAAAAATTGGGAAATAAAGTACAACTTGTTGGAGATGATTTATTTGTAACAAATATAAAAAGATTACAGAGAGGAATAAAGGAGCATGTAGCAAATGCAATCTTAATTAAACCAAACCAAATAGGAACACTTACAGAAACACTAGAAACTATACAAGAAGCAAAAGAAAATGGTTATAAAACAATAATTTCACATAGATCTGGAGAAACAGAAGATACAACTATTGCAGATTTAGCAGTAGCAATAAATGCTGGACAAATAAAAACAGGAGCTCCATGTAGAACTGATAGAGTAGCCAAATATAATAGACTTTTAAATATTGAAAATCAACTAATGATAGATAATCAATAGAAATATAAGATATGATAAGCTAATATAATAAAAGAAAATATAAAATAACAAAGAAGTCAAAAGAAGAATTATTATTCAACTCTTCTTTGACTTCTTTCATTATTATTAGAACTAGAATTGCACATTTTTTCATATTCTTTGCATTTTATTTTATAATCCATTTGCATACATAAATATCTATAATAACAATAAGCCTGTTCATATTGAGCCATAGGATTAAACATAGGGTCTCTATATAAATCATTCATATCAGCAGAATTGTTCATTCCGCATTTGCTGTTGAAACATAGCATAATCCATAAAAGGAGGCATATTATTAAAATCTTTTTCCACAACAACCATCTCCAATCATCTAATATTAATAGATTTTATTCAAAATAAATTTTAATATTCATAAAGCTCTTACAAATTGAAATTAAAAAAAGGAAAAAAATTCATAAAAATAAAAGTATAAAATCCTGCCAAAAATCCATGTAATAATTTTCCATAAAAATAAGGTTTTATAGAAAGGTCTGTTTTTGAAGTTATACTCAAAACTTGTAGTAATACAGATAAACCACCAAAACCAAGTAAAAATGCAGTTAAAACAATATTAATAGAAATAGCTTTAATATGAATATTAGAGATTATACTTATACCATTAGTAATTTCAAGCAAACCAGTAAGAATTCCATAAATAAAAGAAGAGTCAATATGTATAAAATCAAATAAAGGAGTAAAAATATAAACTAGACTATTTAAAATTCCACTTGATTTTAAAATTGAAATTATACTAGAAAAAATAACTACGAAACCACCAATCATTAAAACTGTAGAAATACTATTTGTAATACTTTTGCCTAAAACTTCGCCTAAATTAGAAAATGTAACATTTTTATTTTTATTAAAACTAGATTTTTTATTTATGTCAGTATTAAAAGTAGAAGTATTAAATTTCCAAAATCTAAAAATAATTCCAACCGTAATACAAGCTAAGATATGTGTTACAAGTAATAATAAACCAATTGTAGAATTGCCAAACATACTAATTCCAACAGTTCCAACAATAAATAATGGTCCTGAATTATTAGTAAAACTAAGTAATCTTTCACATTCCTCTTTAGAACAAATATTATTTTCTCTAAAACCACAAGCTATTTTAGCACCAACAGGGTAGCCACTTATTAACCCCATTATAAATCCAAAAGCACCTTCACCTCTAATGTTAAATAATGGTTTCATTAATTTATTTAAAAATCTTCCTAATATATTAACAAAATTTGTATGCATCAATAAATCTGTTGCAACAAAAAAAGGAAATAAAGAAGGTACTACCGAGTTTGCCCATAAAGAGAGTCCTTTTTTTATTGCAGGTAAATTACTAGAGGAAAATAAGAGCAGACTACCAGCGAAAGCTAAGAAAATTAAAGTCAGTATATTTCGTTTTATTTTTATTATATAAAAATGAGATTTAGAAAACATATAATCACCACATTAAAATATATGTATAAAACCAAAAAAATAGCACATACTTACAATATGTTTGCATCACAAACATAGAAAGGTATGTTTTATTTATGAATAAAAAAAATAAAAATAAAGACCTAGAAAACATGGAACTGGAGATAGGAGAGGACACAACAAAATATGGAGAATTCGTATCATCATATTTTGCATGGGTATCTTTACCAAAGCAAAAAGAAAAAGTTGAAAAATTAGAAAATATAACAAAAAATAAAGATAAAGAGAGAAATTAAAAGAAAAAATAAGATGATATGAAAATTATTATCAAATAAGGTCAGAAAAGGTCAAAAACAAAACTTGAAAAAACACTAAAAATTATTATAATAATATTATAGGTCAAAGAAAGTCAAAGACAAAAACATATTATAAATATTTAAGCAAACAAATAATTAATGGGGGGGACTGATAAAATGAGAATGTCAGATGTAATAGAAGATTTTATAAAAGATTTATTTGAGGAGGATGAATCAGATTATGTAGAAATACAAAGAAATGAATTAGCACAACACTTTAACTGTGTACCATCACAAATAAACTATGTAATATCAACAAGATTTAAGCCATCACAAGGATATTATGTAGAAAGCAAAAGAGGCCGGTGGTGGAAACATCAAAATCAAAAAAATAAATAATACAAAATCAGATTATATAATGCATATAATAAATAACATAGGAAAAACAATAACAGTAAATGACATAGACATTTTATTAAGTGATTTTTTAACTTACAATATAATAACACAGCAAGAAGCAAAGCTATTAAAAGTTGCAACAAGTGATAATGTACTTAGGTTAAATTCAGAAATAAAAGATGAAGTAAGAGCAAGAATATTTAAAAATATGTTATTAAATATAGAATAAAATTAAAGGAGTGATTAATATGTTATGTGAAAATTGTGGAAAAAGAGAAGCAAATGTTAGATATTCAGAAAATATTAATGGAGTAAAAAAGGAGATGCATTTATGCGAAGAATGTAGTAGAAAATTAGGAATTGCACAAGATATGGATTTTAAAATTCCAGCATTAGATTTTTCTAATTTCTTTGGAAGTTTCTTAGAAGACTTTAATACACCAGATTTTATGCCATTATTGAATGAAGTAAAACAACTAAAATGTGATAGTTGTGGTTCAACCTTTGAAGATATAATAGATACAGGAAGATATGGATGCCCAAATTGCTATGATGTTTTTGAAGATAGAATGGATCCAATATTAAAAAAACTACAAGGTGCAAATAGACATGTAGGAAGACTAGGAAAAATTTCAAATAATAATTTAAAATTTCAAGATAAAGAAAGTAAAAAAGACAAGAAAGAAGAAAAAACAAATCCTGTAGATAAATTGCAAGAAGATTTGAAAAAAGCAATTAAAGAAGAAAGATATGAAGATGCTGCAAAAATTAGAGATGAAATAAAGAAATTATCAAAATAAGTTAAGAGAAAATCATATGGAAAGGAAGTAATAATATGAATTGGTATTTACAAAGTGGAAAAGATTCAGATGTTGTTACAAATACAAGAATTAGATTTGCAAGAAATTTACAAGGATTTAAATTTAATCTAAAAAATCCAAAAGATATAGAAGAATTAAAAAATAAAATAAAAGAAAATACATATGCAATAGGTTATGGATTAAAATATCTAGAATTAAAAGATATGGATGACATTACAAAAATGAGTTTAGTAGAAAAGAACTTAATAAGCAAAGACTATGCACTAAAAAATAAAACAGGAGCAATTTTAATAAATGATGAAGAAAATATTTGTATTATTATAAATGATGATGACCATTTAAAAGTTCAAGTATTTAGTTCTGGATTTGAATTAGAAAACACACTAAACTTTGCAATAGAACTAGATAAAAAAATAGAAGAAGTTTTAGGCTATGCAACAAGTAAAAAATATGGATATTTAACAAGTATGCCAACAAATTGTGGTACAGGCTTAAAAGCATCTGTAATGGTTAGTTTACCAGCACTTGAAAAAACAAGAAATATAGATAAAGTATTTTATAACTTAAGTAATTTTGGAATAAATATATTAGAATTAAATAATGCATTTGAAATTTCAAATAAAAGAACTCTAGGAATTACTGAAGGAGATATTATACAAAATATCAAAGTAGTTACTGAAAAATTAATTGAACAAGAAAGAAATGCTAGAAAATTCTTAGACAAAGATAAAATAAGTTTAGAAGATACAATTTATAGAAGTTATGGATTGTTAACTAATTGCAGAAAAATCACATTAGAAGAAACAGAAAAATTACTATCAAATGTAAAAATTGGAACAGATTTAGGAATATTACCAGAACTTACAGATAGTAAAATTCAAAAAATGTATTTATATAGTAAACCGGCAAATATGCAAAAATATCTAGGAGAGCAGTATGAAGCATTTGAAAGAGACATAAAAAGAGCAGAGGTAATCAAAAATATAATAAAAGAAAAATAAAAAAAGGAAGGTGATAAAATGACATACAAATTTACAAATAGAGCAAACAAAGCTATAGAATTGGCAAATGATATAGCCTTAGATTTAGGCCATAGCTATATAGGAACCGAGCATATCTTATATGGATTAGCCAAAGAAGAAAATGGAGTTGCATCAAAAGTATTAGAAAATCAAAATGTCACAGCTGAAGATATTTTGAATAAAATTGAAGAATTAATTGGAAGAGATGAACCAATAGAAAATATTGTTGATTTCACACCAAGAACAAAAAGAGTAGTAGAAGTAGCATTTATAGAAGCTAGAAAATTAGGCTATAATTATATAGGAACAGAACATTTATTAATAGGAATTTTAAGAGAAGGAGATTGTGTTGCTACAAAAATCTTATTAGACTTAAATGTTAATATTCCAAAATTATATAATGAAATAGTAAAAGTAATAAATGAAGGAGAAGATTACAATTCAGACAATGAAGATTATTCAAACTCCAATAATGGAAGACAAAATAGAAGGATAAGAGGAAGTTACAACTCAACACCAACATTAAATCAATTTGGAGAAGATTTAACTAAAAAAGCAGAAGAAGGAAAATTAGACCCAATTATAGGAAGAAAACAAGAAATAGAAAGAGTTATAGAAATATTATCAAGAAGAACAAAAAATAATCCATGTTTAATAGGTGAACCAGGTGTAGGTAAAACTGCTGCAGTTGAAGGATTAGCTCAAAAAATTGTGTCAGGAGATGTTCCAGAAATATTAAAAAATAAAAGAGTTGTAACACTTGATATTTCAGGTATGGTAGCAGGAGCTAAATATAGAGGAGACTTTGAAGAGAGAATCAAAAAGGCATTGAATGAAGTAAAAAAAGCAGGAGATATAATTCTTTTTATAGATGAAATTCATACAATAGTTGGAGCTGGTGCTGCAGAAGGTGCTATTGATGCTGCAAATATTTTAAAACCATTACTTGCAAGAGGAGAAATTCAATTAGTAGGTGCAACAACTTTAAATGAATATAGAAAATTTATTGAAAAAGATGCAGCCTTAGAAAGAAGATTTAGCCCAGTAACAGTAAATGAACCATCTGAAAAAGATACAGTTCAAATCTTAAAAGGAATTAGAGATAAATATGAAGCTCATCATAATGTTAAAATAACAGATGAAGCAATCGAAGCTGCTGTAAAATTATCTGTAAGATATGTAAATGACAGATTTTTACCAGATAAAGCTATAGACTTAATAGATGAAGCATCATCAAAAGCAAGATTAAGAAGCTATACAGAACCAGAAAGTCTAAAAGAATTACAAGAAAAAATAGAAAAAATGAAAAATGAAAAAGAAGATGCAGTAATAAATCAAAAATTCGAGAAGGCAGCTGAATTAAGAGATAAAGAAAAAAGCTTAAAAGAGCAATTTGAAAAAGAACAAACAAAATGGAACAATAAGAAAACAAAAGATATAGTAACAATAACTGAGGAAAACATAGCAGAAGTAATTAGTAGTTGGACAGGAATTCCAGCTAAAAAAATAACAGAAGATGAAAATGAAAAACTAAAAAATCTAGAAGTAGAATTGCATAAAAGAGTTATTGGTCAAAATGAAGCAGTAGAAGCGGTTTCAAAAGCAATAAGAAGAGGTAGAGTTGGATTAAAAGATCCAAAGAGACCAATAGGTTCATTCTTATTCTTAGGACCAACAGGAGTTGGAAAAACAGAGTTATCAAAAGCTTTAGCAGAAGTGTTATTTGGTGATGAAAATGCAATGATAAGAATTGATATGTCAGAATATATGGAACCACATTCAGTAGCTAAATTAATAGGAGCTCCTCCAGGATATGTAGGATTTGATGATGGAGGGCAATTAACAGAAAAAATAAGAAGAAAACCATATTCTGTAATATTATTTGATGAAATTGAAAAAGCACATCCAGATGTTATGAATATGTTATTACAAATACTAGAAGATGGAAGATTAACAGACAGTCAAGGTAGAACAGTAAATTTCAAAAATACAGTAATAATAATGACATCAAACTTAGGAGCAAGACTAATAACAGATAAAAAGCATTTAGGATTTTCAAGTAATGGTTTAGCTGAAAATAAAGATAATAGTGATGAAAAAACAATGCAAAAAGAATACGAAGAAACTAAAAAAGAAGTTATGACAGAATTAAAAAAAGAATTAAGACCAGAATTTATAAATCGTATTGATGAAATAATTGTATTCCACAAACTAGGAGATACAGAAATAGAAAAAATAATAGATATCATGTTAAAAGAAGTGGAAAATAGACTAAAAGAACAAAAATATGATGTTGAATTTGGGCCAGAAGTAAAGAAATTAATAGCTGAAAAAGGAATTGACAAAAACTTTGGAGCAAGACCATTAAGAAGAACAATTCAAAATTTAGTTGAAGATAGTATGGCAGAAGAAATTCTAGATGGAAAATTAGATAAAGGTAAATTAACAAAATTTACTGTGAAAGATGGAAAAATAGTAAAAATGGGACAGAAGTAATCTGTTCCACTTTTGATTTGAAGTCGTTTTATGAAAAATTTACCAAAAACACTTGAAAAAACAGGAAAATTATAGTATACTATTCAAGTAAACCTTTTACTTAGCTTTCAAGAAAAGCACCAAAACTAAAAGCTCAGTTGAAGGTGTAAAAAAATATAGGAGGTGTAAACATGACAAAGGAAAGAAAACAAGAAATCATTAACACATATAAAAGAGAAGAAAAAGACACTGGTTCACCAGAAGTACAAATCGCTCTTTTAACAGAAAGAATTAATGAATTAACAGAACACTTAAAAGTTCATGTAAAAGATAATCACTCAAGAAGAGGATTATTAAAAATGGTTGGTAAAAGAAGAAATTTACTAAACTACTTAGCTAAAAAAGATGTTCAAAGATACAGAGACATCGTTGAAAAATTAGGATTAAGAAAATAATTTCATAATAGAGCCTATGCAAAAGAAAATTTAGCATAGGCTTTTTGTGGAAAATTTAGTATAAACTATATTTAGGGAAGTAGCTTGTATAATGTGCTGAAAAAGAATCAGAATATTATAGAGGTTACAATCTAAATGAGATTATACTAAATTAGAGAAAAAAATAATAGGGAAAAAAAGGGCGTCCCCAATTCCCTAAAAGGAGGACAAGTATGTTTGATTTTATTAAAAAATGGTGCAAAAAAGAAAATGGAAAGGAAGAAAATAAAATGTTCAAAACTTATGAAACAGAATTAGCAGGAAGAAAATTAACAATTGAAACAGGAAAATTTGCAGGTCTTGCAAATGGAAGTGTAACAGTTAGATATGGAGATACAGTTGTAATGGTAAATGTTACAGCATCTAAAGAACCAAGAGATGGAATAGACTTTTTCCCATTGTCAGTAGACTATGAAGAAAAATTATATTCAGTTGGAAAAATTCCAGGTTCATTCCAAAAAAGAGAAGGTAAACCAAGTGATAAAGCAATTTTAACATCAAGAGCTATAGATAGACCATTAAGACCATTATTCCCAAAAGATTTTAGAAATGATGTAGTAGTTGTTGCAACAGTTCTTTCAGTAGAACAAGACAACTCACCAGAAGTAGCAGCTATGATTGGTGCTTCAGCAGCACTTTCAATTTCAGATATACCATTTGGTGGACCAACAGCAGCAGTAAATGTTGGATTAGTTGATGGTAAAATAGTTATAAACCCAACAGAAGCACAAAGAAAAGTATCTGATTTAACATTAACAGTAGCAGGAACTGAAGAAAAAATAGCAATGATAGAAGCTGGAGCAAACGAAGTTCCAGATGATGTTATGTTAGAAGCAATAAAAGAAGGACATAAAGAAATCAAAAAGATTTGTAAATTCATTGAAAAAATGAAAGAGGAAATTGGTAAACCAAAATTCGAATACAAATCATTTGCAGTCAATCCAGATGTCTATGCATACATAGAAGAAAACTTCAAAGAAGAAATGAAAGAAAAAGTTCAAGAAAAAGACAAAGAAACAAGAGACAACAATATTGCAGAATTATCTGACAAAATAGCAACAAGTTATGCAGAAAAATTTGGAGAAGAAGCAGCAGAAGAACACAAATCTGATATTGGAGAAGCAATCTATAAATTAGAGAAAAAATGTGTAAGAGAAATGATTTTCTTTGAACACAAAAGAGTTGATGGTAGAGCAATAGATGAAATTAGACCATTATCATGTGAAATAGACTTATTACCACGTGTTCATGGAAGTGCATTATTTACAAGAGGACAAACTCAAGTTCTTTCAGTTACAACATTAGGAATGATAAGTGAAGAACAAACACTAGATGGAATAGATACTGAAGAATCAAAAAGATATATGCATCAATACAACTTCCCAAGCTATAGTGTTGGAGAAGCAAGACCACCAAGAGGACCAGGAAGAAGAGAAATAGGACACGGAGCATTAGCTGAAAAAGCATTAGTTCCAGTATTACCTTCAAAAGAAGAATTCCCATATGCAATAAGAGTTGTATCAGAAGTATTATCATCAAATGGTTCAACATCACAAGCAAGTATATGTGGAAGTACATCAGGACTTGTAACAAATCCAAATGACGAAAATGACTATGTAATGCTTACAGATATTCAAGGATTAGAAGATTTCTTCGGAGATATGGACTTCAAAGTTGGTGGAACAGAAAAAGGTATAACAGCAATCCAAGTTGATATCAAAGTTGATGGATTATCATATAAAATTATAGAAGAAGCATTTGCTAGAACAAGAGTAGCAAGAAAACACATCTTAGAAGATGTTATGGCACCAGTAATTTCTAAACCAAGAACAGAAATATCAAAATATGCACCAAGAATAGTTTCAACAAAAATAAAAGTAGAAAAAATTAAAGATGTTATTGGAAAAGGTGGAGAAACAATAAACAAAATTATTGATGCAACAGGTGTAAAAATAGACATAGAAGAAGATGGACAAGTAATGATTTACTCAAATGATTCAGAAAAAGCAAACCAAGCATTAGAAATGGTAGAAGATATCGTAAGGGATGTAGAAGTTGGCGGAATTTATTACGGAACAGTTACAAGAATAATGAACTTTGGAGCATTCGTAGATTTAGGAGTAGCAGGAAAAGAAGGTTTATTACATATTTCTAAAATATCTAAAGAAAGAATCAAAAAAGTTGAAGATGTTCTTAATGTTGGAGATAAAGTAACAGTAAAAGTAACTGAAATTGATGATCAAGGTAGAGTTAACTTAACAGCTATTTTATCTGATGATAAAGAGGAAAAAGAAGTAAAAGAATAATAATAAAGATAAAAAGATAACAAAAATTAACATATATATAAATAGGTTAAAGCTGTTATCTTTTTTTGGATTTAAAACATAAATAAAATATTGCCAAACCCCCTAAAACAATGTTATAATATAAAAGATAAAAAAGAAACACAGGAGAAAAAATGAAAAATAAAATAACCAATATCATAACATGGGTAATAATCATCACAATACTAATATTCGCCTTCAAATTCTACCAAACAAACAACTTCAACGAATTCGTTAGAAGTGAAGCAAATTTACGCACATCAGAATTCAAAAGAGACAAAGAAACAAAATACTCAAAAACTGCAAGTTACAAAATAACATCAAACAACGAAAATGATGCAATGTTTTCCAAAAAAGTAAAAGTAGAAAAAAATACGCCATACAAAGTAACATGTATGGTAAAAACTGAAAATGTAGTACCAGAAAACGACATATCAGGAGTAGGAGCACAAATTGCAATATCAGGAACATCTGAAAAATCAATAGCTATAACAGGAACTCAAGACTGGCAAAAAATAGAAATGATATTTAATTCAAAAAATAGAGAAGAAGTAGATGTTGGATTTAGATTAGGTGGCTATCTAGGTAACTGCACAGGAACAGCATGGTTTTCTGATTTAACTTTAGAAGAGGGAACATTAAACGAAAGTAAAAATTGGAAATTTGCATGTTTTATATTTGAAAATACAGATGTAATAGTAAATGAAAAAGAAATAAAACTATCAATGACAGATACTGATGTATCAGACATAAGAGACACAATAAAAAGATTTGAATCAACAGTAACGGATTTATCAAATGGAAAAATGACAGGAAATTGTGATATTTATAAAATACAAGACCCAATAAATAAATTAACATATGATGAAGAATTTGGCTATTATGTAGCACCAGAAGATATAGAAAAATCAATAAAAAATGTTGTTCAACAAAATGATTATGACCACATATTTGTAATAATAAGATTAGGAAATGAAGAATTCCAAAATGATATTAAAATAAATGATTGGATTGGACTTCGGAGCAATGGATTACTATGGAATAGGGTATTCAAATATTAGATTACCAAATTCATCAAAAAGCTATATTTACAAATATAATACAAGAATAAATACTTTCCCAGAAGAAGTATTTCTACATGAATTTTTACATTCCTTAGAAAGAACAGCAGAAGAATATGATTACAAGATTCCAGCGTTACATGACTACGAAAAATATGGATACAAAAACCAGAACTTAACAGGATTAAAAGATTGGTATCAAGACTATATGAATAAAAATATAAAAACATCAAGTGGTTATATTGGATTACCACAAGAAGTATATACTTTAAAACCTGCTAAAATAACAGATTTTAAATATTCATATAAAATAGAAGAATTTCATGAGCCACAAAACATAATAGAAGAAATAAGACAATTATTTAAAAATGTTATAAATAATGTAAAAAACATAATAGAAAGAGTGAAAGAATAATGAAAGTATCAGAATTTAATTACAATTTACCAGAAGAATTAATAGCACAAGTACCACTAGAAAAAAGAGATGAATCAAGATTAATGGTTCTAGATAGAGAAAAACAAACAATCGAACATAAAGTATTTAAAGATATAATAGATTATCTAGAACCAGGAGATTGTCTAGTTAGAAACAATACAAAAGTTATACCAGCAAGAATTTATGGTAAAAAAGAAACCGGAGCACATGTTGAATTTTTATTATTAAATAATATTGAAGGAGATATCTGGGAAAGTATTGTTAGACCAGGAAATAAATTACATATTGGAACAAAAGTAATATTTGGAGATGGTTTACTAGAAGCAGAAATATTAGATATAATGCCAGGTGGAACAAGAAAAGTTGAATTCCACTATAAGGGAATATTTAATGAAATTCTAGACCAAATTGGATTAATGCCATTACCACCATATATTCATGAAGAATTAAAAGATAATGACAGATACCAAACAGTATATGCAAAATACGAAGGGTCTGCAGCAGCACCAACAGCAGGATTACATTTTACACCTGAACTATTAAAGAAAATAGAAGAAAAAGGTGTAAAAATAGCAAATGTAACATTACACGTTGGAATTGGAACTTTTAGACCGGTAAAAGAAGATGATGTAGAAAAACACGAAATGCATTCAGAACATTATTATATAAAAAAAGAAGACTGTGATAAAATAAATGAAACAAAGAAAACTGGAAAAAGAGTAATATCAGTTGGAACAACATCATGTAGAGTTCTAGAAACAATAGCAGATGAAAAAACAGGAATGGTAGCACCAACTGAAGGTGACACACAAATATTTATTTATCCAGGTTATAAATTTAAATGTATAGATGGATTAATAACAAATTTCCATTTACCACAATCAACATTATTAATGCTCGTATCAGCATTAGCAGGAAAAGAATATATAATGGGAGCATATAACGAAGCTGTAAAAGAAAAATATCGTTTCTTTAGTTTCGGAGATGCAATGTTTATAAAATAATAGGAGGAAAAAATGAAACCAGCAGTAACATACGAATTACTACACACCTGTAAACAAACAGGAGCGAGAAGAGGAGTTATACATACACCACACGGAGATATACAAACACCAATATTTATGCCAGTTGGGACACAAGCAACTGTAAAATCAATGACACCAGAAGAATTAAAAGAAGAAGTACAAGCCCAAATAATCTTGTCAAATACATATCATTTATATTTAAGACCAGGACAAGATATAGTAAAAGAAGCGGGCGGACTTCACAAATTTATGAATTGGGACAGACCAATTTTAACAGATAGTGGTGGATTTCAAGTTTTCAGTCTAGGAGACTTACGAACAATTTCAGAAGAAGGGGTTGAATTTAAATCACATTTAGACGGAAGCAGACATTTCTTCTCACCAGAATCAGTAATGAAAACAGAAGAAGATTTAGGAGCAGATATCATAATGGCCTTTGATGAATGTTGTCCATATCCATCAACATATGAATATACAAAAAATTCAATGGAAAGAACAACAAGATGGGCGCAAAGATGTAAAGACGCACATATAACAGAAAATCAAGCCTTATTTGGAATAATACAAGGAGGATTTTTCAAAGACTTAAGAGATAAAAGTTTAGAAGATTTAGTGAAATTAGATTTACCAGGTTATGCCATAGGGGGAATAAGTGTAGGAGAGCCAAAAGAAGAATTTTTGGATATATTACGATATACAGCACCAAAAATGCCAGAAAACAAACCAAGATATCTAATGGGAGTAGGAACACCAGACTATTTAATAGAAGCAGCTATCGCAGGAATAGATATGTGTGACTGTGTACTACCAACAAGAATAGCGAGAAATGGAACAGCAATGACATCACATGGAAAAGTAGTAGTAAGAAATGCAACATATGAAAGAGATTGGGGACCATTAGATCCAGAATGTGATTGTTATACTTGTAGAAATTATACAAGAGCATATATAAGACATTTAGTAAAAGCTAACGAAATATTAGGAGTAAGATTATTATCAATTCATAACTTAAGATTCTTGACTAAATTAATGGAAAGAGTTAGAATAGAAATAGAAAATGATAATTTATTAACATTTAAAAATGAATTTTACGAAAAATATGGATACACTAAATAATTTTAAAGGGGGATACTAATGAACTTAATAGATGAGAACTTTGAAGAAAAAAAAATAAAAGAAGATAAAAATAAAAAAATAGCTAAAATAATACTGATTTTGATGGGAGTAATATTAGTAGTTATAATTGGATTAATAGGTGCAATGGCTTATATAAAAAGCAGCGAACTACAAGTTTATTTGAATGGTTCAGCAAATCCTAAAATAAAAGAAATGATGGTAATAGAAGATGATGGTACAATATATTTTCCAATAAAAGAAATAGCATCATACCTTGGTTATAAAAGCTATAATGGAGAATACTCTGATAAATCAGAAGATAAAAACAAATGCTATGTGCAATGTAATGATGAAGTTGCAAACTTTACATTAAATTCTAAAAAAATATATAAACTAACAACAACACGAAATAATTCAAATTATGAATATTATTATACAGACAAACCAGTAAAGGCAATTAATGGTAAATTATATGCAACATCAGATGGAATAGAAAAAGCATTTAATGTATCATTCTCATTCAATGATAAGACAAATAAAGGTTATATATATACAATGCCATACTTAATAGAAACATATACATCAAAAATACTAGATTATGGTTACTCAAAAATAGATGAAAACTTTACAAATCAAAAATCAGTTTTAAATAGCATGTTAATAGTATATAAAGAAGATGACAAATCATATGGTGTAATAGACTTAAAGGGAAATGCAGTAATAGAAGCAAAATATGATGGAATAACCTTCTTACCAAATACAGGTGATTTTTTAGTAAAAAGTAATAATAAAGTAGGAACTATATCTGAAAAAAGAGAAACAAAAATACCAATAAATTATGATAGCTTAGAATTAATTGATAGTGACTTAGCATTATATCTAGCAAAAAAAGATAATAAATATGGAATAATAGATTCTAGAGGAAACGTAAAAATTTATATAGAATATGATGAAATTGGAATAGATAATACAAAATTTCAAAAAAATGATATAAAAAATAAATACTTGATAGCAAATGGTCTAATTCCAGTAAGAAAAGATAAAACTTGGGCATTATTTGATAAAAATGGAAACCAATTAACAGATTTCGAGTACGATAGCTTTGGTTATATTGCATCAAGTAACAAAGATGCTATAAACTTATTAGTAATTCCAGATTATGACGTAATAGTAGCTTGTAAAAATAAAAAATATACATTAATTAATTCATCAGGAAAAACAATATTTGCAGCATTAGTTGATGATATATATATGACAATTAGTTCAGGACAAAAACATTATTATATGAACTTTAATGACAGAACAGAAGATGTTGAAACAGTTTTAGATGTTTATAATGTAAAAAAATCTAATAATAGCAATTCAAATAATAACTCAAATACAAATTCAAATAGTTCAACATCAAATGACAATAATATAAATAACACAATAGATAACAATTCAAATAATGATAGAAAAAGCTCAGATACTGAAAGTCAACAAACAGATAGTGAACAAGATGATCAATAATTAAATAGTAATATTTTTAATACAAAATGAATAATAATATATATAGTAAACTTAGGACAAGGAGAATATATATGTTTAATGTTACTGTATTAAAAATAGGAGATATAATAAAATATCTTGTAGGAATATCAATAATAGTAATGTTAATGGTATTTACTGCAAGATATTTTTCATCTACAAAAGAAAATAAAAATACTAAAAATTTTAAAATTTTACAAGCAAATAGCTTAACAAAATGTATGGAACAAGAAATACCAGCAATGGCTAGTGTAAATAGTGAAAATGATACGCAAGAACAAAATGAAACATCAAAAAATAATTATTTAGAACAATTTTTACAAACAGAAATAAGCAGTATAAAGGGAATACAAGAAGCGGAAGAAAAAGTAGAAGTTGAAGATAAAAATAAAAATCAAAACGAAACTACGCAAAACGCTGAAACAAGAAATGATGTCCAATTAGCACAAAGCACTAACACACAAACAGAAGTAGTAACTCCAAATCCAATTTCGGAAAATTATAATGTTCAATATGGAAATGTAAAGATAAAAAATCAAACTACATACAATTTAACAGAAGATATATTAAAACCAGACATAAAAATAGACAATAAAAATATAGTAATATTTCATACCCACAGTTGTGAAAGTTACACCTCAAGCGAAAAATACCAATACACACAAACTGGAAATTTTAGAACAACAGATTTAAAATATACAGTAACACAAGTTGGAAGTGAATTAGAAAATTATTTAAAGAAATATAATTTAAATGTAGTACATGATACATCTTATCATGATTACCCATCATATACAGGTTCATATACACGTTCACTAAAAACAGTAGAAAATATATTACAAACAACACCATCAGACATAATAATAGATTTACATAGAGATGCTATTGGCTCAAGAGCAGATTATGCGCCAACAGTAAAAATAGGGGACGATTATGCTGCACAAATAATGTTTGTAATAGGAACAAATGAAGGAGGTTTATATCACCCTAATTGGAATCAAAATTTAAAATTTGCAGTAAAGGTACAACAAAAAGCAGAAGAGATATATCCTGGATTATTTAAGCCAATGATGGTTACAAAATCTAGATATAACCAACATACTGGAAAATATGCTAACATTATGGAAGTTGGAGCTACTGGAAATACGTTAGAACAATGTTTAACTAGTATGAAATATTTATCTGCTGTGCTTAATGAAGTTATGAAATAGAAAATATAATTTTAATAAAAATGGGGGTTGGATATAGCTCTGATGTTAACCTATGCTATAATACTTTTTCTTCGGCTCATTGCATAATTTAAGAAATTCTAAATTAATTTTTTGGCACCCTTTCACTTAGTCCTCGCTGACGCTCGACGCGAACATTTTCCAAAAAATTAATTAAGATTTTCTAAAATTATTTCAATCGCACTCAAAGAAAGTATTATAGCATAGGTTAACATCAGAGCTATATCCAACCCCCATTTTTATTGAAAAAGTTTTTTAAAATATATTGACAAAAATTCTAATAAATAGTATCATAAATTTACATATGAACATATAATCATATAAACAGATAAAAGGAGAAAAAATAAATGGAAGATAATTTATTAGAATGCACTGTTATACACGAAGAAACAGTTAAAAAAATCAAACAAAAAATGCCAGAAGATGGCTATATATATGACTTAGCAGAATTATTTAAAGTATTTGCAGATTCAACAAGAATGAAAGTTATTTATGCATTATTAGAAGATGAATTATGTGTATGTGACATAGCAAATATAGTAGGAACAACTCAATCAGCAATATCACATCAATTAAGAATTTTAAAACAAGCTAAATTAGTAAAGTTCAGAAAAGAAGGAAAAGTTGTTTTCTATAGTTTAGATGATGACCATATCCACGAAATAGTTAAGAAAGGATGTGAACATATTGAAGAGTTATAAATATACACTAGAGGGGTTAGATTGTGCAAATTGTGCAAAGAAAATTGAAGATGAAATAGCAAAAACAAAAGGTTATGAAGATGTAGTAGTTAATTTTTCTACTTTAAAATTAACATTCAAATCAGATAATCCAAATGCAAAAAAAGAAGTAACTGAAATTGTAAAAAAATTAGAACCAGATGTAGAAGTTCTAGATGATGGAGAGAAAAAACAAGAAAAAGAAGAACATAATGATTCAGATATAGCTAGAATTGTTATAGGAATTGCAATATATTTAATAGCTTTAATTGGAAATTTAGGAACAATTATAACTAATATATTAACAATAATTTCCTTTGTAGTATTATTATACAAAACAGCAAAAAAAGCTTGGAAACAAGTTACTAAAAATAAAGTTTTAGATGAAAATACTTTGATTGTAATATCTGCAATAGGGGCATATTTTGTAGGAAAAATATCAGAAGGAATAATGGTAATTACTCTATACGAAATAGGAAAAATATTAGAATCAAAAGCAGTAAACAAAACAAGAAAATCAATATCAGATTTAATGAATATAAAACCAGAATACGCAAACTTAAAAATCAATGAAGAAATCAAAAAAGTAAATCCAGAAGAAGTAAAAATAGGCGATATTATAATGGTAAAAACAGGAGAAAAAATACCATTAGATGGAGTTGTAATAAGTGGAGATGCACAAGTTGATAATTCAGCATTAACTGGAGAAAGCAAATTAGTAAATGTTACAAAAAATAGCAAAGTATTATCAGGAAGTATAAATGTAAATGGATTAATAGAAGTAAAAGTAGAGCAAACATATGAAAATGGTACAGTAAGTCAAATCTTAAATTTAGTTGAAAATGCAACAGACAAAAAAGCAAAAACAGAAACTTTTGTATCAAAAGCTGCAAAAATTTATACACCAGTAATAATAGGATTAGCATTATTAGTAGCAATATTTATGCCACTTGTAGTTGCTAATGTAACATACAAAGAAAGTATATACAAAGCATTAATATTCTTGGTAATTTCATGCCCATGTTCAATAGCAATATCAGTTCCATTAAGTTATTTTTCTGGAATAGGTAAAGCATCTAAAAAAGGAATATTAATAAAAGGTAGTGACTACTTAGATGGAATAAAAGACATAAAAGAAATAATTTTTGATAAAACAGGAACAATAACAACAGGAAATTTCAAAGTTTCAGAAATACATTCTTTAGATGAAAAATACTCAGAAGATGAAATTTTAGAATATTTTGCAAGAGGGGAAAAACTTTCTAACCATCCTATAGCAAAATCAATTTTAAATAAATATGAAGAAAACCAAAACAAAAAAGAATTAAACGTAAATGATGTTGAAAACTTTGAAGAAGTTTCAGGAAAAGGATTAAAATACACATACAATAACAAAAATATCAAAATAGGAAATTCAAGCTTTACAGGAGCTAAAACAGAGAATATTGTAGGAACAGTATTATATCTAAACATAGATGATCAAGTAGTAGGAAGCATTGTTTTAAGTGATGAAATAAAACCAAAAACAAAAGAAACAATGGAAAGACTACATAAACTAGGAATAAAAACCAAAATGTTTACTGGAGATAAAAAAGAAATAGCAGAAAAAATAGCAAAACAAGTTGGAATTCAAGCTGTAAAAGCAGAAATGTTACCACAAGATAAATACAATGAATTAGACAAAATAATAGAACAAAGAGAAGAAAATAAAAAGGTTGCATTTGTCGGAGATGGAATAAATGATAGCCCTGTATTAGCAAGAGCAGATATAGGGATATCAATGGGAGGAATTGGTTCAAGTTCAGCAATAGAAGCATCAGATGTTGTTATAATGACAGATGAGTTAAATAAAATAGTTGATGGAATTGAAATTTCCAAAAAAACAAATAAAATAATAATTCAAAACTTGATATTTGCAATAGGTGTAAAAATATTAACATTATTATTAAGTCTATTTGGAATAGCAGATATGTGGCAAGCTGTATTTGCAGATGTTGGTACAACTTTGATAACAATATTTAATACACTTAGAATATTAAAATAAATAAAAACGGCACATTGCTTCAAACCAAGCAAATATGCCGTCTTATTTTATTCAAAACAAAAAAATACAAAAAATAATAAAAAACAGTTTTCCAATTTCAAAAAATATGATATAGTATAAAAAAACAAAAGAAAGGGCAGATAAAATGAAACATTCAAAAACAGAAAAAAGAAAATTAGATAAAAAGAAAGTAACAAAAGCACTGATAATAGTGCTTGCAATAATCATAATAGGAGTTATACTATATCAAATAAATAACAATATTGTATTTGATAAAAACAAAAATATAAACTTAGTAATAAACAATAAAAACATAACATCAAACCTAAAAAAAGATATATTTATTCAAGATGATGAAATATATATATCAAAACAAGACTTAGGGAACTTCTTCGATAAATATATTTACGAAGATACACAAAATAATCAAATAATAACAACATATGATACAAAAATTGCAGCCATTAGCTTAGATGAAAATAAAATAAGCATTAATGGTGTAAGTAAAAAAACATATGCACAAACGATAAAAAAAGACGACGCAATTTATTTACCAATAAAAGAACTTGAAGATGTTTATGGAATAGAGATTTCTTATATAGAAAATTCAAAAGTAATAACAATAGACTCAACATCAAAAGAACAAAAGAAAGCAATAGTAACAAAAAATTTACCAGTAAAATCTACAAAAAAATTTATAGCAAAAACAGTTGATAAAATAAAAAAAGGAAGCTATGTAGTTGTAATTTCTGAAGACAAGGGTTATACAAAAATCAGAACAGAAAATGGAAAACTTGGATATATAAAATCTAAATACTTAGCAAATGAAGTAACTGTTAGAGAAAATATGGAAGAAACAAAACAAATTGAGGGAAAAGTAAATTTAGTTTGGGATTATTATTCAACAGTTGCTAATGCACCAGATAGAACTGGAACTACAATAGATGGAATAAATGTAGTTTCACCAGCATTTTTCCATTTAAATAAAAATGGAGAATTAGAAGAAAATGTAGGAGAAGCAGGAAAAAAATATATTGAATGGGCACATAACAACGGATATAAAGTATGGCCAATGGTTCAAAATTCAGAAGCTGGTTCAATAAATGTAACATCAAACATAATGAATGACTACAATAAAAGACAAGAATTAATTTCACAAATAATTGTATATTGTGTAAAATACAAATTAGATGGTGTAAATATAGACTTTGAAAATATGAAACAAGAAGATAAAAATATGTATTCAAGATTTATAATTGAATTAGAACCAAGATTAAAAGAAATAGGAATGACATTATCAGTAGATGTAACAGCACCAGATGGTTCAGAGACATGGTCAATGTGTTTTGATAGAAATGTAATTGGAGATGTTGCAGATTATATCGTATTTATGGCATATGATGAATATGGCGCATCAAGCAATAAAGCTGGAACAACAGCAGGTTATGATTGGGTAGAATTAGGAATAAAAAAATTCATCGAAACAGAAGAAATAAAAGAAGAAAAAATCATCCTTGCAATTCCACTATATACAAGAGTTTGGACAGAAGATAGTTCAGGAAAAATAACAAGCAAAAATACAGTTTCAATGAAAAACACATATAGCGTTATTCCAAATGGAGTAGAAAAACAATGGAATGACAACTTAAAACAATACTATGTTGAATATAAAGATGGAAACAATACAAAGAAAATTTGGATTGAAGATGAAACATCATTAAAAGAAAAAATAAGCTTAATAAAGAAATATAAATTAGGTGGAGTAGCATCATGGCAAAAAGGAATGGAAACAGACAATTTCTGGGAATTTCTAAAAAATGAAATACAAGACTAAAATAATTTTGTAAAATATGCAAAAACACTTGACTTTCTAAGCTTTACAAATATATAATATCAAAAAGAATGCTTGTGGAGGTATTTTGAGGCTAATGCAAAAAGAAGAAATATATTTTACAACAGATAAATATAGTAATTTAACAGATGAACAAATAATAACAGATATCAAAAATGGCGATGAACAAGCACTAGTATATTTATTAAACAAGTATAAAGATTTGGTAAATTCCAAAGTTGGAAAATACTTTATAATAGGTGCAGAAAGAGAAGATATTGTACAAGAAGGAATGATAGGTCTATTTAAAGCAATAAAAGGTTTTGATAATACAAAACAAAATACCTTTAAAACCTTTGCAAATATTTGTATAGAAAGACAATTAATAACAGCAATAAAAAGTTCAAATAGACAAAAACACATGCCATTAAATTCCTATTTATCATTAAATACTTCAGCATACGAAGATGATGAAGATGGAACTGAATTAATAGAAACATTTAATAATACTCAAATAGAAGACCCATTAGATACAATTACAAAAAAAGAATATTTTGAAGAAATTCAAAATTCGATTCATAAAAATTTAAGCAAATTTGAAGAACAAGTATTACAAAGATTTATACAAGGTGAAAGCTATGAAGTAATAGCTAAAAAGCTAGATACACCTGTAAAATCTATAGATAATGCTATACAAAGAATTAGAAAAAAAGCGATTAAAAATTTTTTCTAATATGATAAAATCATATAGCATCAAACTAAAGCAATTTATATTTGGTTTGATGCTATATTAATATGATATGCCTGCATAGCTCAGTTGGTAGAGCGCATTCTTGGTAAGGCTGAGGTCACGGGTTCAATTCCCGTTGTAGGCTCCATAATGTGTTTCTGTTCGAACTTTTTTGAAAAGTTATGAGAGATAATATGAAATCAATCAGAAAAATCTGGTTGATTTTTTTGTAGCAAGAGATGTCATTAGTATTTTGATATCTCTTTTAATATTAAAATTTGGATTGGAGCTTTTTAATTGGTTGAAAAAATATAAATGGTAAAATTAAGTGACGCACTTTGAAATAAAAATAGACACATAAGATTACAAATGATACAATGTGATTGTCAAGAAAACATTGAAAGGATTTGTAAGTTATGTGTAAAAATAATTATAACAGAAAAAAAGAAGAAAAGAAATATAAACATTTAAATTATGTCGAAAATATAAATTGCAATAATAAAACACACTTTATTTTTTAGAAAAAATGTGATAAAATATAAACATAAAATTCATTTTCCTGTTTTGCAGGTTGATATAAATGCACTTTGATAAAAAATAATTTTTACAGGATGTATTGGCATGAAAAAACGAAAAAATATTGCTAACAGAGCATTGATTGTTGCATTAGTCTGGGGAGTTTTATTTTGGGCAAGTATAGGATGCCTTTTTATAAAAAAGATTTCATTGTACCCACGAATAGCAATTATTGCATGTTTTCTAATATTAACGGTATATGGGATTTTTATTGGTAAGAAAATATATAATGAATCCAAAGAATAATGTCAATAGAATAAAAAAATCAACCCAAAAGGTTGATTTTTTTTATCATTTAATATAAAATCTATAAAGACCAAAGGAGGTAACAAATGATAACTTTAAAAGACATTAAAGAAAACCAAGAGCTGGACTCTCTTATAAGAGGAGCACAAAAGCAACTTAATGCAATAGGTTACACAGAACATGGACATAGACATATATCAATAGTATCAAAAAGAGCAGGAGACATATTAGAAAAATTAGGCTATCCAGAAAGAACGGTAGAATTAGCAAGAATAGCGGGATATATGCATGATATAGGAAACTGTGTAAATAGAGTAGACCATGCACATAGTGGTGCAATAATGGCATACAACATTTTAAAAGAAATGGAAATGCCAGTAGACGAAAGAACAGAAATAATGATGGCAATAGGAAATCATGATGAAAACACAGGAACAGCAATAAGTGACATATCGGCAGCACTTATACTAGCAGACAAATCAGATGTACATAGAGACAGAGTAGTAAACAAAAATCTATCAACCTTTGATATTCATGATAGAGTAAACTATGCAGTAACAAATGCAGAATTAGAAATAGATGAAAAAGAAAGAAAAATAATATTAAACTTAACAATAGATACAAATATATGCCCAGTATTAGACTATTTTGAAATATTTATGCAAAGAACAATGATGAGTAAATATGCAGCAAAATATCTAAAAGTATGGTTTGAACTGGTAATAAATGGTACAAAATTATTATAAAAACGGAGGAAAGAAAATGAAAGAAAAAACAATGAAAACAGTAAAAATATTAACAATAACACTTCTAGTTATTTTAATATCAATGATAAGTTTTGTAGGAATTTATCAAAAAAACAAAAACAAAATGGAAAATAAAGTAAAAGATTATTCATACTCAATGTCACTAAATGGAGCAAGAACAATAAAATTAAAAGTGAACACAGAATCAACAGATGATGTTCCAAATAATAGTGAAGAAGTGTTAACAGCTGAAAACTATAAAAAATCAAAAGAAGTAATCGAAAAAAGATTAAATAAAATGAATGTAGAAGAATACACAACAAGTGTAAATGAAACAACAGGAGAAATAACAATACAAATTCCAGAACAAAATAGTCAAACAGATACAATAATAGGAAATTTAAATACAGTTGGAAAATTTGAAATTTTAGATAGTGAAACAAAAGAAGTATTACTAAACAATGATGATATAAAATCATCAGAAGTATTATACAATACAACAAATAGTGGAACATCAGTATATTTACAAATAGAATTTAATAAAAACGGAAAAGATAAATTAAAAAATGTTAGTCAAACTTACGTATCAGTAAACAATACAACAAATAACACAACAGAAAATAATGTTGCAGAAAATACAACATCAGAAACAGAAAATGAAGCAACAAATACAACTACAGAAGGTTCTTCAGATACAGCAACAACAGAAAAGAAAATAACAATGAAAATAGATGACCAAGAAATAATGTCAACATCATTTGATGAACCAATAACAACAGGAAAAATTCAATTATCAGTAGGAAGTGCAACAACAGATAAAACAACATTACAAAACTATGTTGACCAAGCACAAAGTGTTGCAACAACATTAGACACAGGAAAATTACCTGTAAAATATGACTTGGAAAAAAATCAATATATATTACCAAAATTAACAACACAAGATTTAATAAAAGTGGAAATAGCAATAGCAATAATAGCAGTTGTAGGAATAATAATATTAATAGTAAAACATAAATTAAATGGATTACTAGCAGGAATAGCATATGTAGGATTATCTGCTGTATATATGTTAGTTGTTAGATATACAAATGTAACAATATCAATAGAATCAATAGCAGGAATAATAATAGTATTAATTTTAAACTATATATTCACAACAATGTTCTTAAACAAAATAGAAGAACTAAATAAAGAAAAAGCAGAAAATGTAATGAAAAAAGCAACAGGAGCAACATATAAAAAATTCTATCTTAGAATTATACCAATATGCATAATGGCAATAGCATTTAGCTTTATAAAATGGGTAACTATCAGTAGCTTTGGAATGATAACATTCTGGGGAATAGTAATAATTGCAATATATAATGCAATAATAACAAGATATCTATTAAAGGCAAATGTAGAAAGATAGGAGGTATTACAAAGATGAAACAAAAAAGTACAAAAATATTAGTAATCTTAATTGCTTTAATCTTAATAGTTGGAGCAATAATGATAGGAGTAAAAGGATTAGCTTTTGAATTAAAATATCAAAATGGAAAACAAGTTGAAATAGACTTAGGAAAAGAATTTGATATAAAAGATATGCAAGCAATCACAAATGAAGTATTTGGAAAACAAGCAGTATTAATTGAACAAATAGAAGTATATAAAGATGCTGCAAATATCATAACAACAGATATAACAGAAGAACAAAAAGCAGATTTAGTAACAAAAATAAATGAAAAATATGGAACAGAATTATCAGCAGATAATATAACAATAGAAGAACATTCAAAAATTAGAGGAAGAGATTTAATAAAACCATATATAGCACCATTTGCAATAGCTACAGCAATTATTTTAGTATACTTTATGATAAGATACTATAAATTAAATCCATTAAAAGTATTATTAAAATCAGCAGGAATAATTGTTTTAGCACAACTAGTTTTATTAGGAATAATGGCTATAACAAGAATGCAAATAGGAGAATTAACAATTCCATTTGTATTAGTAGTTTATGTACTATCATTGTTAATTTCAACAAAAAAATTTGATGATGATTTAGAAAAAATTAAAGTTGAAGCCAAAAAATAAAATATTTATAAAAAAGACCTTGAAAAAATTCATGGTCTTTTATTATTTAATTATTGCAAACAAAAACTCAATATGATAAAATAGCAAAAGAAAAAACAAACGGAATTAGAAAGGAAAATAATAAAATGAAAATAGCATTAATAAATGAAAATAGTCAAGCATCAAAAAATGCAATAATATATGAAGCACTAAAAAAAGTTGCAGATAAAAAAGGATTTGAAGTATATAACTACGGAATGGAAAATGCAGAAGAAAATAACCTAACATATGTACAAGCAGGACTTTTAGCAGCAATATTAATAAACTCAAAAGCAGCAGACTTTATAGTAACAGGATGCGGAACAGGAGAAGGAGCTTGTCTTGCATTAAATAGCTTTCCAAATGTACTATGTGGACATATAGTAGACCCAACAGATGCATACTTATTTAGTCAAATAAATGCAGGAAATGCAATAGCAATGGGATTTGCAAAAGGATTTGGATGGGGAAGTGAATTAACACTTACATATACTTTTGAAAAATTATTTGAAACAGATTTTGGAGGAGGTTACCCAAAAGAAAGAGTAGTTCCAGAACAAGCTAACAAAAAAATATTAGATGAAGTTAAAAAAATAACACACAAAGATATGATAACAATATTAAAAGAAATAGATCAAGAATTTTTATATCAAACAATAAACAGAGAACAATTCAAAAAATATTTCTTTGAAAATGCAGAAGATGGAGAAATAAAAGAGTACATAGCAAAAATTTTAAAATAAATGCGGAGGTTACAAATGGGAAATATTGTTTTACTAGATGATTTAACAATAAATAAAATTGCAGCTGGTGAGGTTATAGAAAGACCAGCATCAGTAATAAAAGAAATGGTAGAAAATTCAATAGATGCAGGAGCAAATAATATAACTGTAGAAATAAAAAATGGTGGTATTTCTTTTATAAAAGTAACAGATAATGGAAAAGGAATAGCACAAGATGACTTAGAAATTGCTTTTGAAAGACATGCTACTAGTAAAATAAGAACAGCAGATGACTTAGATGTTGTTACTTCTATGGGATTTAGAGGAGAAGCTTTAGCAAGTATTGCAGCAATAGCAAATGTTGAAATGGTTTCAAAAACAGAAGAACAACAAGTAGGTTATAAAGTTGTTGTAGAAGCTGGAGACATATTAAGTAAAGAAGAAATTGGATGTCAAAAAGGAACATCAATAACAGTAAGAAACTTATTTTTCAATACTCCAGTTAGATATAAATTCCTAAAAAAAGATTACACAGAATCAGGCTATATAGAAGATGTTATAACAAGAATAGCACTAGTTAATCCTAATATAGCAATAAAACTAATAAACACAGGAAAAACAGTAATCCAAACAAATGGAAATGGAGATATAAAAAGTGTAATATACAGTATATATGGAAAAGATGTAGCAACAGGAGTAATGCCTGTTGAATACGCATATGATGATATACAAGTATCAGGAGTTATAGGAAAACCAGAAATAGCAAGGTCAAATCGTTCAAATCAATTATTTTTCGTAAATAAAAGATATATAAAAGACAAAACTTTATCAGCAGCAACAGAACAAGCATATAAAGGATTAATTCCTATAGGAAAATTTGGATTCGTAGTTTTAAATATAACAATGAACCCAGCAAAAGTTGATGTAAATGTGCATCCAGCAAAATTAGAAGTAAGATTTGAAGATGAAAGCAAAATCTTTCAATCAATTTATCATGCTATAAAAGACACACTTTTAAAAGGCGAATTAGTTGCAAATACAGAAAAACAAGAAATTAATCAAAACAAAGAAGAAATTTCAAAAGGATTATATGACTTCAGAAAAAATGAAACAGAAAAAATAGAACAATATACTAATGAAGAAAGTAAAATAAAAACAAATAATATAGTACAAGATATTTATAACAAAGCACAACAAAATGTGCAAACACAAGCAGTTAAAGTACCTCATGTAAATTTAGGAGAAGGTGGACCTGTAAATACAGCTGATGTGTTAGAGCAATTAAAAAAATTACAAGAAAACATACAAAAAGAAGTTGAAACAGACCCTAGTATAAAATTAAATTCTAATTATATACAAATGAGAGAACAACAAGAAACTCAAACAAAAGTAGAAAATAATACAGATACAGAAAATACAAATATACCAGAACAAAAAATAGAGACACCAACAGAAATAAAAGAAAATACAGAAACAGAAATAGAAGAAAACGCACAAATAGATAATACAAAATCAAATGAAATAAAGCCAGAAGAAAAGCCAGAAGACAAACTAGAAGAAAACCAACAAGAAGAAGTAAAGCCAACAGAAAACTTTGATGAAATGTATGCAAAATTATTTGGAACAAAACCAATATCACAAGAACAACCAGAAACAAAATCAAACTTACAAGAAGAAGTAATACCAATAAAACAAGAAATTCCAAGTATAGATATGAAAAAAGAAAATGTATCAATATTTGAACAAAATGAAGAATATCAAAAACCAACATACAAATTTATAGGAATAGTATTTAATACATATATAATCCTAGAAATAGACAAAGAAATGTACATATTAGACCAACACGCAGCACATGAAAGAATAATGTATGAAAAGGTAAAAAACAACTACTACAGTGACTCATCAAAAGACTCTCAAATGCTATTATTACCAGACATAATAACATTAACACACAAAGAAATGGAAATAGCAAAAGACAATATGGAAATGTTTGAAAAAGCTGGATTTAGTTTAGAAGAATTTGGAGAAAATACAATAAAATTAACAGGTGTACCAACAGTGTGCATAGATTTAGACAATAAAGAATTATTCTTAGAAACCTTAGATGAAATAAACACAGTAGCAAGAACAGCAAAACAAGAAAAAGAAGAAAGATTTATAGCAACAGTAGCATGTAAAGCTGCAGTAAAAGCAAATATGGTACTAACAAGAGAAGAAGTAGAAAGCTTAATGGACAAACTATTAGCGTTACCAAATCCATTTACTTGTCCACATGGAAGACCAACAGCTATAAAAATGTCTAAATACGACATAGAAAGAAAATTTGCAAGAAAATAAAAAAGAAGGGAAAAAGTAATGGTAACAGTAATTATTGTAGGAATAGTAATCTTAAGTTTAGTATTACTAGGATGGACATGGGTAAGCTTAGGAAACATAGAAAAACAAAAAAAGATTTTGTATATAATATGTGGAATATTTATTACATGGATTATAACCTTTATTATTTATAATATATCAAAAATAGGAATAGTATATGAAAACCAAGAAATAATGAAAACAATAAGAAAAGTATTTGTATTAGTATTTACAATAATCAATGGTTATGTATTATTGCCATATACTTTTAAAATTTTCGATAAAATAAATAATGAAGAAATCAAAAAAGAACAAATAAAAAAGAAATTAATAATTATGCTAATTATATTTATAATAATTTCAATATTTGAAGTTCAATATCTTGCAAGCTTACAAATGGGAACCTTGCAAATGATAACAAAAAAATAAAAGAAAGGAGAAACATATGGAAAAAGTAATTGTAATTTGTGGTCCTACTGCATCAGGAAAAACAGCATTATCAATCGAACTTGCTAAAAAAATCAATGGAGAAATAATATCAGCAGATTCAATGCAAATATACAAAGATATGAACATTGGAACAGCAAAACCTACACCAGAAGAAATGCAAGGAATAAAACATTACCTTTTAGATTTTGTTTCTCCAGATGAAAGATATAGTGTAGCAGATTATAAAAGAGATGCTAAAAAGGCAATAAAAGAAATAATTGAAAAAGGAAAAACTCCTATTATTGTAGGAGGAACAGGTTTATATGTAGATAGCTTAATTTATGAAATAGAATACCAAGATATCGAATTTGATGAAAAATATAGAAATGAATTAGAAGAAATAGCAAAAAAAGATGGCTTGGAAAAATTATATGAAATGGCTATAAAAATAGATCCGGAGGCAATGCAAAAGATAAGTGCAAATGATAAAAAAAGAATAATGAGAGTATTAGAAATATATAAAGCAACTGGAAAAACAAAAACACAACAAGAAGCAGAATCTAGAAAAAAACCAGTAGAATATGATTACAAAGTATTTGCAATAAATTGGGAAAGAGAAAAATTATATGAAAGAATAAACTTAAGAGTAGATATTATGATGCAACAAGGCTTAGTACAAGAAGTAAAAAATATCGTACAAAAATATAATAAATTTCCAACAGCAATGCAAGGACTAGGCTATAAAGAAGTCGTAGACTACTTAGAGGGAAAATGCACAGAACAAGAAATGATAGACAAAATAAAAATGGAAACAAGAAGATATGCAAAAAGACAATTAACTTGGTTTAGAAAAAATAAACAAACAATCTGGTTAGATGGCTCAAAAGATAGACAAAATAATGTGGATATTATTTTGGAGGGAATAAATTGAAAGAGAAAACAAAAAAAGTAAAAAACAAAAAGAAAATAATTATAGGAATTATATTTGCCTTAATTAGTTTATATTTAATGTATGCTGTTTATTTACTAATAAAACAACCAACAGACAAAGTTACAGTAGAAAATGGAACCTTATATTTAGAAGAAACAGATGTGGGTTATATAATAAGAGATGAAAAAGTTGTAAAAGGAAACAACTACAAAAACGGAATGGAACAAATAAAAACAGAAGGAGAAAAAACAGCTAAAGGAGAATCTATATATAGATATTATAGCAAAAACGAAAGTGACTTAACAAAACAAATAGCTGAGCTAGACACCAAAATCCAAGAAGCCTTAGAAGGACAAACAAATCTTTATACATCAGATATAAAATTAATAGAAAACCAATTAGACGAAAAAATAGAACAATTAAATGGAACAACAGATATTTCAAAATTAACAGAATACAAAAAAGAAATAAATAAATTAATTACAAGAAAAGCAAATATAGTAGGAGAAAAAAGTCCATCAGGAAGTTACCTAAAAAAATTATATACTCAAAGAACAGAACTAGAAAAACAATTAAACTCAGGAGCAGAATACATAACAGCACCTGAAAGTGGAATAGTATCATACAAAGTTGATGGATTAGAAGAAACACTTACACCAAATAATTTTTCTACATTAAGCAAAGAATTCTTAGAAAAATTAAACTTAAAAACAGGGCAATTAATAGCTACAAATGATGAATGTGGAAAAGTAATAAACAACTTTAAATGTTACATAGCAACAATTTCTGACTCAGAACAAGCAAAAAATGCAAAAGTTGGAGACAATGTACAAGTAATGTTATCAAATAACAAAACTATAGATGCAACAATTCAATATATATCACAAGAAAATGATGATGAAACATTACTAGTATTAGAAATAGACAAACAAATAGAAGAATTTACAAATTATAGAAAAATATCTTTTAATTTGATATGGTGGAGTTACTCAGGACTAAAAGTGCCAAATTCTGCAATAGTAGAACAAGATGGATTAAAATATGTTGTAAGAAATAGAGCTGGTTATTTAAGTAAAATATTAGTAAATGTAAAAAAAGAAAATGGAAAATATAGTATCATAAAAAACTATACTACAAGTGAGTTGCAAGAGTTAGGATTTACAAACTCACAAATTAATTCAATGAAAAAAATATCAATATATGATGAATTAATGATAAATCCAGACCTAAGCAAAGTAGAATAAAAATATTACAAAAACATTACAATAATATTAAATAATTATTACATTTGCAAAAACTATTGACAATATGCAAAAAAAAGTAGATACTAATAACAAGTAAAAACGAGAAAATTTTTAGGAGGTTTTTTTATTATGGCAGGAGCATTAATGAACAAGGTGTTTGACTTATTTGGAATGGACCAAGCTGAACAAGAAGATTACGAAGATGAAGATGTATATGATTACGAAAACGAAGATGAAGAAGAAGTAGAAGATAAAAAAATATTTGGAAGAAGAAACAACAAAGTCGTAAATATGCCACAATCACAAAGTCAAGCAATAAAAATGGTTATATCACAACCAACAAATTTTGAACAATCAGATGAAATATGCAGTTTCTTAAAAGAAAAGAAATCTGTAATAGTTAATCTTGAATACGTAAACAAAGATGTTGCTAGAAGAATAGTTGATTTTATTAGTGGCGGAGTTTACGCATTAGATGGATATATTCAAAAAGTATCAAACTCAATCTTTTTAGTTGCACCATCAAACTATGAAATAACAAACGAAATGGCAAGAGAAGAAATGAAAAACAAATTATCAGTTTCTTGGTTAAAAAATAACAATCTTAACTAATACTTAAGGAGGAAATTATGATTACACCATTAGATATAGAAAATAAAAGATTTGCAAAACAAATGGTAAATGGTTACAGTGTAGAAGAAGTAGATGATTTCTTAGATGAATTAACTATTGACTATAGCAAAAATTACAAAGAAGTAACAGAATTAAGAGCAAAAGTAGATGAATTAAACAGTAGCTTAGAACAATACAAAAACATAGAATCAACACTTCAAAACACATTAGTAATGGCACAAACAACAGCCGAAGAAGTAAAAAATGTTGCAAAACAAAAAGCAGACCAAATAGTAGACGAAGCAAAAGCTAATGCTCAAAAAAAAGTTGATGAACTAAATAATGAAATAGTTATAAGACAAAAAGAACTTGACGATGTAAAAAAACAATTCGATATATATAAAGCTAAAATGGAATCTTTATTGATTTCACAATTAGAATTAATAAAAGAAATTAATAAAAACGAAGACTAGACTATTTTTAAGAAAATAGTCTTTTTTCTTATACTAAAAATATGAAAAAAATTGTCAAAAAATATTTACATTTTCCATAAATTTGTATAGAATATATAAGACTAAAAAAATGTAGAAAAAGATAAAAAACAAAAGAAAATAGTAAAAAGAAAGGAAGCAATGTTAATGAAAATATTAATGTTAACATGGGAATATCCACCAAGAGTAGTAGGCGGAATATCAAGAGTAGTATATGATTTATCAAGAACCCTATTAAAAGATGGGCATGATGTAACAGTAGTTACATACAAAGAAGGTGATGCACCAGACTTTGAAGATGACAAAGGAGTAAAAGTATATAGAGTTGGAAATTATATGATAAATCCAAATAATTTCATAGATTGGATAATGCAACTAAACTTTAACTTAGTAGCAAAAGCAAATGAAATTATAGCAAAAGAAGGAAATTTTGATGTAATACATGCACATGATTGGCTAGTAGCCTATGCAGCAAAAACATTAAAAAATTCATATAACATACCAATAGTTGCAACAATACATGCAACAGAAGCTGGAAGAAACAGTGGAATACATGATGAAACACAAAGATATATAAATGATACAGAATGGATGTTGACATATGAAGCATCAGAAGTAATAGTGAACAGTAATTATATGAAAAATGAATTACAAAGACTATTTGGGCTTCCATATGAAAAAATAAATGTAATACCAAATGGTGTAAACTTAAATCTATTCAATGGAATAGAAAGAGATTATAACTTTAGAAGACAATTCGCAATGGACAATGAAAAAATAATCTTATTTATGGGAAGATTAGTATATGAAAAAGGAATTCAACACCTAATAGCAGCAATGCCAAAAATACTAGAAGGTTACCATGATACAAAACTAGTAATAGCAGGAAAAGGCGGAATGTTAGATGAACTAAAAGCACAAGTTGACTATTTAGGAATATCAGAAAAAGTATGCTTTGCAGGATATATGAAAGGAAAAGATGTACAAAAAATGTATAAAGCAGCAGACATATCAGTATTTCCAAGTACATACGAACCATTTGGAATAGTAGCACTTGAAGCAATGCTATCAGAAAATCCAGTAGTAGTATCAGACATAGGAGGACTAAACGAAATAGTACAACACAGAGAAAATGGAATGAAAACATATTGTGGAAATCCAAATTCAATAGCAGACTCAATATTAGAACTACTATATGACCACAAACTATGTGCAGAAATAACAAAAAAAGCCAAAAACAAAGTTAGAAACGAATATAACTGGAGCAAAATATCTCAAGATACACACTTTGCTTATCAAAAAGCAATTTGTCAATCTATGGCTGAAAAACAAAAAAGAGAAATCGAACAAGAAAGAGCTCAAAAAACTAAAAAAGCAAAAAATACAGAAAATGAGATTACAAATTTATTATCATTTAAAAAACGTCAAGCATATGCTTAAAAAAATAAACCAAAACCATATGAAAATAATTCATATGGTTTTTAAAATTTTTAAAAAATTTTCGAAAATTCTACAAATTTAGCATAAAAATGGTGTATAATGTATTAAGAAAAAATAAAAAAATAATCGGAGGAACACATGGAAGAATTCAAATCAGGATTTGTAACAATAATAGGAAGAACAAATGTAGGAAAATCAACATTAATAAATTTATTAGTAGGAGAAAAAGTAGCAGCAATAGCAAACAAAGTACAAACAACAAGAAATGCAATAAAAGGAATAGTAAACAGAGAAAATTCACAAATAGTATTCACAGATACACCAGGAATACATAAACCAAAACATAAATTAAACCAAACAATGGTAGAAACATCATTTGCAACAATACCAGATTCAGACTTAATATTATTTCTAATAGAAGCAACAAGTGATGAAATTGGAAAAGGTGATAGAATAATATTAGAAAAAATAAAAGAGTCAAAAAGAAAAACAATACTAATAATAAACAAAATAGATTTAGTAAAAAGAGAAAAATTATTAAACTTGATAGATTTATATAGCAAAGAATATAATTTTGAAGCAGTAATTCCAATATCAGCATATCAACCAAAATATAAAGAAATAATATTAGATGAAATAGAAAAGAACCTAAAACCAGGTCCTGCATATTATGATGTAGAGGAATATACAGATCAAACAATGAGACAACTAGCTGAAGAAACAATCAGAGAAAAAGCACTAAAACTATTACAAGATGAAGTACCACATGGAATATATGTAGAAGTCGAAAAAATGACAATGAGAAAAAACAAAAACGGAGAAGATATATATGACATAGAAGCAACAATATATTGCTTAAGAGAATCACATAAAGGAATAATAATTGGAAAAAATGGTGAAATGTTAAAAAAAATAGGAAGAGCAGCAAGAATTGATATGGAACAAAACTTTGGATTAAAAGTTAATTTAAAAACATGGGTAAAAGTAAAACAAGATTGGATTGACAATGAATCAATAGTAGCAAACAAATTTAAATTAAAATAAAATCCAAAAATGAATAAAAAACCAAAAGATGCAAAAGATAAATAAAGGTAAACTTTAAAAGGGAGATGACGCATATGATTAAAAAAATAGCATGGGACACATTTAAAAACACTGGAGATATAAATACCTTTTTAGAATATAAACAAATAGAAGATATCGAAAAAGGCATTAAAGAAATACAAGAAATACAAAAAATAACAGATATAAATTTTCAAGATAAGGTGAAATAATGGCAAATATAAAAATAAATGGAATAGTAATTGCAGAAAACAATATGGGTGACTATGATAAAATGCTTACAGTATTAACTCCAAATTTCGGGAAAATATCATGTGTAGCTAAAGGAGCACGAAGACCTCAAAGTGCTCTTTTAGCAGGTACACAATTATTTTGCTTTGGAGAATATATGATGTACAAAGGAACAAATACATATCATATAAACTCATGCGAAACAATAGAAATATTTTATAATATAAGAACAGACCTAGACAAACTAAAATATGCAATACATATAAATAAAATAATTCAAGATATAACAGAAGAAAACGAAAACTGTTATAGAATTTTACAATTATATTTAAACACACTATATACAATATCAGAAACAGACAAAAACTTAGACTTGGTAATAAGTGTATTTAAAATGAGATTACTTAGCATATTAGGGTACACACCAAGAATAATGGAATGCATAAAATGCAAAGAAAAAGACAATCTTACAAAATTCAGCATAAGAGACAATGGCTTTAAATGCGAGGCTTGTGGAAGACAGGACAAGTCTGCAATAGATATGAGCGAGAGCACAAAAAATGCAATAAAATATGTAATAACAGCTCCCCCTAAGAAACTATTTTCCTTCAATTTGAAAGATGAAGGACTAGAAGAATTTAAATTAATTTCAAAGATATACTTTAACGAAAAACTAGAAAAAGAGTATAAAATAGAAGAAATATTTTAAAAAGCTTGCAAAAAAAGATAATAAACTATATAATAAAACTAGGCAAAAGTTAAAAAAGAAGGGAGCGATTTTTATGAAAATAAAAATTATAGGAAAAGAACTAAAGATAACAGAAGCAATAAACGATTATGTTGAAAAAAAATTAGACAGAATACTTTGAAGATGCCGAAGCAGATGTTACTTTAAAAGCAGAAAAAAATGTACAAACAGCAGAAATTTGTGTAATAGCAAATGGAGAAAAATTCAGAGCTGAAACAGAAGACAAAGACTTATATGCTTCTATAGATAAAGATATAGACATATTAGAAGGACAAATTAGAAAATTTAAAACAAAAAAAGAAAAAATGATGAAAGATGCTAGCATAAAAACAATGGATGTATCTTCAGACAAAATTCAAGAAATTTCAAATGAGATAATAAAAACATCTTATTATGAAATTAAACCAATAACACCAGAAGATGCTGTACTTGAATTACAAGCACATCCAACACATAATTTCTTAACATTTATAAATGTAGAAACAGGAAAAGTAAATGTTATACATAAATTAAAAGATGGAAAAAATTATGGTTTAGTAGAGCCAGAAGCATAAATTAATGTAAAAACCACTACCTAGAACTCATTAAATTCTAGGTAGTGGTTTTTTATGGTTTTTGTATAGAAAAATATTGATAAAAAGTTACAATTATGGTATAAATGAATAGAATAATTTTATGAGATAAAAGGTGAAAAAAAATGTTGAATTTAAGTAGAAAAATCAAAAGTGATAAAGGGTCAATAACATCATTTACACTACTAAGTATGCTATTTTTTCTTGTTGTTGTAATAGCAATATATGCGAGTGTAAATACAAAAGTACAAAAGCAACAAAAAGAATTAAATACAATACAAAAAAGCTATGAACAACAAGAACAATTAAATGATATATATGAGAAAAAATATGATGATTATATAAACTCTGAAACAAGTACAATACAAGTATATGCTGATACGACATTAAAAGGAGAAGTAAAAGGTCAAAAAAAAAATACATTAGGAACAGTATATACAAATGCAGTTCAAAACAAAATAAAAATATTTGGAGGAGCAAATAGTACATATGCATACTCAGAAACATCAGATGGAAAAAGAAACGTTTTATCAGGAAATGAAATAACAATCCAAGCAACAACAAGTGGAAAAACAATATATACTTGGCTAAAAGGAGAAGATGGAGAATATACAAAATACTATACAGCAGTAACAGTAAAATTATCAACATTACAAGATAAAACAATATATGTAGCAGAAGGAAAAAGTACAGATATAGAAATAAATGGAGAAAATAAAGGAAAAATAACTTATTCTCAAATAGATACAAGCTATATATCAATAGAAAATAATAAAGTAACAGGAATAAAAGCAGGAGATACAACAATAACAGCAACAGAGTCAAATGGTGGAGCACAAGCAAAAATAACAATAAAAATTGTAAAATTAACATTGGAAAAAACAAAAGGGATAACAACAGTTGGGGATAATAAAAAGATCCAAGTATCAGGAATAAACAATGGAACTATATCAGCAAAATCAAATGATGAAACAATAGCAAAAGTAACGGTAAGTGGAACTGAGTTAACAATAATACCTCAAAAAGTAGGAAACACAAAAATAATAATAACAGAAAGTAATGCAGGAGCAAATATAGAATATGAGATACAAGTTGTTGGAATAACATTAGCTCCAAATGGCGGAAAATATACAATGCCAACAACAGGAAAAGCAACAATAAAAACAAAAGTAAAAGTAGAGAACGCAAGTAAAATAGAAGTAGCATGGACATCATCAAAGTTAGAATGGAAAACAATAGAAAATAATAGTGAGACGATAAAAAAAGACTGTGAAAAAGGAACCTATTATTTATATGTAAGAGTGGATAATGAATATTTATATCAAAGTCAAGCTTTTATAGTTGGAGAAGAAAAAATAGCAATAAATATAAAAACAAGCACAACAGAATGGACAAATCAAGATATAACTGCAACAATAACATATCCAGATGTAACAACATCAAATACAAGAAAAGCGGGATATGGAACAACATTAGCAAATGCACAAACATCAGCAAGTTCAGCAACAGCACCAACAACAAATGTAACAGTAACTGCAAATGGATATGTATATGCAACAGCAACAGACTCTGCTGGGAATGTAATAACAGCAAGTAGACAAATAACAAATATAGATAAAACAGCACCAACAGTAACACTAAGCCCAAACGGAGGCTCATATGCAAAACCAACAAGTGGAAATGCAACAATAAAAACAACAATAACAGCAACAGATACAGGAGGAAGTGGACTAAAAACATTACAATATGCATGGTCAACAAGCAACACAACAGAACCAACAACATGGACAACATTCACAAATGGAGCAACAGTAAGTAAAACAGATTGTACAACTGGAACATATTACATATGGACAAGAGTATATGATAATGCAGGAAATAGAGCAACAACAGGAAAAGTAAGTGCAGGATTTGTAGTAGGAGCAAAAACAATAACAATAACACCAAATACAACAGCATGGACAAACCAAAATGTAACAGCAACAATAACATACCCAGATGTAACAACAAGTAGCACAAGAAAAGCGGGATATGGAACAACATTAGCAAATGCACAAACAGCATCAAATTCAGCAACAGCCCCAACAACAAGTGTAACAGTAAGTGCAAATGGATATGTATTTGCAACAGCAACAGATAGTGCAGGAAACGTAGTAACAGCAAGTAAACAAATAACAAATATAGACAAAACAGCACCAACAATGACAAGTGCAGAAATTAAAAATATAACAACTACAGGATATGATGTATATGTTTATGGAGTAAAAGATAGTGGTTCAGGAGTAAATAGAGTACAATTTCCAACATGGACAAATGCAAATGGACAAGATGACATACAAGCAAATTGGTCAACAAGTGACACTGCAAAAGGTACAAAGCAAGCAGATGGAACAACATGGGTATATCACGTAAAAACAACAGATCATAAAAATGAAGCAGGAGCATATAATACACACATATACGCATACGACAATTTAGGAAACGGAAAATGTATATCAACACATACAATAACTGTACCAAGTGTAACAATAACATACGATAACAACTATTTAAAATCAAATATATGGAATGATACAAATGATACCAATAGATATTCAGCAGCAGCAACATCTCCTTCATCAAAAACAATAATAGAAGAAACAACAGCAAAAGAAGGAAAATTAATTCAGTTTACAATGAATGCTGGAACTAGTGGAGGACCATATTATGCAAATTCAACAAAACTAACATCAGGAAAAGTATATACATGGAGTGTCTATATTAAAGCAAGTAGTAACAAAAATTTAAGAATAGGACAAGAACAAAATGGTACAAAAGCAGTAACAGTAACTACAGAATGGCAAAGATTTACATATACATTTACAGCAAACGATAATCAATATATAGCTTTTGTATTTTATTTGAATGGAAGTACATGGACAGCAGGAGATAAATTATATGTACATTCAATAGAAATAGAAGAAGGAGACGGAACACAAAATAAAACGAATACAAGCAAAGCATATAATACAGCATTGGGAACATTAAGCACGCCAACAAGAGCAGGATATACATTTAATGGATGGTTTACAGCACCAGTAGGAGGTACGCAAATATCATCAACTACAACAACACCGTCAGCAAACACAACATATTATGCACATTGGACAGTAAATAAATACAACATTGACTTAAATATGACAGTAGATGGAACAGCATATTATTCAGGATATAATGGAAGAATAACAGTAGGATTAAAAATAGATGGAGTAGATAAAGGCTATGTTGCAGATTATGGGGGAAGTAGTCCATATGGAACAACATGGGAAATATATGGAGTAAAATTAGACGGAGTAAGTGTAAGCTATAATGATAGTGGAAAATTAGGAGCTGGAGCATTAGATTTAAGAGCAACATTCTATACATTAACATTAGGTGTAAATAATACAGATTATGGAAGCATATCACCAACAAGTTTGATAGTACCAACCAATAATACAACATATTCAGTAAGTGGACAAAAATTAACAGTAAGTGATGGAAGAACAGCAACAGTAACATTAAAAAATGTAAATGGATATACAACAACACAAACAGGATGGTCATCAACAAGTGGAACAATAACAGGAGCAACAAAAGTAACAGCAAACTTAAATAGAACAGTAAATCAATATACATTAACATTAAATCCAAATGGAGGAACGTATAATAATAAAACAACAAGCACTACAGTAACTCAAAATTATGATACAGTAAAAAACGTAGGATCATCTACACCACCAGCAAGTTGTACAATAACATATAATGGAAACGGTGGAACAGCATCTAAATCTGTAGATACATCTAATAAATCATTTTCAGGCTGGACAAAATCTGGAACAGGAGAATATATAGGAACATCAACACCAAGTTATGGAGGATTTACAAGAACAGCTAAATATGATACAACAAATGGAAATTATGAAAACTTTACATTTTCAGTATCACCAACAGTAAATACATGGTATTGGATACGTTACCCGCAATATAAATATACATCAGGACATACATACGAAATTCGAGCAAAATTAAAAATAAATTCAATATCAGGTTGTAATATCGGATTTAGACATTCAGCAGTATCAAATGATTATGGAACACCAGGATTACAGATAAAGTGGTACTCAGCAGTTACAAATGGATGGGTTGATGTAGTATTAACAAGAACAATATCAGGAACAACAACAACATTAAGTTCAAATACAGTAACTATAGCACCAGTATTTGAAATATATACTCCAGATTTAAAAAATTGCCAAGCAAGTATGAACTTTGATTTAAAAGATGTAGTAGTAATTGATAAAACAACTGGAAGTTTATTACAAGGAAATGCAAATTTATTCTGGTATAGAAACGGAAATGGAACATTAACAGCTAATTACACAGCGTTCGCAAAAGTAAAATTAGCAACAGCAACAAAGCCAGGTTATACAATAAATGGTTGGTATGATGCAGCAAGTGGAGGTAACAAAATAGGAAATGTAAATGCAGATTACACACCAACAGGAGCAAAAACATTATATGCACATTGGACAGCAAACAGTTATACAGTAAATTATAATGGAAATGGAGCAACAAGTGGAAGCACAGCATCAAGTAGTCATACATATGATACTGCTAAAAACTTAACTGCAAATGGATTTTCAAGGACAGGATATACATTCCAAGGATGGTCAACAAATGCCTCAGCTACAACAGCAACATATGGAAATTCAGCAAGTGTTAAAAATTTAACAACAACAGCAAATGGAACAGTAACATTATATGCAATATGGAAAGATACAACGGCACCAGCAATGACAACGCCAACAATATCTCCATCAGGATGGACAAATGGAAATGTAACATTAACAGGAAAAGCAACAGATAGCGGATCAGGAATAATAGCATATCAATGGAGTACAAATTCAGGACTAACAGCATCATCAAGTGGATGGACAAGTATAACAAATACAAAATCACAAATATCACAAAATTACACAGCAACAGCAAATGGAACATATTATTTCTATGCAAAAGATGCTAGTGGAAATGTTGGAAAAGCAAGTATTAAAATAACAAGTATCGATAAAAATGCACCAACAATAAATTCAGCATTAAAATCAACTGGAACAACAATAAATAGTATATCATTAAGTTTAGGTGTTGCAGCAGATACCGGTGGTTCAGGATTAAAGAAAATAGAATGGTATTATGGAACAACAAATAATCCAACAACCAAAGCTGGAGAAACAGCAATAACAACGGCACAAACAGCAACATATACAGTATCTAACTTATCATTGGTTACAACATATTATTTTAAAGTTATAGTATATGATGTAGCAGGTAATAAGGTATCTTCATCAGTAATAAGTGCTAAAACAGCAAATCCAAAAGCAGAAGATGTTTCATATACACCAGCTGATTCAAATTGGAAAGTAAATAATGTTAAAGAAGCATTGGATTATTTCTTTAATAAATAAAGATTAATAAAACTAAGGGAGATAGTTGTAGAACAACATACTCCTTTAGTTAATAAAAAAATAAAAAGTTTGAAAAATTAATTTTGTAGCTTTCGTGAACATAGTTTTGACGAAAACGGAGAAAGGATACTAATAAAAATGAAAAAAACAAAAATAAAAATAAAAATTGCATTAATGATTTTCATAATATTGTTAATAATAGTTCTATGCTTTAGTGCTGGAGTATATGCCGCATATTTATTGGGAGCAACAGATGTGAGCTATACAAAACCAGATGGAACAACAGTAAGTGTAAAAGAGGCATTGGATGAAGTGTATAATATGCCGGCATATGAAATAAAATACTCATGGAACGAAATAGCGGAAATAGCAAAGGCAATATCAAATGACAAGTCAATAACAGATGATTCTGCAAGAGCAACAGTAACAGTAGGAGGAGTAGAAAAAACATTATTAGTGGGACAAGAAATAAAACTAGATGGAAAAAAGATAAGAATATTAGGATTTAATCATGATACATTGTCAAGTTCCACAGCATATGGTTCAACAACAGCAACAGGAAAAGCAGGAATAAGTTTTGAATATGTAGAGTTTTTAATGTCAGCACTAATGAATAGTAGTGAAACAAATTCAGGAGGATGGGCACAAACAGAATTAAGAGGAATATTAAATGGAACAACATATAATTCATTAAGTATAAAAAATATCATAAAGAAAGTAAAAAAAGATTATATACCAACATATGATGTAGCAAAAACGCAACAAACAGATGATTATTTATGGTTGTTGTCATGTGGAGAAATATGGGACAATGGAGCCAAAGGAGGCGAATCAAGAGGTGATGCAATAACAACAGAAGGAAAACAATATAAATACTATAAGATGAATTTAGGAAGTACAAGATATTCAGCCGAAAATAGTATAACTATAAAAAGAGCAAGTAATGGCAATACAAGCGTATGGTGGCTTCGTTCTCCTGTCAGTGGCTGGGATGATTCTTTCAACGAGATAAACGATGACGGTAGCTGGGGGCCTTCCACCTCAACAGTCATTTATGGTGTGGCTCCGGGATTTGCAATCTAACATCATTATGTAATGTTCTGTAAAATGTACTCAATATAAAAAATATATCTGAGATAAAAAAAGAGAGCTTTACAAAAGGAGAAAAAAGTAACAAAATAAAAAAAGATAAAAATAAAAAGAAAGAAGGTAAAAAAATGCAAAAATCTAAAGAAAACAAAAAACTGAATAAAAAAGGAATAATAACAATAATAGCTATATTAGTTATATTATTAATTATAGTAACAGGAGTAATTATTTACAAAAATAATTCAAAAGTAAACAACAATCAATCAGGACAACAAGAAAATCAAGATGAAACAGCAAGCTTAATAGACATGAACAACACAGAAAATGCAAAAATTGAAAGTGGAGTAAAAGAAAACACATCAGAAAATATATCAAAAGATAGAAAACTAGGAAATCTATCAATAACAGACATAAAACTATCAGCACAAGACGGAGTAACAAGTTTTACAGCAACAGTAAAAAATGATTCAAACAAAGACTTTGCAGGAGGAATAGTAAAAATATCATTTACAAACAAAGATGGAAGCAATTATGCAGAATTAGAAGCATATATCCCAGAAATAGTAGCTGGTGGAACAAACGCAATAAATGCAGGAACAACAGCAGATATTGCTAATGCTTATGATTTTACTATGGAATTAGAAAAATAAAATAGTATATAGTAAATTTAAGTATATACAAATACAACAGAAATAAACATGCCGAAACTCGAAATTTGTCGAACGATTTTTGTTGACAATGCAAGGAAAAGCGTGTTAATATATAGCTATGCAATTAATTTGACAATTGCATAGCTATAAAATTTTAAAAAATTTTAATCAAACAACTTAGGAAAGACAAAAAATTGGAAAGTCAAGAAATTTAATTCTAAAAATTAAAAATCAAAAAAGATACCCAAAACAAAAAATAAAAAAAGAAGGGAGGTAAAACAAAAGTAGCAAAGTCTATACAATATCGCTATAAATATAGATAAAAAAATTGTCAAATTAATTATACGAAAAAATAAAAATTTACTAAAAGGTATTGCTAAAAGCAAAACAATTTAGTATAATTAAGGAGGAATGAACAACGGAAACAACGAGACTACCAATAACAGATGACTATATATTTAAAAGAGTATTTGCCTACAAAGGAAATGAAAGTGTATTAAAAGATTTTTTAGAAGCAATACTAAAAAAAGAGATACAAAAAGTAACAATAAAAAATCCAGAGATAATCCCATATGAAAAAGGAGAAAAAAGA
>MNRP01000053.1 GCA_001916005.1 Clostridium sp. 26_22
TATCTTTCATAACAGTTCTCATACCTCCATTATATCATAGGGTGAACTTTTCATAAATTAATTTTATAGGGTGATCATATCATAAATTATTCATAAAATGCTAGAAAAATAGTGTCAATCATTTTTGAAAATGTCTTAAAATTTTTTATTTATTAGCACTAAATTTTTATTTAGTGCTAATATTTTATGCGACATTTTCTAAACGATGTTTTTGATTTTTTACGAAATCTTCAAATACTTTGCTTTTCCACGGATGAGTCATTTTCGGAATATATACTTTTCTTTCTTTTGTTTTCTCTATTTCATCAAAATTCTCTGATTTTGCTTGTACTTCTGATATTTCTTCTAATGCAAATACTGAATTATCTACTGTTGCATATAAATTTCCATCAAATGCTTTTATTACAATACATTTTGTGCCTTTGTTAAAATATATTGGAGTGCCTGTTCTGTTTATAAATCTGTAATAATGCTTGTTATATTTTATTGAATGTCCACTATCAACCACTCTTTTAAACAATATTGCTAATATAAGATTTATTTTTTCATTACTTGGTTGATTTTCAAATACAGATTTGTTATTATTAATACATAAAGCGAATTTATCATTAAATCGTTTTATGTATGTACTTAAGAATTCGTTGGCTTCATCAATGGTACTGATTTGAGCCAGTCTAAGCTCTTGTGGAAGTCTTTGTTGTAATGTTTGAAAAAGTCTTTCTACTCGTGGCTTAAATTCTGGTACAGAACTTGTTTCAATATGTATGCCTAATTGTTTACAAGCATAAGCATACTGTGTGAAAGTATCTTCCTCAACCTTAGAAGATGCTTTCTTTTTATATTCAAAAACTGTTCTTTTATCTGTTTTAATTAAATATGGGATTCCATATTTTGTTAAAATTTGATGTGTTATGTTGTAATAGCCATTTAATGTTTCTTCTTTATCAAAATATAAACCTACAACTTGACCTGTTGCATCATCTATTGCCGCATGAAGAGCGGTTTTTGTTTTTCCAAACCATAAATGAATACATGCATCCATTTGTAATTCCTCTCCAAAATATTGACATCTTGGTTGTCTTGGATGCGCATCTTCAACTGCTACCATTTTTGCTTGTATATTTGCTTTTTCTGTATTATTTTTTGCTTGTTGTTGTTCCTTTAATAATTGCTTTCTAAATTTTTTTCTTGTTGATTTATGTGTCCTTGGGGAGAATATATATCTATCTCTTAAAATTGTTCTTACTTCATCAACTGATAAAAAGATATTTTCATCTTTAGCTAAATATTCTGAAAAAGATGTGTATGTGCAATCAAAATATTTACTCAAATATATTTGTTCTATTTCGGTTTTTTCTTCTTCTGATAATGCATGTGCTGGTTTTCTGCCGCGGTTACCATGTATAAAAAATTCTTTGCCTTTTTCTCTATAACCGGCGATCATTCTGTCTATTTGTCTAATTGATCTATTAAGCATTACTGCTGCTCTTTTTTTATTTCCATTTGTTTCAACTAATTTCTTAATAACTTTGTATTTTAATTCTTCATTCATTCTTAATTCTACCTTTCTCATTTGTTTACCTCCAATAAAAATAATTATATTTTATATTAAAAAGATAAACAATATATTTTTTTATTAAGACATTTTCTCAAATGATTTATTAAGACATTATCACAAATGAATTATAATTATTCATAAAATGCTAGAAAAATAGTTGACAAAAATAAAAAATACTTGTATAATTTTATAGTGACATAAAAATAGTAAAAATTTCAAATAGATATAAAACATATATCTTTAAGCAAGGGGGGAATTAAAATGGCACAACCAAAAAGAAGATGGTCAAAAGCAAGAACACATTCAAAAAGATCAACATGGAAAAAAGAACAACCAAAATTCGCTACATGCCCAAATTGTAATGAACCAGTATTACCACACAGAGTTTGCGGAAACTGCGGATATTATGATGGTAAACAAATCGTAGCAAAAAAAGAAACTGAAAATGCATAATTATAAATAGCACAAAGTGCTATTTTTTCTTTTTGTTACAAAAAAATACAAAAAATTCAAAAAAACGTATACAATTTTTAATTAATGTGATATTATATAGCCATAAAATACTAAAGAAAGAGAGGGAGTATTATGTTTGAAAAATTTTTAAAAAGATCAAGTTGGACAGACATAGTTATTTCAATAATATTCGTATTATTTGGAGCACTTTTAATAGCTAAACCAAATGAAATGGTTGCTGCAATCTCAATAATATTTGGAATTGTATTCATAGCAATGGGTGTTTTAAAATTAATAGAATATTTTACTTCAGAAACAAAAGAAGACTATCTATTATCAATTGCATTAATAGCTGTAGTATTTGGAGTAATTGTGTTATTTGCATCTGATTCTATAATTTCATTATTTAGAATTATTTTAGGTGTATGGATTATAGCAGCTGGAATAATGGATTTTCAAACAACACTTATTTGGAAAGAAGTTAAATCAGTATATTGGACATTAGCATTATTATTTTCAATGTTAATGATAATTGCTGGTATAGTAATCCTAGTTAATGCAAATATCTTATTCACAACAATAGGTGTTTTAACTATAATTTATGCAGTTCTAGATATAATAGACAGAATTATATTTATGAGCAAAATAAAAGATTATATTAAAGAATAATTAATTTAATATACATCCAAAATAAAGTTGTCAGGAGGATTACCTTTTGGCAACTTTTTGACAATTAATGATAAAGAAAAGAGGAATAAATAAAATGAAAAGATATTTTTTTACTTCAGAAAGTGTAACAGAAGGACATCCAGATAAGTTATGTGATACAATATCTGATAAAATTTTAGATGAATATTTAAAACAAGATAGTAAATCAAGAGTTGCTGTTGAAACTTTTGCATCAAAAAATGAAATAACAATAGCAGGACAAATAACTTCAAAAGGAAATGTTGATATAGAAAAAGTTGTAAGAGATACAATAAAAGAAATTGGCTTTGATAATGAAAAAACAGATATTGATTATAGAACTTGTAAGGTTCATATTAATATAACAAAACAAAGCCCAGATATTGCTATGGGAGTGGACGTTGGTGGAGCAGGTGACCAAGGAATAATGTTTGGCTTTGCCTGTGACGAAACGCCAAATTATATGCCATATGCTATTGAAATGGCACACAGATTATCAAAAAAATTAACAGAAGTTAGAAAATCAAAAGAATTAGAATATTTAAGACCTGATGGAAAAACACAAGTAACTGTAGAATATAAAGATGACAAACCAAAAAGAATAGAAACAATATTAATTTCAACTCAACATTTAGAAACAGTAAGTGATGAACAATTAAAAAAAGATATAGTAGAAAAAGTAATAAAACAGGTAATTCCTCAAAAAATGATAGATGAAAAAACAAAAATATATATAAATCCAACTGGAAGATTTGTAATAGGTGGGCCTTTGGGAGACACCGGTTTAACTGGAAGAAAAATAATTGTTGACACATATGGTGGTTATGCAAGACATGGGGGAGGAGCATTTTCTGGAAAAGATGCTAGTAAAGTAGACCGTTCTGCAGCTTATATGTTACGCCATATTGCGAAAAATTTAGTAGCAAATGGTTATGCAAAAAAATGTGAAATTCAAATTTCATATGCAATAGGAATGGAAGAACCATTATCAATATGTGTAAATACTTTTGGAACAGGAACAAAATCTGAAGAAGAACTAGAAAAATTAATAAAAGAGAAATTTGACTTAACTCCAAATGGAATTATAAAATATTTAGAACTAGAAAAACCAATATATTCTAAAACAACAAATTATGGACATTTTGGAAAAAATGAGTTAAAATGGGAAGAAATAATAGAAATCTAAAAAGAAAAGAGGAACTTATATGGCAAATGTATTTGATTATCTAAAATGGAGAGGGGATTTAAATTTAGAAAAATCAAGTTTTAATGAAATAGATAATTTAATTTTATCACGTTTTTCTTACTTTCCATTTGATAATATAATAAAAGAAGATGAAGTAGTAACAATAAAAGAACTAAGCGAAAGATTTGAAAAAACAGACATAAACCCAATTCATATTTTATGGAAAGATGATAAAGAATTCTTTCCTGCAATGGGAAAAACAGAAAGATTTGGAAATATGCTTGCTACAAAATATATAAATAAAATAGAAACAGAACAAGAAAAACAATTTTCTGCAATTACTGTATTAATGCCAGATGACACAATATATGTATCATTTAGAGGGACAGACAACACAATAGTTGGCTGGAAAGAAGATTTTAATATGAGTTTTAAAAGCCATATAGCTTCTCAAATATCAGCAAAAGAATATCTAGAAAATATAGCAGAAGAATTTCCAAATAAGAAAATTAGAGTTGGTGGACATTCTAAAGGTGGAAATATTGCAATATATGCCTCAGCATTTGCAAAACAAGAAGTAAAAGATAGAATAATAAATGTGTATAATAATGATGGACCAGGTTTTTGCGAGGATGTTATAAAAACAGAAGAATATCAAGAAATTATGCCAAAAACACATACATACATTCCACAATCATCTATAATAGGAAGATTAATGAACCACAAAGAAGAATATACAATAGTTGAAAGCACTCAAAAAGGGATAATGCAACATGACCTATATACCTGGCAAATATTAGGTAAAGAATTCGTTACAGCAAAAGAACTTACAAATGACAGTGTATTTATAGACAAAACAATAACAAGTTGGCTTGAAAAAGTTGAACCAACAAAAAGAGAACAAGTTATAGATGTAATATTTGAAATTTTGAGTAATACAGATGCACAAACAATGAAAGAATTGAAAGCTAATTGGTTTGTAAATGCTAGAACAATTTTGACTTCATATAAGAGTATTGATAATGAGACTAAAGAAATGATTTGGAAGACTGTTAGTGAATTATTAAAGAGTGCTAAAAATAATATATTTGGTGATTTTTCTAAGTTACCAGAAAAGTAAAAAATTAAATAAATCCAAATTTAAAAAACCAACAGAAAAAATCTGTTGGTTTTTTAAATACATTTCACGTTATTATTAACAATCTTTGAATGGCATATGTCTTGCGTTATGTTTCATATAATATATTTCCTGAATAGATTCTATATCATGATTGAATTTTTTATTTATTTTTGATGAAGAGTTGAAGGCTAATAGCCTTTCTGCATTTGAGAGTGCAAACCATTTTTTTAAGGAATTATGATACTCATCCGAAATGCTCTTACAACATTCTTTAAGTTGCTCATCAGTAAAATCTTTATAGTCATCATAATTAAGAATAAAATCCAAATTTTTAAAAAATGATACTTCGTAGTCTCTATCAAATTTTTCAAAATCAGTCATACTAGCATTATCAAGCTTACCAATTTTATCTAAAACAAATTTTGGTATATTATCTATTTCTCTAGTAATGAATTTTAAGTCAAATATTTGAACATATACTACATTCCGTTCATTTTCTTCGTGAAATATTTTCATTATAAATCCTCCTAATAAGTAAAAATTTAACAAAATTATAAGGTTACATAATTGTAGTATAACATATTTTTACAAAAATGTCAATAAAAACTGCTACCAAACTCTTGTTTTAATCTTAAAAATATAGTATAATATTTTCGAACCAATTAAACAACGTCCCCGTTGGTTGATTTTGGTTTGAGGGGGAATAAAAAATGAATGATAAAATAATAATAAAAGGAGCAAAGGAACATAACTTAAAAAACATAAATCTAGAAATACCAAGAGATAAAATGGTTGTAATAACAGGACTTTCAGGTTCTGGAAAATCATCTTTAGCTTTTGATACTTTGTATGCCGAAGGACAAAGAAGATATGTAGAAAGTTTGTCATCATATGCAAGACAATTTTTAGGAATAATGGAAAAGCCAGATGTTGAAACAATAGAAGGATTATCTCCAGCAATATCAATAGACCAAAAAACAACATCTAAAAATCCACGTTCAACAGTTGGAACAGTAACAGAAATATATGACTATATTCGTTTGCTATATGCAAATATAGGAGTACCATATTGTCCAAATTGCGGTAAAAAAATTGAAAAACAATCAATAGACCAAATTGTTGATAATATTATGGAATTAGAAGAAGGTACAAAAATTCAAATATTAGCTCCAGTTGTTAGAGGCAGAAAAGGTGAATTTGTAAAACAATTAGAAGGCTATCAAAAAGATGGATTTGTAAGAGCAAGAGTCGATGGTGAAATTTATGATTTATCAGATGAAATAAAATTAGATAAAAATAAAAAACATGAAATCGAATTAGTGGTCGATAGATTAGTAATAAAACCAGAAATACGAAGTAGACTTACAGAATCAGTTGAAATAGCTTTAAAACACGCTGAAAATTTAGTACAAGTTAATATAATAACAAAAGAAGAAGACAAAACAGTTCTATATAGTTCAAATTATGCTTGTCCAGATTGTGGTTTTAGTTTTCCAGAAATAACACCAAGAATGTTTTCATTTAACAATCCATACGGAGCTTGCCCAACATGTATGGGAATAGGCTACCTAATGAAAATGGATGAAGATTTAATAGTACCAGATAAAAATAAAACTTTATATGATGGAATAAAAGCCTTTGGTGCAAGTACCATGAAAAAAGGCGATACAATGGCTAAAATGTATTTTGAAAGCATAGCTAAACATTATGGGGTAGAAATCAAAGGAGTTCCAATAAAGAAATTGCCAAGATGGTTTTTAGAAAAAATTTTATATGGTACTGGAGAAGAAGAAATAGACTTTGAATATTCATCAGCAGCAGGTGTTAGAAAATTTACAGCACCATTTGAAGGAGTTTTACCAACTTTAGATAGACGTCATAGTGAAACACAATCACAAGGAATGAGAAGTTTTTATGAAATGTATATGACAAATTCTCATTGCTATACTTGTAATGGTGCACGTTTGAAAAAAGAAGTATTATGTATAAAAATTAATGGGAAAAACATAAATGAAGTAACAGACATGTCAATAAAAGCTTTGAAAGAATTTTTAAGTAATTTAGAATTAACAACAAAAGAAGCAATGATTGCAGATATGATTTTAAAAGAAATAAATAAAAGACTTCAATTTTTAATAGATGTAGGATTAGAATATTTAACATTATCTAGAAGTGCTGGAACATTATCAGGAGGAGAAGCTCAACGTATTCGTTTAGCAACACAAATTGGATCTGGACTTACAGGAGTTATGTATATTTTAGATGAACCAAGTATAGGTTTACATCAAAGAGATAATGATAAATTAATTGCTACACTTAAAAAATTAAGAGATTTAGGAAATACTTTGTTAATAGTAGAACATGATGAAGATACAATGTATGCAGCAGACCAAATTATAGATATTGGACCTGGTGCTGGTGTACATGGTGGAAAAGTTATGGCACAAGGAACAGCAGAAGAAGTAAAATTAGTTAAAGACTCTGTTACAGGACAATATTTAAGTGGAAGAAAGAAAATAGAAGTTCCAAAAACAAGAAGAAAACCTACAAAGTCAAAAGTAATAGAAGTAAAAAATGCAACAGAAAATAACTTAAAAAATATTAGTGTAAAATTTCCACTAGGAGTATTTACTTGTGTTACAGGAGTTTCAGGTTCAGGAAAATCCACTCTTGTAAATGAAGTATTATATAAAACAATAGCAAAAGAATTAAATGGAGCTTCAGAAAAACCTGGTAAATGCAAAGAAATAAAAGGACTAGAAAACATAGATAAAATAATAAACATAGACCAATCACCAATAGGAAGAACACCACGTTCAAATCCTGCAACATATACAGGTGTATTTGACTTAATAAGAGACATATTTGCTGGAACAAATGAAGCAAAATTACGTGGTTTCCAAAAAGGTAGATTTAGCTTCAATGTTGCAGGTGGAAGATGCGAAAGCTGTAATGGAGATGGAGTTCATAAAATAGAAATGCATTTCTTGCCAGATGTGTATGTACCATGCGAAGTATGTAAAGGTAAAAGATATAATAGAGAAACACTAGAAGTAAAATATAAAGGAAAAAGTATCGCAGATGTATTAGATATGACAGTTGAAGAATCACTAGAATTCTTTGATAAAATACCAAAAATAAAGCAAAAAATACAAACACTATATGATGTTGGACTTGGCTATATTAAACTAGGACAACCATCAACAACTTTATCTGGAGGAGAAGCACAAAGAGTTAAACTTGCAACAGAACTTTCAAAAAGAGCAACAGGAAAAACTTTATACATTTTAGATGAGCCAACAACTGGTCTTCATATTGCTGATGTTCATAGATTAGTTGATATTTTACAAAGATTAGTTGATACTGGAAATACAATTATAGTTATTGAACATAATTTAGATTTAATAAAAACTTGCGATCATATTATTGATTTAGGTCCAGAAGGTGGAGATGGTGGAGGACAGGTTGTAACTGTTGGTACGCCGGAACAAATTTGTAAGAATGAGAAAAGCTATACTGGTAAGTTTTTGAAGAAATATTTGTCAGTATAAACTTTTACCGTAATGTATGACCATTGAAAATAATGTTACAGCGATATTACAACTTTTTTACAATAGTATAACATTGGTGACTTTTATTGAAAGTGAAATTACCATATGTTATACTATTAGTTGTAGATAGCCAAAAAACAGAAGAAAAGGAGAAAAAATAAAATGAAAAAATAGCAATACCTAGAACCCTTGCAGTTGTAAAGAGAGAAAACTACACTTTACAAAATAGAAAAAATATTTAACTTTAATAGAATTAAATAAATTAATAATATAAAAGATAGTAAATAATCATATATTTAAGCATTATTAGAAAAAATGTCTAATAAAAAGCAACAGATAATGCTTCAGGAATAATAGGATATGCAATAACAACAACCAATACAGAGCCAACAGAATTTACAGCAGTAACAAAAAACAAAGACTTTAATCAAACATATACAGGATATAAACAAGGAACAACATATTACTTTAAAGCAGTAATATATGACGTAGCAGGAAACCAAGTATCTTCTACAGTAATAAGTGCAAAGACAAAGAATCCAACAGCAGGAGATATTTCATATACTCCAAGTGATTCAAGCTGGAAGGTTGATAATGTAAAATCAGCATTAGATTATTTCTTTAACAAATAAAAATAAATAAAACTAAGAGAGACTTATCAATGATAAGAAACTTTCTTAGAAAAAATAAAATATAAAAGGAGACACGAATAATGAAAAATAACAAAAAAATAAAAACAACATTAATAGTTTTAATAGTAATTCTAATATTAGTGTTATGCTTTAATGTTGGAGTATATGCAGCATATGCATTAGCTGCAACTGATGTGAGTTATACAAAACCAAATGGAACTCAAACAAGTGTAAAAGAAGCATTAGATGAAGTTTATGCTAAAGTGCCAAAACACTCCATAGGAGATGAAGTAACTTATAAAGGTGAACCTTTTTTTGTCATAGCAGATAAAGGAACAACATATGAGTTATTAGCAAAATATGTTTTAAATTCTGCTGCAACAAAACAGGAAAATAAAAATACTGACTGTGCGTTTTCAACAAGTAATTATTGGAAAGATGAGACACTACCAACTAATAGTCCATACTTAAACTTAAATACATATTTAGCAGTACAAAATGATAAAGGAAGTGCAGTGTATAAAGCAAATAATTATGCCAAAAGTTTAGGAGCAATAGGTGGAAGATTGCTAACATATGGAGAAGTCTATAATTTAAAAGATAGTTATTCAGACATAATATATGTGACTTATGGAGCATCAAAATATTATTGGCTTGGGTCTGCGGGCAGCGGCTATCGGCGTGTGGAGCGTGGATGGCTATGGCGACTTGGACATCGACGGCTTCGCCCGCAGCAGCTACTACGGGGTTCGCCCAGTTATAGAAATCTACAAATCTGAAATCTAAAAAGCGACTGAAAGAAGCTTTTGGCTAGGTGCTGATTTCTGGAAGAAATAGCACCTGCCCATAAATTTTGGGCAACTGTACCAAAATTTATGGTGCCGTAAGGCAAAAACACAATTCAATGCAGGTATGACATTAGATTATGCAAATACATATGATTTCAAAATAACATTAAAATAGTTTGGAAAATAACTAGACAAAATGAATAAAAAGATATATAATGGTAACATAATAAATAAAAAACAAAGAAAAAGAAAAGTACATTTAACACTAATTTAAAGAGAATAGAAGTCCTAGGCTGTAAACTTCTAAAATAAAGATAAATGGAAAGTAACTTTTGAGTTGATAATCCGAAAATAAACTTAAGATTATTCGTAATACTGCGTTAAAGTAAAATGAGATGTTATCAATTAATAAAAATAGATAATAAATAAGGTGGTACCGTGAAAAAACTCGCCCTTATGCTAAGTAAGCATATTGGCGAGTTTTTTAATTAGCCAAAAAGATTAAAGGAGGAAGATAAAAAATGGAAAAAAAATTAAATGACAAATACAACCCACAGGATTTTGAAGAAAAATTATATCAAGAATGGGAAGAAAAAGGCTACTTTAAACCAAGCATGGACAAAACAAAAGAAAGTTATTGCATAATGATGCCACCACCAAATGTAACAGGAAAATTACACATGGGACATGCATTAGATGATACAATACAAGACATCTTAATAAGATTTAAGAGAATGCAAGGTTATAACACATTATGGCTTCCAGGTTCTGACCATGCAGCAATAGCAACAGAAGTAAAAGTTGTTGAAAAAATGAAAAAAGAAGAAGGATTAACAAAAGCAGACATTACAAGAGAACAATTTTTAGAAAGAGCATGGGCTTGGACTAAAGAATATGGTGGAACAATCCAAAAACAACAAAGAAGATTAGGCTGTTCTTGTGATTGGGACAGAAATAGATTTACAATGGATGAAGGATTATCTGAAGCTGTTTTAGAACAATTCATCAAATTATATGAAAAAGGACTAATCTATAAAGGCAAAAAAATGATAAACTGGTGTCCATCTTGCCATACAACAATTTCAGATGCAGAAGTTGAATATCAAGATGAACCATCTCATTTATGGCATATAAAATACAAAATAGCTGGTGAACCAGATAAATACATTATAGTTGCAACAACAAGACCAGAAACAATGCTTGGAGACACAGCAGTTGCAGTACATCCAGATGATGAAAGATATAAAGATTTAGTAGGTAAAAAATGTATTTTACCAATAATGAATAAAGAAATACCAATAATTTCAGATGAATTTGTAGAAAAAGAATTTGGAACAGGTTGTGTAAAAATTACACCAGCACATGATCCAAATGATTATCAAGCAGGATTAAGACATAACTTAGAAATTATAGAAGTATTTGATGACAGTTCAATTATGGGAGATTTAGTTCCAGAATATAAAGGAATGCCTGCAATAGAAGCAAGAAAATTAATAGTAGAAAAATTACAAGAACTTGGAAATTTAGTTAAAATAGAAGATTATACTCATAATGTTGGAAAATGTTACAGATGTCATAGTACAATAGAACCAAGAATTTCAGAGCAATGGTTTGTATCAATGAAAGACTTAGCTAAAAGAGCAGCAGATGCAGTTAGAAATGATGAAGTAAAATTTGTACCAAAAAGATATGAAAAAATGTATTTTAACTGGTTAGATAATATTCAAGATTGGTGTATATCAAGACAATTATGGTGGGGACATAGAATACCAGTATATTATTGTGATGAATGTGGGCATATACATGCTTCAAAACAAATGCCAGAAAAATGTGAAAAATGTGGTTCAACAAAATTACATCAAGACCCAGATTCATTAGACACTTGGTTTAGTTCTGCATTATGGCCATTCTCAACATTAGGTTGGCCAAATACAGAATCAGAAGATTACAAAACATTCTACCCAACAAATGTATTAGTTACAGGCTATGACATAATAACATTCTGGGTATCAAGAATGATGACGCAAGGGCTAGAATTAACTGATAAAAATCCATTTAAAGATGTTGTAGTACATGGAATTGTAAGAGACTCACAAGGAAGAAAAATGTCAAAATCATTAGGAAATGGTATTGACCCAATCGAAATAATTGACAAATATGGTGCAGATGCATTAAGATTTTCAGTTCTTTCTGGAACAACAATGGGAAATGATATTAGATATATGCCAGAAAAATTAGAACAAGCATCAAACTTTGCAAACAAAATTTGGAATGCTGCTAAATTTATAATAATGAACACACCAGATGAAGAAAAAGTAAAAAAATTCCATGATGATTGGTATAATAATGGAACAAGCAAATATAATCAAGCTCTATTAACAATCGAAGATAAATGGATTTTAAATAAATTAGATAAATTAGTAGTCGATATTACAAGAAATATTGAAAATTATGATTTAGGAATTGCACTAGATAAAATATATAACTTTATTTGGAATGAATTCTGTGACTGGTATATCGAAATGGTAAAAACAAGAATTTACAGTGAAAATGAAGAAACAAAAGTAGCAGTAAGTGATATACTAAACTATGTATTTGGAACATCATTAAAACTACTACATCCATTTATGCCATTTGTAACATCAGAAATTTATGACAAACTAGTAAAATACAATGAAGCAGATTTAATAGTATCAAACTGGCCAAATGTAAGAAGCAAATTTGCATTTGATGAAGAAGAACAAACAGTAGAAAAAATAAAAGAAATCATTACAGAAATAAGAAATGTAAGAGCAAATATGAATATACATCCATCAAAAAAATCAGAGCTAATATTTGTAACACAAAAATATGAAAATGAAATCTGGGAAGCAAAAGACTTCATCTTAAAACTAGGGCTTGGAGAAAAAATAATAGTTCAAAAAGATAAAGCAGGAATATTAGAAAATGCAATCAGCATATTAAAAGATGGAATTGAACTATATATGCCACTTGAAGATTTAGTAGATATGGAAGAAGAAAGAAAAAGACTAGAAGAAGAAAAAACAAGATTAGAAAGTGAAGTTGCAAGATGTGAGAAAATGCTTTCAAATCCAGGATTTGTAAACAAAGCACCAGAAAAGAAAATACAAGAAGAAAAAGACAAATTAGAAAAATACAAAGAAATGCTTGCAAAAGTAGAAGAAAGATTAAAATAAAACATTTTGGGGACAATTGAAAATATAGCAATGTCCCTAAAGTTTTAAAAGGAGATAAACTATGAAAAATATTGATGATATATATGAATTATTAAGACAAATTCCGGTAACTAAGACAAATAAACCTTATATAGATGAAATAGAAGATTTATTGACACAACAAGAATATATAAAAGCTTTGGAAAAAATGAGACAATTAAAAGATGTTACTAATGATGAAACAGAAAATGAATTTGAATTGGAAACTAAAAATGATGAAGATGAAATTTATCCAGAAAAATTGAATGGTACACAACTAGAATATGATTTTATAGGAATTCTATTATCAAATCCTAAATTAATAATGAAATATTATTTCTCAAAAGAAATATGCCTTTTTAAAGATGAACAATGCTTAAATATTTATAAAAGTATATTATTTAATGAAGGAGCAAAATATGCTTCTGAAAAAGCAAAAGACGGATTCAATTTTTCAAAAGAATCAGAAGAAATATACAATTTAAAAGCAAAATTAAAAAAACAAGCTGAAGAAGAACAAAAAAATCCTGAAAAAATATATGTAGAACTAAGAAAAATATTTATATTAAGAAAAAGTTGCTTAGAAGCTCCAGAAAGATATATTCAAGATAAAATAGCAGAAATAACAGATTATCAATTATATGATAAAATGTCACCAGAAGAAATAGAAGATGCAATAACACAAGTAAATGTAACACAAAAATTTAAACAATCAATATTAAGTAGAAACCTAGTAAGATTTTTAGAAAGTGGAGAAAATGAATTAGCAAATGGACTGGATTACCCATTTCCAATAATAACACAAGTTTTTAAAGGAATAAGAAAAGGAGAAACAATGGCCTTTGCTATGCCATCAAACTCAGGAAAAAGTAGACTTACAATAGATATAGCAGCCTACACATCATTAGTACACAAAAAGAAAGTTTTAGTAATTTCAAATGAAATGTCTGAAGAGAAAATGAAATTATGTTTAATTACAACAATATTAAACAATCCAGAAATACAAAAAATACATGGTCAAAAAGTAGAAATGTCAGAAACAGAACTACTAGAATTTAAATTTAAACCAGATAATATAAAAGATGCAAAATTAGATGAAAATGGTTATATCTTAAAAGAAGAAAAAGAAACACAAACACAATTTGTACAAAGACTTTCAAAAATATCATCACAATTCAATAAAGTAATAACAGCTATCGAATGGGCAAGCAAACAAATGAATAATTCAATTTATTTTATAAACATAACAGACCATACAAACGATGAACTACAAAAAGTTATTACAAACTATTATTACAAAGAAAAAATAGAATATGTCTTTTATGATACTTTGAAAACAGACACTGCAAATATAGGAAATCCAGAAGAAATAAAGAAAACAGCAACAATACTTTCAAACTTAGCTCAAAATTTTGATATGTTTATATGTTCATCTTTACAATTATCTGAAAACACAACAATGCCTATAAATTTAAATGTAAATGACTTAGCAGTAAGCAAAACGGTAAAAGAAGTTTTAGATACATTATGCTTATTTAAACAAATAAGTAGAGATGACTACGATAAATATGAATATTCAAAACAAGAAGTAGACACAAAATTCTTTAACTTGGAAAAATCAAAAAATCCAGATGTAAGATATTATGCGTGTGTAATAGATAAAAACAGAGCAGGTGCAAAACCTAAATTAGTATTTAAACTAAATTTAGCATATAACAGTTGGGAAGAATTAGGGTATTTAAAATTGAAATAGGAGAAATATAAAATGATAGATATAGAAAATGCAAAAAAAGTATTTAATGAATATGCAAAAAAATTCAATCCTGAAGATGGTAGAATTAAATTAAAAATAGAACATATACTAAGAGTTGCAAATTATAGTAAGCAAATAGCAACAAATTTGAAATTAAATGAAGAGCAAATACAATTAGCAGAATTAATAGGTATTTTTCATGATATTGGAAGATTTAAACAAGCGGAAAAATATCATACATTTAGTGATAAAGAATCTGGAATAAACCATGCAGAATATAGTATAAAAGTATTATATGAAGATAATCTAATAGAAAAATTCAAAGTTGACTCTAAATATAATCATATAATAAAAAAAGCTGTATTAAATCATAATAAAGCTACAATTGAAGATGGATTAGAAGATGATGAATTATTATTTGCAAAAATTATAAGAGATGCAGATAAATTAGATATAATCACTCATGTTATAACAGAATATGATTTTGAAAGTGTTTTTTGGTATAAAGAATTTAACTGCGACAAAATAAATGAAGAATTAATAAAAATAATGTTTGAAAATCATACATTAGATTATGCGAAAATTAAAAATAATGCAAATCAAATATTATCATTTTATGATATGATATTTGATTTAAACTTTAAAGCATCATTACAAGAATTACTAAGCAATAATGCATTAGATATATTTACAAATAGAATATATGAAAAATTTGATAGTAAAAAAATAAAAGAACAAACAAAAGAAGTATTTGAATATACTCAAAATTATATGAAACAAAATATTTAAAATAAAAACTCATAATTTCAGAAAAGAAGTTATGAGTTTTTTTATTTTTATGAGCAATCAAAAACTTTGTAACATATTATATATAAATGTCGAAAGAAAGGAGATGACTGCAAATTTGAACTTAAAAGATAAGAAAATTGGATTTGTTTTAACAGGTTCTTTTTGTACTTTTAGTAAAACAATTCCAAAAATGAAAGAACTTATAGAAAAAGGTGCTGAAGTTATTCCAATAATGTCATTTAATAGCTATAACTTAGACACTAAATTTGGAAAAGCACAAGATTTTATAAATGAAATAGAAGAAATTACAGGAAAAAAGATAATCCATACTATTCAAGAAGCAGAGCCAATTGGTCCTAAAAGATTAACAGACATAATGGTTGTCGCTCCATGTTCAGGTAATACAATGGCAAAACTTGCTTGTGACATAATTGATACACCAGCTACAATGGCTGTAAAATCACATTTAAGAAATAATCTTCCAGTAGTAATTGCACCTTCTACTAATAATGGACTTAGCGGAAATGCTAAAAATATTGGAATTTTATTAAATAGAAAACATTATTATTTTGTTCCATTTAGACAAGATAATCCAATTACTAAGCCACGTTCGATTGTTTTTGACAGTGAATATATTGTTAAAACAATTGAGAGTGCTTTGGAAGATGAACAGATTGAACCAATTTTGTTGTAATTGTTTGATACGGTAATGTGGAGCTAAATGATATCAATAATTAGTTTTTCGGCTTTTTCCATAATTTAAGAAATTCTAAATTTATTTTTCGGGACCCTTTCACTTAGTCCTCGCTAGTCGCTCGACGTGAACATTCCCCTAAAAATCAATTAATAATTTCTAAAATTATTTTTTGCACATTCAAAACTAATTATTGATATCATTTAGCTCCACATTACCGTATCAAGTTGAGATAAATTTATATATATAATTTATTGAAACATTATTATTAATATGGTAGAATACAATAGAATTTGATAGAAAGGAATTGGTGATGTATTATGCCAGATACAAATGATTTAAAATATTCTTGGAATTTAAGTGATATTTTTAAAAATACTACAGAATTTGAAAATACTAAAAAAGAAACTTTAAATTTATTAGAGAAAATACAAAAATTTCAGGGAATTTTATGTGATTCTTCTGATAATCTATATAAGTGTTATAGCTTGGATGAAAAGGCGTTACAGAATTTTGAAAAGTTATATGCATATGGAATGTTAATGTATCATTCTGATATGGCTAATCAAGATGGTATAAAAATGTATAAAGAGGTAGAGGCTTTAAGCACAAAATTTAGTGTTGCAACTGCTTTTATTACTCCAGAGATTACATATGCTGATGAAACAAAAATAAGAGAATATATTAAGGAAGAACGTTTTAAAAATTATAGAAGAGATATAAAAGAAATATTAGAAAAGAAAAAACATGTATTAAGTAAAGAGGCAGAGAATATATTAGCTAATTATTCTGAGATTTTTTCTGCACCAGAAAATACTTTTGATACAATGACAAATACAGAATTTAAATTTGGTACTTTAATGAATGAAAATGGGGAAGAGATTGAATTAACAGATAGTACATATTCTTTATATTTAAAAAACAAAAATATAAATGTAAGAAGACAAGCTTTTAACCTTATGTATAAAAAATATAGTGAATTTATTAATACAATAACAGAAATGTATATATCAAATGTAAAAGCAAAATCAACTACTGCAAAATTAAGAAAATATAATTCAAGTTTGGAAAGTGCAACAGAGAATGATGATGCTAGTATAAAAGTATATAATTCTTTAATAGAAGCAGTTGATGAAAATATAGAAACTAATTATGAATTTTTAAAATTGAAAAAGAAATTACTTAATTTAAATGAAATGCATATGTACGATTTATATGTAAACCCATGTGAAGAAGGAAAAGATAATATAACTTTTGAAGAAGCCAAAGAAGAAGTATTGAAAGCTTTAGAGATATTAGGAGAAGAATATATAAATAAACTAAAAGAAGCTTTTGATAATAATTGGATTGATGTATATGCTAAACCAAATAAAATGGGTGGAGCATATAGCATGGGAGTATATGGTGTTCATCCATTTGTATTAACGAATTTTGTCAATAGTAAAAGAGATGTAAGTACAATAGCACATGAATTAGGACATAGTATGCATTCATATTATTCAAATAAAACACAAGGAATAATGGATTCAAATTATACAATTATGGTAGCAGAAGTCGCTTCAACTGTTAATGAAATATTACTAAGTAATTATCAAATAAAAAATGAAAAAGATAATAATAAAAAGGCTGAATTGATTTATGAATTATTAGAAATGGTTAGAGCCACATTTTTTAGACAAGCTATGTTTGCTGAATTTGAAAAAATAGTACATGAAAAAATAGAAAACGGAGAAACTTTATCATCAGAAGATTTAAATTCTATTTATTATAAACTAAACCAAAAATATTTTGGAGAAGATGTATTTATAGATGAAGAAATAAAATATGAATGGGCAAGAATTCCTCATTTTTATAGTGATTTCTATGTATATAAATACTCAACAGGCGTTTCAGCTGCAATTGCAATAGCAACTAAAATATTAAACAAAGAACCAGGATTCATAGATAGATATATCGAAATGTTAAAACAAGGATGTAGTAAAAAATCAATAGACTTATTAAAAATGGTAGATGTTGATTTAGAGAGTAAAGAAACATATTGCAATACAATAGAATTTTATAAAAAATATATTGATGAATTAAAGAAATGTTATGATTTGTAATATAAACGTAGAAAAATAAGGAGAATAAAATGGGAACAGATGTAGCAGAAAAAGTAGTAAAAAAAGAAGAATTAAACAAAAATAAAACTGTAAAAAAATCATTCACAATTATGGGTCTTAGCATATGGAGAATATTAGCATATTTTATAATATATAGCTTTGCTGGTTTTATAATTGAAACATTATTTGGATTATTTACAAAGGGTGTTATCGAAAGTAGAAAGAGTTTCTTGTATGGACCATTTTGTAGTATTTATGGATTAGGTGCTGCAGTTATGCTAATATTTTTACATAAATATAGTAAAAAATATAATTCGTTATTTTTAGGAGGTTTTATATTAGGCTCAATAGTTGAATATATAATAAGTTGGTTTGGAGAAGTTTTCTTACATATTAAGTGGTGGGATTATTCTGATATGCCACTTAATATAAATGGAAGGATATGCGTATACTTTTCATTGTTTTGGGGATTTCTTTCAATTTATTTAGTTGCTTCTTTAAATCCTAAAGTTGATAGATTTATAGATTGGGCTAAGAAAAAATTTAACTTAAAAGCATTAAAAACTTTGACTATTGTAACTATTATATTTTTAGCTTTTGATTGTATTGTTTCTATTGCTGCAAGTCACTTTTTTATGGTCAGAGCTATTGTAAAAAATGATATAAATGTTGCTGATAAAGAAGCGGTTATAGAAGAATACAATAAAGTTTATAGTAATGAAAAATTATCAAACTTTATTTATAAACATTGGGGAGATAAGAAGATAATTAAAACATGGCCAAATATAAAATTAAACGATGTAGAAGGTAATATTATACATTTATATACATATTTTCCAGATATACAACCATACTACATTAAAGTACACGAGCCAAGGCATATAGATTTAGAAAAATATAGAAAATAAAAAAACGAACATTTTTTCTCAAAAAGTATTGACAAAGAAAAAATGTTCGTATATAATTATCTCACAAAGCGAACATGTATTCTTTTTAAAAATATAGGAGGTAATTATAATGAAAATAGTAAATGTAAAAAAATTCATAAGAACAATAAGCATATTAGTTATATTGATATTGATAATAATATTATTCTCTAATAAAACATACTCAAAAGTAGATACAAAATATAAAGAAGAATCCATAATATTAGGAGATACATTATGGAGCATTTCACAAGAAGAATCAAAAAACAATAAATATTTTGAAAATAAAGATATTAGAGAAATTGTAAGTGAAATAAAAAGAATAAATAAATTAGATAATTTAGATTTAAAAGAGGGACAAAAACTTGTAATCCCAACATATTAATAAAGAAAAAATCCCTTAATAATAAAGTAAAATTAAGGGATTTTAATACAAAATATAAAAATTAATCTTGAGTAACATCTGATAATGGATTATTTTCAATAGCACTTCTAGCCTGAACATTAGCAACATGAGTATAAATTTCCGTAGTAGAAATACTCTCGTGTCCTAGGACTTCTTGTAATGCTCTAATATCAACATTTCCATATTGATACATAAGAGTTGCAGCAGTATGTCTTAATTTATGAACTGAATATTTACTAGTATCTAATCCTGCAACTCTGAGTTCTTTATCAACAATATATTGAACAGTTCTCCTACTAATACGTTCTTTTCTTTCACTTAAAAACAAAGCATTTTTAGAATTAGCTTTATCCGTCTTAATTCCTTCAACAGGGCGAACAGCTAAATAATTATTAATAGCAGTCATACAAGCTTTATTTAGATAAATAGTTCTTTCTTTATTACCTTTACCAATTACAGTCATTTGGCATTCACTAAAATTTATATCTTTTATATTTATTCCTACTAATTCAGATAAACGCATACCACAATTTAAAAACAGAGTAATAATAGCATAATCTCTTTTATTATTTCTATTATCATCACTACCAGCAACATTTAGAAGTCTTTTACTATCTTCTAAACTTAGATATTTAGGCAATCTTTTATCTAATTTAGGTGTTTCCAAATTTTGAGCAGGATTAAATTCAATTAAATTAGCTTTTTGACTTAAATAATTAAAAAACACTCTAATGCTAGAAGCCTTTCTTGCACGTGTAGCTGCTTTACTATGATATGTATTTGTTAAATAGCTCAAGAAAGCATGAATATCATCTAATTTAATTTGTTTAATAGTGCTTAAAGGAATATCTTTTATAGTTATTTTAGAAAAATCTTCTTCATCAGTCATTTTAAAATGCACTTTTATAAATTTTAAAAATGTTGCTAAATCGTAATTATATTCTTTGATTGTATTAGGTGATTTATTTAATATAGTTACTGTATAATCTAAAAAAGAATTTAAGTAATCTGGATTATTTTCATGATTTATCATAAGTTTTCACACTCCATTATTTTTGTATATTATATAACATTTTTTGATAATTGCAAATAAGGAAACACAAATAAGTTGAATATAATTGTAAGCTGTGATATAATTTTAAAAAAATTAAAGAGGTTTGTAAATTGATTAATAAAGAAAGAAAACAAAAAGATAAACATGAATTTAAAAAAGTAAAAAATAAAAAAGAAAAAACACCAGAACAAATAAAAAGAAATAAAAAGATAAAAATTTTTATTCTAATTTTAATAATTATATTTATTATATATATTGGAATATCTACAGCAATTTCATTAAATTCTTTTAAAAATATAATAAAAGATATGACCGTAAATAAAAATTCTATTGTGGTTGATTCTGATGAAAATACAATAGCGGAAATAGGAAGTGAACGAATACAAGAAAAAATATCATCTAAAGAAATACCTACCAATTTAAAAAATGCATATGTTGCAATAGAAGATGAACGTTATTATAAACATGGTGGAGTGGATGCAAAGAGAACTGCATCTGCTATTGCTTCATATATTTTTCATAGAGGTTCTTCTTCATTTGGAGGAAGTTCGATTACACAACAATTGGTCAAAAACTTAACAGGGGATTCATCAAATAAGATTTCTAGAAAAGTAAAAGAATGGGAAAAAGCATTAACAGTAGAATGTTTTATGAGTAAAGATGAAATTCTAGAATTGTATTTAAATATTATTTATGTTGGACCAAATATATACGGAGTTGAAGCTGGATCACAGTACTATTTTAGTAAATCAGCAAAAGATTTAACTTTAGAAGAATGTGCATTTTTAGCTGGAATTAATAATTCACCAAATTCATATAATCCTTTTGATAAAGAGAATTTAGAAAAAATTAATAAAAGAACAAAAACAGTCCTTGCAAAAATGCTAGAATTAAAATATATAAATCAAGAAGATTATAAAAATGCAATAAACAAAGTTGATGAAGGATTAAAATTTAAAAAAGGTAAGGTATCAGCAGATGATGCTGTTTACTCTTATCATACAGATGCTTTATTGTCTCAAACAATTAAAGATATTTCAGATAAAAAGCATATTTCAGAAACCTTTGCAACGAATTATATTAATATGGCAGGATTGACAATATATAGCACACAAAACAGTAGCATACAAGGAAAAATGGAAAAAGAATTTGAAAAAACAAAATACCAACTAAAATCTCAAAATGGTGGTGAACATTCACAAGCTGCAATGGTATTAATTGATCATAAAACGGGACAGGTGCTTGGTTGTGTTGGAGGACTTGGAAAAAAGACAACTTCACGTGGATTAAATAGAGCAACTCAATCCATAAGACAAACCGGTTCATGTATAAAACCTATAGCTGTATTAGTACCAGGAATTTCAGAAAAATTATTTACTGGTGCGACAATTTTTGATGATGAGCAAAAAGAATTTGCTGATGGCTATAATCCAGAAAACTATAGTAAATATTTAGGAAATATAACAGTACGTAGAGCTTTAGAATCATCACAAAATATACCATTTGTGGAAATGATGGAAAAAATAACACCAAAAATTTCAATGAAATATCTTAAAAAAATGGGAATTACAACATTATCAAAAAAAGATGAAAATTTAGCTTTAGCACTAGGTGGACTAGATAAGGGAATAAGTCCATTACAGATGGCTTCTGCATATGCAACAATTGCAAATGATGGTATTTATATAGAACCAACATTTTATACAAAAATAATAAATTCAAACTCTCAAATAATAATTCAAACAAAACAAAAAAAGAAGAAAGTATTTTCAAAAGATGTGGCATATATTGTAAAAGAATTATTAATAGAGCCAGTCAAAGGTTCAAATGGAACAGCAACATATTGTGCAATTTTCGGAATGGATGTAGCGGCTAAGACAGGTACTACTGATGAAAATTATGATAGATGGTTATGTGGATTTACTCCTTATTATACAGCAGTTACTTGGTATGGATTTGACCAAAATGAAACTATAAATTACAATGGAAAGAAAAATCCTGCTGGAATTTTATGGGCAAATATTATGAACAGTGTACATTCAAGTTTAGCAAGTGCAAAATTTACAAAAACTTCAGGAGTTAGAAAAATAACTGTTTGTAGTCAAACAGGAAAAATAGCTAACACAGGATGTCCTAATACATACGAAGAATATTTTTTAGCTGGAACAAAACCTGAAGTTTGTGATAAACATTCTGGAAAAGAAATAAATACAAATAACTCATCACAACAAAATACATATAATACAACAAACAAAAAAACAGATACAGTTACAAATTCATTTGATACAACAACAACTGATGATTTAGACTTACCAACTAATACGAAGAAAGATGAAAAAAAGACAAATACAATAACTAATAACAAAAACGATGAGATGCCTAATAATAAAATTGAAAATAATAATAGTATAAATAGTAATTCAAATAATAAGCAAAATTCAATTAACAACACAACAAATTCAAATGACAAACAAAATTTGATAAGTACAAATAAAACAAATCAAAACACTTCAACTTCTACATCAGAAGAAAAGAAAAATACAAAACAAAATGTAACACAGAAAAATGAAAATAATTAAAAAATGAGGAGATGTGATAATACATGGAAATAGTAAATACTATTATAAATAGCTTTGAATTTCAAACAATTATTAAATTATTATTAGGAATTATCTTGGCAGGAATTATTGGATTAGAAAGATCATCTTGGAGCAAACCAGCAGGTTTTAGAACGCATGCTTTAGTTGGAATAAGTGCAGTATTAGTTATGATATGCGGAGAATATATGTCAAAATCTTTTGGAGTAGATTCATCTAGAATACCAGCTCAATTATTATCAGGAATAGGATTTTTAGGTGCTGGAACAATATTGCGAGATGGCTTTAATGTAAAAGGTTTAACAACAGCATCAACATTATTAGCAGTTACTTGTATAGGACTATGCATAGGTGCAGGCTACTATCTATGTGGAATAATAGCTACAGCTATGGTATATGTAATTTTATCTTATTCTTATCTAATATCAGACAAAATAGAACATTATAATATGCTTGAATTACAAATTGAATTGGAAAAACAAGACCAAGAAACTTTAGAAAAAATAAAGAAATTATTACAAGATAACGATATTGTTGTTACTGAATTAGATATGTCTAAATATAAGAATAACATTATTAAAATAATTGGTAAAGATAAGAAAAAATCAGAACATTCTTTTGTAACAGATTTGATAAGTTTTGATAATGTAATAAAAGTAGAACAAAATTAATCTAGATAAATATGCGATTGACAAATTTATTTGAATTATAATATAATATATAAGCGATTTTAAGGTAATTAATAAAATCTTCGTTTTTTCAGCATAGGCTGTTCTTATATATAAAAAATTTTTTTGGAGGATATTACAAAATGAAAAAGAACATTTATAATTCAATTTTACTAATTTTATTATTATTCTTTGTTTCTATTGATTCGTTACAAAATATAGGAGAAAAATGCGAATATGTAGAACCACGGACATTTTATTCTGCTAAATACGAGTCAGAATACTGGAATTTGCTAGATGATGATTATTCTAAAATGTACTATGAAGCAACATTGAAAACAGACTTTTCAGATTCTACTAGAAAAAGTATTTATCAATTTGACAGTAATAATATTGATTATACATTAAAATTAAAGATGATGAAAGCAATACAATTTGCAAGGCTTGATCATCCAGAACAAGAACTAATGGATTTTTATACTAAAACTAACATGAAATTTTTGATAAATAAAAAAGGAATAGTTTGCAAATTTTATTCTTCATATATTTGTAAAAATTTCAAAGAATATTCAACTTTATTAGATGAAGTAAATTTGGAAATTCAAGATTTAGTTACTACAGTAAACAACACAAATGATATTGTAGAAAAGTATAAGTTGATATTTCAATGGATAACTAGTAATGTAGAATATGAAAGAACAAACAAGGATGTAAAAACAATAGGATTCTTGGGTGACGAATATGTTTTGTCAGAATTAAAAACAAATTCTACTCAAAATATTTATGGTGCAATAGTTAATAAAAAAGCTATATGTGATGGCATAGCAGATGCATATAAATATATTTGCAATTGTTGCAATCTTGAATGTTTAATTGTTGATGGGTATGTAGGCAACATTTCTGATCAAAACTACCATGCATGGAATCTTATAAAAGTGGAAGATGAGTGGTATTTGGTAGATGCTACTTGGAATCTAGGTAAAGATTCTTTAGATTATTTTATGGTAAAAGATATTAAAAAAGGTAATAGAACGCCAATAAACATTGGTTATGATTTGCCAGGTTATAGCTCTTTAGAACAAAGTAGCACAGAAGGGGCTGTAACTCCATCAGATATTATAATAGAGTAAATTGAAGTCAAAACGCCTAAAGTATAAATAATTATTTATACTTTAGGCGTTTTGACTATTAAAATATTATAATGTATATTAATTTAATATTAGTTCATATTGAGAAAAAAACAAAGTTATTATATTATGTAACAATTGCTGATCAATTAGATAATGCATTAACATGTAAAAATTATATTTTAAATGACGTATTGAATGTTATTGATTTTTCGTTAAAAAGTTTTCTACTTTAGAAAAATACATAGAACATTATGAGGAAGTAATTGAAAAAAATAATATAATAGATAATAACCATAGCGTAAATAAAATGGATTAAAAATTCAATAAAAATTTGAGGAACTAAAATGGAAATTAAAGAAATAGAGAATGAATTAAATAAAATACAAGAAATAAATTATAAAGTAATAATGTTAGTCAAACGATAGCTAATAAATAGCTAGTAAAGCCTTTAAAGCTAGTAGTTACAAGAACTTATTGGTAGGACTCTGAAAGGGGTTCTATTATTTTGCTCCTATCTCTTATTGCACAAAACTTTGATGCCACAACACTTTCGAATAAAAATAATTAATAATTTTATTTTAAACTATAGACAAATATTTGTTCTTGTTATAAAATATGTACAATAGTTCAAAAATACTAAAAATTGTAATATATAAGTACTAACAAATATACTAAGAATTAAATTTTATATAATAAAGGATGTGTTCGTATGGACGAAAAAAAGAATGAAATTATTTTATTTGAAAACCAAGGAGTAAAAGCTTACACAAGAGCAAATGTCAAAATTGTTTGGAAAAGCAAAATCTACTATTAATGAGCATATTAAAAATGTATATAAAGAAGGTGAATTAATAGGAAAAGAAACTATGACTAAATTCGGAAATTCCGAATTTGCTAATAAACCAACTAATTATTATAATCTAGATATGATAATTTCTGTTGGGTATCGTGTAAAATCACAAAATGGTATTTTATTTAGAAAATGGGCTACTAGTGTATTAAAAGATTACATGCTAAAAGGTTATGCAGTAAATCAAAAAAGATTAGAATATTTGGAAAAAACTATAAAATTAATAGATATTGCTAATCGTATTGATGAAAGACTAGAAGGAAATGATGCAAAAGAAATATTAAAAGTAATTGGAGGATATTCAAAAGCATTAGACTTATTAGATGATTATGATCATAGAACTTTAAAGAAAATTGAAGGAAATATAGACGATAGGAAAATTAAATACCAAGAATGTATAAATATAATTAATAAATTAAGATTCAATGAAGAAAGTTCACTTTTTGCTGTTGAAAGAGATAAAGGCTTAGAATCAATTATTGGAAATATTTATCAAAGTTTTGCACGGACAAGATATTTACAAGAGTATAGAAGAAAAAGGAGCGAATTTTTTATATTTAATAGTAAAAAATCATGTATTTGCAGATGGCAATAAAAGAATTGCAGCAACTTTGTTTATATATTTTCTAAATTTTTACGGAATA
>MNRP01000054.1 GCA_001916005.1 Clostridium sp. 26_22
TTCCGTTCGACTTGCATGTCTTATGTGCGCCGCCAGCGTTTATCCTGAGCCAGGATCAAACTCTCTTGTTTTTGGTATCTATATTTTGTCTTTCGACAATTTATAAATCAAAATAATTAAGTTTTTCTCAAGCTCTTTTTGCTTCTTGCTTTTTTAATAAAAAACTTTTAAAAATTTACTGTTCGGTACTTTTATTTTGTACCGCTTTGGTTTATTCTCTAAAGGATTTTACTGTTTACTTTTCAATGTACTTTTTTGTTCCTTTGTGCGGAACGATTTTTATTATACTATATGTTTTTTTGATTGTCAACACCTTTTTGAAATTTTTTTAATTTTTATTTTTTTACATATAATATATATTTTTTTATCTGCTTTTCTCTCTCGAAAAGCTGTATATGATAATAACATCTTTGAAAGGTAAAGTCAATAGTTTTTTTGTATTTTTTTAAATTTTTTTGTCACTTTTTTATATTTTTCTTTTTTAGTCCTTTTTATTTTCTGAATTCTACCAACAAAAAAGGAGCATTTATGGCATTTTTATTACCTTTGCTCCCCTTTTATTAATTATTTTTTATTTTTAATTTTACTTTATTTACTAATCCATTGTCACCATATTCTAAAGAAACATCATATTTCTTATTTATTTTTTCAATTAATTTTTGTAATTTTTCTTTTTTATTATCATTAGTTGTATTCTGTTTTATTTTTACATCTATCTCGTCTATATTTTTTATATAATCACTTGAAGACGATGTATTTCTGTCTAATTGTTCAGTGTCAACATCAGTTTCTTCACCATTTTTTAATACAATATACATATCTTCAAAATTATCCGAGAATGAATTGATTAATTCATTAACATCATCTGTTGTTAAATTTTGACTGGCAAAATATTCAAATTGCGAATTAAATCTATTTTTTTCAGTTTCTGTTATATCAACATTATCAGATATGTCTATTGAATTGTTTTTTAATAGATTTAAATTTTGTAACATTTTTACATAATTTTGTAGTGGTACACTATCATTAAATTTTTGTATCTGCGTTTGAATATTTCCTAACAATATATTTGTTATTGTTGTAGTTTTATCTTCGTCTAAGCTGCTCAATTCTACATTATTATCTTCTATATTTATTTGATTTTCAAATTTATCTACTATTTCAATATTATCATCAATTGTCAACACTGTTTTATATTTATCATTTTTTAATGAAAGTTCTATTTGATTCTTAATATTTTCATTTTCCATTTTTTGGTTTAATTTTAATTCTACATCAGCAGTAATTTCATTATCTTCAATTTTTTCATATTCTATTGATATATCTTCTTCATTTTCTGATGAATTTTTTTCTATTTGAATTATTTGCTCATTTTCTGTTTGACTATATTCTATGTTATCAAATTTTATTACATTATTATATAAATCTATATTTAGTTTTCCTGTATTTGTTTGTATTGTTGTTCTTGTTGTCTTTCCTTTTGATTCATATACTGTTATTTTTACTTCATCATTTCCAATATTATTGTTTTGTATATCTTCTACTTCTTTATTGATTTCTTCAATAAATTCTTCTCTTAATGATTTTTCTGAATCATAAGAACTATATTTTTCTTTTATTATATTTTCTACATTATCAATTTTTGATAGTATTATTTCATCATTTGATACTTGTTCTAATACTTTTACTATCAAATTATTGTATTGTTCTTTTGTTAATGTAATTGTATAAGCATTTGTTGTTACTGATTTATTATTTACAGTTATTATAGAATTTGCTTGTTTTGAATATTTGTCTTTTGATACATTGCTTTTTATTATATTTAAGTATGTATTTTGTAAAGTTTGTTTTTCTTCGTCAGTAAATGTAATAGCTCCTTTTATATCTACATTTGTAAGTAATGAATCTATATTTTTCAATTCTGAATTTTCTTGTGCATTGTTGTCATTTATTTTGTCCATATCTACTGATACAAATTGTTTTATTCCATCAAGTCTTATTCCATATACTTTGTTTTCGTTTAAGTATTCTGCTCTTATTAAATTTTCATCTTCTTTTACTATTTTTATATCTTTATAATAGTAGTTATTTTTCTTATCTGTTTGGCTACTTATTTTTAATTGAGCATCATTTACTGGATTTTTTTGATTTTCGTCACTTGTTCCTATGTTTTCTGTGTATTCTAATTTTCCTGTAAGTTCTGATGTGTATTTATTATTATCTAATACTTCTTGTATTTGGCTTGAATTGTCTGTTAATAATGTATCTGCTATATTGAAATTTTGTATAAAATATTTTGTGAATAATGTCTCATTTGTTTTAAAAGCATCTGTTTTTATGTATAAAAACGCTAATATTCCTACTATTAATATAATCATTAATGTTACTATACTTATTATTATTGCTAATCTTTTCTTTCTTGGCATCATTATTTTTCCCTCCTCTTTCTTATGTACATTTACATTATATATTTTTTAAAATTTTTAATCAATAGATTTTTTCAAAATTCTTTGTTTTACTGATTCATATATAATTATTCCTGATGATACTGAGGCGTTTAGTGATGTTACTTTTCCTTTCATAGGTATTTTTACTAAGAAGTCACAGTTTTTTCTAACTTTATCACTCATTCCATTTCCTTCATTTCCTATTACTATTCCCAATGGTCCTGTTAAATCTTGGTTATAATAATATTTTTCTGTGTTGATATCTGTTCCACAAATCCATAGTCCCGCTTCTTTTAATTTTTCTATGCTATCAGATATATTTGTAACTCTAGCTATTTTCATATGTTCAACTGCTCCTGCTGATACTTTATTTACTGTACTATTTACAGCAGCTGCTCTTCTTTTTGGTATTATTATTCCATGTACTCCTGCAGTTTCCGCAGTTCTTATTATTGAACCTAGATTGTGCGGATCTTCTATTCCATCTAATATTAATACAAAAGCATCTTCATTTCTTTTATTTGCTTCTTCTAATATATCTTCTATTTCACAATATTCAAAAGGTGGTACTATTGCAATAACACCTTGATAGTTTTGATTTTGTGCCATTTCGTCCATTTGTCTTTTGTCTTTTTCTACTAGTATTATTCCTTTTTCTTTTGCTATTGCAATTATTTTGTTTATTGATCCGTGTCTTTCTCCTTTGGCTATAAATATTTTGTTTATGTCTTTTCCACTTTCTAACAATTCTAATACTGAATTTCTTCCTTCTACTTGGTCATCATAACTTTTTTCTTCTCTATCTTCTCTTCTTTTTACCTCTTTTTTGGGTTGTCTATTTTGATTATTTTTCTTGTTCATAACATTTTCCTTTCTAATTTCTACTCATCATCCAATTTCAATACTGATAAAAATGCTTCTTGTGGTACTTCTACATTACCAATTTCACGCATTTTCTTTTTACCTCTTTTTTGTTTTTCAAGTAGTTTTTTCTTTCTTGTAATATCTCCACCATAACATTTTGCAAGTACGTCTTTTCTCATTGCAGATATTGTTTCTCTTGCTATTATTTGTCCACCTATTACTGCTTGAATTGGGATTGTAAATAATTTTCTTGGTATTACTGTTTTTAATTTTTCTACCATTTTCTTTCCTCTTGTGTAGCTACTTTCTTTGTGTACTATAAATGAAAGTGCATCAACTGGTTCACCGTTTATATGAATGTCTAATTTTACTAGGTTTGATCTTCTATATTCTTTAAATTCATAGTCGAATGATGCATATCCTTTTGTTTTTGATTTTAAATTATCAAAAAAGTCATATATTATTTCGTTTAATGGCATTTCATATATTAGTGTAACTCTGTTTTCATCTAAGTATTTCATATCTATATATATTCCACGTCTGTTTTGACATATTTCCATAATGTTTCCTACATACTCTTTTGGTGTTAATATGTTGGCTGTTACAAATGGTTCTTCTATATATGATATTTCTTGAGGTGTTGGTAGTTCTGTTGGATTATATATTTCTTCTACTTCTCCTGTTGTTTTGTGTACTTTATAGATAACTGATGGAGCTGTTGTTATTAATCCTAAGTCAAATTCTCTGTCTAATCTTTCTTCAATTATTTCTAGATGTAATAATCCTAAAAATCCACATCTAAATCCAAAGCCTAGTGCTGCAGATGTTTCTGGTTCGTATTCTAAGGCTGCATCATTTAGTTGTAATTTTTCTAAAGCTACTTTTAAGTTTTCATATTCACTACCGTCTATTGGGTATAGTCCGCAATATACCATTGGTGTTACTTTTTTATAACCTTTTAATGGCTTGTCCGCTGGATTATCATTTAAGGTTACTGTGTCACCAACATGTATATCTGATAGACTTTTTATACTTGCCGCAATGTATCCTACTTCTCCTGCTTTTATTTCTTGTGTTGGCATATATGAACCTGGTACAAAATATCCTACTTCTGCAACTGTATATATTTTATTAGTTGCCATTAGTTTTATTTCATCTCCAACTTTTACCTTTCCATTCATAACTCTTACATATGCAACGGCACCTTTATAGTTATCATAATATGAATCAAATATCAAACATGTTGTTTTTGCATTTTCATCACCTTTTGGCGCTGGTAAGTCAGTTACAATTCTTTCTAAAACTTCTTCTACATTTAATCCTGATTTTGCAGAAATACATGGTGCATCTTCTGCTGGTATTCCGATTATGTCTTCTATTTCTTTTTTTACTTCATCAGGTCTTGCATTTGGTAAATCTATTTTATTTATTACTGGTAATATTTCAAGATTATTATCTATTGCTAAATATACATTTGCTAAGGTTTGTGCTTCAACACCTTGACTTGAGTCTACTACTAGAATTGCTCCATCACATGCAGCTAAACTTCTAGATACTTCATAATTAAAATCGACATGGCCTGGTGTGTCTATTAAGTTAAATTCGTATTCTTCACCATTTTTTGCTTTATAGATCATTCTTACTGCTTGTGATTTTATTGTAATTCCTCTTTCTTTTTCAATTTCCATGTTATCTAATACTTGACTTTCCATTTCTCTTTTAGAAAGTACACCTGTCATTTCTATCATTCTGTCTGCTAATGTTGATTTTCCATGGTCTATATGTGCTATTATGCTAAAATTTCTAATGTGTTCTTGTCTTTTATTCATTTTTCCTCCTGTGTCAAAAGGGACGGGCTTTTTTGACATATTTTATTTTTTCCTATTTTAACATATTAACCACAAAATCACAATAGCTATTTTCTATAAAAATCAAGTGAATTGGAGGATGCCATTTTTTCACTATTTAATAGGGAAAAAAAGGGCGTCCCCAATTCCCTCGTAAACAGTATAAACATTTGTATAGCCTAAACGTTTTAATTTATTTTGTGCCATTTTGCTTCTTTCTCCAACAGAACAATATAATATTATAAGTTGATTTTTATCGGGTAATATGTTTTGTAAATTTCTTCTTATGTTATATTCTGGTAAGTTTATTGCTCCATCTATATGTCCTTCTCTATATTCTTGTGGACTTCTTACATCTACTATTGTTGCTCCCATTTTTATATAATTTTCTATGTCCTCTCTTTTTATATCTAAGCTTTCATCAAAACTTCTTTTGTAGTTATAATAATTAAAATTTTTTATCATTCTATTTACCATTTTATTAAATCTATTAAACATTTTCATTCCTTCTTTCTTCGTTTAAAATTCTACACTTATTATATAATATTAGTCTATTTTCTTTTTAGTTATGCTTTTATTACAATTATTTTAATGTTTTATTACAAATATAGATTTATTTTTTGTCATATTATGTTGTTTTGCTTGCATTTTTTCTTTTATTCGTGTTTTTTCTTTGTTTTTCTTGATAATTGTTACAATTATTTTTCTATTTCATTACAATTATGTTATCTTTGTGTTATTATGTTACCTGTTTTGTTTACATTATTTTTTGATTAAACGTTTTATGTCTTTTGTGGAAACTGTGGATAACTCTGTGAATAACTGAAAAATGTCCTATTTTTTTTAAAGTTATTCACAGTAAACTCTATTTTATTATTTTTTCCAGTTATTTCCAGTTTATATATTTTGTTTTATGTGTACTTATTTTCTATTTTTAATTAAAATAAACAAAAAAGCTACTTTAGCTATTTTACTAGCTTTGTAGCTTTTTTGTTGTTTTTTATGATATACATAATATCATTTTTATTTATGCAAAAAATGTAAAATAAATTACTCCTATTATTTCTAATATTGTTATAGTTGGTAAACCTATTGTAAAATGTAATTTTTGAGTTTTGTGTCTAAATGCATACATTCCTGATATTGTTCCTATTCCACCACCTAAAACTGTTATTATGAAGATTGTCTTTTCTGGAATTCTCCATTTTCCTTTTTTGGCTTTTTGTTTATCTATGTACATTACTAAAAATCCAATTATATTTATTATTATTAAATATATTATTATATTTTGCATTGTAAATATATTTTTTATATCTGCCATTTTTATTTTCCTAACCTTAATTATTTTTTTATTTTTAGCCAAATAAACTTAATTGATTACTTTGACTCATTCCTTCTAAACATCCAAATTGTTTTAGTAGTTCTGCACCTGATGCGCCTATTTTAGCTCTTATTTTTAGGTCATCTATTGACATGAATTTTCCATCTTTTCTTGCATTTACAATTCCTTGTGCTGCTACTGTACCAAATCCTGGTATACTATTTAATGGTGGTCTTAATTTATTGTCTTGTATTTTGAATTTGCTAGCTTCTGATTCGTAAATGTCAACTGGTAAAAATTCAAATCCTCTTTCATACATTTCTAATACTATTTCTAAATCATCATACATATCTAACTCTGCTTTTGTTGCTTCTTTCTTTTGGTTTTTCATTTCTATTTCTTTCATCTTGTTTTTTACTTTTTCTTTTCCAAATATCATGTATTGTGCATCAAAAGCTTTGGCTCTTATAGAATAATATGCTGCATAATATGCTAGTGGTATGTGTACTTTGAACCATGCTATTCTAAAGGCATTTGTTACATATGCTGCTGCATGGGCTTTTGGAAACATGTATTTTATTTTTTCACATGATTTTATATACCAGTCTGGTACATCATGTTCTTTCATTAATGGTATGTATTCATCTTTCCATTTTGGTTCTTTTCCTTTTGCTACTTTTCCCTTACGTACCGCTTCCATTATTTTGAATGATTTATCTGGTGGTAATCCTTTTTTTATTAAATATATCATTATATCATCACGACAACATATTGCTTCTTGAAGTGTTACTACTCCTTGTTCGATTAAGTTTTGTGCATTTCCTAACCATACGTCTGTACCATGTGATAGTCCTGATATACGTATTAATTCATCGAAGGTTGTTGGTTTTGTGTCCAAAAGCATCCCTCTTGCGAATTTTGTTCCATATTCGGGTATTCCATATGTTCCTACTTCTGAGTGTATTTGTTCTGGTGTTACTCCTAGTGCTTCTGTTGAATTGAATATTGACATTGTTTCTTTATCATCTAGTGGTACATCTGTTGGAGCTATTCCTGTTAAGTCTTGTAACATACGAATTACCGTTGGATCATCGTGTCCTAGTATATCTAGTTTTAATAAGTTTCCATCTATTGAGTGGTAATCAAAGTGAGTTGTTATAATGTCTGAATTTGGGTCATCTGCTGGATGCTGTACTGGTGTGAATTCATATATTTCTCTACCTTTTGGTACAACTATAATTCCTCCAGGGTGTTGTCCTGTTGTTCTTTTTATTCCTGTGCATCCTACTGATAATCTTTGCATTTCTGCTCTATTCATTGGTATTCCTCTATCTTCGAAATATCCTCTTACATAACCATATGCTGTTTTGTCGGCTACTGTACCAACTGTTCCTGCTTTGAAGGTTGTTCCTTTTCCAAATATTACTTCTGTATATTTGTGTGCTTTTGCTTGGTATTCTCCAGAGAAGTTTAAGTCTATATCTGGTTCTTTGTCTCCATTAAATCCTAAGAAAGTTTCAAATGGTATGTCCATTCCATCTTTTGTTAGTTTGTGTCCACATTTTGGACAATCTTTGTCTGGTAAGTCAAAACCGTTTCCAACACCATAGTCTTCAAATTCTGAATATTTACAATTTGGGCATCTATAATGTGGTTGAAGTGAGTTAACTTCTGTTATACCTGTCATAAATGCTGCAAGTGATGAACCAACTGAACCTCTGGAACCAACTATGTATCCATCTTCATTTGATTTCCATACTAGTTTTTGAGCAATTATATACATAACTGAATATCCATTACTTATGATTGAATCTAGCTCTTTGTCTAGTCTATCTTGTACTATTTTGGGTAGTGGATCTCCATATAATTCATGTGCTTTTTGGTATGCAATATTTTTTATATCTTCCTCGCATCCTGGAATGTGTGGAGGACATTTTTCTGGAGATATTGGACTTATTTGTTCACACATATCTGATATTTTATTTGTATTTGTTACTACTACCTCATATGCTTTTTCTTCTCCAAGATATTCAAATTCTTTTAGCATTTCCTCTGTTGTTCTTAAATATAATGGTGCTTGATTATCTGCATCATCGTATTTTTGACCCGCTTCTAGAATTCTTCTATATATTTCATCTTGTGGGTCCATAAAGTGAACATCACATGTTGCAACTACTGGTTTATTTAATTTTTCTCCTAATGCAACTATTTTTCTATTTATATCTCTTAAATCTTCCTCATCTCTCATTATTCCATTTCTTATTAAGAATTGGTTATTTCCTATTGGTTGAATTTCTAGATAGTCATAGTCTTGTGCTATTTCTTCTACTTCTTCATCTGGTCTACCTTGTTCTATTGCTTGATATAATTCTCCTGCTTCACATGCACTTCCTAATATCAATCCTTCTGAATATTTTTTATATAAACTTTTTAATATTCTTGGTTTTCTATAAAAATAATCCAAATGTGAAAATGATACTAGTTTATACAAATTTTTTAATCCTACATAATTTTTTGCTAAAATTATAGCATGATATGTTTTTAATTTTTTATATTCTTCTGCTTTAGCTGCTGGGTCTGCTGCAACTTCATCTATGTCTTCTAATTTTTTAGCTCCTTTTTCTTTTAACATATCTATCATTACATTAAATACTTTTACAGTTGTATCAACATCATCTAAAGCTCTATGTGCTACTTCTACTTTTATTCCTAAATTTTCAGCTATTTTTCCTAATTTATATTTTTTATAATCTGGGAATAGGTCTTTTGCTAAACTTAAGGTATCTAAATATGAGTAGTCAAAGTCATAACCTAATCTTTTTGCATTTTGTTTTAAAAATCCTACGTCAAAATTTGCATTGTGTGCTACTATTACTGTGTTTTCTTGGTCTCCTAAAAATTCTAACATTTTTGGAAATACTTGTTCTATTGTTTCTGCATCTTTTACCATTTCATCTGTTATATTTGTAACTTCTGTTACTCTTTCTGGTATATGTCTTTCTGGATTTACAAAACAACTGAATTCATCTATTACTTCTTTGTTTTTTACTTTCATTATTCCTATTTCTGTAATTCTATCATTTGTTGCAGAAAATCCTGTTGTTTCTAAGTCTAAAACACAATATGTTGCATCTATGTCTTGTCCTTTTCCATTATATATTGATTTTGTATTGTCTGGTGCTAAATATGCTTCAACACCATATATTATTTTTATATCTGGATTGTCATCCCCTACTAAATGATATGCTTCTGGGAATGCTTGTACAACTCCATGGTCTGTAATTGCAATTGATTTCATTCCCCATTTTATAGCTCTTTTTATTAAATCCTCTGCTGATGTTACTGCATCCATTTGGCTCATTTTTGTATGCATATGTAATTCTACTCTTTTTACTTCTGCATTATCTTGTCTTATTTCTTTTTTTACGCCGTTTCCTTCAATTATTGTATTTGCCATAACAGTTAATTCATTTGAAAATGAATCCATTTGGGCATTTCCTTCAATTTTTATTCCTTTTACTTTTCCTAATCTTTTAATTATTTTCTTTGCTGATTCTTTTGGTAAGAATGCTTTACATGTCATTGTGCTTGAACCATCATATAAGTCAAAGCTTAATAAAGTTTTTCCATTTTTCAATTCTCTGTCTTCCATATAGATTATTTCACCATCAAGTGAAACTTGTCCATCATCAACACCTAAGTCTGCAACTTTTACAAGTGGTGCTGTAATGTTCATATTTTTTCCTAATATTAATGGTGTGTCTTCATCTGCTTCTTCAGGCATTTCTGGGACATCGGTTTCTGTTTCTATTATTGTATTTGATATTACAGTAATATCTCCTGCATATGTATCAAGTCCAGCTTTTCCTACTGTTTTTATTGCTTTTGCATTTTTTATTTTTTCTGTTATTTCTTGTCCTTCTTTTGCATCTTTTGCAAAGGATTTACAAGTTATTACTCCTGTTCCATCATATAATTCGTATATAATCATGCCTTTTCCTGATTTTGTTTCTCTACATTCACAAGTTACTATTCTTCCTTCTAAGGTTACTCTTCCATCATTTGCTGTAATGTCTTTTATTTTCATATGTTTTTCTTTTGCTTTTGATGGTTTTCCCATTATATAGTTTTCTGCTGGTATATTTTCTTCTTGTGGTATATCTTCAGGCATTTCTCCAGCCATTCCTTCTGGTATGTATATATCTCCATCTTGTGGTGGTATATAGTCTGGGTCATTATATTCTTGTTCTTTATTATGTTTTTCTTCTTTATTTTCTGGATTATATGAACACATTTCTTCTATTGTCTTTTCTTCTAGTTCTTTCATCTTTTTTTCGTAAGCTTGTTCTTCTTCTTTTTGCAATACTTCTTCTAGTTCGATTTTGTATTCTTTTCCAAATAATTTTTTTATTACATTTTCAAGTTCAATATCAGTTTTTTTGGCTCTTAAAAAGTCTGCACCTCTTATGTGCATTTTTACGTGAATTATGTTTTTCTCTAGTTCTACAGTGCTTTTCATTAATAACATTGGTTTCATTAATGGATATTTATGTGCCATATAGCATATAATATTTCTCCATTCATCATCAACTCTTTTTAATTGCACTCCTTCTAGATATTGAATTCTCATGTCTATATTTTTGAAGCCAAATCTTTCTAATAGGAATTTTTCGAAATACCATATTTCTTTTACTTCTATATATTCATCTGATTTTATTGTGATTCCAAGTGTATTGGTCTTTTTTATTACATCTAAGTTTAATATTTCTGCTTCTATTATGTTTGCTCTTGCTTGATAGTCACTAAATATTTCTTTTACTTTTCTTGCTTTATTTTCTGTCATTGTTTTTTGCTCCTTTAGTATGTATTTTATCACAATTATTATTATAAAAAAAGCGAACAATAGAAAATATTTTAATTCTTCACTTTTGTCCATCCATAGTCCGTTTTATTAATATTTTTTATTAAACTCATTGCATTTGTCCTTTAGATTTTACTTTTACTTTCGTTTATACTATCCATTATGTCTTTACATTCTTTCCAACTTATAACTTTTAATATTTCATAATCCTTTGCTAATTTTTTAGCTATTTCTTTAGTATTATCAGTTGATTCTAAATCAGCAACTATAATGTTTTTTAGATATTCTTCTCTTCCATATAAAATTTTGAATAATATTGAACGTAAAAATCCTTCTATTTTTTCTTCTTGATTTTTTACTGCTATTATTACATGAATTCCATCTGATTTAAATTTTGTATATGTATTTATGTATATAATATTTTTTATAATTTCAAAAAGACCATAAATGGCTAATGTCCAGAATATTGTATTTAATACAAATTCAATCATTTTTTTGCCTCCTATGGTCTATTATATGTTTTTTATTTTTTTGTGTGATTATTCCTCTTTTTGCTTTAACATCCATATTATTTTGCTATAGTCTAAAATATAATCATCCATTAATGCTGATGTTGAGTATTCTTTTTGTTCATCTGCTTTTTCTTTTATTTCTGTTACTTTTTCAAGTAATTTCTTGTAATCTTTTAGTATTGTTTGAAAAACTTCTTGTGATTTTATTTTTTTGTTTTCTGCTTCTGTTATATTTGTTTTTTCTAAATAATCTTTTAGTGTTCCTAATGGTTCTTCTCCTAAAATTAGTATATGTTCTGCTACTTCATCTATTTGTTCATTTATTTCGTTGTATAATTCTTCTAATTTTGAATGTGCTTGGAAAAAGTCTTGTCCTGTAACGTTCCAGTGGTAATTTTGTAGTTTACGATAAAATACATTTAAGTCTGATAATAATTCATTTAAATTTTGTTCTAAGTTCATAATATTTCCTCTCTTTCTTTTTTATTATGAACTTAGTATTGTTTTTTATTCATTTTATTTTACGTTATTTTTTATTTAAATTCTTTTTGAATTTCTTTATATTCTGGCATATATTTTTCAACTAATTTCCAAAATTCTTTTGAATGGTTCATATGTTTTATATGGCATAGCTCATGTAATATTACATATCTTATTGCTTTTTGGCTATATTTTATTAGTTCTAGATTTATTGTAATGTTTTTCTTGCTTGAACAACTTCCCCAAGCATATTTTATTTCTTTTATTGTTATTTTATTTGGTATTAGTCCTGTTTCGTTTATTAGTTCTTTTGCATTTGATGTTACTATTTGTTTAAATTCATCTTTGGTATATAGTGCCTGTTTTGATTGTTTCTGCTTTTCTTTTTCTAGGCTTTTTTGTATCCATTCTGCTTTTTGTTCTATTAGTTTTTCTATTTCTTTTTTGTTTACTCTTTTGGGTGCTTTTATTATTATTTGTCCGTTTTTTATTTGTATGTAGATGTTTTTTATTTTTGAGTATTTTATTTGGTATTCTAACATTTTTATATTCCTTTCAAATAATAATTTAACATAAAAAATTATATAAGTCAAAAAAAGAAATGAACAATCTTAAAGTAGTTCATCTCTTTTTATTTATAATTAATTATATTAATTGTAATATAGCAACTTCAGCTCCGTCTCCTCTTCTAGGACCAGCTTTTACTATACGTGTGTATCCACCAACGTTTTTACCTGCATATTTAGGTGCTATTTCGTTAAATAACATTGCTGGAACGTCTATTACTTTACCATCTGTATCTTTTACTTTGTTAACTTTTCTCATTATTTTTCTTCTAGCATTTAATCTTGATGGCATATCTTTTTGTCTTTTTTCAGTAGTTTCTTCTTTAACTACTTTTAAATATTCTTTACCGTTTTTGCTTTTTACTAATTCAGTAACTTTGTTACCTTTTGAATCTAATTTAGCTTTAACAACTTTTTGTTCTACTTCTTCGAAGTTATCTTTTTCTTTTATTGCAAGTGATATGATGCTATCAGCTATTGATTTTACTTCTTTGGCTCTTGGTAAAGTTGTTTCAATTTTTCCATGTACTAATAGGTCTGTTGTTAAGTTTTTTAACATTGCCATTCTAATATCTGTAGTTCTACCTAATTTTCTATTTGTAGCCAATTTTTTCACCTTCCTCTTTCTTTTTCGTTCGGGCTTTGTTCCCTATTTATTTTTATTTACTCATCTTCTTGTGCAAAGTCTAAGCCTAATGAATGTAATTTGGCTGTTACTTCATCAAAAGATTTCTTTCCTAAATTTCTAACTTTCATCATTTCTGATTCTGATTTACTAATTAAATCTTCAACAGTTGATATGTTAGCTCTTTTTAAACAGTTGTATGATCTAACTGATAATTCAAGTTCTTCTATTGACATTTCTAGAACTTTTTCTTTCTTAGATTCTTCTTTTTCAATCATTACTTGTGTATTTTTTGTTGTTTCAGATAAATCTATGAATAATTCTAAATGTCCTGTCATAACTTTTGCAGCTAAACTTAAAGCTTCATGTGCTTTTAAGCTTCCATCTGTCCATACTTCTATTACTAATTTATCATAATCTACTGTTTGACCAACCCTTGTATTTTCTACTTGGTAGTTTACTTTTTTTACTGGTGTATAGATTGAGTCAATTGGAAGTACAGAAATATCTTGATTTGGTTTTTTATTTTTTTCAGATGAATTGTATCCTCTTCCTCTATCTGCAGTCATTTCCATTACAAGGCTTCCACCTTCTGAAACTGTTGCAATATGTAAATCTGGATTTAATACTTCTACTGTTCCATCTGATTTTATATCTCCAGCTGTAACTTCTCCTTCACCTTTGAAATCTATTCTTATAGTTTTTTCTTCATTTCCGTCAAATTTTAATCTAACGTTTTTTAAGTTTACTATTAATTCTGGTACGTCTTCTACTACATTTGGTATAGTAGAGAATTCATGTAATACTCCATCTATTTTTACGCTTGTTATAGCACATCCTGGAAGTGATGAAAGCATTATTCTTCTTAGAGAATTTCCTATTGTTACACCATATCCTCTTTCTAATGGTTCACATACAAATTTTGCATAGTTATTTACATCATCAATTTCTAGACATTCAATATTTGGCTTTTCAAATTCTATCATTTTTACCTCCTAAATTGAGAATACTCTCTCAAACTCTTTAAAAACTTATGAGTCTTTTTAAGTAAAATTTTAAAGTTTTGACTAAACCTTTACACTTACTTTCAAAAACTATTATTTTGAGTAAAGCTCTACTATTAAATGTTCTTCGATTGGAAGATCTATATCTTCTCTAGCTGATAATCTAATTACTTTACCACTTAATTTTTCGCTATCTCTTTCAAGCCATGCTGGAACTGGTCTAGCAGCTGTTTCTTCTATATTCATTTTTAATGTAGAGTTATCTTTTTTACTTTCTCTAACAGTGATTACATCTCCTGCTTTTACTAAGTAAGATGGTATGTTAACTTTTTTACCATTTACTTCGAATTGTCCGTGATTTACAAATTGTCTAGCTTGTGCTCTTGATGTTCCAAATCCTAATCTGTAAACAACGTTATCTAATCTACTTTCTAATATTTGTAATAAGTTTTCACCTGTTACACCTTTTTTATTTGAAGCCATTTCGAAATATCTTCTAAATTGTTTTTCTCCAACTCCATAATATGATTTTGTTTTTTGTTTTTCTCTTAATTGTGTACCGTATTCAGATAATTTTGCTCTTTTTTGTCCGTGTTGTCCTGGTGCATAATTTCTTCTTGATATACTACATTTATCTGAGTAGCATCTTGCACCTTTTAAGAACAATTTTTGTCCTTCTCTACGGCATATACGACATTGTTCGTCTTTATATCTTGCCATTATTTATACTCCTTTCTATACTCTTCTTCTTTTTGGTGGTCTACAACCGTTATGTGGTATTGGTGTTACGTCTTTGATTGCGCTTATTTCAAGACCTGCTGTTTGAAGTGATCTGATTGCAGCTTCTCTACCAGCTCCTGGTCCTTTTACATATACTTCTACTGATTTTAATCCATGTTCCATAGCTGCTTTAGCTGCTGTTTCTGCAACTTGTCCTGCAGCGAATGGTGTGCTTTTTCTAGAACCTTTAAATCCTAATTCTCCAGCACTTCCCCATGAAATTGCATTTCCTTGTGTATCTGTTATTGTTACTATTGTATTGTTAAAGCTAGAGTGAATGTGTGCTTCACCTTTTTCAATGTTTTTTCTATTTCTTCTAGCTACTGGTTTTCTTGTAGTTGTTTTTTTGTTTGCCATTTTTTAAATTTCCCTCCTTCATTTTAATAAGGTTTATATCATTCCTAAAAATTGATTAAAATTATTAAGATGTGCATTTTTGATATTTATTACAAGGCGAAGCTATACGTTTGTATGCTGAGATTTGTAATAAATATTGAAAATGTGCAGATTGATGATTTTAGTCAATTTTTTTATTTTTTGCTTTTGCTAACTAACTTTCTAGGACCTTTTCTTGTTCTAGCATTAGTTTTTGTTCTTTGTCCTCTTACAGGTAATCCTTTTCTATGTCTTAATCCTCTGTAGCATCCGATTTCTGTAAGTCTTTTAATGTTAAGAGCAACTTCTCTTCTTAAATCTCCCTCAACTTTGTATGATTCGTCAATAACTTTTCTTATATCATTAACTTGATCATCTGTTAAGTCTTTTATTCTAGTATCTGGATTAATTCCAGCTTTTGCTAGTATTTTTTGAGAGCTTGTTAATCCTATTCCATAAATATATGTAAGTCCTATTTCTACCCTTTTTTCTTTAGGTAAGTCTACTCCTGCTATACGAGCCATATTATTTTGCACCTCCAAAATTTTTCTTTTATTATATTTATTATTAGTTTGTCTTTGTATTCTCTAAAGGTGAAATGCACCCCGCTACGGGTCTTTAGATATTCTCAAGACATATATATAAACACAAATTTGATATGTAAATTTTTATTTTATAAATAAACTTTCACAGCCGCTACCTAATTTGTGTTATAAACAATTAAAAAAAACAAATTATCCTTGTCTTTGTTTGTGTTTAGGGTTTTCGCATATAACTCTAATTACACCTTTTCTTTTTATTACTTTGCATTTGTCACATATTTTCTTTACTGATGGTCTTACTTTCATTTTTTGCACCTCCTATTTATAAGTCTTAAAACTTTATATTATTTGGGTTAAATTTAAACTTTATTATTTTGCTCTCCATATTATACGACCTCTTGATAAGTCATATGGTGATAATTCTACTTTTACTTTATCACCTGGTAGAATTTTTATATAATTCATTCTAAGTTTCCCCGAAATATGAGCTAATATTTGATGTCCATTTTCAAGTTCTACTTTAAAATTTGTATTTGGTAATGCTTCTACAACAGTACCTTCTACTTCTATAACATCTTCCTTTGCCAAGATATCCCCTCCTATAAGAGCAATTTATTATTATACATAATTTTTCCATTTTGATAATAACTACTACATTATACATTATTTTTTTAGGATTGTCAATATTTCTGGCTCTTTTTCTGTAATTAAAATTGTATTTTCATAATGAGCTGCCATTGTTCCATCTTCTGTTATGATTGTCCATCCATCATCTAATTCTAAAATATTTGGTTTTCCTTGTATTACCATAGGTTCTATAGCTAATGTCATACCAGGTTCTAGTCTTATTCCTCTTCCTGCTTTTCCATAGTTTGGTATTCCTGGATCTTCATGCATTTCTCTTCCTATACCATGTCCTTGGAATTCTCTAACTACTGAAAATCCTTGTGAGTGAACATATTCTCCTATTGCGTGACAAATGTCTCCTATTCTATTTCCTGGTTTTGCATATTTTATTCCTTCGAAAAATGCTTGTTTCGTAACATCTACTAATCTTTTATTTTCTTTTGATGTTTCTCCTACTATAAATGTTCTTGCTGCATCTCCATTAAATCCATTTTTTAGAGCTACTGTATCAACACTTACAATGTCCCCTTCTTTTATAACTCTATTTCTTGATGGTATCCCATGTATTACTTCATCATTTACTGAAACACAAGTTGCAGCTGGAAACTTAGGTACTCCTCTTATTCCTGGGTCATATCCTATTTGAGCTGGTGTTGCTCCTAAGCTTCTCATTGTTTTTTCAGCTAATTTGTCTAATTCATATGTTGTCATTCCTGGTTTTATATTTTTTTCTAATTCTTCATAAGTCAATGCAACTACTTTGCAGACTTGTCTCATTAATTCGATTTCTCTTTTTGATTTAATTGTTACCACTTTAGGTCTACTCCTTTATATATATTACAATTTTTTATTTTAATTGTTCTACTATATCATTTGCTACATCTTCACCTAATCTGTTTATTGATTTGCTTACTACTTCTGTAACTAAATTCCCTTTATTTTCATAGTATTCTACTAATGGTGCTGTTTGTTCAAAATAATTTTTTAGTCTTGCTCTTACTGTTTCTTCATTATCATCTTTTCTTGTTACTAATTCTGAACCACATTTATCACATTTTCCTTCAACTTTTGGTGGATTTAATACTATGTTGTATATTGCTTTACATTCTTGATTTGAGCAAACTCTTCTATTTACTATTCTTTCTATAATTTCTTCTTCTGGTGTTGTTAGATTATATACTTTATCAACTTTTTTACCTTTTGAAGCTAATATTTTATCTAATTCTTCTGCTTGTTTTACTGTTCTTGGAAATCCATCTAAGATTATTCCATTTTCTACATCTGGTTCATTTAATCTATCTTCTATTATTTTTATTGTTACATCATCTGGTACTAAATTTCCTTTTGAAATATAGCTATCCGCTAATTTCCCTAGTTCAGTTCCTTCTTTTATATTTTTTCTAAATATGTCTCCTGTTGATACTTGTGTAAATCCTAATTTGTCTTGTAACTTTCCAGCTACTGTTCCTTTTCCTGTTCCAGGCGCACCTAACATTATAATAATCATTTTTCATCTCTCCTTTTTATAAGATTATTTTGTTAATAATCTTTATAATAATTATCACTTTTGATAATCATTATAAAAACTATTTTTATAAACCATTATAGGGTGATATAATTAAATTATCTCTATAATTATATCTCCCCATAATTTTATTTATTATTCCAAAAATCCTTTATAATGTCTCATTACTAATTGTGACTCTAATTGTTGTATTGTTTCTAATGCGACACCTACAACGATTAATATAGATGTACCACCAAAAGCAATATTTAAACTTGTAAATCTTAATAACATTGGTAGTATAGCAATAATTGCTAAGAAAAATCCACCGAACCATGTTAATTTAGATATTATTGATGATAAATATTCTGTTGTTGGTTTTCCAGCTCTAATTCCTGGAATGAATCCACCATTTTGTTTTATGTTATTTGAAACTTCTGCTGGATTAAATGTAGCATATGTATAGAAGAATGTAAATGCCATTATTAACACTAAGTATACTAATGCATTTGCAATTGAATACCCAATTCCTACACTTGAAGATGATGTAGCTATTGAGAATTTATATAATCCTGCTAAAAATCCAGTTTTGCTTCCAATATCACTTACAAATATTTGTATAATCATTGCTGGAAATGTTAAGAATGATGATGCAAATATTATAGGCATAACTCCAGCCATTGCTAATTTTAATGGAATGTGTGTATTTTGTGCTCCAACCATTTTTCTTCCTACAACTTTTTTAGAGTATTGCACTGGAACTCTTCTTTCTGCTTGTTGTACAAATACAACTCCAGCTACTAATATAATAGCTCCTATTAATATTCCTATTGCCATTAGTAATCCTGTTGTGCTAAATCCTGCATCTGTCATTATTAAATTCCATAATGTTGTTACAAAACTTGGCAAACCTGATATGATACCAACAAATATAATCATTGAAATTCCATTTCCAATTCCTTTACTTGTTATTTCATCACCAAGCCACATTAATATTGATGTTCCTGCAACTAAGGCAATTACAACCATTGCTCCTGTTGCAAAGTTTGTATTTACGAAGATTCCAGAAGATTTATAAGATACAAATACTCCTATAGCTTCAACTAGTGCTAAAACTAATGTTAATATTTTTGTGTATCTGTTTATCTTCTTTCTTCCTTCTTCTCCACCTTCTTTAGTTAATCTTTCTAAAGATGGTATAATCATAGCTAATAATTGTATAACTATTGATGCTGTGATATAAGGGCTAATTGACATTGCAAAAACAGAAAATCTAGAAAATGCCCCTCCTGAAATAATATCTATTAATCCTGCAATTCCATTATTTGAACTCATTGCTTCATTTAATGTTATACTGTTTACTCCTGGAACTGTTATATAACATCCTAATCTAAAAATTACGATTAATAATAATGTATATAATATTCTTTTTCTTACATCAGGTGTTTTTAATGCATTTTTGATTGTTTTAAACAACTAAATCACCTCAGCCTTTCCGCCTAAAGCTTCAATTTCTTCTTTTGCTTTTGCAGTAAATCTTGTAGCTTTTACGTTTAATTTTTTATCTAGTTTTCCTGTTGCTAATATTACTATTCCGTCATTTACTTTTCCTATAATTCCATCTGTTAATAAAGTTTCTGCTGTAACATCTGTTACTGTTGATTTATTTAACATTGTTAAAGTTACTTCTGTGTAATCTTTTGCATTTATGTTATTAAATCCTCTTTTTGGTAATCTTCTATATAATGGTGTTTGACCACCTTCGAATCCTCTTCTTACTCCACCGCCAGATCTAGCTTTTTGTCCTTTATGTCCTCTTCCTGATGTTTTTCCTAGTCCTGAACCGATTCCACGTCCAACTCTTCTTCTTGAAACTCTACCTTCTGCTGGTTTTAATTCTCCTAGTTTCATTTTATGCTTGCACCTCCTTAATCTTTTATAACATCTTTATTTTATTATAATATTTCTTCTACTTTTTTACCTCTTTTTTTAGCTACTTGCTCAGCTGTTTGCATTGCTTTTAATCCTTCGATAGTAGCATAAACAACGTTTCTTGGATTGTTTGTTCCAATAACTTTTGTTCTTATGTTTCTGTATCCTGCAAGCTCTAATACTGGTCTAACACTACCTCCAGCTATAAGTCCAGTACCAACAGCAGCTGGTTTTAATAAAACTTTTGCACTACCAAATTTTCCAACAAATTCGTGTGGTACTGTTGTATCAACGATTGGTACTTCTACTAAGTTCTTTTTAGCTTCTTGAATAGCTTTTTTGATAGCATCTGGAACTTCAGCAGCTTTACCATTTCCAACACCAATATGTCCATTTTCGTCACCAACTACAACTACAGCACTAAATCTAAAAGTTCTACCACCTTTAACAACTTTAGCAACTCTATTTATAGCAACAACTTTTTCTTTTAATTCGTTTTTTTCTTCCATCGGTTTTTATTTTCTCCTTTCCTAGAACTCTAATCCGCCTTCTCTTGCAGATTCTGCTAATGCTTTTACTACACCATGATATATGTATCCACCACGGTCAAAAACTACAGTTTTGATATTTTTTTCTATTGCTTTTTTAGCTATCATTGTTCCAACTTCTTTAGCAGCTTCGATATTAGCGTGTTTTTCTTTAATATCTTTGTCTAATGTTGAACAACTTACTAATGTTTTTCCAGCAACGTCATCTATAATTTGTACATATAAGTTTGTGTTACTTCTATATACACATAATCTTGGTCTTTCAGCTGTACCAGATATTTTTGTTCTTACTCTTAAATGTCTTCTTGTTCTTTCCATTTTTCTATCTGTTTTCTTAACCATTTTTATTCTCCTTTCACTCACTTTGTTCGTTCATCATAAATTTAAAATTTCTCCGAAATTATAAATTTACGAATCATTAGCTTCGCTCATTCATCGTCATCTAAAATTTTTTCAAAATTTTATCTGCCAAATCACATTGTTCAGCTTAATTTCTATTTACCTGTTTTTCCTTCTTTACGTCTAATAACTTCATCAGCATATTTAATACCTTTACCTCTATATACTTCTGGTGGTCTTTTTGATCTAACAACTGCTGCTGTTTGACCAACTAATTCTTTATCAATTCCTCTTACTATTATTGTATTTGGATTTGGTACATCAAAAGTAATTCCTTCTGGTGCTTCAAATATTACTGGGTGTGAATATCCTAAAGTTAGGTTTAATCCTGTTCCTTGTTTTGCAACTCTGTAACCAACTCCGTTGATTTGTAATTCTTTAGTATATTCGTGTGTTACACCTATTATCATGTTATTAATTAATGTTCTTGTTAAACCATGTAAACTTCTATTAGCAGCTTCATCGTTAATTCTAGAAACTTTAATTGTGTTTTCATTCATTTCTAAAGAAATGTTTTCATGAATTTCTCTTTCTAATGTTCCTTTTGGTCCTGTTACTGTGATTTTGTGTCCATCTATTGTAACTTTTACTTCTGCAGGAACTGTTATAGGTTTATTTCCTATTCTTGACATTATCTTTTCCTCCTTTTTTTTGAATATGTCATATAGCTTTCGCCTTTTTTATTGTTATGGATTATATTACCAAACGTATGCTAATACTTCTCCACCTACTCCTAATTCTCTTGCTTCTTTATCTGTTTTTAATCCTTTTGAAGTTGAGATTATAGCTATTCCTAAACCATTTAAAACTTTTGGTAATTCTTCTTTTGAAGCATATACTCTTAGTCCTGGTTTACTAATTCTTTTTAATCCGTCGATTACTCTATTTCCTTTTTCGTCATATTTTAAAGTAACTCTTATTGTTCCTTGATTGTCATCTTTTATTTCTTCGAAAGATTTGATGTATCCTTCTTTGAATAATATTTCAGCAATTCCTAATTTCATATTTGATGCAGGTATATCTACTGTTTTGTGTTTAGAAGTGTTTGCATTTCTAATTCTTGTTAACATATCTGCGATTGGATCTGTTGTATTCATTTTTTTCCTCCTTTTCTTTTATTTCATCAAGATTCTACCAGCTTGCTTTTTTAACACCTGGTATTTCTCCTTTATGTGCTAATTCTCTAAAACATACACGGCAAATACCATATTTTCTAATATAAGCATGTGGTCTTCCACATATTTTACATCTGTTATATTCTCTTGTTGTGTATTTTTGTGGTCTAGCTTGTTTTACTTTCATTGATTTTTTAGCCATAGTTTTGATTTTCCTCCTTAACTTTAATAATTAGTTTTTGAAAGGCATTCCCATAAGTTTTAATAATTCTTTTGCTTCTTCATCTGAATTAGCTGTTGTTACAAATATGATATCCATTCCTCTTAATTTATCAACTTTATCATATTCGATTTCTGGGAATATTAATTGTTCTTTTATACCCATAGAGTAATTTCCTCTACCGTCGAAAGAATTTCCTGAAACTCCTCTAAAATCTCTAACTCTTGGAAGTGCTACGTTGAATAATTTGTAAGCAAAGTCATACATTTTATCTGCTCTTAATGTTACTTTACAACCTACATTTACACCTTCTCTTAATTTAAATGCAGCGATTGATTTTCTAGCTTTAGTTACTACTGGTCTTTGACCTGTAATTTGCATTAAATCATTCATTGCGTTTTCTAATGATTTAGGATTTTCTTTTATATCTCCTAATCCTATATTGATTACTATTTTGTCAAGTTTTGGAACTTGCATAATTGATTTATAATTAAATTTTTTCATTAATGCTGGGACTACTTCTTTTTCATATTGTTCTCTTAATTTTTCCATTATGTATTAATCCTCCTTTCTTTTTCCTATTTTAATTTTGCACCGCATTTTTTACAAACACGAATTTTTTCACCTTTTTCTTCACTATATCCTACTTTTGTAGTTTTTCCACATTTTGGGCATACTACGTTTACTTTTGCAGCTGGTATAGCGCATTCAACTGATATAATTCCGCCTTCTTCTCCTTGTTTTCTTGGTTTAACATGTTTTTTTCTAATGTTAACTTCTTTAACAACGATTTTGTCAGCTTTTGGTAATACTTCTAAAACTTCTCCTGTTTTACCTTTATCATTTCCTGATAAAACTTGAACATTGTCTCCTTTTTTTATTCTCATTAGAGATTGCCTCCCTTCTTATTTTTTATAATACTTCTGGAGCTAGAGATAATATTTTCATATAATCTTTTTCTCTTAACTCTCTTGCAACTGGTCCAAAGATACGTGTTCCTTTTGGTGTTCCATCTTCTTTTATTATTACAGCTGCGTTTTCATCAAATTTTATATATGAACCATCTGGTCTTCTTAATCCTTTTTTAGATCTTACTATAACAGCTTTTACAACATCACCTTTTTTAACAACGCCACCTGGTGTTGCTGATTTAACTGAAGCAACTATTACATCACCTATGTTAGATGTTTTTCTGTATGATCCACCTAAACATCTAATACACATAATTTCTTTTGCACCTGTGTTGTCTGCTACTTTTAATATTGTTTGTTGTTGTATCATTACCTGTGTTCCTCCTTTATTTATTTTATAATTGCTTTTTCAACAATTTCAACTACTCTCCATCTTTTATCTTTAGAAAGTGGTCTTGTTTCCATGACTTTAACTTTGTCACCAATTTGGCAAGCATTTTCTTCGTCATGTGCTTTTAATTTATATGTTCTTTTTACTGTTTTTCCATATACGTTATGTCTTACACTTGTTTCAACTGCTACTACAACTGTTTTGTCCATTTTATTAGATTTTACAGTTCCTATCATAGTTTTACGAAGATTTCTTTCTTCCATTTATGAATCCTCCCTCTTCTTTGTTATTTAACATTATGCTTTAGCTTCTGCTATTTTTCTTTCTGTTAATACAGTATTTATTTTAGCTATATCTTTTTTTACTTCTTTTATTTTCATTGGATTGTCTAATCCGTTTGTAGCTAAACTAAATTTTAATTTGAATAATTCTGTTTTTAGTTCACCTAATTCTTTTTCTAAATCTGGTGAAGACATTTCTCTTATTTTACTAATCTTCATCATTTCCACCTACCTTTTCAGTTTCTCTGGCAACGAATTTTGTTTTATTAGGTAGTTTATTCATTGCAAGTCTTAAGGCTTCTCTAGCTGTTTCTTCTGGTACACCAGCGATTTCAAACATTACTCTTGAATATTTTAATCCAAACTTTTCCACCTCTTTTAATATAACGAGTCATAGCAATTCTGGCTGCTTCTATTTGGTTACTTGTAACTAATGCAGCTGTTACAGCTTGTATTCCGTACTCTCCATCTGTAACTCTATTTCCTCTTGTTGCTTTTCCTCTCATTCTACCTTTTTGCATTTTTCTATGTTTTGTTCTTTTTGGCATTAATGGCATTATTGGTCTCCTCCTTCCATTTTTTTAGTTGGAAGAACTTCACCTTTATAAATCCAAACTTTTACACCGATTTTTCCGTATGTTGTATCTGCTTCTGCGAATCCATAATCTATATCAGCTCTTAAAGTTTGTAATGGAATATTTCCTTCTTTGTAGAATTCAGTTCTAGCCATGTCTGCTCCACCTAATCTTCCTGATACTGAAGTTTTTATTCCTAAAGCACCAGCTTTAAGTGATTTTTGCATACATTGTTTCATAGCTCTTCTGAATGAAATTCTTCTTTCTAGTTGTCCTGCAATATTTTCTGCTACTAATTGTGCATCTGTATCGATGTTTTTAACTTCTACGATATTTAAGTTAACATCTTTTCCTATTAATTTAGCTAATTCAGCTCTAACGCTTTCTGCTCCAGCTCCACCTTTACCGATAACTATACCAGGTTTTGCTGTACATAAATTAACTTTTACCATTTTAGCTGTTCTTTCGATTTCTATTTTAGAAATTCCAGCAGCATATAGTTTTTTCTTTAAAAATTTACGAATTTTTTGGTCTTCTATTAAGTAATCTGCAAAGTTTCTTGAATCTGCATACCATTTAGAATTCCAATCTTTGATAATTCCAACTCTTGCCCCTGTTGGATGTACTTTTTGACCCATGGTTAAATTAAGCCTCCTTTTCTTTTAATAATATTGTTATATGACTTGTTCTTTTTCTAATTCTTACTGCTGAACCTTTTGCAGCTGGTCTAATTCTTTTTAATGTTGGACCTTGGTTTGCATAGATTTCAGCAACATATAAGTTTTCATGTTTCATTTCATGATTGTTTTCAGCATTTGCAATTGCTGATTTTAATAATTTTTCTATTATTTCAGATGATGCTTTAGGTGTGAATTTTACTATAGCTAATGCTTCATCTACATTTTTTCCTCTAATTAAATCTGCTACTATTTTAACTTTTCTAGATGAAATTCTTGCAAATTTAAGAGTTGCTTTTGCTTCTTTTACTAAAGTTTCTTGCTCTTGCACTTCACTTTACCTCCTTTTTATTTCTTAACTGTTGACTTTTTGTCTCCAGCATGACCTTTAAATGTTCTTGTTGGAGCAAATTCACCTAATTTGTGACCAATCATTTCTTCTGCTATATATACTGGAACGTGTTTTCTTCCATCATGTACAGCTATTGTATGACCAACCATTTGTGGATATATTGTTGAAGCTCTTGACCATGTTTTTAGACTCTTGACCATGTTTTTAGAACTTCTTTTTCACCTGTTTCGTTCATTTTTTCTATTCTTTTTAATAGTTTTTCTTGTACGAATGGTTTTTTCTTGCTTGATCTAGACATATTCTAATGTCCTCCTTTCATTTCGCTTCGCTTTATTCTTCATAAATTAAAAACCATTTCAAAGTTTTTAATTTATGAATCAAAAGACTTTTGTTTTTATACTGTAACCGTTATACTTTGGAAGTGTATTAAAACACTTCTCAAGTAATAACTATTTTCTTCTCTTAACAATAAATTTATTAGTTGCTTTCTTTTTATTTCTTGTTTTGTATCCAAGAGCTGGTTTACCCCAAGGTGTCATTGGTCCAGCGTGTCCTACTGGAGCTTTACCTTCACCACCACCATGTGGGTGATCTGGTCTCCATCCCATGTGACGTTTTCTTCCGGCTTTACCGATTTTAACGTTTTCATGATCTGAATTTCCTATAACTCCAACTGTTGCTCTACATTTTGCTAATACTTTTCTCATTTCTCCTGAAGGTAATCTTAATGTTGCATATTTTCCTTCTTTGGCCATAAGTTGAGCACTTTGTCCAGCTGTTCTAACTAATTTTCCACCTTGTCCTGGATTTAATTCTATGTTGTGGATTAATGTACCTACTGGTATACTGTCGATTGGCATACAGTTTCCTGCTTTGATATCTACAGTTTCTCCAGATATTACTTTATCTCCATCTGTTAATCCTTGTGGTGCTAATATATAAGCTTTTTCTCCATCTTCATATTGGATTAATGCTATATTTGCACTTCTGTTTGGATCATATTCTATACCGATAACTGTTGCTTCCATGTTATCTTTTCTTCTTTTAAAATCTATAATTCTATATTTTTGTCTATTTCCTCCACCTTGATGTCTTACTGTTATTCTACCATAACTGTTTCTTCCTGCTTTTTCTTTCTTTTTAGCAAGTAATGATTTTTCAGGTGTTTTCTTTGTTATTTCTGAAAAGTCTGAAACTGTCATGTTTCTTCTTGATGGTGTATATGGATTAAAATGTTTCATTCCCATTTTTCTTTACTCTCCTTTAATATAATTTATTTTCCTGGTTGATTCCAGATATTCTTTATTCTCCGGGTTCTTTCCCGATATTTTTCTTATACTTAAGCTCCCATAAATTCATCAATTGAATCTTTGAATTTTTTTGTAGCTTTAGTTGCTTTTCCACCTTTTGCTAAGTATGTAACTTCTCCTGGGTTTGTATCTATTGTAACAATAGCTTTTTTCCAATCTGAAGTTTTACCTGTGTGGTAACCAACTCTTTTTGTTTTTCCTTGTACTGTCATTGTGTTTACTTTTAATACTTTAACTTCAAAAAGTTTTTCAATAGCTTTAGCTATTTCAACTTTTGTAGCTTTTTTGTTTACTTTGAAAGTGTATTTTCCTTGTTGTAATTCGTCATTACTTTTTTCAGTAACAACTGGTGCTATTATAATTTCTTCTGGTAACATTATGCATACACCTCCTCTAATTTTTTAACAGTTTCTAGTGGTAAAACTAAATTGTTGTATTTTAATAAATCAAATACATTGATGTTATTTAATACTATTGTTTTAACACCTTCGATGTTTCTTGCTGACATTAATACGTTTTTGTTGTTTTCTGGAAGAACTATTAGTGTTTTTCCTTCAACTTTTAAGTCAGCTAATGCTTTTACCATTGTTTTTGTTTTGATTTCTGATAATTCTAATTTATCTACTACTGTTAATTCATTTTCTAATACTTTAGAACTTAATAAAGATTTTATTGCTAATCTTCTTTCTTTTTTATTAACAGTATATCTGTATGAACGAGGTTTTGGACCTAAAGCTATACCACCTTTAATCCATTGTGGAGCTCTTATACTTCCTTGTCTTGCTCTACCTGTTCCTTTTTGTCTCCATGGTTTTCTACCACCACCACGAACTTCAGCTCTTGTTTTTGTACTTTGTGTACCTTGTCTTTGATTAGCTAAATAATTTACTAATACGCTATGTACTATGGCTTCGTTTGGTTCGATACCAAATACACTTTCAGCTAATTCTACATCACTTACTTTTTTACCTTTTATATCGTATACATCTATTTTTGGCATTTCGTATTCCTCCTTCCTTTCTATTTACTAGCCTTTACAGCTGATTTTATTTTTAAGATAGCTCCTTTAGGTCCTGGAACACTACCTTTTATTAATAATACGTTTTTATCCATGTCAACTCTTACAACATCTAAGTTTTGTATTGTAACTGTAACTCTTCCCATATGTCCTGGTAATTTTTTACCTTTAAATACTCTACCTGGTGTTGATGTTGGTCCCATTGAACCTGGTCTTCTGTGATACATTGAACCATGTCCCATAGGTCCTCTGTGTTGTCCATGTCTTTTGATAACACCTTGGAATCCTTTTCCTTTTGATGTTCCTTGTACATCGATTTTTTCTCCAGCTTCGAATACATCTGCATTAACTGTGTCTCCAACTTTTACACCTTCAACTGAATCTAATCTAAATTCTCTTAAGTGTTTTTTTGCTTCAAGACCAGCTTTTGCAAAATGTCCTTTTTCTGGTTTATTAATATGTTTGTCTTTTATTTCACCAAATCCTAATTGTACAGCATCGTATCCATCAGTTTCTACTGTTTTTACTTGTGCTACTACACATGGACCAGCTTCTATAACTGTTACTGGAATTACATTTCCTTTTTCATCAAAGATTTGTGTCATTCCAACTTTTCTTCCGATTATCCTAACTATTGGCTGATTTTTGTATTGGCATTACTTTATGCTAAATCAGCTTGGTTTGATGTTTGCGTTTTTCGCTAACTAATTTTCTGATTATAATTTGATTTCGATATCAACACCTGCTGGTAATTCTAATTTCATTAGACTATCAACTGTTTTTTGTGTTGGGTAAAGAATGTCTATAACTCTTTTATGTGTTCTCATTTCAAATTGTTCTCTTGAATCTTTGTATTTATGAGGACAACGTAAGATTGTTACAACTTCTTTTTGTGTTGGTAATGGAATAGGACCTGAAACTTTTGCTCCTGTTTTTTTAGCTGTTTCTACTATTTTTTCAGCAGACTGATCTAAAACTACATGGTCATAAGCTTTTAATCTTATTCTTATTTTTTCGCTTGTTACTACTGTTGAGTTTGCCATTGTAATTTTCCCTCCTTATATAAATTTTATTTTTTGGGTTTTCCCCACGATAGCTGCATTTGCTATCTAAATTACCGTGGCAAGTTAAAACGTGCTCTGGTGTTTTGAAATCACCCTATTTTAAAACCCAAAATATGCATGATAATTCTGGGATAAGCACTATTTTAATAATTTAACTTACCGCCTGGTCTACGCCATGACATACTCCACTGAAGTTCCCTCCATTCTCACTTTCCGTAAGTATGTAGCCACATTCAGCTTCATCGCTTAATTCATGCTTTTATATTATACAATGCTTTTGTCCGTATGTCAACAGGTTTTTGGAAATATTTTGGAAATATTCAATAATATGTAAAAAAAGAAACAATTTGTAAAAAGATTAAAACAAATTGTTTCTTTTTTATTAATTATCTAATATTAATGCTAATTTATAATTATTACTTAAATATGTTATTGATGCATATCCATCAATATTATTATTTTTTTGTTCATTTCCATTTAGAAATTTTATATTTTGAAATTCTTTTTTTGAATAGTGAATTTTTTGTCCAGAGTGTATTATATTATTTTCTGTTGTTTCTTCAAAAATTGCATTACATCCATCATACCCAGACACAAATGATGAACCTCCTGCTCCTGCTTCACATTCATCTGAATAGTCACTTGTCGTTCCTCCGTAGTAGCCGCCTCCTGAACCTGCTACTCCATCAGAATCTCCTACGCCATATCCATCTTGCCCTATTCCAAATTTATATCCTGAGGTTTGTGTTCCTGGTTTTGAACGCGTTCTATTAGTTAATCCATTTAGGCCTCCTCCTGCTCCTCCTGCAGTACCATAAGATGCTCCGCCGTCCACCACCAGCTACCATTATTCTTGATTTTAAGCTTTCAAAATCATTCCATTCTCCTGATACAAGTCTAATATCTGTTGCTCCTCCTCCGAGCTCCTGCTGATTCATCATC
>MNRP01000001.1 GCA_001916005.1 Clostridium sp. 26_22
ATAGAAAAATATAAAAGTCAAGAAGAATCGTTATTTACAATATAGGTGCTCAAAGTATTTATTTTAAATAATTTGTGACAAATGATTGACTAACCTACACATAAATTTTAAAAAAACCAAATTTATGTTTGACATTTTTTTGCTTGTATGATATGATGTTAAAAAATCGAAATGGAGTGATAAAAATGCCAAGAAAAAAACCAGAATTAAGTAATAGAGAAAAATCAATATTAAAATTTATCGAAAAACAAATAATGACAGTTGGTTACCCACCATCAGTAAGAGAAATAGGAAAAGCTGTAGGTCTAAGCTCTACAGCAACAGTACATGGTTATTTAGCAAAATTAGAAGAAAAAGGTTACATCAAAAAACAAGATAAAAAAGGAAGAACATTACGTTTATTAAAAGGAGCAACAGGAGAATCAAAGAAAACATCAACAAAAGATTTTTACACACAAAAAGAATTAGTAGAAGTTCCAGTTGTTGGAAAAATAACTGCAGGTATGCCAATATTAGCAGTAGAAAATGTAACAGATACATTCCCAATTCCAATAGACTTTGTAGGAAATTCAGATTGCTTTATGCTTACAGTTAGAGGAGAAAGTATGATTGAAGCAGGAATTTTGGATGGGGATTATATATTAGTTAGAAAACAAAGTAATGCAAATAATGGAGAAATAGTAGTAGCATTAATAGAAGATGAAGCTACAGTAAAAACATTTTACAAAGAAACAGACCATATAAGATTACAACCAGAAAATAGCACAATGGACCCAATAATAGTTCCAACTTGTGAGATTTTAGGTAAAGTATGTGGTGTATTTAGAAAAATGTAATTATATAAAACAGGAGAAAACATGATAAAAAGAGTAATATTTGACATAGACAATACACTAATTCCATGGGAAAGTGAATATGATAAAGAAATAGAAAAAACATTAGATGAATTAAATATACAATATACAGAACAAGAATATAAAGAAATAAGAAAAGCATTTTCTGAATACGAAAAAGTCAATTATAGATTTGATAAAAAATTAATGTTAAACTATATAAACAATCATATGAAAAAACAATACCCAATTGAATTTATGGACAAAGTTCTTGAAAGATGGGGAAATTGTGTACCAGAAAAGATTGAAGATAGTGTAAAAGATACATTAGTGTATTTAAAGAATAAATATGAAATGGTTATTTTAACAGATTGGTTTGCAAAAGAACAAATAAATAGGTTAAAAATATTAGATATAAATAAATATTTCTCACAGGTATATTCTGCAGAAAAAACAAATAGAAAACCATTTAAAGAAGCATTTCTAACTGCCATTGCAGATAATAAACCAGAAGAATGTATAATGATAGGTGATAGCCTAGAAAGAGATATAAATGGAGCAATAAATGCTGGATTAAGAGCAGTTTATTATAATCCTAATGAAATACCTAATTATGAAGGAAAAAATAGTTATCGAATAATTAATAAATTAGAACAATTAAAAGAGATTTTATAAAAGTTCACAAAAAATTCACATTTAAATTATTGACAAATGACACCGTGTCACATATAATGTATGACACGGTGTCATTATTGATTTATTAAATTCAAAGGTGGTGATTAATATGCCAAAAGAAACATTTTTAAAACTTCCAAACGAGAAAAAAGAAAAAATAATAAAAGCTGCTCAAAAAGAATTTGAAAGAGTTCCAATAGAAGAAGTGTCAATAAAAAATATTGTGGAAAATGCAGAAATTGCACGTGGTAGTTTTTATCAATATTTTGAAAGTAAGGAAGATTTACTTCGGTTTTATATTAAATAAACATTTTAAGCAAATGAATAAAGAAATAAAAAATAATATAATAGAAGCAAATGGAGACATTTTTAAAATATTTATATCTATGTATGACTGCATGGAAAATAATTTTGCTAAAGAAGAAGATATTAAATTATATAAAAAAATATTTGAAAATTTAAAAACAAGTGAAGATAGCAAGATTTTCAAAAAATTCATAGAGGAAAAACCTAAAAAAATTAAAGATTTTTATGAATACATAGATACAAGTAAATTAAGAATAAATTCAAATGAAGATTTAGAAACTGTTGAAAAAATTCTATTTACAATAACTGCAAAAGCAATAGTTATGAGATTTAAATATGACTCAAAAGAAAAGGCAAGAGAGGAATATTTAAAACAAATAGAATATCTAAAATATGGAATATTAAAACAATAAAAAAGTTAAAATAAATGTATAAAATAAGGAGGAAAAAATGCTAAAAGTATTAAAAAATTTAAAAGAGTCATGGCTATCAGTAATAGCAATAGTATTATTATTAATAGTTCAAGCAGCTGGTGACCTAACATTACCAGATTATACATCAAAAATAGTAAATATAGGAATACAAAGTGGTGGAATTGAAAATCCAGCACCAGAAGTAATTAGAAAGTCTGAAATGGACAATTTACTAATATTTACAGAAGATGATGAACAGATTTTAAATGACTATAAAGAAATATCAAAAGAAAATTTGGATGAAAAAGAATATGAAAAATTAGTAAAAAAATACCCAGCACTAGAAAATGAAACTTTATATGAGGTTAAAAAATTAGATAATGAAGAACAAACACGATTAAATAATATGATGACAAAACCTTTAATGATGTTAAGTTCATTAGAAAATGAAGAAACAGCAAATTCAATGAAAGAGCAAATGTTATCAAGTATGCCAGCAAATATCCCAGAACAACAAAAAATAGCAATGCAAAATATGGAATTAATTGATATTATAAAACAAATGCCAAAAGAACAAATAGATAAAATGCTAGAAACAGTAAATGAAAAATTAGACAATATGCAAAATAGCATATTAGAACAAGCAGCAATACAACAAGTAAAAAAAGAATATAAAGCAATAGGAATAGACACAGATAATTTACAAAACAAATATATAATTATTTCAGGATTAAAAATGCTTGGAATATCATTTATCATAATGGCTTCAGCAATATCAATTATGTGTTTATCAGCAAGAGTTGCAGCAAAATTAGCAAAAACATTAAGAGAAAAAATATTCAAAAAAGTATTAAAATTCTCAAATAAAGAATTTTCAGAATATAGTACAGCATCATTAATAACACGTTCAACAAACGATATTCAACAAATTCAAGGATTAATAGCAATATTATTTAGAGTATTAGTATATGCACCAATAATAGGTATTGGAGGATTTTTAAGAGTATTAAGTCAAAGTGATAATTCAATGGCTTGGATTATAGGTGTAGCAATATTAGCAATTTTTTTTGTAGTAGCAACATTATTTATTATTGCAATGCCAAGATTTAAAAAATTACAAGAATTAATAGATAAACTAAACTTAGTCGCAAGAGAAATACTAACAGGATTACCTGTAATAAGAGCATTTAACACAGAGAAAAAAGAAGAAAAAAGATTTGATAAAGCAAATGTAGATTTAACAAAAACCAATCTTTTTGTAAACAGAGCTATGAGCTTTATGATGCCAACTTTAATGTTGATAATGAATGCAATTTCACTATTAATTGTTTGGGTTGGAGCACATGGAATTGATAATGGAACAATGCAAGTTGGAAACATGATGGCATTTATTCAATATACAATGCAAATAGTAATGAGTTTCTTAATGATTTCAATGGTATCAATCATGTTACCAAGAGCTTCAGTATCAGCAAACCGTATAAATGAAATATTAGAAACAGAAGAAGCAATACAAGAAAGCAAAGAACCTAAAAAATTAGATGCAAGCAAAAAAGGATTAGTAGAATTTAAAAACGTATCATTTAGATACCCAGATAGTGATGAGGAAGTTCTAAGTGATATAACATTTACAGCAAAACCAGGAGAAACAACAGCTATAATAGGAAGCACAGGAAGTGGGAAATCAACAATAGTAAATTTAATACCAAGATTTTATGATATAACTTCAGGAAATCTTTTAATAGATGGTGTAGATATAAAAGAAATATCAAATAAAGATTTAAGAAAAATAGTTGGATTTGTACCACAAAAAGGAATATTATTCTCAGGAACAATAGAATCAAATATAAAATATGGTAATCCAAATATGTCTGATGAACAAATGATAGAAGCTGCACAAATTGCACAAGCTACAGAGTTTATAGATTCAAAACCAGAAAAATATAAAGAACCAATAGCACAAGGTGGAAGTAATGTATCTGGCGGACAAAAACAAAGATTATCAATAGCTAGAGCGATAGCAATAGACCCAGAAATTTTAGTATTTGATGATAGTTTTTCAGCATTAGATTTTAAAACAGATAGCACATTAAGAGCTGAACTTGCTAAAAAGACAAAAGACAAGACTGTAATTATTGTAGCACAAAGAATTAATACAATCTTAAATGCTGACCAAATCATAGTATTAGAAGATGGAAAAATCGTTGGAAAAGGAACACACGAAGAATTAATTAAAAACAATGAAACATATAAACAAATTGCATTATCACAACTTTCAGAAGAAGAACTTAATTTACAAAAAAATCAAGAAATAGAAGGAGGTAACAAACATGAGTAATACAGAGCAAACAACAAATAAACCTCCAAGAATGAGAGGACCAATGGGTGGAGGTCCACACGGAGGACATGGCCCAGCAGAAAAAGCAAAAGATGTAAAAGGAACAACAAAAAAATTAGCTAATAGACTTTCAGAATATAAAATAGCCATAATAATTGTAATGATATTTGCAATAGGAAGTACAATTTTTAGTATTGTTGGTCCAAAAATATTAGGAAATGCAACAACTGAAATATACACAGGATTAATGAACAAAATTAACGGAACAGGTGGAATTGACTTTGCCAAAATTGGAAAAATAATTTTATTTGCATTAGGCTTATATGCAGTAAGTGCATTATTTTCAATGATACAAAGCTATATTATGGCAGGTGTAGCTCAGAAAACAACATATAAAATACGTAATGAGCTAACAGAAAAAATAAACAAATTACCAATGAAATATTTTGACAAAAGAACAAATGGAGAGGTTCTATCTATAATTTCAAATGATGTTGATACATTAAGTACAGGACTAAACCAAAGTATTACACAAATAATAACATCAATATTTACAATAATAGGGATTTTAGTCATGATGCTTTCAATAAGCTGGGAAATGACACTTGTAAGTTTATTAATATTACCAATATCAGCAGTAATACTAAAAAAAGTAATTGGTAAATCACAAAAATACTTTGTAAAGCAACAAGAATACTTAGGACACGTAAATGGTCAAGTTGAAGAAGTATATGGCGGACACAATATAGTAAAAGTATTTGGAAGAGAAAATGAAGCAATAAAAGAATTTGAAAAAGACAACCAAGAACTTTACAAATCAGGTTGGCGTTCACAATTCCTATCAGGATTAATGTATCCATTAATGAACTTTGTTGGAAATGTTGGTTATGTTGCTGTGGCAATTTTAGGCGGTTATTTTGCAGTAAAAGGAAGAATAACAGTTGGTAATATACAAAGTTTTATACAATACAATAAACAATTCACACAACCAATAGGGCAAGTTGCACAAATATCAAGTACAATACAATCAATGCTTGCAGCTGCTGAAAGAATTTTTGGATTTTTAGAAGAAAAAGAAGAAGTTGAAGATGTAAAAAAACCATTATCAACAGATGGATTAAAAGGAAATATCAAATTCGAGCATGTTCATTTTGGATATGACCAAGAAAAAACAATAATAAATGACTTTAATGCAGATGTAAAAGATGGTCAAAAAATAGCAATTGTTGGTCCAACAGGAGCTGGAAAAACAACAATGGTAAAATTATTGATGAGATTTTATGATGTAAATAGTGGAGCAATTCTTTTAGATGGACACAATATAAAAGAATTCAAACGTGGTGAACTTAGAAAAATGTTTGGAATGGTACTTCAAGACACATGGCTATTTGGAGGAACAATAAAAGAAAATATTAAATATAGTAAACCAGATGCAACAGACTCAGAGGTAATAGAAGCAGCCAAAGCAGCCCATGTTCATCACTATATAAAAACTTTATCAAAAGGTTATGATGCAAAAATAAATGAAGAATCAACAAATATATCAGCCGGTCAAAAACAATTACTAACAATAGCAAGAGTTATACTTGCAAATCCAAAAATATTAATACTTGATGAAGCTACAAGTTCAATAGATACAAGAACAGAACAACAAATTCAATCAGCTATGGACAATTTAATGAAAGGTAGAACAAGTTTTATTATTGCACATAGATTATCTACAATAAAAAATGCAGACTTAATTTTAGTTATGAATCACGGAGATATTGTTGAACAAGGAAATCATGAAGAATTATTAGCAAAAGATGGATTTTATGCTAAACTATATAATTCACAATTTGAAGATTGCAATGATGAAGTTGAATAAAATAAAAAAGTTGTTAAAAGGGAAAATCCCAATTAACAACTTTTTTTATTTTTGATATTCATAACTAGAACACATTGATTCATCAGCATTTTTTGTATTACAATCTTTTGTTGGTGAAACTTGGATTTGAGCTAATTCACAACGGTTTTCTAAATTATTGTATTTACAGCTTTTAACACTGCAACAAATTTTTTGATTTCCATTCATGATAAAAACCTCCAAAAATAAGAATGAATTTAATTTTAAATTCAAAATTAGTATAACAAAAAAATAAAAAAATATTCAAAATATAGAAATTTATAAATCAATATGATAATATAAAATAAAAAAGGGGGTATGAAAATGAATTTAGTAACAGGTCTATTAATACCATTTTTAGGAACGACCTTAGGCTCAGCAATGGTATTTTTAATGAAAAATAAGATGAGTCAAAAAGTAGAAAAAATCTTATTAGGATTTGCGTCAGGAGTAATGATAGCAGCATCAATATGGTCTTTATTAATTCCAGCAATAGATATGGCAGAGTCACAAGGAAAAGTTGCATGGATTCCGGCCACAATAGGATTTTTATTTGGAATAGTATTTTTATTACTATTAGATAGTTTAATTCCACATATGCACTTAGAAAGCGATAAACCAGAAGGAATAAAATCCAAATTAAAGAAAACTACAATGTTAGTTTTAGCAGTAACACTTCACAATATACCAGAAGGAATGGCAGTAGGAGTAACTTTTGCAGGAGCTTTAATTGGAAATACAGGAATTACTATGGCAGGAGCTTTTGCTTTAGCGGTAGGAATTGCAATTCAAAACTTTCCAGAAGGTGCAATTATTTCAATGCCACTAAAAAGTAAAGGTACATCAAAACCAAAGGCTTTCTTGTATGGAACTTTATCAGGAATAGTAGAACCAATAGGAGCGATTGTTACAATATTGCTTACAAATGCAGTTGTTCCAATTTTACCATATTTATTATCATTTGCAGCAGGTGCAATGATTTATGTGGTAGTTGAAGAATTAATCCCAGAATCACAAGCAGGAGAACATTCAAATATTGGAACTATTGGAGTTGCAATTGGTTTTGTTATTATGATGATTTTAGATGTAGCTTTAGGGTAAATAGAAAATGGCATAATTTTTGTTATATATTAGCAAAAATTATGTCGTTTTTTAATGTTAGCCTTGACAAACAATCTGCAAGATAGTATAATGTTAACCGTAGTTAACAAAAATGTAAAAGGAGAAAAAACATGATATCAAAATCATCTGAAGAATATCTGAAAACAATGTACATATTAAAACAGCAAAATGGTAATGTGCGTGTAACAGACATAGCACAAAAAATGAATTGTACAAAGCCAAGTGTAAATAAAGCAATATACAACTTAAAAGATGAAGGCTTATTAAATTATGAATCATATGGGACAATAGAATTAACAGACTCAGGAGAAAATTTAGCAAAGAAAATTTTAGAAGCCTATGACATAGTTTACGTATTTCTAAAAGATGTTTTAAACCTTGAAGAAGATGATGCCAAAAAAGAAGCAGAAAGAATAAAATTAGCGATAACGGATAAAACAATAAATAAACTAGCAAAATATGTACATAAAGTATTAGGATTAAGCAATTTAGATTGTGATTATGATATAAATAAAGAAAAATGTAGATGCTGTGCAAGAAGAACAGCAAAAAAGGAAAGGAATTAAAATTATGGACAACAATTTATTAGAAATAAAAGATTTACATGTAAATGCAGGAGAAAAAGAAATATTAAAAGGAATAGATTTAAATATAAAAAAAGGAGAAATTCATGTAATAATGGGACCAAATGGTTCTGGAAAAACAACAACAGCAAATGCAATATTAAATAATCCAGAATACACAAAAACAGAAGGAACAATTACTTTTGATGGTGAAGATATAACAAAAACAAGAACAGATGAAATAGCAAGAAAAGGAATATTTATGTCTTTCCAATTACCAGAAGAAATACCTGGAGTTTCAGTAACAAACTTCTTAAAATATGCAAAAAATAAAATAACTGGACAACCTGTAAAAATATTTCAATTTAAAGATGAACTAAAAAAATACATGGAAGAATTAAATATGAATTCTAAAAATATGGAAAGAAGCTTAAATGTAGGATTTTCAGGTGGAGAAAAAAAGAAAAACGAAATTCTTCAAATGCTTGTATTAAATCCAAAACTTGCAATACTAGATGAAACAGACTCTGGATTAGATGTTGATGCAATAAAAACTGTATCAAAAGGTATTGAAATGTTTAAAAATGAAAATAATGCAGTTTTAATTATTACTCACAATACAAAAATTTTACACAGCTTAAAAGTTGATTATGTTCATGTTTTGGTTAATGGAAAAATTGTAAAAACTGGAACACAAGAATTAGCAAGTGAAATTGAAGAAAATGGATATGCACAATATAAATAAAAAGGCTAGGAATTATCCCAGCCAAATGAATGAACTATAATTACTTTTTTTGTTTTTTAGCTCAGCTAATAACCAGACAACAGATACAACAAATATAAAAGGCATCAAAGTTATTGTATAGTCATTACTTTGCTTTTGTGATTCTAATAAGTATTCAAAAAAGTCCATAAGTAAGCCTCCTTTTTAGGTAAAAAGTAATTTAATTTATTATAGCATGTATAAAATGAAAAATCAAATTCTAATAAAAATTGAGAAAGGATAAAAAATGAAAACTCAAGTTGAAGAAATAAATAGAAATATCTATGATATAAAAAACAAAGATGAATACGACTTCAAAATAAAAAAAGGTCTAACAAGAGAAATAATAGAAGAAATATCAAAACAAAAAAATGACCCAGACTGGATGAGAGAATTCAGACTAAAAGCATTAGAAGTATATAATAACTTAGAAATGCCAACATGGGGACCAGATTTATCAGAATTAAATATGGATGAAATTGCAACATATGTAAAACCAAAATCAAAATTAAATAGTTCTTGGGATGATGTTCCAGAAGATATAAAAAACACTTTTGATAAATTGGGAATACCAGAAGCAGAAAAAACATCACTTGCAGGTGTTGGGGCACAATATGATTCAGAAGTTGTTTATCATAGTATGAAAGAAGAATTAATCAAACAAGGTGTAATTTATACAGATATGGAAACAGCTGTAAGAGAATATCCAGAATTAGTAAAATCACATTTTATGAAATGTGTACCAGTAAATGACCACAAATTTGTTGCATTACACGGAGCAGTTTGGTCAGGAGGTTCATTTGTATATGTACCTAAAGGTGTAAAAGTAGATATACCATTACAATCATATTTCAGATTAAATTCACCAGAATCTGGCCAATTTGAACACACATTAATAATTGTAGAAGAAGGTGCAAGTTTGCATTTTATAGAAGGATGTTCAGCACCAAAATATAATAAAGTTAATTTACACGCTGGATGCGTAGAATTATATGTAGCAGATAATGCTTATTTAAGATATTCAACAATAGAAAACTGGTCAAAAAATATGTTAAATTTAAATACTAAAAAAGCGATAGTAGGAAAAAATGCAAAAATGGATTGGGTATCAGGTTCATTTGGCTCAAAAATATCAATGCTTTATCCAATGAGTATATTAAATGGCGAGGGAGCAAAAACAGAATTTACAGGAATATCATTTGCAGGTGGCGGACAAAATCTAGATAATGGATTTAAAGTAATTCATAATGCACCAAACACATCAAGTGTAGTAAATGCAAAATCAATCTCAAAAAATGGTGGTAAATGCACATATAGAAGTTTAGTAAGAATAAATGAAAATGCAAAAAATTCAAAATCATCAGTATCATGTGAATCACTTATGTTAGATGATATATCAATATCAGACACAATACCAACAAATGACATAAGAACAGATGAAGTAGAATTCTCACACGAAGCCAAAATTGGTAAAATAAGTGATAAAACAATATTCTATTTAATGAGTAGAGGATTATCAGAAGAAGATGCAAAAGCAATGATAGTAAGAGGTTTTGCACATCCAATAGCTAAAGAATTGCCAGTAGAATACGCTGTTGAAATGAATAATCTTATTAACTTAGAGTTAGAAGGAGCAATAGGATAATATGGAAAATTTAAAATTAAATGAAACACCAGTTAGAACTGCTAAAAATTTTAGAATAAACAATATAAAATTAGAAAATATTGAAATTCCAGAAGTTATACCAGAATTCGAAAATGTAACAATAACAGGTGATACATCTAAAATAGATATAGAACAAAATGCAGATAATATAGATATAAATTTAGCTTACGGTTTAAGCGAAGGACTTGCAGTTCAAGTAAAAGCACAAGCAAATCAAAAAATAAAGCTAAACATAAAAGGTACTCAAAATGAAAAATCAAAAACAGAGAATCTAGAAAAAGCAGAAGCAGAAATAGATTTTAAATTTGATGATGAAAATTCTGTATTAGTAGACGATATAGAAATTACTGCAACTGAAAATACAAAATCAACAGTAGTAATAAAATATACTTCAAATCAAGAAAGTGAAAATTATCACAATGGAATAATAAAAGCAAAAGCAGAAAAAGATTCAGAATTAAATATAGTATTAATTAATTTAATGAACACAAAATCAAATAATTTTCTAGCAATCGAAAATGATTTTGAAGAAAATGCTAAAATTAATTATACAATAATTGATTTTGGAGGAAAAAATAGTATTACAAATTATTATTCTAATTTAAAAGGTGATAATTGTGATAATCAGCTAAATACAATTTATTTAGGAAAAGAAAATCAATTATTTGATTTGAACTATATTGGTGAATTAAGAGGAAAAAAATCAAATATAGATATAGAAGTTCAAGGAGCATTAAAAGATATAGCTAAAAAACATTTTAAAGGAACAATTGATTTTAAAAAAGGTTGCAAAAAAGCTACTGGAAATGAAAATGAAGCTTGTATGTTATTATCTGATACAGCAAAATCAATAGCTTTGCCAATGTTACTTTGCTCTGAAGAAGAAGTTGAAGGTAACCATTCAAGTTCAGCTGGAAAAATTGGAGAAAAAGAATTATTCTATATTATGAGTAGAGGATTTGAACTTAAAGAGGCTATGAAATTGATGGTTAGAGCTAGATTCAATAAAATATTAGAAAATATAAAAAATGAAGAATTAAAAGATGAAATTTTAAAAGAAATTGATATGAGGTTAGATTAACAAAATTAGCCTCCAATGGAGGCTAATCGTAAGTGAACAAGATAAGGGGTGTTAATTTCTCACAATTAAAAGTGAAATAAATTTGTTTTCTGAAAGATCATTTAGTAAGACTTCATTACCGAATATTTTAAGAGCAGACTTGATGTTTGAAATGGTTTCTTTATCAGGAATTACTTTTTCAAAGACAATCATAATGCTTTCAGAATCATCTCGAAAGTAGATTTCAGGAATAATATCTGTAAACTGATGTATTCCTAATTTGATATCTCTTGCTAAATCTTTTTTCATGTCACTAGTCATAATGTTACCTCCTATAGTTGCAATGAGTATATAAACTATACTCGTATTAATTGTTATCTATATAATAATAACATTAAAAATATGTAAAATCAAGTCTATAGGAGTAATTAATTATTAAGGAGGAAAATAAAAAATGAATACTATAAAAAAAGATTTTCCACTACTAGAAAATGAAAACATCACATATCTAGACAGTGGAGCAACAACACAAAAACCAATCCAAGTAATAAAAGCAGTAGAAGAATTCTATCAAAAATACAATGCAAACCCACACAGAGGAGCATATTCACTAAGCGTAGAAGCGACTGAACAATATGAAAACACAAGAACCAAAATAGCAAAATTCATAAATGCAAGACATAGAGAAGAAATAATATTTTCTAAAAATGCCACAGAAAGTTTAAATTTAATTGCATATTCATATGGAATGGACAACCTAAAAAAAGATGATGAAGTAGTAATTTCAATAATGGAACATCATTCAAATCTAGTTCCATGGCAAAAAGTTACAAAAAAGACAGGTAGCAAATTAAATTATATGTATATAAATGATGAATTTGAATTAACAGATGAAGAGATAGAAAATAAAATCACAGACAAAACAAAAATAGTTGGAATTACACATGTTTCAAATGTTTTAGGAACAATAAACAATGTAAAGAAAATCATCAAATATGCACATAAAAAAGGAGCTATAGTAATAGTTGATGCATCACAAAGTATTCCACACATGAAGATAGATGTTCAAGATTTAGATGCAGACTTTTTAGTATTCTCAGGACATAAAATGCTTGCACCACTTGGAATAGGTGTATTATATGGAAAAAAAGAAATATTAAATAAAATGTCTCCATTCTTAATGGGAGGAGATATGATAGAATATGTTTATGAACAAGACACAACTTTTGCGCCATTACCAAATAAATTTGAAGCAGGGACACAAAATGTAGAAGGTGTAATAGGATTAGGTAGTGCTATTGATTATATTGAAAACTTAGGGTATGATAAAATCCAAGAAATAGAAAAAGAAGTATTATCATATGCAAGAGAAGAATTATCAAAATTAGACTTTTTAGATTTGTATATAACTCCAAACGAAAATAATCATTCAAGCGTTATATCATTCAATATAAAAGGTATACATCCACATGATGTTGCAAGTATTCTAGACTCAGAAGGAGTTTGTGTTCGCTCTGGAAATCATTGTGCACAACCACTTATGAGATTTTTAGGAATAGATTCAACTTGTAGAGCAAGTTTCTATATCTATAACACAAAAGAAGATGTAGACAAGCTTGTTAGTGCTTTGAATAAAGCATATGATATGTTTAAAAAATATATAAAAAAATAGAGGTAAAATAATGGATGACGAATTAGCAGATGTTTATAATGAATTAATAATGGAACACAGTATGAATTCATATAATAAAAAAGAATTAAAAGATGCAGATTACTCAGAGATTGGACATAATCCAAACTGTGGAGATGAAATTAAACTAGAATTAAAATTAAATGGAAACAAAATAGAAGATATGGCATTTTCAGGACATGGATGCGCAATATCTCAAGCTTCAACATCGATAATGATAGACACATTAAAAGGAAAATCAATTGATGAAGCAAAAGAAATTATAAAAACATTTATAGAAATGATAAAAAGAGAAACAACAGATGAGGATGAATTAAAAAAATTAGAAGATGCAATAGCTTTTAGAAATGTTTCTCATATGCCAGCAAGAGTAAAGTGTGCTCTTTTAGCATGGCATACAATGGAAGATATTTTAGAAAAAAATCAAAGTCAAAACTAAAAAATTTTGGCTTTATTTTTTTGACTAAAATCACCTCTATATAAAATATTAATATAATACTAAAATGTGACAAAATTTGTAACAAAAATGTAACAAATCATTTTTCTCTTAGAAACAAGCGGACAAAAAAATACAATAAAAAACTTTTTTATAAAATGTTGCATTTGCAACAGTAAAAGAAAAAGATTGATATATAATAAGAACATAAAAAATGAGAAAGGAGATATGATAATGAAAATTATAAAAAGGGATGGAACAATAGTTGATTATAATCCAGAAAAAATTAAAATAGCAATACAAAAAGCAAATAATGAGGTATCTGGAAGAGAAAGAGTTTCAGAAAAACAAATTAAAGAAATAATAAATTATATAGAAGATTTAAAAAAATCTAGAATATTAGTTGAAGATATACAAGATACAATAGAAAGAAAATTAATGGCATATGGAAAATATCAATTAGCAAAAACATATATTACATATCGTTACACAAGAGAATTAGTAAGAAAAGCAAACACAACAGACCAATCAATAAAAGAATTAATAGAAGGCGAAAGTGAATATTGGAATAGTGAAAATTCTAATAAAAATGCAACAGTAGTAACAACACAAAGAGATTACTTAGCTGGAATAACAAGTACAGATATAACAAGAAGATTTTTATTACCAGAAGATATAGTAAAAGCACATGATGCAGGAATTCTACATTTCCACGATGCAGATTATTTTGCACAAAATGCATTAACAAACTGTGAACTTATAAATCTAGAAGACATGTTACAAAATGGTACAATAATGAATGGAGTAATGATAGAAAAACCTCATAGATTTATCACAGCATGTACAATAGCAACACAAATAATATTAGCAGTTACTTCTTCAACATATGGAGGAGCAACAGTATCATTAGCACATTTAGCACCATTTGTTAGAAGCAGTTATGATAAATATTATAAAAAATATAAAGAAAAAGGTTTAACAGAAGAACAATGTAAAAAATTTGCAGAAGATGATACTAAAAAAGAAGTTGCAGATGGAGTTCAAACCTTCAACTATCAAGTAAATTCAATGACAAATACAAATGGACAAGCACCTTTCTTATCAGTTTGCATGTATTTAGGAGAAACAGAAGAATATAAAAAAGAATTAGCAATGATAATCGAGGAATTCTTAAACCAAAGAATTTTAGGATTTAAAAATGAAAAAGGTGTATATATAACACCAGCATTTCCAAAATTATTATATGTATTAGAAGAAGACAACATTCACGAAAATAGTAAATATTGGTACTTAACACAATTAGCTGCAAAATGTACAGCAAAAAGAATGGTTCCAGATTACATATCAGAAAAGAAAATGAAAGAATTCAAAGTTGACAAAAATGGTGAAGGACATTGTTTCCCATGTATGGGATGCCGTTCATTCTTAACACCATATATTGACCCAGAAACAAACAAACCAAAATATTATGGAAGATTTAATCAAGGTGTTGTAACATTAAACTTAGTAGATGTTGCATTATCATCTGGAAAAGACTTCGATAAATTCTGGGAAATATATGAAGAAAGAATTGAATTATGTCACAGAGCATTACAAGCAAGACATGAAAGATTAAGCAAAGTAACAAGTGATGTAGCACCAATTTTATGGCAATACGGAGCATTTGCAAGACTTAAAAAAGGTGAAAAAATACATCCATTATTACATGGTGGTTATTCAACAATATCACTTGGTTATGCCGGATTATACGAATGTGTAAAATACATGACTGGAAATAGCCATACAGACAATGGAAAAGGAAAAGAATTTGCTATACAAGTAATGCAAAAATTAAATGATAAATGTAATGAATGGAAAGAAAAAGAAGACATAGATTACAGTGTTTATGGATCACCAATAGAATCAACAACATATAAATTTGCAAAATGTTTAAAAGAAAGATTTGGAGTTATAAAAGGAATTACAGATAGAGGTTATATAACAAACTCATATCATGTACCTGTATTTGAAGAAATAGACGCATTTTCAAAATTAAAATTAGAAAGTGAATTCCAAAGATTAAGTCCAGGAGGAGCTATATCTTATGTAGAAACACCAAACTTACAAGACAACTTAGAAGTTGTACTTCAAATAATCAAATTTATTTATGACAATATAATGTATGCAGAATTAAATACAAAATCTGATTATTGCCAAGAATGTGGTTATACAGGAGAAATCTTAATAGATGATAATTTAGAATGGTATTGCCCAAACTGTGGTAATAGAGATCACAATACATTAAATGTAGCAAGAAGAACTTGTGGATATATAGGAAGCAATTTCTGGAACAAAGGAAGAACAGAAGAAATAAAAGAAAGAGTTTTACACATAGATAACAAAGATGATAAAGAATAAAACATTAAACGATGAATAGAGGTAAAAACAAATGAGATATAACAAAATCAGAAAAATGGACATCTCAGATGGCCCAGGTGTAAGAGTATCAATATTTATGCAAGGATGTACTTTCAATTGCAAAAATTGTTTTAATAAAGAAACACATGATTTTAATGGAGGTAAAGAATTTACTGATGATACAATAAAAAGAGTTTTAGAATTATGTGAAAATGAAAATGTAGAAGGATTATCAATATTAGGAGGAGAACCAATGAACCCTAAAAATATTGATGGAACTACAAAACTTGCAAAATCATTTAAGGAAAAATTTCCTAACAAAAATTTATGGGCTTGGTCAGGATATCTATTTGATAAAGACTTAAAAGATAAAGATGTTGTAAAATACTTAGATGTACTAGTAGATGGTCAATATGTAGATGAATTACATAATCCAACTTTAAAATGGAAAGGCTCTGCAAATCAAAGAGTTATTGATGTACAAAAAAGTTTGGAACAAAATAATGTAGTATTATTGTAGAAAAATGGGTATAATTCCCATTTTTCTTATTTTTTGACATAAAACTATGGAGAAAAACATAAAAATGTGATAATATATATAAAATACGTTAAAAGAGAGAGAAAAAAGAAAGGAAAAATCAAAATGCTAGACCAATTTTCAAGAACAGAATTATTATTAGGAAAAGAAAAAATAGAAAAATTAAGTAAAACAAAAGTTGCAGTATTTGGAATAGGAGGAGTAGGATCTTTTGTAGTAGAAGGATTAGTAAGAGCCGGAGTAGGAAAGTTCGTATTAGTAGATGATGACAAAATATGTTTAACAAATCTAAACAGACAAATACATGCAACAAGAAAAACAATTGGAAAATACAAAGTAGATGTGATGAAAGAAAGAATATTAGAAATAAATCCAAATGCTGAAGTAGAAACATACAAACATTTCTATCTTCCAAACTCAGAAGAAACAATACTTGATAAAAGTATTGATTATATAGTAGATGCGGTAGATACAGTAACTGCAAAAATTGAATTAGTAATGCAAGCAGATAAATTAAATATTCCTATAATATCAGCAATGGGAACAGGAAACAAACTAGACCCAACAAGATTTGAAGTAACAGATATATACAAAACAAGTATATGTCCACTTGCAAAAGTAATGAGAAAGGAATTAAAGGCTAGAGGGATAAAAAAATTAAAAGTAGTATATTCAAAAGAGGAGCCCTTAAAACCATATGAAGGAATAGAAAATAGTTGTAAAAACCATTGTATATGTCCACCTGGAACAAAAAGAAAATGCACAATAAGAAATCAAATACCAGGAAGTGTATCATTTGTTCCATCAGTTGTTGGAATGATTATTGCTGGAGAAGTAATAAAAGATGTGATTGAAATTAATTAGTTTTTTTTTAAGTAACCGCCCCCAAAAAAGTAATTTCTTAATATTCGCGTTGCCCTATTTAAGAAAATGTAACTCACTGACGTTCGGACATTTTCTAAAACGGTCACCCACGGATCACTTGAATATTAAGAAATTATTTTTTGGGGGCTTCTCTACAATTTTATATGAAAAACTTATTTTTGATAAATTCAAAGATAAGTTTTTTTGATTTTAAATTGTTTTAAAAGTTCACAAAGCTTTCACAAAACTTTATAGAAAAATCAGAAGACATAAATCTAACACTAAAAGAAACCAGAAGATTAAGCAAACTAATAAAAGAATTAATGGAACTAGCAAGAGCAGACAACAAAAAATAAAAATAGAAAAACAATCAACAGATATAAATGAATTAATAAAAGAAATAGTAAAACCATATGTAGAACTTGCAACAATCCAGAATAAAAAATTAAAATTAGAACTTGAATATAATAAGAAAATTCAAATAATAAAAATATAATAAAACAAAAAACGACTAAATGTTGAAAATTTTTTCAATATCTGTTATTATATAAAAGAAAAAAATAGTAGGGGAAGAAAATGATTAATATATTATTATGTGGAAACCAAAAAGTATTTGATGGAGCACTATCAGAACTAATATCAATTACAAATAAAACAAAAGAAGCAATTACATGTTATATATTTACAATGGATGTATCAAGAATAAAACCAGAATATACATGTATAGAAGATGAGCAAGTGGAATTTTTAGACCAAGTGGTCAAAAGCAAAAATCCAGAAAATAAAATAATAAAAGTAGATGTAACAAATATATATGAAAGAGAATTTGCAAATTGTGCAAATGAAACAGCATATTGTACACCATATACATTACTTAGATTGCTAGCTGATTTAGTTCCAAACATGCCAGATAAATTACTATATTTAGATATAGATATGATGGCAAATGGTGATATTTCTCCATTATATCATACTGATATTGAAGAATATGAATATGCAGCAGTAAAAGAAAAATATGGTAGCAAAATGATTAGACCAGATTATATCAATGCAGGAATGTTACTTTTAAACATGAAAAAAATAAAAGAAACAAAATTATTAGAAAAAGCAAGAGAATTAATAAAAAGAAAAAAATTATTATTTGCTGACCAAGATGCTATTTTCTGGAATACAACTAAGAAAAAATTATTACCAAGAAAATATAATGAACAAGCAAGTTTTAATAAAAAAGATACAGTAATTTGCCATTTCTGTAAAAGATTATTGTGGTTACCATACCCACATACAGAAAATTATAAACAATGGAATATTGAAGAAATACATAAATATTTAAAATGCTATACATTTGATAAGGATTTAGAAGAATACAAAAAATTAAAAGAACAATACATTGAACAAAAAACAGAAAAAGTTTTGCAATAATGAAAGGGGAAAAATAAAATGGAAAACAATTTAGAGGTAATACCAATATTTTTTGCAGTAGATGATGGTTATGTACCATTTTTAGCGGTAGCACTTCAATCATTAATAGAAAACTCATCAAAAAATTATTACTACTCAATAAAAATATTGTATACAAATATTAATGAGGAAAACAAGAAAAAAATAAATAAATATAAAAAGGAAAATGTAAATATAGAATTTGTCGATTTGAATTATTATATTGAAAAAGTAAAAGATAAATTATATACACGTGATTATTATACAAAAACAACATATTTTAGATTATTTATACCAGATTTATACCCACAATATGATAAAGTTTTATATCTTGATAGTGATATAGTTGTATTAGGAGATATAGCAGAATTATATAATACAAATATAAAAGGAAATCTAGTCGCTGCTGTTCCAGACGACAGTGTACAAACAATACCAGAATTTGCAGAATATGTAGAAAAAGTTGTAGGTGTTGCAAGTTATAAAAATTACTTTAATGCAGGAATTTTATTAATGAATTTAGACGAATTCAGAAAAATAGATTTCCAAGATAAATTCTTATATCTATTAGAAACAGTAAAATTTAGTGTAGCGCAAGACCAAGATTATTTAAATAGACTTTGTAAAGGAAGAACTGTATTAGTAGATAGAGTATGGGACAGAATGCCTATAAAAGTCGAAGGAGTAGAAGATAAAAAACTTAAATTGATTCACTATAATTTAGCATACAAGCCATGGCATTTTGATAACATTTTATATCAAGAGTATTTTTGGAAATATGCTGAAAAAACCGAATTTATAAAAGAAATAAAAGAAATAAAAAATTCTTACACAGAAGAAGAACGTTTTAGAGATATGGAACAATTCAAAAATTTAAAAGCTCTTTGCATGAAAGAAGCTGATTGTGTAGGGGATGACAGAATGTTCAGAAAATGTAATCAAGAAAAGAAACATAGAGAACATAGAAAATATAGTCTAGGAAATTTGAGAAAAAATAAAGTAATAGAATCTCAAAGTAGAGAAGAGACATATGAAAAAATTAGAGATTTAGAAAGAAACGGAATTTTTGATTTAGATGTAGAACAAGACCCACCAACAATCCCATTAACACCAGATAAAGTTGACTATTTAAGGGAAAAAGGATTAAGCAAAATAAAAAATATGTTAGCAAATCAAGTTGCCAGAACCCAAATAAAAGAATTAGTAAAAGAAAAGAAATTAATCATAAAAGACATAAAAGGCCTTGAAAATCTTGAAGAAATAAATACAGGAGCAATGTTAACATGTAACCATTTTAATCCAAATGATTCTTATGCAGTAGAATTAGCATTTAGAAGTAATAAAAAATTTAAAAATAAGAAATTATACAGAATAATAAGAGAAGGAAATTATACTAATTTTCCAGGTCTTCCAGGATTTTTCTTTAGAAATTGTGATACATTACCATTAAGTGCAAATACAAGTACAATGATAGAATTTATGAAAGCAGTAGATACTATTTTACAAAGAGGAGAATTCATATTAATATATCCAGAGCAAAGCATGTGGTGGAATTATAGAAAACCAAAGCCACTAAAAATAGGGGCATATAAAATGGCAGCCAAAAACAATGTACCAGTTATTCCAATATTTATAACAATGGAAGACAGTGAAATTATTGGAGATGATGGGGAACCAGTACAAGAATACACAGTTAATATTGCCAAACCAATCTATCCAGATGAAAATTTATCAATAAAAGAAAATACAGAAAAAATGAAAGAAGAAAATGCAAAAGTTTGGAAAGAAATATATGAAGACTTTTACAAAATACCACTTGAATATACAACAATTAAAGAAGACAAGGAAACAGTAAATGAATAAAATAATATATTATGAAGATGAATTAAATGATGAATTTTCAAAGTCATCAATTGAACCTAGAATTATTGATGAAAATTACAAATATGTGCATAAAAATCCATTATGGAATTTATGCTCTTTTGTTTTACAAAACATTCTAAGTGTTCCAATAAAAATTTTGTATGCAAAAATAAAATTTAGAATAAAATATATAGGGAAAGAAAAAATAAAACCATATAAAAATGAAGGGTACTTCATATATGGAAACCATACTCAACCATTTGCAGATACATTTATACCAAGTATACCAATGTACCCTAAAAGGAACTTTCTCATTGTGAATCCAGTAAACATATCACTTAAAGGAACTGGAACACTAGTAGAAATGTTAGGAGCAATGCCAATTCCAAGTAACAAAAGTGCAATGAAAAATTTTCTAGAAGCAATAAAGCAAAAAACGAATAAAGGTTATGCAATAACAATTTACCCAGAAGCGCATATATGGCCATACTATACAAAAATTAGACCATTTAAAGATGTATCTTTTAAATATCCAGTTCAACTAGAAAAACCAGCATTTTGTATTACAAATACATATCAAAGTTATGGAAAAAATAACAAAAAAATAAAAATTGTATCTTATATAGATGGACCATTTTATCCAAATAAAGAACTAACACTAAAAGAACAACAAAAAGAATTAAGAAACAAAATCTATAACTGTATGGAAGAAAGAAGCAAAAATAGTAATATAGAACATATAAAATATATAAAAAAAGTCATTTAAAAGTCACAAATATATGTTATCATACAAAAGTGGGAGAAAAACAATGAGTAAAAATAAAAAAATGATAAGAAATTTTATACTGTTTATTTTATTAATTATATTGACATTTTATTTTGTTCTAAGAGACCAAAATATATATGAAATGTTTAATATATTAAAAAGTGTAAAAAAAGAATTTATATTAATTGGATTATTATGTATGCTTGGCTATTTGGGATTAGAAGCAATTAACTTGGGAAGGACTTTAAAAGCATTAAATGAAAAAAGTAATTTTTTGAGTAATTTTAAATATGCATTAATAGGATTTTTCTTTAGTTCAATAACACCTGCGGCAAGTGGGGGACAGCCAATGCAAATATATTATATGCATAAAGACAATATAAAAATCGCAAATTCAACCTTAGCATTATTAATGAATTTATTTAGTATGCAAGTAATAACAATTTCGTTTGCATTTATAAGCGTAATAATAAATCATAAATACCTAAGTTCAGGATTAGCGTGGTTCTTCGTAATTGGTGTAACTTTAAATTTAATGGCTTTAGCATTACTTTTAGTAGGAATATTTTCAAAAAAATTATCAAATGGATTAATAAAAATTGCAATAAAAATATTAAAATTTTTAAAATTCAAAAAGATAGATAAAGTACAAGAAAAATTAGAAAAAGAGTTAGAACAATATCATGGAAGTTCTAAATATATCAAAGAAAATCCAAGTGTAATAATAAAAACGATATTAACAACTGCGATACAATTTATAATTTATTACAGTATTCCATATTGGGTATATTGTGCATTTAACTTAAAAGGATTTAATATATTCCAAATAATAACATTACAATCTGTACTATTTGCAACAGTATCAGGAATACCATCACCTGGAGCAGTTGGTGTAAGTGAAGGCGGATTTATGTCAATATTTAAAACAGTATTTCCAGCTAGTGCAATTAGTAGTTCTATGATTTTAACTAGGGGTATAAATTTCTATTTTTATGTATTGCTTAGTGGTATAGTAGTTATTGTTAGTACTTTAAAATCCAAAAAAGAAGAAAAAAATATACAAATTGAAGAACAAAATAAAGAAAATGAGGAAGTGGAGTAGACTTTCTCATTTTCTTTTATTAATTACATTTTAAAAACAAAATCAACAATTTTTCGTATCATCATTAGAAGAATTCTTACAAATTGCTGGAGGTTCTTTAAAACTTAAATACCAGCTAATACCATTTTGATTTTCATTAATATAATTTTGTCTTTCAAGTAACTCATTAAATGTTTTTGGAGTAGGAACAATAACAGGTTGACCTGGTATCCAATTAGCAGCAGTAGAACCTTTACTACAATCAGCCATTTGCAAGGCTTGAACAGTTCTTAAAATTTCAGGAATAAATCTTCCAACATTTAAAGGGTAAATTAAAATAGTTCTAACAATTCCATTATCATCAATAATAAAAACATTTCTAACAGTTTCTGTAGTACTTACATCATTTGAAATCATTCCATATTTTCTTGCAATTTGACCATTTCTATCTGCAATAATAGGAAATGGAAGTTGTATACCAGTTTTACAATAAATGTCATAAATCCAAGCTAAATGAGATGGATTGCTATCAATACTTAAGCCTAAAAGTTCCGCGTTAATTTGTTGGAAATATGTAAATGCTCTAGAAAATGCAATCATTTCAGTTGTACATACTGGGGTAAAGTCTTATAATTTGGGGAATTAAATGAAATGCTTGATATTGCTTGAAAATTTGCATGTGGTTTGATATAGATAAGTTACTCTAAAAGGGAATAAAAATGGCACAAAATCAATTGTGGAGCGATTGATTAGAAGGAAAAATTGGATTGGAACAAGAAAATTTTAAATATATTATATTACCAGAATATATAACTAAGGATAAAAATTTAACAGATAAAGAAAGGAATATTTATTCAATGATATTAACATTAAGTAAAAAACAAGAATGCATAATGTCAAATGCATATATAAGCTCTATGCTGAATATATCAAAAGTACATTCATCAAGATTGATTAGTTCTTTGAGAGATAAAGGATATCTTGATGTTAAAATAGTTTATAAGGAAAATTCGAAAGAAATATTGAAAAGAATAATTACACCTATTAGCAAGTGTGTTAATACCTATAAACAAATTAGGACAAGACCTATTAACACAGATGTTAAAGGTACAATAAATAATAATATAAATTATAATGAGTATCAAAGAGATTATAGTGATTTTGATTTTACTAAGCTTTATGCAAATAATTTTTAGAAAACAAGTAAAAAAGATTAGAAACTTACAAAAGTAAATTCTAATCTTTAAATTTTATCTAAATATTCTTTAAAATCTTTTAAAAGATTATCTGGTGTTGTGTTCAATAAAGTATAAAAAATATTATATGTCGGGAGTTAATTCTCTATTAAATATAATATTTAATAGAGAAAATGAAAAGGGAGATGAAGAAAATAATGAATAAAAATGAAAAGTATAAAAAAATAGCAGAATTGCTTTTGGAAAGAATTATTAGATTAGAAAAAGAAATACGAGATATAGGAGAGATGTTTGAAAAAAATGTAAAAGTAAAACTACAAAAATATATATTAAACCAGGAGATTTTTTACCTTTAGTTGAATTTGCAGAAATATTAGAAATACCTAATATTAATTCCAAAATTATAATGTATAACGAGATAGATGGTCTTTTTAAAAGTGATGTGGATTTGAAAGATAAAATAAAGAGCTTTTTTGAAAAACACATTCGATATTTATGTAAAACTATTTCGGAAGCTGTCAATAGTTTTTGATTAGGACACCCTAAAAATAATATTTTAACTTGTGACTTGTTCACCCTTGAATAGTCACAAGTTTTA
>MNRP01000002.1 GCA_001916005.1 Clostridium sp. 26_22
TTTAGAATTTTAAAATATGAAATGGCAATAATAGAAAGTGCAATAGATGAAAAAGAATGTAAAAGGAAAGATTATTTGTACCCAAGAGTAAATGCAATAGTTTTATATACAGGAAAACAAAAATGGAAGGTATCAAAAACATTTAATGAAGCACAAGTGTCAAGCATACTGGAAAAAGCAATAGAATTTGCAAAATATATTCTTGTAGATATTAATAATTATACAGAAGAAAAATTGTTAGAAACACCATCATTTATGACAAAAGCATTATTAATAGAAAAGGCAAAAGATAATGAGCAAATAGCAAATTATATAGAAAAAATAGTAGAAATAATAAATAAAGATAAAGAAAATTATTCAGACAATATAAAAGAAATATTTAAAATAATGTTAACTCAAATAATAAAAAATAAAATAGGAAAAGAAAAGACAGATGAATTTCTAAATAAGTTAAATATAGGAGGTGATGGAGATATGATGGCAGTATTTGAAACAATTCAACAAGATAACAAACGTATATATAGACGTGGTAAAAAAGATGGCATTGTTGAGGGAATTAAACAGGGAATATCACAAGGAATAATGGAAAAAAGTATTGAAATTGCAAAAAAACTACTAAAGGAAAATTTCTCAAAAGAAAAAGTAGCAAATTTAACAGGATTATCAGAAAAAGAAATAGAAAAATTAAAATAAAAACAAAAGAATTAAAGATAATAAATAGAAAAAATACTATTTATTATCTTTTTAAAATTCTACAATAATATTGCTTTTTTTGGCAATTTATAATAAAATAAACGCAGTAAATTGAAAAATAATAAAACAAATAAAAAATAAATATCACAAAATGTAAAAAACTTTTTTGAATTACCATACCAAAAAAGACAAAAAATACAAAGGACAAGTAGTAAAATTTTGCTATAAAAAGTTTAAGAGGTGGTAAGGATGTTTCAAAATATAAATGAAAATACAGTAAATACTGCAAGATACGAAGAAGATAATAGTCATAAAAAGAAAATAGAAATATTTTCAAACGTATTAAGCATAAAAAATATAATCATATATGTAATAACATTTATGATTTCAATGGTTGGTGTAACAGGAGAATTTTCACCATTTAGTATAAGTATATTAGGTGCATGTTTAGCAAATTCAGTACCAGCATTAGGAGTAGTTTTAGCAGGAATTATAGGCAGTGCAATAAAATTTGGAGTTAGTGGAGCTGTAGGCTATATTTTAACAGTATTAACACTAATTGCTACAATGTTTATAATAAAAGTAAAACAAAACGATGAAGAAAAAAATGAACAAATAAAATTGTCAAAAAATATATTCATATCAACATTAATAATACAAATACTTAAATTAGGAATAAATGGATTTACATTATATGATGCTTTAGCCAGTGTATCATTTTCAATAATTGCAGTCGTATTTTATAAAATATTTGTAAATTCACTTTCTGTAATTCAAGATTTTAGAGAGAATAAAGCATTTTCAATAGAAGAAGTATTAGGAGCAAGTTTATTATTATCAATTTCTGTTAGTGCATTTAATGGAATAAATATATTTGGATTTTCAGTTCAAAATATTTTAAGTATTCTAATAGTTTTAATTTTAGGATGGAAAAACGGTGTATTAGTAGGAACAACAGCAGGTGTTACAATAGGAGTAACCTTAGGAGTAATAACATCATCTGATCCAATAATGGTAGCAGCATATGCTATTTCTGGAATGATTGCGGGAATATTAAATAGATTTGGAAAGATAGGAGTTATTGTTGGATTTTGCTTAGGGAACGTCGTACTTGCATATGTATCAAATGGATATACAGTAGAATTAATTCATTTTAAAGAAATATTAATTGCATCAATTGGGCTTTTAGCAGTACCAAAATCAATAAGAATAAATATAGAAGAATTTACTGGTGGTTCAAAACTTTTACCAGTATTTCCAGACAGAGCATTAAATAAAAGTAAAGAAACAGCAGAGAGATTAAATAATGTTTCAGAAACAATTCAAGAAATGGCAAAAACATATAAAATAGATGATGCGGAAGAATTAAAACAAGAAGAAAATATCAATAATAAAGAAATATTTATCAATGAATTATTAGATAATTTAAATGGCTATGAAAACAATATGCTATATGAGGATATATCAAATACAGAAGGAAAAATAATTGATGAAATTTTTGAATTGTTGTTAGACAAGCAAGAAATAAACAGAGAACAATTACTAGAAATATTTGCAAGATGTAATAGTTACATAATCGGTTTTGATGATAAAAATATAAGTGAATATTTAGAAGAAAATATTGCACAAATGGTAAGAGTAATAAATATGTCTTATAAAATAAGTAAATCAAGTTTTGTATGGCAAAAAAAATTACAAGAAAACAAAAAGAACATAAAAGAACAATTAACCGGGGTATCTAAAGCAATTTCAAATATTGCTGAAAATATAGAAAAAAATATTCAAAATGAAGAACAATTCATAAAAGAAAAAAGGCAAATAATTGAATTATTAAAATTAAAAGATATAAACATACAAGAAATATCAATACAAAAAGAAGATAGATTTTTAATTGAAATATATATGGAAAAATCAAATAATGTAGATATAGATGAAATTAAAAAAATATTAACAGAAGTATTAGGAGAAGAAATTGCATTTAATCAAGATGCAAGTATTGGAACAAGATTAAATTTTTTATCAGATGATAAATTTGTAATGGCAATTGGAATGTCAGAAAAAACAAAGGAAAATAGCCAAACATCAGGTGATAGTACATTAACAATTAGACTAAAAGATGGAAAATATTTAGTAGCTTTAAGTGATGGAATGGGTTCAGGAGAAAAAGCAAAACAAAGTAGCCAAAAAGCATTGAAAATGCTAGAAAACCTATTCTTATCAGGCTTTGATAAAAATACATCAATGGAATTAATAAATTCAAGTTTAATAAGCCAAAATGAAGAAATATTTGCAACTTTAGACATTGCTATTGTAGATTTATATAATGGTTGTGTAGAATTTATAAAAGGAGGAGCTTGTCCAACTTATATTAAAAATTCAAATAAAGTCCAAATAATAAAATCAAATTCACTTCCTGCAGGAATAATAAATCATGAAAGTTTACAACTATTTGACAAAGACATTGAAGCAGGAGACATAATGGTTATGTGTTCAGATGGAATATTAGATTCTAATATAGAATACAAAAACAAAGAACTTTGGGTAAAATATCTACTTGAAGATATAGAAACAAACAATACTAAAAAAATAGCAGATTTAATACTAAATGAAGCAATTGACAACAATTTTGGAACAGCAAAAGATGATATGAGTGTAATTGCTTGTAAATTTGTTGAAAAATAAAAAAATATATGTTATATTATATGTGCAAAGGAGGACTACAAATGAGTAGAGGAAAAAGATATGATACAGAACCAAAATTAAATATGAAAAAGGTTTTTGCGGTAATTATAGCAATTGCTGTAATAATAATGTTTATATTTATAATAAAAAAATTATTGGTAAAAGATAAAGACACAGGAACAATAAGTAGTTCAAGTTACTTTGCACTATATAAAGATAACAAATGGGGAGTCATAAAATCTAATGGAGATATAGTAATAGACCCAGCATATCAAGAAATGATAGTAATACCAAACAGTAAAAATGCTATTTTTATTTGTACATATGATATAGATTATGAAACAGGGGAATACAAAACAAAAGTATTAAATGAAAAAAATCAAGAAATATTTACAAACTATGACAAAGTAGAAGCAATAGCAAATAAAGACGAAAATAATAATTTATGGTATGAAGAAAACATTTTAAAAGTAGAAAAAAACGGTAAATATGGAATAATAAATTCAACAGGAAAAGAATTAACATCAATAGAGTATGATGAAATAACAGCATCAGCAGGAATAAAGAATTCATTAAAAGTAAAAAAAGATAATAAATACGGAATAATCAATGAAGATGGAAAAGTAGTAATTCCAACATCTTATGCAGATATAGAAGAAATTGGAAAAGACAATAAATCAGGTTTTATTGTAAAAAACGAAAATAATAAATATGGTGTAATTGATTATTCTAATAATGTAATATTAAATTGCGATTATAATAAAATCTATAAAATACATTCAAACGATTTATATGTAGTGACAGAAAATACATTACAAAAAGTTGTAAGAACAGCGGAAAATGGTACATCAACAGATGTGTTAGTAAAAGGTTATGATGAAATAACAGGTATATTAGCAACAAAAGACAGTGGAGTAATATTTAAAAAAGCAAACAAATATGGAATTATGGACTTATCTGGAAATGTGATTTTAGATGCTCAATATGATTATTTGAAAGAAGCAAAAACAGGAATATTTATTGCTAAAAAAGGTGATAAATATGGAATTATAAATAGCAGTAATGAAGAAAAATTGGCATTTAATTACACATCTATAAGTTATAATGAAAAAGCAGATATATATGTTGCTGAAGATAGTGAATTAAATTCAAGTATATTAAATAACAATTTAGAAACAAAACTTACAGGATTTTTATTAGAACTAAATACAGATAAAGGCTATATAAAAATGAGAATAGATGGCCAATACAAATATTACAATTTAAAATTTGAAGAAAAACAAGAATCAGATATTTTCCCAAATAGAACATTATTTTTAAGTAAAAAAGATGGAAAATATGGATTTGTAGATAAAACAGGAAAAGTAATAGTGGACTATGTTTATGATGATGCAATGGAACAAAACGACTATGGGTTTGTTGCAGTAAAAAAAGATAATAAATGGGGAAGTATTAATAGTAAAGGAACAGTAGTACAAGAACCAACATATAATCTAGATGATTATTTACTAATAAACTTTATTGGTAGATGGCATTTTGGATTAGACATTAATATGAATTATTATAATCAAGAATAAAAATACAAATAAGTTCTAGAAAAATTTTTCTAGAACTTAAAACATAATAAAAAAGAGGTAATAAAAATGGAACTAAAGATAAACTATCAATATTCATATTTTATACATCCTTTTGTAATAAAGGAAACAAAGTATCAAAAATATTTATTAAAAATACTAAAAGACAAACGTTTTGAATTAAAAGTATTTCAAAAAAGCAAAGACTTGAACTTATATCAATATTTTTTACCAAAAATAAGTCAGTTTTTGTTTTCTAGTTTTTCACACTCAAAAATGAAATTAGACAAATTACAAGAGTTACCAGAAGATACAAAATCAGCAATTTTAAGCAAATACCCTTGTACTATATTTGAGTATAATTTAAAAGAAGATATACAAGGAAAAACAGATGAAAGAGGAGTATTTTTTAAAATACAAAAAATTAATTTAATCTGCTTTAATACGGGAATTTGTTTCTTCGTAATGAAGACAAATCTAGAAGATGCAAAAGAATTCGCAGACTTATTAAATTTTAATTATAAATTTAGAGAAATAAATAGTGAAAGTCATAATTTAAATAATTATGATAAAATTTATTTGCAAACTAGCACTTTTAGTGATGTAAATAAATTAAATGAATTTATAAAAGACATAACTGGTTCTGATATAGAAACAGTAAAATTAGATATAGATACACAGAAATTCTTAACTTATTCTTATGTATGTATAGACCAATCAGCATGGAATCAAGAAAATGAATTTGAAAAAATTCAATATTATTTTAATAAATATGCAAACTTTTTACCAGCTGATAACTCAGCAGATATAACAGAAGAAGTAACTACATTTTCTAAATGGAAATATGCAAACATAGGAATTACAAAACAAGGAGTGGCATTGTTTGCATCAAGTGCTGATATAAACAATTTTACAACATTACCAGAAGAATTTGAAACAATATATTTTTATACATATATCTTAAATTTATATAAAAAGATATATTTAAAAAAATTAGAAAAAGAATTTAGTAATAATCAAAATTTAAAAGAAGCAAGAAAAAAATTTATAGATTTTACTAAAAACTTATGGATTCAAGAAGTAACAGAAAATGAAGTTGGTTCAAATATCAATTTTAAATTAAATAAGGTTTTTGAATTAGACAGATTGTATTATGAAATAAAAACAAAATACGATATATTATATAAGAACTTAAATATTGAAAAATATACAAAAAGTACAATTGTAATTGCAGGAGTATTAGTTGCTCTATTAATATTTAATATTCTTAATTATATAAATATGATTAAATAATTAGAGGTAAATGTATGAAAATAAGTTGTGGTGTAGATATTATAGAAATTGATAGGGTAAAAGAAAGTATAGAACAGCTTGGAGATAAGTTCTTAAATAGAGTTTTTACTGATAAAGAAATTGAATATTGTGAGTCTAGAAAAAATCAAAAATATCAACATTATGCTGCAAGATTTGCTGCTAAAGAAGCTACATTTAAAGCTGTTTCAGGGCAAATAGATGATAAATACAATGTATGTTGGAAAGACTTTGAAGTTACAAATGATGAACAAGGAAGGCCAAGTATAAAATTAGTTGGAATAGATGAAAAATCAATAGAAAATATTGATATTAGTATTTCGCATTGTAAAAAATATGCAGTGGCAAATGTTACAGTATTATATAAATAATCAGTTCAAAAGAGGTAATAAAATGAAATTATTTGATAATCATAGTCATTTAAATGATGAAAAATTTGATGAAGATAGAGATGAAATAATACGAGAAATAATAAATACGGATACTAAAAATTTTATAACAGCAGGCTACAGTTTAGAAGGTTCAAAAAAAGCTGTAGAAATATCAAATAAATATGATTTTATGTATGCAACATGTGGTATTTCTCCAAATGATATTCCACAAAATGAAGAAGAATTGTGGAAAATGTTAGATGAAATCAAAAATTTAATTAAAAACAACAATAAAAAAGTTGTAGCAGTAGGGGAAATAGGATTAGATTATTATTGGAATACAGATAATAAAGAACTTCAAACAAAGGCTTTTATAGAACAAATAAAATTAGCGAATGAATTAGATTTACCAATTGTAATTCATACAAGAGATGCAATAATGGACACTTTGGAAATATTAAAAGAAAATCTAGTAAAAAATAAAGGTGTTTTTCATTGTTGCCCACAAAATAGGGAATTAATAAAAGAAGGTTTAAAACTAGGATTTTATATTTCTTTTGCAGGATCAATTACATTTAAAAGTTCAAAAAATGCAGATGAAATGATAAATTTAGTACCAAATGATAGAATTTTGATTGAAACAGATAGTCCATATTTAGCACCAGAGCCAGTTCGTGGAACTAGAAATACACCGATTAATGTTAAATATGTTGCTCAAAAAATAGCTGATGCGAAAGGCATGACTTTAGAGGAAATTGCGGATATAACTTATGAAAATGCAAGGAAAATATTTAAAATATAAAATAAAAATGCTAATAAATAGATTTTTTATTAGCATTTTTTATTTTTATCTAATATTTCTCAAAGCTTCAATTCTATCAGCTGTGCTAGGATGAGTAGACCATAAACTAGAAGTTTTTCTCTTCCCTTTATCTCCATTCTTTTTAAAAGGATTAATGATATACATATTAGCCGTTGCAGAATTAGCAGTTTCTAATTCATTAGGGTCATTTTCTAACTTTTCTAAAGCAGAAATTAAACCGTCAGGATTACGAGTAAACTCTACTGCAGTAGCATCAGCTAAAAACTCTCTTTTTCTTGAAAGAGCAAGTTGCATTAAAGTTCCAAATATAGGAGAAAGAATTAAGAAAATCAATCCAAGTAGCATTAATATTCCATTTGCTTTACTATCATTATCTCTATCATCTTTTAAGCCACCCCAAAACATAATTCGAGAGAACATATCTGAGAGCATAACAATAAGTCCAACAAACACTGAAACAACAGCACTTAAAAGAATATCATAATTTTTTATATGACTCATTTCATGAGCAATTACACCTTCTAATTCATAGTAATTTAATTTTTCAAGTAAACCTGTAGTAACACAAATTACAGCATGTTCAGGATTTCTACCAGTTGCAAAAGCATTTGGTTGAGCATCTTCAACAACATATAAATCTGGTTTTTTAGGTAGGCCAGCAGTTACCATTAGAGCATCTAAAATATTTACAAGTTTTAAATCTTCCTCTTTAGTTGCAGGTCTTGCTCTACAAGAAGCTAAAACTATTTTATCACTGTAATAGTAAGAACCCCAAGCAGAAGCGATTGAAAAAATTAATGCGATTAATATAGATAATTCTCCTAGATTTAAAGCATTACATATATAATAAATAATAAGTGTCACTGCAATAATAAAAATAGAAACAATAATTGCAGATTCAAATTTATTTTTCTTAATTGTTTTAAACATAAAATACCTCCTATAGAGCAAAAAGGGGTACTTAAAAAAGTAACCCCCTTCATTTAATTAGTCTTTTTTTCCAAAATCAACTTTTACATTTTTTCTTGCTTCAGCATTATCAACTGTAAATAATTCACGTGGAGTGAAATTAAACATATTTGCAATAATGTTTGAAGGGAAAATTTGTAGTTTTTGATTATACATTGTTACTGTATCATTATAGAATTGTCTAGAAAAAGAAATTTTATTCTCTGTATTTCTTAATTCTTCAGATAATTCAGAAAAGTTTTGATTTGCTTTTAAATCTGGATAATTTTCTGAAACAGCCATAATTGTTTTTAATGCTCCAGAAAGTTGATTATCTAAATCAGCTTTTTCAGCAACAGTGTTAGCATTAGCCCAAGAAGTTCTTAAACTAGTGATTTTTTCAAAAGTTTCTGATTCATGTGCTGCATAACCTTTTACTGTTTCAACAAAATTTGGAATTAAATCAAATCTTCTTTGTAATTGTACATCAATTTGACTCCAAGCATTATCAACTTTTACTCTTGAAGAAACCAAACCATTATACATTGAAATTATAGCAATTACTAATATAACTACTATAGCTAAAATAATCCAACCCATAATTAATCCTCCTTTGATTATTATATCTTTTTATATGATAACATATTATTAAAATTTAAACAATATTTTTAAAAAAAATAAAAAATGTACTAAATTCAGTGGTTAGAGAATATACTATAAAGAAGAGTCCTACAGCACCAAGCTTGTACAAAATTTGACAAGCTTAGGAAAATGTTGTATAATATAAGATGTATTGCCAAAGGAGGTAAGAAAGATTTTTATGAAAAGAGAAGAAAAAGCTTCATTATCTATAATGAAAATCATGTGTGTGACTATTATCCTAATATTAATTTCAGGAATAGCCGTTATGGCAGTTAATACAAATCTTAAAGATACAAAAATTGTTTTAAAAAATGGTTATGAACTATCAGTTCTAACATCAAAAACAACAGTATCAGAAGTTTTAAAAGAAAACAATATTATATTAGATGAAGATGAAAAAACAATACCAGACCTTACTGAAGAAGTATCAGCAGGTACTGTAATTAAAATAGTAGACAAATCATATAATGAAGTGCAGATAGCGAAAGTTTCTGAAGAAGGAGCTGAAGCAACTTTAGAAGAACTTTTAAATAATTATGCACCAATTACAGAAAAAATAGTTACAGAACAAGTAGCTATACCATATGAGACAATTACAAAAAATACAACAGGAACGACAGAAAATACAACAAACAGAATAATACAACAAGGTAAAGACGGAATAAAAGAAATAACATATAAAATTAAATATCAAAATGATGTAGAAATTGAAAAAATTCAATTATCAGAAACTGTAATCAAAGAACCAGTAAATAAAATAGTTCAAGTTAATAAAACAGTAACATCAAGAAGTTCACTATCAAGAACAACTCCAAGCACTACAGTTCAAGCAGGTGCTACAGGAGAAATATATAAAATAACAGCATATTGCTCTTGTGCAAAATGTTGTGGTAAAACAAATGGTATCACAGCAGCAGGAACAAAAGCAACAGCTGGAAGAACTATTGCGGCATCATCAAAATTTGCATTAGGAACAAAATTAAATATAAATGGTCACACATATACAGTAGAAGATAGAGGTGGAGCAATTAAAGGTAATAAGATAGATATCTATGTTAATTCACATGCAGAAGCTTTAGCATGGGGAGTTAGATATTTACCAGTAACATCAGTACAATAATTAAAAAGTCTTAGCAAATAGATGCTAAGGCTTTTTGTTCTTTTATTATACTACTTGCTATTTTATTCTAAATATAGTAAAATATGGAAATAGAAAGGGAAAGATTATGAAACTAATATCATGGAATGTAAATGGAATAAGAGCCTGTATAAATAAAGGTTTTAAAGATTTTTTTAACGAAATAGATGCTGATATATTTTGTATTCAAGAAACAAAATGTCAAAAAGATCAAATAGACTTAGAATTTAAAGGATATACAAGTTATTGGAATAGTGCTGAGAAAAAAGGCTATTCAGGAACAGCAATATTTACAAAACAAAAACCAATTTCTGTAACATATGGAATTGGTATAGAAGAACATGACAAAGAAGGAAGAGTTATAACTTTAGAATTTGAAAAATTTTATATGATTAATATATATACACCAAATTCAAAAAGAGAATTAGAAAGACTAGAATATAGACAAATTTGGGAAGATGAAATAAGAAAATATATGTTAAAATTAAATGAAAACAAACCTGTTATAATGTGTGGAGATTTAAATGTAGCACATAAAGAAATAGATTTAAAAAATCCAAAAACAAATAGACATAATGCAGGATTTACAGACGAAGAAAGAAATAAAATGACAGAGTTATTAGATGCTGGATTTGTAGACACTTTTAGAGTTTTATACCCAGATAAAGAAAATGCATATAGTTGGTGGTCATATATGGGACATGCTAGAGAAAAAAATGTTGGATGGAGAATAGATTATTTTATAGTTTCAAAATCAATTGAAAAGTGTATAAAAGAAGCTAAAATACATTCAGAAATACTTGGAAGTGACCATTGCCCAGTAGAATTAGAAATAGATATATAAAATAGAATAGAAAGGAAACATTATGGAAGAAATAAAACAAGGGTGGAAAAAAAGAATATCATGGTTATTAATAGCAATAACAGTTGTAATTGTGTATAAAATGTTAGACAACTTTTCAAGTGTACAAGCTTGGTTTGGATCATTTTTTAGAATATTAAAACCATTTCTAATAGGAATTTTAATATCATATATATTATTTATACCATGTACCAAAATAGAAAAAATATTTAAAAAATCAAAATTAAAACTGATAGCTAAAAGATCTAGAGGACTATCTGTTATAGTAACATATATTATATTTGTTTTAATTTTAATAATTATAATAAATTGTATATTTCCAATTTTAAGAGATAGTGTAATAGAATTAGTTAATAATATACCAGGTTATTATGAAACGATTGTTAATAAGTACAAAGAATTACCAGAGGATTCAGTTTTAAAAAACGATATTATAAAAGAAAAAGTAACAGAATTTTCTAATATAGATATAAAACAATTTTTAAGTATAAATAACGAAAAAATATTAGAATATATTAAAAGTATAATAGATATATTCTCTGGAATATTTGATGTATTTGTATCTATAATAGTTTCAGTATATATTTTATTACAAAGAACCACAATAATAAATGCTTTAAGAAGATTTGTGAGAGCAATATTTAAAAAGGAAACTTATGAAACTATAGATAAATATTTTACAAAAGCAAATCAAGTATTTTTTACATTTATATCAAGTCAATTATTAGATGCTGTAATTGTTGGTATTTTGACAACAATTGCAATGATGATATTAAAAGTAAAATATGCACCTTTAATTGGATTTACAATTGGATTATTTAATATGATACCTTATATTGGTGCTATAGTTGCTGTAAGCATAGGAATATTGGTTACTTTTATAACTGGAGGATTTGGAAAGGCTCTTGCTATGGCAGTTGTTGTTATAATTTTACAACAAATTGATGCCAATATTATTAATCCTAAAATAATTGGCTCTTCTTTGGAAATAAGTCCATTACTTGTTATCTTTTCAATTACTGTTGGTGGTGCTTATTTTGGTATTTTAGGTATGTTCTTAGCTGTGCCTATTGCTGTTGTTTTGAAGATTGGATTGACGGATTTTGTGGATGCTAGGAATAAAATTAAAGATGAGGAAGAGAGTAGAAATGAAGTGTAATTTGTGTTAGTTGACTGAAATTCAAAAATTTCTACTAATAAAAGAACTACTTAATTTGAGAGATTAAGTAGTTCTTTTATTTCTTTTTTTGTTTAATAATATTGAGACTGTTATAGCTATTATGATTGCGATAACAATAGCTATTAAACCAGGCCAGCCTAAGATTGATACAAATTTGCTTCCTAGTGACATTATTATTCCTGCTAGTAGTACTCCTAATGTTACTGCTGAGATACTTGTTTTGAAGTCAAGGTTTAAGAAACTTGCTGCTAGTGTTCCAGTCCATGCCCCTGTCCCTGGTAGTGGGATTCCTACGAATATAAGTAGGGCAAAGAAAATACCTTTGTTTCCTGCTGTCTTTTTTAGTTTTTCCCCACCTTTTTCGCCTTTTTCTAAGCACCAAGTAAAAAATTTTCCAATTATTTTTTTATCTTTTCCCCATTCTAATACTTTTCTTGCAAATAAAAAAATTATTGGTACAGGAAGCATATTTCCTATTATTGCTATAGGGTAATAGATAAATATGTTTAATCCTAATCCTTCTGCGATTGGGATTGCTCCTCTTAATTCGACTATTGGAACCATACTAACTAACCATACTATTAAATATTTTATGAAAATAGGTAAACTTGCCATTTTAAAAATCCTTTCTTAAAATATGTTTTTAAATCTTTTGTATTTTACTATAAATGATTTAAAAAGTCTAGAGCAAGATAAAAATGTTTGTTAAAAATATTGAATAAAAATTAATAATATGTTAATATTTTTATATAAGGTATTAAGTTATATTTAAAAATATGATAAACAAAGGAGGAAATTCAAAAAAATGCATAATAAGAATAAAGGTATTACATTAGTTGCATTAGTAATAACAATAATTATACTGTTGATTTTAGCTGGAGTAGCAATATCTGCTTTAACACAGACAGGTTTATTTGATAATGCAAAACAAGCCAAAAACGCGACAGAAAATGCACAAAATAAAGAAGAAAAAACACTGAGCGAATATGAAGGAGCAATAGCTGGTTATGGAAAAGGAGAAGAACAACAAGAGGAAATATCAGCAGAGATGGTTTCTTTTACACCAGAAGATTCAAATTGGAATGTAAAAAATGTTAAGGAAGCAATAGATTATTTATATAATAATTAATAAAAATAGTAAAATTTTTAATAAAAGTTTTACTATTTTTTAATTTGAATATAAAGTTTTTTAAGAGCAAATAAAATATTAAAAAAAGTCCGCAAAAAGCTTGACTTCCGTAAGTGATTTGTGGTATCATATAATATGAATTTATGCGAAAATTTGAAATCAAGTAAAATTTAATTCAAAAGACATATCAAACACAAGTCAAAAATTTTAAAAAAGAGGAATTAAATATAGCAAAATTGAAAATAAATTAATTTGAAAAAGCAGGCAAATTAATTTATAACAAAACTAGTTATATTCTAAGAAGGACTTTTTTAAAAATCAAATAAATAAGTTTCAAGCTAAGTAAAACACAAAACAACATCTTAGTAAGAAACTTTAAAATTTTTAAATCTGCTTCACCAATAATAATTTTATAAGGAGTGATTTTTTTGAAAATTAAAGATGTTCAATACGAAAAAGCATCAAGAAAAGACTTTGCTAAAGTTGGCGATTTTATCGAAATGCCTAACTTAATTCAAGTTCAAAAAGATTCATACAATTGGTTTGTAAAAGAAGGCTTAGGAGAAGTATTAAAAGATATATCTCCAATAGAAGACTATTCTGGAAACCTAGTATTAGAATTCTTTGACTATTACATGGAAGAAAAAACAAAATACACATTAGAAGAAGCAAAAGAAAGAGATGCTACATATTCTACAAGATTACATGTAAAAGTTAGATTAATAAACCGTGAAACAGGAGAAATCAAAGAACAAGAAATCTACTTAGGTGATTTTCCACTTATGACAGATAGCGGAACATTTGTAATTAATGGTGCAGAAAGAGTTGTAGTAAGCCAATTAGTTCGTTCACCAGGTTGCTATTATGCAGAAGAATTTGACACAAAAACAGGAAAGAAAACATACACATCAACAGTAATGCCATTAAGAGGAGCATGGATTGAATACGAAACAGATGGAAATGATATATTCTATGTACGTGTTGACAGAACTAGAAAATTACCAGTAACAACACTTTTAAGAGCGTTAGGCATAGTTTCAGATGACCAAATAAGAGATTTATTTGGAGATGAAACATTATTATCAACAACAATAGCAAAAGATACTATTAAAACTCAAGAGGAAGCTTTAATAGAAATCTATAAAAAATTAAGACCAGGAGAATTACCAACAGTTGAAGCAGCAAGAAGCTTATTCAATGGATTATTCTTTGATAATAGAAGATATGATTTAGCAAAAGTTGGTAGATATAAATTTAATCAAAAATTAGATTTAGCAACAAGAATAAAAGGTAAAGTTTCTGCAAGTGATATAATGGATGCTGAAACAGGAGAAGTTTTTGTACAAGCAGGAGAAGTAATATCAGCAGAAGTAGCTGAAGATATTCAAAATTCTGGAATTAATATAGTAGATATATTAGTTGAAGATAAAACAATAAGAATAATAGGAAATGGAATAGTTGATATTCATAAAGTATTACCAACAGTTGATTTTTCTACTTTAAATATAAAAGAAAAAGTAAATTATCAAGTATTAAAAAATATAATTGATAATACAGATGAAAAAGATTTACCAAAAACTGTTGAAGAAAGAATGGATGAATTAGTACCAAAACACATAACAACAGAAGATATAATTGCATCTGTAAATTACTTATTAAATCTATCACATGGATTAGGAAAACCAGATGACATAGACCATTTAGCAAATCGTAGAATTAGATGTGTTGGTGAATTATTACAAAATCAATTTAGAATTGGTTTAACAAGACTTGAAAGAGTTGTAAGAGAAAGAATGACAATCCAAGACTTAGATGTAGTAACACCACAAACATTAATAAACACAAAACCAATAACATCATCAATTAGAGAATTCTTTGGAAGTTCACAATTATCACAATTTATGGACCAAACTAACCCACTTTCAGAATTAACACATAAAAGAAGAATCTCAGCTTTAGGACCTGGAGGTCTTACAAGAGAAAGAGCTGGTTTCGAAGTTAGAGATGTTCACTATACACACTATGGTAGATTATGTCCAGTAGAATCTCCAGAAGGACCAAACATTGGACTTATATCAGCACTTTCATCATTTGCTAAAATAGATGAATATGGATTTATTGAAACACCATATAGAAAAATAGATCCAGAAACACATAGAGCAACAGATGAAGTTGAATATATGAGTGCAGATGTTGAAGATAACTACATTATAGCTCAAGCATCAGAGCCAATGGATGAAAATGGAGAATTTATAAATAACAGAATTAGAGTTAGATATAGAAATGAAATCATAGAAGTTGAAAAAGACAGGGTACAATACATAGATGTTTCACCAAAACAATTAGTTTCTATAGCTGCAGCAATGATACCATTCTTAGAGCATGATGATGCAAAAAGAGCCTTAATGGGTTCTAACATGCAACGTCAAGCAGTTCCTTTATTAACAACTGAAGCACCAATAGTAGGAACAGGTATGGAATATAGAGCTGCAAAAGATTCAGGAATATTAATATTAGCTGAAGATGATGGAGTAATAGAAAAAGTAACAGGTGATGCAATTACTGTAAAATACAATAATGGTAAAACAGTAGTACACAAATTACGTAAGTTCAAAAGAACAAATGGTGGTACATGTATCAACCAAAGACCAATGGTAAAAAAAGGTGAAATAGTTAAAAAAGGTGATGCTATAGCAGATGGACCATCAACAAAAAACGGAGAAATGGCTTTAGGTAAAAACTGTTTAGTAGCATTCTCAACATGGGAAGGTTATAACTACGAAGATGCTATTCTTCTAAATGAAAGATTAGTAAAAGAAGATGTATTTACATCAATACATATTGAAGAATATGATTGCGAATGTAGAGATACAAAATTAGGACCAGAAGAAATAACAAGAGACATACCAAACGTTGGTGATGATGTATTAAAAGACTTAGATGAAAACGGAATAATCAGAATTGGTGCAGAAGTTAGACCAGGAGATATATTAGTTGGTAAAGTTACTCCAAAAGGAGAAACAGAATTAACAGCTGAAGAAAGATTATTAAGAGCTATTTTCGGAGAAAAAGCTAGAGAAGTTAGAGATACATCATTAAGAGTACCACACGGAGAAGCAGGAACAATAGTGGATGTTAAAATATTTACTAGAGACAATTCAGATGAATTAGGACCTGGAGTAAATCAAATAATTAGATGTTATATAGCAACAAAAAGAAAAATATCAGTTGGAGATAAAATGGCCGGACGTCATGGTAACAAAGGTGTTATTTCAAGAGTATTACCAGAAGAAGATATGCCATTCACACCAGATGGTACACCAATAGATATTTTACTTAACCCACTAGGTCTTCCATCACGTATGAACTTAGGACAAATTTTGGAAGTTCACTTAGGTGGAGCTGCAAAAGCATTAGGATGGCACGTATCAACACCAGTATTTGATGGTGCAACACAAGAAGATGTAGAAAAATTATTAAAACAAGCTGGAATGACACCAGATGGTAAATCAATTCTTTATGATGGTAGAACTGGTGAACCATTTGACAAGCCAATTACAGTTGGTGTTATGTATATGTTAAAACTACACCACTTAGTAGATGATAAAATCCATGCTCGTTCAACCGGACCATACTCATTAGTAACACAACAGCCACTTGGAGGTAAAGCACAATTCGGTGGACAACGTTTTGGAGAAATGGAAGTTTGGGCATTAGAAGCATATGGTGCAGCATATACACTACAAGAAATGTTAACAGTTAAATCTGATGACGTTGTAGGTAGAGTAAAAACATATGAAGCAATCGTTAAAGGTGAAAATATTCCAGAACCAGGAGTTCCAGAAAGCTTCAAAGTTCTTGTAAAAGAACTACAATCTTTAGGATTAGATGTACGTTTATATTCTGAAGATAATCAAGAATTAGAACTTAAAGAAAACATAGAAGACGGAATTGAATATGACCCAGAAAAAGATAACAAATACTTAGCTGAAGACGAAGTTGTTGCAGAAGATGACTTAAAAGACGGTTACGTTGAAGCTGAAGAAGATGACATATTATTAGATGATGAAAATGATTCAGAAAATGATGAACTATTCCAAAACTTAGATGATGAAGATGATGAGGCTATTTTTGATAGTGATATGTCAGAAGACAATTTAGATGATTAATTTATAGAAAAGAATAACTGAATATATTTCAAAAAGATAAGAGGCGACAGAAGGGAATTGCAAGAGCGGTGGCTAGTCCTCTTAATCTGTTTTGAAAAACTCTATAATTGAGGGGGAAAACAAAACGTGGACGAATTAGATATTTTTAATAAAATAAAAATAGGAATCGCATCAGATGAAAAAATAAGAGAATGGTCAAAAGGTGAAGTAAAAAAACCAGAAACAATCAATTACAGAACATTAAAACCAGAAAAAGATGGTTTATTCTGTGAAAGAATATTTGGGCCAACAAAAGACTGGGAATGTCATTGTGGTAAATATAAAAGAGTTAGATATAAAGGAATAGTTTGTGACAGATGTGGAGTAGAAGTTACAAAATCAAAAGTTAGAAGAGAAAGAATGGGACACATAGAACTTGCAGCACCAGTAGCACATATTTGGTACTTCAAAGGAATTCCAAGTAGAATAGCTTTAATGCTAGATGTTTCTCCAAGAAACCTTGAAAAAATAGTATATTTTGCTTCATACATAGTTACAGACAAAGGAACATCTGATTTAGCAGAATGCCAAGTTTTAAATGAAAAAGAATATCATGAAGCAGAAGAAAAATATGGTAGAGGTTCATTTAAAGCAAAAATGGGTGCAGAAGCTTTAAAAGAATTATTAGAAAAAATAGATTTAGACAAATTATCTAAACAAATTAGAAAAGAATTAGAAACAGCAAGTGAGCAAAAGAAAAGCAAACTTGTAAAAAGATTAGATACAGTAGATTCATTCAGACTTTCAAACACAAGACCTGAATGGATGATAATGTCAGTAGTACCAGTAATTCCACCAGAATTAAGACCAATGGTACAATTAGACGGTGGTAGATTTGCAACATCTGACTTAAATGACTTATATAGAAGAGTTATAAACAGAAATAACAGATTAAAAAGATTATTAGAATTAGGTGCACCAGAAATAATTGTAAGAAACGAAAAACGTATGTTACAAGAATCAGTAGATGCCTTAATAGACAATAGCAGAAGAGGAAGACCAGTAACAGGAGCTGGTAATAGACCATTAAAATCATTATCAGATATGTTAAAAGGAAAACAAGGTAGATTCCGTCAAAACTTATTAGGAAAGAGGGTTGACTACTCTGGACGTTCAGTTATTGTTGTAGGACCAGAATTAAATATCTATCAATGTGGACTTCCAAAAGAAATGGCAGTTGAATTATTCAAACCATTTGTAATGAAAGAATTAGTAAAAAGAGGAATAGCGCAAAACATAAAAAATGCTAAGAGAATGGTAGAAAGATTAAGACCAGAAGTATGGGAAATATTAGAAGATGTTATAAAAGATCATCCTGTAATGTTAAACCGTGCTCCAACACTACACAGATTAGGTATCCAAGCATTTGAACCAATATTAGTTGAAGGTAGAGCAATCAAACTTCACCCATTAGTTTGTGAAGCATTTAATGCTGACTTCGACGGTGACCAAATGGCAGTGCATTTACCATTATCACCAGAAGCGCAAGCAGAAGCAAGATACTTAATGCTTGCAACAAACAACTTATTAAAACCACAAGATGGTAAACCAGTTGCAGTACCTAGACTAGATATGATTTTAGGAAGTTATTACTTAACAATGACTCTAGATGGACAAAAAGGAGAAGGAAAATACTTCAAAGATCCAGATGAAGCAATAATGGCTTTCGAAAATAAAGATGTAGATATCCATGCTAAAATATTCGTAAGAATAACAAAAGAAATAGACGGAGAAATGAAATCTAAAAAAATCGAAACAAGTGTAGGAAAAATTATATTTAATAAAGGAATTCCTCAAGACTTAGGATTTATAGATAGAAAAGAAGATCCATTCCAATACGAAATAGACTTCCCAGTTATGAAAAAATCAATGGGAACAATTATCGAAAGAGTTATAAGAACTCATGGATTAGAAGAATCTGCAAGAGTAATAGACTATGTTAAAGCATTAGGATTTAAATATTCTACAGTTGCAGGTATCACATTCTCAATGAGTGATGTAAAAGTACCCGCAGCTAAAAAAGAATTACTTGCAGAAGCAGACAAGAAAATAGAAACAATTAGAAAACAATATGCAAGAGGTTTAATTACAAACGACGAAAGATATAACTCAGTAATTAAAGTTTGGGAAGAAACAACAAAGAAAATCAGTCAAGCAATGGAAGAAAACTTTGATGACTTAAACCCAATCTATATGATGGTTAAATCTGGAGCCAGAGGTAATATGAACCAATTAAGACAAATTGCTGGTATCCGTGGACTTATGGCAAGTACAACAGGTAAAGCAGTTGAAATTCCTATCAAATCATCATTTGCAGAAGGTCTAGATGCCCTAGAATACTTCATTTCTGCCCATGGTGCACGTAAAGGACTTTCAGATACAGCTTTAAGAACTGCCGATTCAGGTTACTTAACAAGAAGATTAGTTGATGTATCACAAGATATTATAGTAAGAGAACATGATTGTGGAACACATGAAGGTTTAATAGTATATGATATCAAAGATGGAAATCAAATAATTGAAAAAATGCAAGAAAGACTTATCGGAAGATATGTTGTAAACGATGTATATGATCCAAATACAAAAGAACTTATTGTTGATACAAATACAATGATAACAGAAGACATAGCAGAAAAAATAGTAGCAGCAGGAATTGAAAAACTAGAAGTACGTTCAGTTTTAGCTTGTCGTTCAAAACATGGTGTATGTCAAAAATGTTATGGTATGGGATTAGCAAGAAGAAACTTAGTATCAATTGGTGAATCTGTTGGTATTATAGCAGCTCAATCAATTGGTGAACCTGGTACACAGCTTACAATGAGAACAATTCACTCTGGTGGTGTTGCTGGTGTAGCTGATATAACTCAAGGTCTTCCAAGGGTTGAAGAATTATTTGAAGCTAGAAAACCTAAGGGTGTTGCAATAATTTCTGAAATTGCTGGTAAAGTAAAAATAAAAGAAACAAAGAAAAAGAAAGAAGTTATAGTTACATCTAAAGATGATTCAAGAACATATACAATACCATTTGGTTCAAAAATGAAAGTAAAAGATGGAGACATGGTAGAAGTTGCAGACCCATTAATAGAAGGTTCAATTAATCCAGGAGAAATTTTAGAATTAAAAGGACCAGAAGGTGTTTACGAATACTTAACATCAGAAGTTCAAAAAGTATATAGAAACCAAGGTGTTGACATCAACGACAAACACGTTGAAGTTATTGGTAGACAAATGCTTAAGAAAGTTAGAGTTGAAGATAATGGAGATACAGATATGTTCCCAGGTTCTTTAATAGATATGTATGAATTTGAAGATAAAAACAATGAAGCAATAGCAGAAGGAAAACGTCCTGCTACAGGAAAAAGAGTATTACTTGGTATTACAAAAGCTTCACTTGCTACAGAAAGCTTCTTATCTGCAGCATCATTCCAAGAAACAACAAGAGTTCTTACAGAAGCTGCAATTAAAGGTAAGACAGATGACTTAGTTGGATTAAAAGAAAATGTTATCATTGGTAAATTAATTCCAGCTGGTACTGGTATGAAGAGATATTTAAATACTCATATTGATACAGAAAAGAAACTTGAAGAAGTTGCTGATGTAGAAGAATAATAAGAAATTAAAGGCTAAATTTATATTAGATTTTAGCCTTTAATTTTTTTGATTTTTTCGACAATTTTTTCAAGACATAAAAAATTTAAAATGCTATAATTTTATGTAAATATTGGTGTAATTTTTTTGTTTCAAAAGAATATAATATTAAAAAGAAAGAGAGGTGTTTATGGCAGTAATTGTTTCAATAATTATTAGTATCATTTCAATTTTATTTTCATATTTATTATTAAAAGCATCCCAAAAAACAAAAACAAATGAAGAAAAATATCTAGAAGACATTATACAAATGGAATATTTAAAAAATTATAGTCTTAAACATTGTAAAAAATAAATAATTTGATATAATTATAAAAAATCATATACGGAGAATATAAATGGAAGAAAAAGAAAAATTCATGAAAGAAGCTTTAAAAGAGGCAAAAAAGGCATACAATAAATTAGAAGTACCAGTTGGTGCAGTAATAGTAAAAGATGGACAAGTTATAGCGAGAGCTCATAATTTAAAAGAAACAAAATTAGATACAACAAATCATGCAGAAATATTGGCAATTCAAAAAGCAAGTAAAAAATTAAAATCTTGGAGGCTAATTGATTGTGAGATGTATGTAACTTTAGAGCCATGTTCAATGTGTGCAGGAGCTTTAATAAATTCGAGAATAAAAAAAGTCTATATCGGTGCAAGTGATGAAAAAACAGGGGCAGTAGGCTCAGTATTTAATTTATTAGAGGATTATACATTTAATCATAAGGTTGAATATGAAAAAGGAATTTTACAAGAAGATTGTGAAAATTTATTAAAAGATTTTTTTAAAGAATTGCGAAAAATAAAAAAATAATATAAAAATGTATAGATAAAATATAATAAAATCTATACATTATTATAATTTCAGTATAAAAATGTATAAAAATTATTGAAAATAATATAATAAAGTTGTATAATAATATTAGTGGAGGTAAGATATGAGTGATTATATAAAAAGAACAATGGAAAAAACAATTGAAAAGATGAAAGATACATTTCCAGTAATCATGATAACAGGACCAAGGCAAGTTGGAAAAACAACATTATTAAATATTATGGCAGATAACAATAAAAGTGAAAAAATAAATTTTGTATCTCTTGATGATTTAAATGTGAGAGCCTTAGCAATAGAGGATCCAGAATTATTTTTAAGAACCTATGAAATGCCATTAGTTATAGATGAATTTCAATATGCACCAAATTTATTATCATATATAAAAATAATCGTAGATAATAAAAGGTTAGAAAATTTAAAAAATAATAAAGTAAAATGTAATGGGCTATTTTATTTAACAGGTTCACAAGCTTTTGAAACAATGGAAGATGTAACTGAATCTTTGGTAGGAAGAATATCTATTTTAGATTTGAATGGATTAACAAACAGAGAAATTGAAAATATGGAAAATGAATTATTTATTCCTGATATAGAAATATTAAAGAAAAAAAAGAAAACAAAAATAGAATCAACAATAGAAGTATTTGAAAAAATAATAAAAGGAAGTTACCCTGAACTATATAAAAATAAAGATATAGATAGAAATCAATATTTTGAAACATATATAAGAACATATATAGAAAGAGATATAAGACAATTAATAAATGTCCAAGATGAGATAAAATTTTTAAAATTTATTAGCAATGTTGCTGTAAGAACTGGTCAAGAGTTAAATATATCAGATATTTGTAATGGAATTGGAATAACAAATGCAACAGCAGAAAAGTGGCTTTCAATATTAACTAATACAGGAATAGTATATTTATTGCAACCATATTCAAATAATAATATTGCAAGAATCGTAAAAAAACCAAAAGTATATTTTATGGATGCAGGATTAGCTTGTTATTTAGCTGGTTATATGGATGCTACTACATTAGAAAAAAGTGCATATAATGGAGCTATTTTTGAAACATATATTGTAAGTGAAATTATAAAATCGTTTATAAATAATGGACTAGATGCTAAAAAATATTTATATTATTATAGAGATAATAACGGAAAAGAAATAGATTTATTAATTATAAAAAATAATACAGTTTACCCAATAGAAATAAAGAAAAGTGCTAATCCAGGAAAAGAAGCTATTAAAAATTTTAATGTTATAGAAAAATTTGGATTAGAAATTGGAAATGGTGGAGTTATTTGTATGAAAAATGAGTTATTTCCAATAGATAAAAATAATAATTATATTCCAATAGAATTAATTTAAAACTAATATAAACTAAGGAAATAATATAAACTTAAATAGTATTAATGAAAATTTATCTGAATCTGGAATGTATATAAAAAGTATAATTAATACAAAAAAATAAAGGAAAAATTTGTAAAAAAATATTGTAATAGAAAAACTGATATGATAAAATATAAAAAATGAAATACAAAGGAGGATTAAAATGTTAGCGTAAGTGTAAAATTTTTGAAGGCAAATTTATGTTTTAGACAAAAAAATAAAACATAGATAATTCTCCAAATGTTTGTCTGCAAATAAACATTAAAAGG
>MNRP01000003.1 GCA_001916005.1 Clostridium sp. 26_22
AGTTATTTAATTCGTGTAATGTAACTTTTACTCCTGATACTGTGTTTTCACCATTATCAAATTGTCCGTTTCCTTGTCTTATTTCTCCTGTTTTTAATTCTCCTGTTGTACTATCGACAAATACTGTTCCCGCAATTTTTCTTGCATCTGTTAATTCTAATTGTACTGGTGGAGCTGCATCTGTATCATCTTCATATGTATCAATATTTCCTATTTTCATATTTCCTGGTACTGAGTCAATATCTACTGCCGCTACTGTATTTCCATTATTATCTTTATATACTGTATATGAATTTATTTCTACTGTACTATATAATGTTTCTTTATTATTTAATATTTGTAATACCGCTTCTCTATTTAATTTATATTGAACATATAAATAATTTGATTCTCCTGATTTTATAACTGTATTTGTATCTATTACAGCCTTGTTATATTCTTCATTATATTTTTCACTTGAAGCTATATTTAAGTTTCCTGTTATATTATTTTGTCCATCAATTCCTGTTCCAGCTGATACTAATTCATAACGATTATCAAAATAATTAACTATACTATTTGCTTTTGTTAAATATGATGATTCATTTCTTATTGCTATTTTATATGTTAAATATACTTGCATTTCTTTTGATTTATCATTTGTTTGATAATTTACATCTGATTCATATACAGCTCTTTTATATGTTCCTGTATAACTATTTTTAAATTTTACTCCAACATTCCAAGAATCTGAGTTATCTGGTATCATTCCAGAATCATTTAATCTTTTACCATATTTGTAAACATGCCAATAACCATTTACTCCAACATTTACATTTTCTAAATCATTTGCAATTGCTAAATCTGCTTGTGGTTTTTCATATAGTCCTAAATTGATATATCTTATTTCTTTTGTTCCTGGTTTAAAGTAATTTGCTATATTATAACCAGCATCATTTGTTTTTGCATGTATTGTACATGATGAACTGTCATTTATTTTTGCAACATGATCTTGTGTATTTGTATATCCAATTGAATATTTGTTGTTTACATTTACTCTATTTTCTCCTGTTGCTTCAACACTTGTAAAGTTTTTATCTAATACATCTCTTTCTACTTTATCTGTTGATTTTGAACCATTATTCTTATTTATATTAATTGCAACTGATTGATAGATTAATCCATCATATTCAAATTCAATATAATAATCTGCTAATTTTTCAATTTCAACATCTTCAAAGATATATTCACCACCAGTTATTTCATTATATAATCCATTTTCTGATGATTTTGTTTCTTTTAGTGTATTTCCATCTTTGTCTTTTAATCTAACTGTTATTCCATTAAATGATTCATCATTTACATCATATTCATCATCTTTATATAAATCATTTCTTACTGTTTGTTTTCCAGATTGAACATCTTTCCAAATATAACCTGATAATTTAATATATTTTTGTATATTTTTTATTGTTATTGATGTTTGGTTAATTGGTATTTCTATTCCATCTTTTATTATTTCATAACCATAATTTGGGTTTTTAGTTTCATATGCTACATATGTTCCCATTATTAAGTTTTCAAATTTTATTTTTCCATTTGAATCTGTCATAAACTCTGTTGCTTCACTTCTATTATCAACATAACTTAATATTCCATTTGTTTGTTTTACATATTTGTTTGTATCTTTATTTTGTAAAACAAATCCTACACCTACTAATGGTAATTTTTCATCTCTTGAATCCACTTTATAAATTTCTAGATTTTTTGTTAATGTTATATCATAATTAAAGTCTGCATTTATTTCTGTTTCTGTTGGTTTATCACCTGTTTTTACTAACATCAATCTTTGTGTTCCAGAATTTCCTAAAAACCATAACTCTGCTGTATATACACTACCTGTGTCTATTTTTCCTTTAGCTGATATACTTGAAATTTTTGTGTGCTCTGAAGTTGCTTCTACTGTTACATAGAAATTTTCATCTGAAGAAACATCTGATTCATTTATAAATACTTCGCTATCTCCTTCAAATCTACTATACCATACTTTTGAATATTCTGAATTATTTTCATCATATACATATATATTTGATAAACTTCCTTCAAAATTCCAATTAAATGGTCCAACTCTTACATAAGATTTTCCATTTTCATTGTATGCTGTTGTACTTATATTAGATTTATCTGTATTATCTGTTATTGTAGTATTTGCACTTCCTATAGAATTAGCATAATCCTTTGCATCATTTATAATTTCTGTATCTTCATCTCCAGTATTATTATCATATGACCAATTGGCACCTAATGCATCACCAACATTACTATACCATGTATTTATATAAGCCCATATTGCATTTTGTGCTTCTGAAGTATTTTGGAAATTTTTTACTCCGTTACTATAACCCATGTTTTTAGATAAAATATATGCTAATACACCATTAGAATTATCTGTTACACTTGTACCAGCTGTATTCCAAGCTGTATTTCCTTCTATTTTTATGTATTTTTGAACTGTATATACTATATCAATACCATCTAATGATGCACCTTTTTCAACACAGTATAAATCATCTCTATCAACTAAATCTGCTGAACTTACATATACACTTTCATCTTCATTTGTATCACCTTTTATATTGTCTAAACGTGTTGTAGCATTAACTGTTCCTGATATTACAAATATTGCTGTAGTCATAATTGCTGTAATATTTAATAGACCTTTTTTTATTTTATTCATTTTTATTTACCTCCTTTCCTATAAAATTCTTCCATGTATAATTTTTCTTGATATTAAATAAGATCCTGCTAAAAGTATTGCTACTGTTGTTATTATTAATGAAATTGTTGTTACTACTTCACCTGTTTTTATACTTAATATTACTTCTGCTGTTCCCATATCATCTTCACCTTTTACTTTATTACCTGCTGTTGAGTCAACATCTTGTAATCCTAATTCATTGTAACTTTCTACAATTTCCGCTGTATTTGGAATTAATCCTGTATTACTTTCAGTCATTTGTTTTGTTACAATCAATTTAATTTCTTTGCTTTCACCTGGTGCTATTTTTTGGTTTGCAAAACTTGTTGTGTATACATTTCCATCTGCTTGATACCAATCTTTGTTCAATTCTGAACTAAATTTGTAATCTGATGATAAGTAATCTGCAATTTTTCTTACATAAGCATCAACTTCACCTTCGTTTGTAACTTTTATTGTATATTCAACAACTACTGTTGTTGCATTAACTAATTTTGCATCAATTTCTGCTTTTGCAAGTGTTGCATTATCATATTCTTTTGTAACTGTTCCTTTTGAGTTTTGAATTGTTATTCTATTAACTGTTTTGTCTAATTTCAAGTCAAATACTTTTGCTTCTTGTAATCCAATATTTATGTTTGCAACATTATTATTATTTAATTTTATAATTTCTGTTGCTCCTACTGTCTTTTCTTCATTATTTTGATTTATCTTTTTATTTATTACTTTTGAGTTATTTTCTTCTGATACTCCTGCTTTTTCATAAGTTGTTAGTATATATTTTGAAGTATCATATTCAAATATTACTATATATTCTCCATTTGGTACTTTGTTTAAACTATAAAAACCATTATTGTCTGTTGTTGTTACTATTTCTTTTCCTTCTGTATCTTTAGCTATCTCATTATTAGATGTAGATACTAATCTTACTACAATTCCTGATAATAATTGTTCTGATGTATCTTTTTGTCCATTATTATTTGTGTCTAACCATGCTGTACCAGCAATTACATTATTTGTTGTAACAGTTGAATCTGGGTTTTCTGTATTTTCACCATTATTTGTATTACCGCCATTATTATTTCCGTTGTTATTTCCGTTGTTGTTACTATTTGATTCTGGTTGTAATATATGTTTTACAGTTGCCTCTTTTAATTTTAATCCGTCAACACTAACTACTACATTATTTTCAATCTCCATAGCTTTGCTATTTCCTGGTATTTTATTTACAATTGCTTTTACTGTATATTCAACAGTTTCATTTTCAGCTAATTCATCTTTAATTGTTAATTTAGAATTTTGTTCTAAATATTGTCCTTTTCCTAATACATTTCCATTTTTTTGAACTTCTGATAATGTTGTTTTATTTGAAATACTGTCAAATATTTGAATATTTTGTAATTTTTCTGTTCCTATATTTTTTACTTTTATTTTATACTCAATTGTTTCCCCTGCTTTAACATAGTTATTACTATTATTTGAAGTCATACTTAATTCTATATTAGCAATTCTTACATTAAATTCTAATTGATTTGAATAAAATGTTTCTTTATTTTGTTCTGCTGTTACAGACATTTTTGAATTTGTCAATTTTGTATTACTATCTATAATTGTTTCAATAACAACTCTCTTTGTTTCCCCTGCTGAAATCTTATCTATAACAATATATTTATTATTTTTTTCTACTACATTGTTATTTTCTGAATTTGTGTAACTAATATCTCTTACATTAAATATTTCTCCGGCTAGCACATTAACTTTAACATTTTTTAAATCTTCATTTGAAGTATTTTTTACATTTGCAATATAGCCATATGTATAACCATTTTTTACTTGCTCATTATCTGTTGTTGAATATAATTCAATTTCAATATTTGCTTCTTTTACTTCTGTTATAAGTTCATTAGATTTTTTTGTAACTTCTCCATATTTAGTTGTTAATTCATTTGATAATTTTGTTCCTTTTGTTCCTTTATTTACTTTTACTAAATAACTTTGAGTTGTTGTTTCTCCAACTGATAATTTTGCAATATTAAATTGTATATTTTTTCTATCTTTATATTCTATAAATGGTTTATAATCAACTGGTTCAATACTCATCCCTGTTGGTACTTCATTTTTTTCTACATATGTTGTACCTTCTGGTACTTTTCCCACAACATTAATGTTTGTCATATCTTCTGTTCCAGTATTAGATACTGTAACTGTATATTTTATAATTTCTCCTTCTTTTACTTCTTGTGTTCTTTCTTCTCCTGCTACAAAGGCTTTTAATGTTGTATCCACAACTGGACCTTTTCCTGTTTCTAATGTTAATCTATCTAATTCTACAGATGATTCTGTTGAATTATTTGTGTTTGTATAATATACATTATAACCTTCTTGTGCTACTTTGTTGTATTCTAAGTTTTCTGGAATTGTAATTCCATATGTAATATCAATTTCTTCTAATACATCTAATTCATCTACTATAATTAAATATTTTTTTACATTAGTAAAATCAGTTATATTTTCTTGCCATGCATTTGATGTATTTTCTAGATCTGTTGTTGCTTTTTCGTTATTTGAATAATATATTTTTACTTTACTATTATCTATTCCAGATACTTTTATGGCACCATTTACTAATATATCGATATTATTTATTCCAGATACTGCATCTTTTGTTGGGAATGTTCCTAAAATCTTAACATTTGAAATTTTGTCTTCATTATTATTTATTATATTTTTTTCTATTGTCACATTTTTTTCTGTTTCTGAAGTTTGTAATTTTGCTGTTTTTTCACCATCATTATTTATAACATTAATTCCATAATCTGAAATTTGATTTGTTGTTACAAGTCCAGCATATGAAACTATATTAATATTTTGTTGTTCTGTTCCAATATTTGCTCCATTTTTATAATTAATTGCATTTGCATTTGTGTATGTCATTATTACTGTTTCCGTACTGCTTGTTGCTTTTTTATTTATTGTTAAATCTGCATTTATTAATAACACAGCTCCATCTATTGCTTCATCTTTATATTTTGTTTGTTCTCCATCAAAGGTTATTTCTATTGTTTTACCATTTAATTTTGAAGATTTGATTTTTAATTCATCTTCATATATTAAAGATATAGAATTTACTTTAATGTTTTCTATTTTTTCTGGTAATTGAATTCTTACAACTGGATTTTTAAATAATTCATTACTTTCTTCCTTTGATTGTAATGTAACTCTAAATTCAACATTTTGATTTGTTGTCATTGTTGAAAGTTCTGTTTTATTTATTTCTAGTTTGGCAGATGTTTCTGTTTCTTTTAATTCAATTTTGCTTTCTGCTTCTTCTATGTTATTTTCTTTGTCAACTGATGTATAAGTACCTTCTGCATTTAAAACAATTTCATTTGCAGTTTTTATAGTATTTTTATTAGCATTTACAATTGTTTTTGTATTTTCTATTTCTAGTTTTTCTATTTTTTGTGGTGTTGTTAATATCATTTTAATATTTTCAACATTCTCTTTATATTCTACTATGATATCTCCGTTTTCATTTGCCTCTGTTTGTGAATCTATATTTGTTAATTGCTTATTTGTATCTGTATTTACAATTGTTATTCTACCATTTTCTCCAAGTATGTCTATCATTTTTTGTTTATTTATTTTTGTAGTTTTGTAAATTGATTTTATAGTGCTATCATTATCTTTTTCTAATATATTTACACTTGATGCAACTCCTACTAAATTTGTATTTAAAATTGTTTTATATGTCAATTCTCTATCTATACTATAATATAATTTACCTTTGTATATGCTTGTTTCATTTTGAACTTGTTCAATTTTAAATATAGAATCTTTTTCTTCGTTACTTAATCCCATTTCATGAGATGCTGTAAATACTGTTTTATTATCATCATAAAGTTCTATTTTTGAACTTATTTTATTTGATTGTTCTTCAAATCTACCAGTTTCATCAAATATATATGTAATAATAAATGTATCGTTTCCTTCTCTTAACCAAGAAACTTTATTTTCTACGTTTTCATTATTTACAGTTATATTTATTGTTCCTGTTTCTGCATTATAATTCCACATATCATCTGATAATTTTTTATTATTTGTTGTTAAATTATCAACAGAACTTACTAATACTGTTTTAGGAAATTTATCTAAAATTTTAGGAGCAACAATTTCTAATGAAGTAGATTTTATAGGAAATAAGTTATCTTTTATTCCTGACATTACTTTTATTTGTACAATTTTTTTATCTACACCATTATAATTTAAAATCTTATTTGTTATTACTTCTTGTGATAAGATATTATCACCTTTTTGATATGGACTTACCATATGTAATCTTACTGTTCTTGTTGCTGTTATAGAAATATTTTTTTCTGTTTCATCTCTATAAATGCCACTTAAACCTAATTTTGATTCTATGCTTATTAAACTTAAATCAAATTCACTATCTTTTACAAACTCAATTCCAACTTCTATTTCTTTTGTATCTCCGGCATTTATTTGATTTAAATAAATATTATTTTCATCTATTTTATTTACTATATCATTTTGAATATCTGTTTTAAATTTAAAATTAGAATTTTTTAATGAGATTTGTCCATTAAAATATCCATTTTGTTTTACAGACACTTGTAGATACATTTTCATATCTTCTGAATTTATTTTTTCATCCAATGAACTTACTTTGTTTCCATTAGAATCCTTAAAATAAGCCATAAACTCTACGTTTTTATGACTAGTACTTTTTGTTTCGCTTATAGCATTTGCAGCATATGATACTATGCTATCACATAAAACTAAAACATTTGCCATTGTTAAAGTTATTATTAATGCTATCGCTGTAGTAACTTTTAAGATTTTTTCTTTCATAATATTTCCCCCTAAAATAATTAATTTTTATAATATATAATATATATAATTATTGCTTATATATAATATAATTCTAGTACTTATAAGTCAATACAAGTATTTTTCAGTACAAACTAAGCACTAAACTTTATTTACGGAACTAGAAAAAAGATTAATATTTCAATTATATTAAATTAATATTAAATTTTCATTACAAGTTTCGGCAAAATAATCCTTTTACATAATTCTTCCAGAATATATTATACAACATTTAGATTGTTTTTTCAACGTTTTTTAAAGCTTTTTTCTGTATTTTTTTAATTTTTTTAGTTTACTTTTTAGCATCAGTTACCAATTAATACTTTTGAAGATAGAGGCTGGTAAATATATGAAATAATTATTTTTGAATGCGATTGGAATAATTTTAGAAATTCTTAATTGATTTTTAGGGGAATGTTCACGTCGAACGAAGTGAGGACTAAGTGAAAGGGTCCCAAAAAATCAATTTAGAATTTCTTTAATTATGTATTGAGCCGAAAAAATAATTATTTCATATATTTACCAGCCTCTATCTTCAAAAGTATTAAGTAGTAACATTTCTATTAATTTTGAATATAATAATTATGATATTACATATATCATACATAATTTAATATACTTTATTAGAGGTGATAATTATGAATAATAATTCTATGAATTTAAATAATCAATCTATGGAGAATATAAAAAATCTCGTAGATAACGGAAATATTTCAGAAGCAATTTCTCAAATTTCTCCTGAAATGATACAAAATTTTTCTAAAATATTATCAAGTCAAAAAAACGAAAATCAAACTCAAAACAGCCAAACACAACAAAACAATGTAAATTCTAATTTTCAAAATGAACAAACTAATTCTGCAAAAGCACAAAACAATGATTTTAATTTTAATATGGACAATATTGATATGAATACCATTAAAAACATATCTTCAATAATGGGAAATATGAATAATACCAAAAATGATCCCAGAGCTAATTTACTAGCTTCTTTAAAGCCATATCTTAGAGATAGTAAAAAAAGTCAATTAGATAATTATATGAATTTATTAAACGTTACTAAAATCGCTGAAATTATGAAGAACACCAACACAAATAATAAGGAGAATTGAAATGTTTAGATTTCCATATTTGGGGTTCCCTTATGGTTACCCTTATTACAACTATTCTAACAAATATTATTATAATAAAAACATTGAAAAAAAAGAAGAAAAAACTAGTATTGCAACTCCTGATGAGCCTCGCTCTACTAGTCCTTCTTCTACTTCTAATGTTCAACCTATTTTCGAAATTTTTGGTATTAAATTATTTCTAGATGATCTTATTATTTTAGGAATTCTTTTCTTTTTATATAAAGAAGAAGTTAAAGATGATATGCTTTATATTATTTTATTTTTGTTGTTATTTGCTTAAAAAGCTATTATTCTATTATTATTTTATCGCCATCTATACTTACATATGCTTGTTTGTGCATAGTTTCTTCATCTCTGTTTATTTCTTTTACAATATTTGCGATTCTTATTTGTACTGCATCAAGATTTCCTGCAGATATAAATGCTTGTTTATTTCCTTTTGCTCCAGCATGTGCTAAGCCTCTTAAATTTCCTAATACAACGATATTGTCTGATGCAATTACTTCTGCCCCTGAATTTACATCTCCTAATATTACGATACTTCTTTCTGCTTCTAATCTTTGACCAGACCTTAAAGAACCTCTATGAAATTCCGTTTCAGAAATTCCTATTTCTTGTTCGAAAGTTCTTTTTATACTAGAAAGCCCTAACGTTTTAGGCATATCAAATTCTATTTCTACATCTATTGTATCTTTTATTATTTCTTGTATTTCATCTATTTCTTTATTTTTTAATATTTTTCCAACTACTCTAATTGGTGTTTTTTCATTTTTATATAATTTTTTCAATTCTGGTAATTTTTTTCTTAGTGTATCTAAAATTTGTTCTTGTTTTGCATCTTCCGCTATTTTTATTATAATTTCATTTTTCTTTAAATTTATACTAATACAATTATTCATTTCTACATCCTACTTTCTAAGTAATTTATCTCATATTTTCTGTGTATGCAGTAGCAGTCATATCTTCTGTAACGTTTTGTGTATTCATTCCAAAATATTCTGCCATTATATCTCTTACCGCTTCTGCTGTATAGTTTCCGTGACCACCATTTTCAACCATTATTACTACCGCAATTTCTGGGTCATCATATGGTGCAAATCCTGCAAACCATGCATTTACTATATCATTATTATTAGAATCTTTACCAGCTTCTGCCGAACCAGTTTTTCCTCCAACTTCTATATTAAAGTTTTTAAATCTCACATATGCTGTTCCTGATTCATCTGATGTAACTGATTTCATTCCTTGTTTTACAGCATCAACATATTGTTTATTTAATGTGATATCTTCTTCTGAATTTTCTGTCTTACTTCCTAATTTTTCTGTTACAAATTTATTTATTTCATCTTTTGATACTTCTGTTCCATCTGATTTTTGAACTGTCTTTATTATTGTTGCATCTATTTTATTTCCACCATTTGCAATCATACTAATATATTTTGCCATTTGTAATGGTGTAAATCTATTATAACCTTGTCCTATTGCTGCATTTAGAGTATCTCCAGGATTCCAGTTTTGTTTGATTGATTTAACATAATCTTTGCTAGCTAATGTTCCTGCTGTTTCATTTGGTAATTCTATTCCTGTTTTTGTTCCTAATCCAAAATATTTTGCATATTTATTTAAATTATCAATTCCCATTCTATCTGCTGTTTCATAGAAGAAATAGTTACAAGATTTTTCAATCGCCCCTATAACATTTAATGAACCATGTCCTCTATGGTAGTCTGTATAATACCAGCAATCCCATGTTGCTCCATATTTTTTATACTGTCCAACATCATTTATTCTATCATTTAATGTTATACTTCCAGATTCTAAACCTGCTATAGCCGTAACCATTTTAAATATAGAACCCGGTGCATATGCACTTTGAATTGTTTTGTCTAATAATGGATGTGCTTCATTATTCAAATAGTTATTCCATTCTTCTGTCCCTATTCCATTTGCAAAAGATTGTGGATTATAATCTGGGTAACTTGCCATAGCTAAAACTTCACCATTTTTTACATTCATTACTACACAAGCTCCGCCTTGAGCATTATATGCTTTTCCAAAGCCTCCATTTCTTATTTTTTCGATATTTGCTTTCAAAGCATTTTCTACTACTTTTTGTAACTTAGAATCTATAGTTAATACAACATCATCTCCTGCTACAGCTTCCTTTTCAACAACTTCTGCTGTTGTTGTTCCATCAACAGCCATATCTATTTGTTTAGTACCATTTTTGCCCTTCAAATATTCTTCAAAAACTGCTTCAATTCCCGTTTTTCCTATAATATCGTTTTGAGTATATGTATCTTTTCTGGTTTGATACTCAGAGTCTTGTATTTTTGCTGCATATCCTAATATATGTGCTGCTAATGTTCCCTCATTATATTTTCTTACAGGCTCAATACTAATACTTATTCCAGGAAATTCATCTCCATTTTCACTAAACTCTGCAACAGCTTCTCTTGGAACATCTTTTGCTATTGTAAGTGCTTTAGTACTACTATACCCTTCTTTTGTAATAGCATATCTTATTGCTATTATTTTTCTTATTTCTGTAACATCATCATTTTCTATTTTGTATTTATCTTTAAATTTATAAAAAGCCTCTTCTGCTGTTGCATTTTCACCTATATTATAACTTTTCTTCCAATTTTTTAAAGTTTCATCTGATATTTTAAAAGAAAAAGGATTTATATTAATTGGAAAAGAGTCTGAATAGCTAACTTGATATTTTTCTAATACATTTACGATTTTTAATATTGAATTATTTAATGTGTTATTATCTATTTTACTTTTATATAATTCGACATTAAATTTTTGAGAAGATGTAACTAATACATTTCCTGATCTATCTAATATTTCTCCTCTTGCTGCTAATAATGTACTTTCTCTTGTTAGTCTTGTGTTTGATTCTTCTCTATATTCTTTTCCATGTATAATTTGTAAATTAAATAATTGAACTATCAATATAATTCCAATTATATATGTAAAAACTGTCATCGTATTATATCTAAGATTTATGCTTTTTTTATTTATTTTCTTTGCCAATTTTTCACCTTCTTCTTGTTTGAATTTTTTATAAATTTTAAAAATATCTTGTTAATATTCTATTTCCTTTATATTCATTTTCAATATAATAGCCAAATTTTTGCATTAGTGGGTATAAAATAATTGTTAAAATTATGTTATATAAAATTTCAATTAAAAGAATAATTATAAAATTAAATATTTCAACATTCATTGAATATATAATATATTTCATAAAATATGAAGCAATTTCAAAAATTATAGTTGACCCAAATACCATAAATATTATTGTCATTCTACTATCTTTTGAAAAATTTTTATCAAATATAACAGCTAAAATTCCAACTAATACTAATCCAATTAGATTTATTCCTATTTTTTCTTCCATTAATAAATCTAAAAATAATCCTATTACTCCACCATAAATTGTACCTAAACTTTTATTACCAAATAATCCTATAAATAAAACATAAACAACAAAAAGATTTGGTTTTATACCAGCAATTGTAAACCAACTAAAAAAATTGGATTGTAAAAAATATATTATAAATGCTATTAACACTAAATTTATATTTATTAGAAATTTTTTCAATTGGTTCACCTCTATTCTTTATTAATTATTTTTTATTACTAAAACTGTATTTAATTTATTAAAATCTACTGCAGTATTAACTATTGCATATCTATCTGTAATATTTTTTGTTGACACTATTTTACCTATTGTTCCAACATGAATTCCCTTTGGGTAAATCCCACCTAATCCTGATGTTTCAACACTATCTCCTTGTACAATATTTGCATCTGTTGATATATACATAGCTTTCAATTCTGAATTATTATTTAATGTGCCTTTACATACAATACTATCTTTATTTGTACTCATTAAGCAACTTACAGAACTTGCTGTGTCTACAATTGTTCTAACTTTTGCTGTTGAATCTGTTACTGAAATTACATTTCCAACCAATCCTTCATCTGCAATTACTGTCATATTTTCTTCAACACCATCTTTTTTACCTATGTTAATTATTACTGTTTTTGAATAATTACTAATATCTTTGTTTATTACATAACCTGGTATTGTTTTATATTCTCCGTATTTTTCTGTTAAATTTAAGTATTCTTTTAAGGTTTCATTTTCTGATTTTATATTTTCTAATTCTCTTAGCGATTGTTCCAATTTGCTATTTTGATTTTTTAATTCTTGATTTTCTGCCTTTAAATTACTAATATCTGTAAAAAATGTAGAATTTCCGCTTACTTTATTTTTTAAATATGTTAGCCCATTTTGTACAGGCATTATTAATTTATTTGCAATATTTTCAAAAAAAGTTGTATTATCTTCTATATTAGAAAAAACTACTATTAAAATTAAGATTACTATTGTAATAACAATTCCTAATATACCTGTTTTTTTGGTTCTATACATATTTTTCCTCACTTTCATTTTTCAATTATTCTTATCTTCTTTTTCTTGCATTTATTAAAACTGTTTTTAATCTTTCTAAATCTTCTAAAGTTTTTCCTGTTCCTCTTACTACACAATCTAGTGGTTCATCTGCAATATATACAGGCATTCCAGTTTCTATACTTAATAATTTATCTAAATTTTTTATTAAAGCTCCTCCACCTGCTAGAACTATTCCTTTTTGCATAATATCTGATGATAATTCTGGTGGTGTTTTTTCTAGTGTTGCTTTTACTATATCAACTATTTTAGATATTGACTCTCTCATAGCTTCTTCAACTTGTGAAGATTTTATTTTTACATTTCTTGGTAAGCCATCTGTTAAGTCTCTACCTCTTACTTCTATTTCTATATCTGTCATAAGTGGCATTGCACAACCAATTTGAATTTTTATTTGTTCAGCTGTTGTTTCTCCTATTGCTAAATTCATTTCTCTTTTTACATAATTTACAATGTCCTCATCAAGTTCATCTCCTGCTACTCTTAAAGAATGGCTCAACACTATTCCACCTAATGAAATAACTGCAACTTCTGTTGTTCCTCCACCAATATCTACAATTATACTTCCACTTGGTTCTGCAACATCTAATGAGGCACCTATAGCAGCTGCCATTGGTTCTTCTATTAAATAAACCTCTTTTGCTCCTGCTTGCATTACAGATTCCTCTACTGCTCTTTCTTCTACTTCTGTTATTCCTGATGGCACACCTACTACAACTCTTGGTCTTCCTATGCTATATCTTTTTTCTACTTTTCCTATAATATTTTTAAGCATTAATTGAGTTGCTGTAAAATCTGCGATAACACCATCTTTTAATGGTCTAACTGCTTTTATTTGCTCTGGAGTTCTTCCAAGCATTTCTTTTGCTTCATTTCCTGTTGCCATGATATTTCCAGATTTTCTATCTATAGCCACGACTGATGGTTCTTTTAGTACTATTCCCTTCCCTTTTAATGTTACTAAAATATTTGCTGTTCCTAAATCAATTCCAATGTCTTTAGAACCAAATGTAAAGAATTTCATTTACTTCTCTTCCCTTCTATTTTTCATTTTTTTGTTTTTTTCTAGCCAATTCAGCTAGTTTTGCAGTTTCTAAGAAAACACTTCTAAAATTACTACCACCAACCACAATATGGTCCATTAATTCTATATCAAACATCATTGCCGCATTATATAATTTATCTGTATAATGTATGTCTGCCTCACTCGGTGTTGGATCTCCTGTTGGATGATTATGAACTAATATCATTTTAGGTGCTTTTATTTTTAATGCTTCTCCCACTATTTCTTTTATACTAATATTTACAGAGCTTGTTCCTCCTGATGCAATATTTATTTCTTTAAGTATTTCATTTTTTACATTCAATAAAAATAGTTTGACCAATTCTCGTTTTTCAAATCTCATTTCTTCAATTACTAAATCAGCCAAATCTTTTGTACTACATATTTTTATTTTTTTGTAATTAGATGGTTTTGACATTCTTATAGATAATTCACATATTGCTTTTAGTTGAATTGCTTTTACTCTGCCAATCCCTTTTATTTGCATTAATTCCTGTAAACTTATATTTTTTAAAAAATTTAAATCTCCTGCTTGTGGATCATAATTTAAATTTAATATTTTTTGTGCAATTTGAACTGAAGTCTCTGATTTCGTTCCAGTTTTTATTATAATTGCTAATAATTCTGCATTTGATAATGCTTTTTCACCATATAACTCTAATTTTTCGTATGGTCTTTCTGCCTCTGGTAATTCTTTGATTTTTAATGACAAATTAAATCATCCTTTCTTTATTTAATTTGTCCCACATTTATCTTTTATTATACTTTTTTATATATAAATACTGCTATTATCATTCCAATTATACTTGCTATGTTTATTTTGAACATTAATCCAAAAGTTAATTTAAGTATGTTTAAATCTAAAACTATTGGACTTTCTAATCCAAATTCTTGCTCAAATGAAAGCCACCAAAGCCAAGATACATTTCCTGCTAATTTTCCTAATAATCCCCCTATTACTAATCCTGATAAAATAAATACTAACAATATCCATACACTTTTATCTCTTGTTGCCATTTTTAACCTCCAATTTTTTCTTCTTTCCTTACGGAAATGTAAATTTTATGATATTGATATTATATATTGTTTTTACCTTTTTTTCAAGTAATTTGCACAATTTTATTACCAAAAATTGTGCATTTAAATATAATAATATTAGTAGTATAATATAATTAATGATTATTGGAGGTATTATTAATGAAAATTGAAAAATTAACGGAAAATAAAATTAGAATAATTATAAAGCAAGAAGATATGGAATCTAATAATATTGACTTACATAAATTTGTGTTAAAAAGTATTGAATCTCAAAGTTTATTTTTAAAAATATTAAATCAAGCTAAAGAAGAACTTGATTTTAATGTTGATGGCTATAAATTATTAATTGAAACCTTTTCTTCTTCAGATGATATTTTTATTTTCACTATAACTAAATATATAGATTCTGATTTTAGAAATTTTCAGAACACCTCTGATAAAAAAAATTTAAAAATTAGAAAAAAAACAATTAATAATGATTTAAAAATGAAAATAATTAATTTTAATAATTTTGAAGATTTATATGATTTTTGTAACATGCTTTTTAATAATAAAATAAATATAAAAGATTTTTGCAAAAAAAATTCTTTATATTTATATAATAATGTGTACTATCTAATTTTAGAAAACATTGATATTACACAAATTAATTTTAAAAAATTCAATTCCTATATCTCTGAATTTTCTACATATAAATCATATTCAAAAAATTTTGAATATAAACTCAAAGAACACGGAAAACTTATTATTAATAAAAATGCAGTTACTAAAATAATTAACGTTTTTTCTTAAAATCCAAAAAAACAATCCACAATTTATATATGAATTGTGGATTGTTTTATTTAATATAAATAATTTTGTGGATTATATGCCACTCCATTAACTCTTACTTCAAAATGTAAATGTGGTCCAGTAGAATTTCCTGTTGAACCAACTGCCGCAACTGTTTGTCCTTGAGTCACTGTAGTTCCTGCTGAAACATATAATTTACTACAATGTCCATAATATGTTTGTACTCCGTTACTATGTGTAATGACAAGTAAGTTCCCATATGAACCTTTACGTCCAGAAAAAGTTACTGTACCTGATGCTGCTGCTAAAACCGGAGTTCCTGTTGATGTTGCTATATCTAATCCTGTATGCGCTGAACTTCTTATACTACTTCTAGCACCAAATCTTGAAGATATAATTCCAGATACTGGTCTTGCTAAAGATATTCCTAAACTAACTTTTCCTCCTGCTATTGTTGTAGCAGTATTTACACTTCCAACACTTGTTGTCTTATTTTTTGCCACAGTAACTTGTGGTTTTTGTACATACAAATTAGAAACTGCATCTTCTACTGTTGTAAAATCCTGCATTTGTGTTTCATATTTTTCTGAAATTGTTATATTATCCATATTTTTGCTATTTTTTTCTTTTAGTTGATTAATTATATCTTCTGCCTCTGTGAAATTTGCAACATATAATTTTTCTTCATCATTTTCGTTTATAGAATAATATCTATAATATGTTGTTCCTGCTGATTTTATTATATTAAAAATATCTTCATCACTAGCTTGAACATCTCTTTTTAATAAGCATACTTTGTATTCTGGCAAACTATCAACCTGAACAAAAGCTGTATTTTCACTTTCTCCTTTTTCTATGTAATCATTTATTTCAGTTTGTAATTTACTTTTATTATCTGTATAACCTACCATTTCACCATTTATTGTTACACTATAACTTATTTTATAAAAAGATGCTATACAGGCTAAAATTAGTAGCACAGCTAAAGATATTAATATTATTAATTTTATTGACCTTCTTGTATGTATCAATAATTTTTTAAACATAATAATTCTCCTTATAAATTTATGCTATAATATTATATCTTTTTTTGTTTTTTTGCAAGACTCTGTTTTATAAATTTCCGTAGATTTTTTACGTTTTTTTAATTTTATCTTTTATTTATTTTTATTTTCTGTTTTTTTTATTTCTAAAAAAGAGACTTTTAAAAGTCCCTCTTTTTAACCTTGTTGTAATTCTGTTTTTACAGTTTCAATTTCTGTTGATGTTGCTTTTTGAGCAGGTTTATAATAACCTTTTGTTTCTGCTACTTTAAATAATTCATATTGAAAACTTTCATCATTATTTCTAATTTGTTGGAAAGTTTGTCTTAAATTCATATTTTCTGATTCTGATATAGCTGTTTGATATGCTGTTAAATCAGATTTTACTCCTGATAAAATATCATTTACCATTGTTTTCTCTTCCATATTTTCCTCCTTAATTAATTATTTAAAAAAGACATTAATTTTTGTTTTGTGTTTAAGCTATCTTGAGCAGCTTTTGTAAACATTTGCTTTATTTGTGGGTCAACTGCTTGAGATGAATATGTGTTTAATTTTTGATACGCTGTTTCGTGTGCTCCAATTAAATGTCTTAAGTGTTGTAATTCAGCTTGTGTTAAATCTGCCATTTTTATCATTCCTTTCATTTAATAATCTTTTTCTATTATTTCCTTATTTTTATTTCATATACAAAAAACAGAAAATAAAAATATTTCCTGTTTTTAATTTTTTATTCAATTACTTCTAAATTAGCATATTTAGCCATTAATCTCTTATGCCCAACTTTATCAAAATTGATATCTACTTTTAAATCTTCTCCTTCAGGTTCAACTGTGCTTATTGTTCCTTCTCCAAATTTCTTATGGAAAATTCTAACACCTGCTTTATATTGTGATAAATCCACATTTGAATTTGAAGTTTTTTTGCCTATTGAATTTAAGAAACTTTCTGCTGTTCTAAATGCAAATCCAGTAATATTAGATGCTGCAGATACTGGTTCTTTTTTATCAATTTTATATGTTTTAATATTACCATTATCTTTACTACCATATGTCCATGAGTATTTTGAATCTTCAAATCTATTATTTTCCTGATTTTCTCCAAATGTCTCATCATAACCATCTAATAATTCCTCTGGTATTTCTTTTAAAAATCTTGATATTGGATTACAACTTGTAGAACCAAATATTGTTCTTTGTTTACTACAAGTTAAAAATAAATTTTTCTTAGCTCTTGTAATTCCAACATAGCATAATCTTCTTTCTTCTTCTAATTCTTTTGGTTCTGAAATTGATTTATAACCAGGGAAAATTCCTTCTTCCATTCCAACTAAAAATACTACTGGGAATTCCAATCCTTTTGCACTATGTAATGTCATAAGTGTTACGGAATCATCTGTTTCTTCCATATTATCAATATCACTTGACAATGTTATTCCCTCTAAAAAGTCACTTAATTTATTTTCCGCAGATTCATCTTCAAATTCAATTGCAACAGTTAAAAATTCATCTAAGTTTTCTATTCTATTTTCAGCTTCTATTGTATTTTCTTCTTCTAATGCTTTTGTATACCCAGATTTATTCAATGTTTCTTTTATTAATTCTGATATTTTTATATCATCTTTCTTATTTCTTAATTCTTCAATAACATTTACAAATTCTCTAGAATTTAAAAATACTCTATTTAATCCATATTGGTCAGCATTTTTAATAATTTCGTACATTGATATTCCTGTATCTTCTGCTAATTTTTCGATATTATCTAAACTTGTTTTTCCAATTCCTCTTTTAGGTTCATTTATCACTCTTTTCAAGCTTATATTATCTGATGGATTTTGAATTAATCTCAAATATGAAATTACATCTTTAATCTCTTTTCTCTCATAGAATTTTAAACCACCTATAATTTTATATGGTATTCCCTCTCTTCTTAGGATTTCCTCTATTGCTCTTGATTGAGTATTCATTCTATATAATATTGCAAAATCTGAATAATTATATTTTTCTTCTCTTCTTAAGTGTTCTATTTGTGTTGCAATATATGTTCCTTCATCATATTCATTTTTTGCTGAATATACTTTTGGTAAATTCCCTACATCATTTTCAGTCCATAATTGTTTTTTATATTTAACTTCATTGTTTTTAATTACAGAATTGGCTGCTTTTAATATATTTCCTGTACATCTATAATTTTGCTCTAATTTAATTATTTTTGTTCCTGGAAAATCTCTTTCAAAGTTTAATATATTAGAAATATCTGCTCCTCTAAAACTATAAATACCTTGATCATTGTCTCCAACAACTGTTATATTTCCGTTTTTAGATGCTAGTAATGTTACTAAAGTAAATTGTGATTTATTTGTATCTTGATACTCATCTACTAAAACATATTTAAATTTATCTGAATAATATTCTAATACATCAGGATTATCAATCAAAATTTTTATTGTATAATTTATGATATCATCGAAATCTATTGCATTATTTTCTTTTAATCTTTTTTGATACATTTCATATACTAATGCAATTTTTTCTTTTCTAAAATCCCCATTTGCTCTTAATGTATATTGGTCTGGCTCTAACATTTCATTTTTTGCATTACTAATTTCAGATTGTACAGACCTATCTGTAAACATTTTATCATCTAATCCAATATTTTTTATACAAGCTTTTATTAATGTTCTTTGGTCACTTGTATCAAATATTATAAATGAAGAATCAAAACCTATTCTATCTATAAATCTTCTTAATATACGTACACAAACTGAGTGAAAAGTTCCCATCCATATATCTTTCGCAACATCACCTACTAATCCCTCAATTCTCTCTTTCATTTCATTTGCTGCTTTATTTGTAAATGTTATTGCCAATATATTCCATGGCAATACACCTTTTTCATCTATTAGATAGGCTATTTTATGTGTCAAAACTTTAGTTTTTCCGCTTCCAGCCCCTGCAATCACCAAGCAAGGACCTTCTGTGTTTACTACAGCCTCATATTGTTTATCGTTTAATTGTTTCAATATTTCTTGCATTTTTGTTCTCCAATCTTAATATAAATTTTCCTTCCAGATTATATAATTCTTAGATTTAAAAGTCAATATTTTTTCAAAATTTTATCAAACATTTTTTCGTGTAATTATTGTTTGATTTAATTAATATAATGAGATATAATATATAAAATTTTAAGGAGAGAAAAATGAAAAAATCAAAGAAAAAAATTATTTGTTATACTCTAATTTTGATTACAGCTATAATAATGTGTATTCCGCTTTTCAAGAATGGAATTCACACAGGAGATGATGGTGATTTTCATATTTCTAGAGCTTTAGGAACACTTGAACAAATAAGAAATGGAAATTCACCTCTTGTAATATCTAGATTTTCCAATAACTTAGGCTTTGGTTGGAACTTATTTTACCCACCAATTTCAACTTATAGTATTGTTTTATTTACATTTTTAACTAATAATGTAGTAATTGGCATGAAAATATTTTTAATTTTTACATTTATATTATCAGGAATTTCAATGTTTAAATTAGTTAATACATTAACCGAAAACGATAAGATTTCACTTATATCTAGTATATTATATTTAATTGCTCCATATAGAATGTTAAATGTTTATAACAGAGTTGCCGTAGGAGAAATACTAGGATTTGTCTTTATTCCTATTGTACTACGTGGAATATATCTTATATTTAAAGGAAAAACAGAAAAATCTTATTTATATGTTTTAGGAACTATTGGATTAATACTTTCACACAATATTAGTACTTTAATAACATTTTTTATTGGTCTAGCATTAGTATTAACAAATTTCAAAAAATTGAAAGATAAAAAAATATTAAAAACTTTAATATTTTCTACTATAATAATAATTTTATCTGTTTTATTTTTTGAAATACCTTTATTAGAACAAAAATCTTCTGCTGATTATGAAGTTTTTAGATATGGAAAAATGTATAGTAGGGGTTCTGTATTTATACATGCCTTACATCCATGGCAATTATTATCTTCTCACACTTCTGGAATAGATAATGGTATGTATTTTTGCATCGGACTTCCAATTTTAATATGTTTATTAACTTATATTCTTGTTAAAAAATATATTCCTTTAGAATATAAAAGTTTTTATAGATTTTTTGCAAATTTAGGAATTGTAACAACAATAATGTCAACAGCATTGTTCCCTTGGTTTTTGCTACCAGATATATTATTAATGATTCAATTTCCTTGGAGATTACTTAGTGTAATTATTTTATGTTTTTCAATTATTGGTGGAATTAATTTAGGAATTTTAATTGATTTAATTATTAGCAAAATTAAAAACAGAAAAAATATTAAATTATTAACAATACCTTTTCTAATACTTTATATATTAAGTTGTTTATATAGTTTAAACTTTGTTAAAAATTTAGATTTTAAAGATGTTGATAATTCTTATTATACTGAAAAAGAAATTATTGATACAAATTATAAAGTTAGCAGATATTCTTCATTTTTAGAATATTGGCCACAAAAAGCAATTGATTCTATAGATTATGTTACAAATTACGATAATCAGATACATATTTTATCTGGTAATGCAAGCATTTTAAATGAGAATAAAGAAAATGGTATATTAACTTTTGAAATTAATAATGTTTCAGAAAATACTACTTTAGAACTACCATTCTTATTCTATAAGGGTTATGTTGTAAAATACAAATCTTATGATAGTGATGAAGTTTCTATTATAAAATGTAATGAATCTGAACATGGTTTAGTTCAAATTGATTTAGCTACTAATGTAAACGGTTATTTTGAAGTTTCTTACCATACTACTAAACTTCATAAAATTTGTATTGGCATTTCTAGTATTACTTTCATTAGTTATTTAGTATGTGTCAACTTATCGTTGGCAATTTTTAATTCTCCATTTTTCAATGTTTTTTCCTCCTTTTTTTCTTTTGAATTTTAAATTACATACATAATTGTT
>MNRP01000036.1 GCA_001916005.1 Clostridium sp. 26_22
GTTTCATTATTATTACTTTTATGGATGAATGCTAGAAAAAAAGAAATAGCAATTTTTCTATCATTAGGAATATCAAAATTGAAAATTTTTGGACAATTTATTATTGAATTAGTATTTATATCTATCCCTGCGTATATAGGCTCATATTTCTTAGCAGTTTATACAGGAAACATAATAGGAAATAATATATTAAATAAAGTCACTGGAAACATTGCTAAACAAATAGCAAAGCAATCAGCATCTAGTGGACTTGGTGGAGGAGCAGAAGTAGACGGTTTTAATAAAACTTTAACAAGCTTAGATATTAATATATTACCCAAATCAATGATATACGTAATTTTATTTATGTCTTTGGTACTTATAATATCTTTAGTGATATCATCTATAAGTAGTTTAAAAAAGAGTCCAAAGGAATTGTTAACTGATACAAAGTAGAATTCAAAAAAACGGAAAAATCATAAATGCCCAGCTGTAAACGTTTGCACTGTTGGAGCATTAAGTCAAAAAGACTTTGAAGCACCAAAAATAGATTATGATAAATGTATAAAATGTGGCAAATGCTCAAATTTTTGTCCTAAAAAAGCATTAGTATTAGATTAAAAAATGCAATGTATAAAGTAGGAACAAAATAATAACTTATTTTCTTGTTTACAATTTTTTATATAATAGTATAATATTAATAAAAGGAGGAGTTTTAAATGAAAGAAAATGCAAAATTTTTAAAATGTCCAATATGTGACAATATAATAGAATTAATTGATGGAGATGTACAACATATAACTTGTTGTGGTAGAAAAATGGAAGAAATGAAAGCTAATACTACAGATGCAGCAACGGAAAAACATATACCAATATACCAATGGAAAAGGAACATTATATAATGTGGATTGCACAAGTATCAGAAAATAGAATAACTCATGTAAAATTATATCCAGAGCAAGCAACGGAAACTAGATTTCCATATATATCTGGTGCAACATTATATGCTTATTGCAACAAACATGGATTATGGAAAACAACAATAAAATAGTAAATAGCTATAAGTAGGGTAGATAATCATTGAAATTATCTATCTTTTATTATATAACCATAACAAAAATTAGTGAATTGTATGATAAAAAATAAAAAGTTAAGTTTAAGTGCTAAAATTCTAGTTAAAAATGGTAGATTAAAGTGCTAAAAAATATTAAAATAAATATTAAGATATATCTTAATTTATTTTAATATGGAAGGAAATGAGTGAGATACTTGAAATTACTTTAGATGATTTAATAAAAGATACAGAGCCTAATATTGATAAAAATAATAACTTTTTTCTTTCATGGTGTGAATTTTTATAATTTGTGTTATAATGCTAATGTATATAAAAAAAGGAGGATATAAATGTTAGAAAATATAGAAGTTTTATACCATAGTAGTATAAGAATTAACAAAGAAAAAACAATTTATATAGATCCATTTAAAATAGATAGAAATTATAATGATGCAGATATTGTTTTTATAACACACGATCATTATGACCATTATTCTGAAGAAGATATAGATAAGGTTATAAATGAAAACACAACTATTATAATACCAGAGGAATTATTAACAAAACTATTAAGAAAAGGCATAAATAAAAATGCAATTATTACAGTAGAGCCAAATAAAAATTATATGGTGCAAGGAATTAAATTTGAAACAATATCAGCATATAATACAAATAAAACATTTCATCCAAAAGAAAATGGTTGGGTTGGTTATATTATTATAATAAATGGTATTAGATATTATATTGCAGGAGATACAGACATTACAGAAGAAAATAAACAAGTAAAGTGTGATGTGGCTTTTGTTCCAGTTGGAGGAACATATACAATGGATTTTAAAGAAGCAGCAAGTTTAATAAATGAAATAAAACCTAAAATAGCAATTCCAATTCATTATGGTAGTATAGTTGGAACAGAGCAAGATGCAATAGATTTTATAAGATTATTACATCCAGAAATAAAAGGTATAATTTTAATGAAAAAATAAATGAAAGAAGAAACAAATAGTGCAATTTTCAAGCAAAGATATTCAATTATTTAATGAATCAGGAATACATGTAGAAGATAAAAATTATACAAATAGTGAAGTTGAAAGATTAAAAATTAAAGTAACAGATTTTATTGTCAGTCAAAGTACAAAAGATATTGATAAATATAGTAAAAAATTTAGTAGTTTATTATGAGGAGAAGATATGGATAAAGAAGAAATAATTAAATATTGTTTAACATTAGAAAATACATATAAAGATTGTCCATTTCCAGATGACTTTGGATCTGTAACAATGAAACATTGTAAAAATAAAAAATGGTTTGCGTTATTAATGAATGTAAATAATAAGTTATACCTTAATGTTAAGACAGATCCAAATTATTCTGATATATTGAGAAATACTTATGATTATATAATACCTGCTTATCAAATACCTGCTTATCATATGAATAAGGAACATTGGAATACAATTATTATAGATGAAAAGGTGGACGAGGATTTAGTAAAAGAATTGATAGAACAAAGTTATCAATTGACGAAATAAAGTTAAATACGAATAGTAATTTGAAAGTGAGGTATATAAAAGATAAGAAATAGTATTAGAAAGAAGGGAAAGAATATGTGTACAGCAGCAACTTATAAAACGAAAGATTTTTATTTTGGAAGAACATTGGA
>MNRP01000004.1 GCA_001916005.1 Clostridium sp. 26_22
TACTCCCGTTATATAATTTATTTTCTGGGGGTAAGGGGGCACTATGCTCTTTTTTGATTATTTTGGTTTTATTTTTATAATTATTTCTTTCAAACTAAAACTCCTTGTATTTAATTTATCTCATTTTAACATAAGTAATATTTAAATAGCAAGTTATTTATATAAATTTAAAAATTGGTATATTATTTAATAATTTGTAAAAAATAAAAATAAAAATTTAAGTAAAGGGTGATATTGTGAAAAAAATAATGAAAATAATTTTAATATTATTTTTATTATTATTATCCACAATTTGTATATTTATTGTGGACAAAGATGGTAAAAATAATGTTTCTTTAGCACAAGCATCAAGTTCTTCTGACCTTCAATTAATGGCTAGAGCAATAAATGGGGAAGCAAGAGGGGAACCATATGAGGGACAAGTTGCTGTTGGTGCAGTTATCTTAAACAGAGTAAAAGATTCTAGATTTCCAAATTCAATATCTGGAGTAATTTATCAGTCAGGTGCTTTTACGGCTGTATCTGATGGTCAAATAAATGTTACAATAAAAGAAGATACGACAGTATATAAAGCCGCAAGAGATGCAATGAATGGATGGGATCCAACAGGAGGATGTGTGTACTATTTTAATCCAAGCACAGCAACAAATAAATGGATTTGGTCTAGACCATTAGTAAAAACCATAGGAAAACACAGATTTTGTAAATAAAATAAAAAAAGAAAGGTGTATATTATGAATAAATTAAAAGATTGGGTAAGTAGATTAAAAAAAGGACATATGTTAAGCGTAATAGGTGTATTTATAATTATTATTGCTGTATTAATAACAGTTCTTGTAAAAAAAGAACAAGATTCAAAACAAGCTTCTGAAAATTCTTACAATATGGCATTTTATTCATTAGTTGATTATGTTGAAAATGTTGAAACATATCTTGCAAAATCATTAATATCAAGCACTCCAGAGCATGGAGCAGAAACATTAACAAATGTATGGAGAGAAGCAAATTTAGCTCAAAGTTATTTAGCAAGATTGCCAATAGAAAGTCAAGAATTAGAAAACACAGAAAAATTTTTAAACCAAGTTAGTGATTATAGTTATTCATTATCAAGAAAAAATATCTATAATGAAAGTTTATCAGATGAAGATTTAAAAAAATTGAAAGATTTACACAATTATAGTGTCGAATTAGAAAATACATTAAATCAATTATCAGAAGATATAAATTCAGGAAGAATAAAATGGAATGAGCTTTCAAATAAGGGAAAAGTAGCATTTGCACAACAAGTAAGTACACAAACAAATGATAGTTTTAGTAATTTAGAAGAAAATTTCCACGAATATTCAGGGTTAATATATGATGGTGCATTTTCTGAGCATATAACAAGCAGTGAGAAAAAAGGATTAATAGGAAATGATATAGATGAAGAAACAGCAAAACAAAAAGTATCAGAATTTGTAGGGCAAGAAAAGATAAAAGAAATCCAAAGTTTAGGATTTTCAGAAAATGCAACAATACCAGAATATAACTTTTCTGTAAAAACAAATTTAGAAAATGATATAACAATATCAGTATCAAAAAAAGGTGGACATATTATATATATGAACTCAAATAGAACAGTAAATTCAGAAATAATATCACAAGAAGAAGCAAATGAAAAAGGAAAAGAATTTTTAAATAATAAAGGGTTAAACAATATGAAAGAAACCTATTATTTAAAACAAGATGGAATTGCAACTATAAATTATGCTTATACACAAAATGATGTTGTTGTATATTCGGATTTAGTAAAAGTAAAGGTTGCATTAGATAATGGTGAGGTTTTAGGAATAGAAACAACTGGCTATTTAAATAACCATACACAAAGAGACACATCAAAAGTGAAAATAAGCAAAGAAGAAGCAAAAAAGACATTAAATAAAGACTTAGAAATATCATCAGAAGGATTAGCAATAATTCCAACTGAATATAATACAGAAATATTGTGTTATGAATTTAAAGGAAAAGTTGATGATAGAGAATTTTTAGTTTATATTAATGCTGAAAATGGAAGAGAAGAAGATATATTAATAATAACAAATACTCCAAATGGAACATTAACAATGTAGAAAAATGGGGACATCCTTGAAAAAAGGAGTCTCCATTTCTTAAAATTTAATGTCTTTTATAAACATCTTTAGAAATAACTTCGGTACTAACAATTTGACCATTTCTCTTCAAAGTTTTATAACCTTCTGAATATAAATAATTAGCATTAGAACCAGTTACTCTTGAAGAAAGAACAACTTCATAATCATTGTCTGATTTTAATCCCCATATCTTAAAATTAGCAATACCTTTTGAAACAGAACAAGTAATTTTAATAGGGTATTCACGATTATTTTTAAATTTAAAATCAATTGCACCATACACAACAGTTGCATCTCTACTTGCATTTGCATAAGATGGAACAAATTGATGATTACTTCTTTCTACAATTTCTAAATTTGAAAGTAAAACAGCATTATATAGAGTTGTAGTAATTTGGCAAATACCGCCACCTAAACCATCAACAACTTTGCCACTAACATATATTGGAGCCTCTTTATAACCTGCCGCAATAGTTCTAGCTCCAACAACTTTATTATAAGAAAAAGTTTCACCAGGCATTACAACAGTTCCATTAATTTTATTTGATGCTAATATTAAATTAGTAGTACGATTTTTATTGCTTACAGAATAGTTTGTTGAAAATTCAGATAATAAATCCGGAAAAGCTTCTGTACCAATCATATTAGTGGTAACACTAGGGTATAAAACTTTTAATGGAATTGTACATTCGTTAGAATCTGAATTTAGTGATTGTTTAGCTTCATCAAGTGAAATTGCAAAGTCAACACCATTTTCACTTGGGAATACACTAAAAGGATTTTGCGTATAATATGCATTCACAGGCTCTTTATGAATTTCACTATAGATATTATCTAAATTAATTTCAGTTGGTGATTGTTCTAATGTTGACAATTCTATTGAATTTTTAATATCTAAATTATAAATTTTATTTTTTATAATATTATAAGATTCGTCTATATTTACAGCGCATCCAGTATTTCCTTTTGTAATTATAAGATTTGTACCATCTATATAATATGAACTTTCAATCATTTTATCTGGTAATTTTGCAGAAATATCTTTAAGCTCAGAGATAAGTTGATTATCATTAATTGAAAATGCTGGTTCAATATTAATATTTGAAATTAAAGTTTTTAGAATATTAATATTATTTTCAAAAATATTTCCAGTTTTACCAATATCATATGCTATATTTACTGCTTCTTCAACATTAAAATTAATTTCTATACTTTCAGATGAAATTGAAGTTTCATAGTCATCATGGATTAATGTTAAATCATCTGGAATAGAAGAATTAATATGCTCTGAAATTTTATTTAAAGCATCTTTTTTTGATAAATTAGAAACATCAATACCTTTTATATAAATACCTTTTGCAATTTTATCACTTTTATTATTAATAATTGTAAATGTACAAAATATTATTAGTAAAATAATAACAAAAATAAAAAATAAAAGTGAAAAAAGTGATAATACTCCAAATGAATTATTCTTTTTATTGTAATCATTTGGTAAAGGCGTAAAAATTTTATTTTCTGGTTTAGTTTCTTCAACATTGACAATATTTTCAACATTTTCAATTTCGATATTATCTTGTTCAAGATTAATGCTTTCTTTATTAATAAGCTCATCATTAGTATTTTTAATTATAGTATTTTCTTCTTTTTCTTTTAATTCCATATGTCACTCCTTAAAAATTAAAAAAATTATAACATAAAATGACAAAATATTCTATATTTATTTCATAAAATTACTAAACTAAAAAAATTTTTTTTGCAAATAATAATATTAATAAATCTTTTATAAGGTTTATTAGAAAGAGGAGGATGTTATGTCTAGAAATAGTAAATTAATATCTGAAAATTTAAGAGAAGAAATTGCAAAAGAACTTGGAGTTTATGATCAAGTAAAACAAGATGGTGGAAGTTGGGCTAGTGTTCCTTCAAGAGATTGTGGAAATATAGTTACTAAAGCTATTGAAATTGCAAACCGTTCAGTAGAGAACAAATAGAAAAGTGGATTTTTAAATCCACTTTTAAAATTTATTTATTTTGTAATAAAATTAATGCTTTTTTTACTTTGTTAATTATTTGACTATTTTCTTTATTTAGTGATAAATAAGAATCTTTAATATTTAAATCTAATAAGTCATCAGAACTTACATTTAGAAAAATACATATATTTTTTAATAAATCTGCAGAAATAGTTCTTTTTCCATTTTCATATGCATTATATGTTGAAGGTTGCATATGCAGATACTTAGCCATATCTTTTTGTTTAATTTCTTTTTGTTCTCTTATATTTCTGATTTTTTCATATAATTCCATATATATCACCTCATATAAAATAATAAACTTATCGGTTAAAAGAAGTTTTTTAAAGAATTCTATAAGTAAAATAGTATCTATATTTATATGCGATTAACTTATAAGTTATTCTAATTTTTTCACAAAAAGTGTATTTTGTCTTGACAAATTTGCAAAATAAAAATATAATTAAGAAAATTCACAAAAACGATAAAATATTCGAAAAATTTACAAATGGAGGATTGAAAATGAAAAAAACAAAAGAAAATGCTATTACATTAGTGGCGTTGGTAATAACAATTATAGTATTATTGATTTTAGCAGGAGTGAGTATTCAGGCTATAAGCAATACAGGATTGTTTGCAAATGCTAAAAAAGCGAAAGAAAAATCAATTGAAGCACAGATAAAAGATGAAATTACGTTGACCATACATGATATACAAATTGAAGAAACATCAAATGCTAAAGTGTTTGATATGCAATCTTTAATTGAAAAGCTTCCAGAAAAATTAAGCGATATAACAATTGAAGCTGATGGAGAGGAAGCTAAAGGAGAATATAATGGCTATAATTATAGAATTACAACGAATTATGAAGTTATAATAGAAGGAAAAGCTAATATAAGAATAAAAGCGGAAATAACACCAAAAGATTATACCAAAGAAAATGTAATGATGAAAGTTGAGATAACAAGTGAAGAGTCTCCAATAAAAAAAATACAAGAACCAGAGAATTTAAGTAAAAATTCAGATGGACAATATGTTGTTTTAAAAAATGGAGAATACAAATTTATAGTAGAAACAGAAAATGGAGATGTTGCTGAAAGAATAATAACTGTTAACAATATAGATAAATTACCTCCAAAAGATTTCAAACCTGAAATTGAAAAATCAGGAACTACAATAAAGATAAAAGAGAATGCAGAAGATCAAGATAGTACGGAAGAAAATGCTTGCAGTGGAATAGAGAGATATGAATATTATGTTGATAATAAAAAATGCGATAGTAATGAAATTAGTAATTTGACTATTGGAAATACATATTCTGTATATGTTATTGCTTTTGATAAAGCAGGTAATAGTACAAAGTCCGCTGAGGAGAGTGTGAAAATTACAGTTCAATATAAGAAGATATCAGGCAATAGAGGTGCAATTAATGTACTTGCAATTGATTTTGAAGGTAATATTTGGCAATGGGGATATGGAAGAGGAAGTCTAGATGAGAGGGGAATACCTAAAAAGTTGACGCAAGGTATAAAATTTATTGATATAATATCAGAAGGCGGAAATAGAAATTTATTGGCAATAGATGAAGAAAAAAATTTATGGCAATGGACAGAATCAGGCAATCCAGAAAAAGTTTTGAATGGCGTAAAAATTAAAAAAGTATCAGTAGCTGCTAATGATGGCGCAGTTCATATAATAGATGAAGATGGTAATTTATGGGGATGGGGAAATAATAATTATGGACAACTAGGAGACGGTAATAAAAGTAATAACTATTTAGATGTTTCTTATGCAAAAAGGATTGCAAATGATATAAAATTTAAAGAAATTTATGATGTGGGCGAATCTACATGGGCAATAGATAAAGATGGAAATTTATGGTCTTGGGGTAGGAACTATAATGGACAATTAGGAAATGGAGGTACTGAAGATCAATTTACACCTGTGAAAATTAGTCAAAATATACAATTTGAAAAACTTGTTGCTGAAACGAAAAAAGTTTTTGCAATAGATAAAGATGGAAATTTATATAGTTGGGGTTATGGTAGTTATGGATTTGGAGATGGAACTAATGAATCTAAGAATGTACCAACCAAAATATTAAATGGAACTAAATTTGTAAAAGCAATAGGTTCTGATTATACGCAATATGCTTTAGACATAAATGCAAATTTATGGGGATGGGGAAATAATGACTATGATCAATTTGGAATTGGTAATACTCAAACTCAGTATGATCCAATAAAAGTAATGGAAGGTACAAAAGTAAAAGAAATATGTGGAAGTAGAGCCAATGGAATAATAGTGGATGAAAATGATAATATATATTTTTATGGTCAAAATGATACATTAAAATATAATACAGGAATAAAAAAAATAGGGAAAATACCTAATTTGAAACAAATAGTATGGGCAAATTATGATACAATGTTAGCTATTGATGAGAATGGAAATCGTTGGGGATGGGGAGATAATGACTACGGAGAATTAGGAAATGGTACGTCACGTAAAGTTGTTAGTCAATTAACTAAAATTGATTAAAATAAAATTAGCTCGAAATTTGTCGAACGATTTATGTTGAAATTAAGCCCCAAATATGTTAATATATAGTCGTGCAATAAATTTGACATTGCATGACTATAATTTTAAATAAATTTTTAAAATCAAACAACTTAGAAGAGACAGAATAGTGGAAAATCAAGAAATTTTAATTCTAAAAAAGATTAAAAATCGAAAAAAAATCCAATACAAAAAATGAAAAAAGCAAAAATGAAAGGAGGCAAGCAAAAGGTCGCTTTGTCAAAACAAATAGCACAATAAAATAAAAATTTACTAAAAAGTATTGCTAAAAGCAAAACAATTTAGTATAATTAAGGAGGAATGAAAAACGGAAACAAAAAGACTACCAATAACAGACGACTATATATTTAAAAGAGTATTTGCCTACAAAGGAAATGAAAGTGTTTTAAAAGATTTTTTAGAAGCAATACTAAAAAAAGAAATACAAAAAGTAACAATAAAAAATCCAGAGATAATCCCATATGAAAAAGGCGAAAAAAGAGGCCTACTAGATATAAAAGCACAAACAGAAGACGGAACAATGCTTGATATAGAAATGCAGATGGAAGATGAAAAAGACATTGATGAAAGAGCAACTAGTTATATTGGCAAATTAATATCAGAGCAATTACAAGTAGGACATAAATACACAGAACTAAAAAAGAGTATAGTCATATTTATAACAAACTATAATTTCTTAAAAAGAAATAGTTACCATAGTGTAGGAAGATTAAAATTCGAAAAAACACTAAAAGAAGAGTATGTAGAATTAGGCTATGAAGAAGAGGACGAAATAGCATCAGAATACATAGAATATCATTATATAGAATTACCAAAATATAAAAATAAAAATCCAAAAGATTTTACGAAATTAGACCAATGGATGTGTATATTTACACAAAATGAAGGGGGGATTATGTTGGCAAAAAAAGAGAATAAAGAAATCGAAAGAGCAATAAATACATTAGACTTTATAAGCGAAGACCCAAAAGAAAGAGAAAGACACAATTCAATAGTCATGGCAGAATATAATAGATTAACAAGTCAGCATAATTTTTATAAAGCAGGTCTACAAGATGGAATTGAAAAGCGGAAAAGAAGATGGAATAAAAGAAAATTCTATTGAAATTGCAAAGAAAATGTTAAAAATGGGATTTACATTAGAACAAATTTCAGAAGCAACAAGTTTGAGCAAAGAAGAAATAGAAAAAATAAAAAATAATTAAAAATAGAACTTTAAAAATGGAGGCATCTGAAAAAGCAGCCTCCATTTTGAAGTTCTATTTTTTAAACTCAAATAACATTTTTTTACAAGATTAATTGCAAAAACAAAATAAATAGCATATAATCTAACAAGAAAAAATGAGGTGATAGAAATGAAAGTAAAAGATATAATAAGAGAAACAAAAGGAGTGCTAATAATAGGAAATATAGAAAGTGAATGTGATAGCTTTTGTAAAGATACAAGAATATTAAAACCAGAAGATACATATATAGGAATAAAGGGAGAAAATTTTGATGGTAGTACATTATGGGAGCAAGCATTTGAAAAAGGTGCAAAAGCAGTAATAATACAAAATATTAATTTCTCAAAAAATGACCTTGAAAAATGGGAAAATAAAATAATAATAGAAGTAGAAGACACAATTGAAGCAATTGCAAAAATAGCAACATATAAAAGAGAGTTACAAGGAAAAGACTTTCAAGTAGTAGGGGTAACAGGAAGTGTAGGAAAAACAAGCACTAAAGATATTATTTCAAATGTAGTATCTCAAAAATACAAAACTTTAAAAACACAAGGAAATAATAATAATAATATAGGACTTCCATTTACAATATTTAATTTACAAGACCAAGAGGCGGCAGTAATTGAAATGGGAATGAACCATTTTGGAGAATTAAGTAAATTAACAAAAATAGCAAAGCCAACAATATCAGTAATAACCAATGTTGGAACATCACATATAGGAAATTTAGGTTCAAGAGAAAATATATTAAAAGCCAAACTTGAAATTCTTGAAGGAATGGACAAAAAAGTTTTAGTAATAAATAATGATAATGACTTATTAAATGAATGGAATAAAAAAGAACACAATGATATAGAAATACATACATACGGAATAGAAAACGCTTCAGAAGTAATGGCTGAAAATATTAAGTTAAATGAAAATGATAGTGAATTTATATGTAATATAAAAGGAAATAAATTTAAAGTAAAAGTACCTGTTGGTGGAATACATTTTGTTTACAATGCAATATGTTCAGCAACAGTAGGAAATCTATTAGGACTAAGTGCAGATGAAATAAAAAAAGGAATAGAAACTTTTGAACTTACTAAAAAAAGAATGGACATATTAGAATTAAAAAATGGTGTTACAATTATTAATGATACATATAATGCAAGTTTCGAATCTATGAAAGCATCTTTAGAATATTTAAAAGGATTAAATGCAAAAAGAAAGATTGCTGTTTTAGGTGATATGTTCGAACTTGGAGAATATTCAAAAGAATTACATGAAAAAGTTGGAGTAGAAGTTTATAAAAATAATATTGATATTTTAATATGTAATGGAGAAAATGCAAAAAATATTATTAAAAGTGCAGAAAAATGTGGAATGAATAAAGAAAATATCTACTATTTCGAAGATAAAAAACAAGTTCAAGAATTTGTAGAAAGTAAATGGGAAAAAGGTGATGTAATATTATTCAAAGCATCAAATGGTATGAAATTTTTTGATATAGTATCAAATTTAGAAAAAGCTTAGGAGGAAGATAATTTGAATAAGATCAAAATAGGAGTTATTTTTGGTGGGATGTCAACTGAAAACGAAGTATCTTGTATTTCAGGTGCATCAGTTATAAAACATCTAAATAAAGAAAAATATAATGTTTTTCCTATTTATATAGATAAAATTGGAAATTGGTATAAAGTAAAACTTGAAGATATAGAAAAATCAGAAGAATTAGAAAATAAAGAACATATAGAAAATATTACAGAATATTTAAAACAAATGGATGTAATATTTCCAGTTCTGCATGGATTATATGGAGAAGATGGTACAATTCAAGGTTTATTTGAATTATTAAAAATTCCATATGTAGGATGTGGTGTATTAGCATCAAGTGTTGGAATGGATAAAGTGTATACAAAATTAATTTTTGAAAAAGCAAATATTAATCAAGCCAAATATATTTATATAAGAAAATATAATGAAAAATATATTTATATAGATGAAGAATTTAATGAAAGAATTTTAGAGTTAGAAGATATTGCTAAAATTACAAACGATAAATTAAGATTTCCAGTCTTTGTAAAACCATCTAATTCTGGTTCAAGTGTTGGAATAAATAAAGCTCATAATATTGAAGAATTAAAAAATGCAATAGTAGAAGCTGGAAAATATGACAACAAAATTTTGATTGAAGAAGGAATTGTAGGAAAAGAAGTAGAATGTGCTGTTTTAGGAAATGAAGATGTAATTAGTTCTTGTGTTGGAGAAATAAAATCAGCTGATGAATTTTATAGCTATGATGCTAAATATAATAATGAAAATTCAAAAACATTAATACCAGCAGAGATTTCAGAAGAAAACTCAAAGGAAATTCAAAAGTTAGCAATAAAAGCTTTTAAAGCCATAAGTGGTAGAGGGTTATCTAGAGTAGATTTCTTTATTGAAGATAAAACACAAAAAATTTATATAAATGAAATAAATACATTACCAGGTTTTACAAGTATAAGTATGTACCCAAAATTATTTGAAGCAGTAGGAATTTCATACGAAAAATTGCTAGACAATTTAATAGAATTAGCAAGTAAATAAAAAATGTGAATTGAATGAAAAAATCCATAAAAACTATGGATTTTTTTTCTATTTATGTTATAATAGAACTACCTAATTTTAGGAGGATGTCAAATGATATATAAAGATTACTATAAAATATTAGATTTAAAAACAAGTAGAGTTTCTATAGATGAAATAAAAGTTGCATATAGAGCGGCAGCAAAAAAATATCATCCAGATTTAAATGTTGGAGACTCATTAGCAGAAGAAAGAATAAAAGATATAAATGAAGCATATAGAACATTATCAGTACCAGCTTCAAAAAGAAAATATGATAGAATATGGAATTCTAGAAATAATATTAATAATTATCAAAAAATAAAGGGAAAAAATATATTTAATATGTTCCTAGGAAATACAGAAATCAATGAAGAGACAGATAGAAAATTACCACAAAGAGGGGAAGATATTGAAACAGAAATAAATGTTAAACTAGAAGAAGCTTTTTATGGATTAGAAAAAAAGATTTCATTAAGAACAGTTGATGGAAAAATGAAAACATTTTCTGTAAAAGTTCCAGATGGAATTAGAAATGGTGAAAAAATAAGACTAATAGGTCAAGGAAAAACAGGAAAAAATGGAGGAAAGAACGGTGACCTATTTATAAAAATAAATATTGAGAATAGCAAAACATTTAAATTATTTAGCTCAGATTTATATACAGATTTATTATTAACACCGTGGGAGGCAGCTTTAGGAACAAGAACTAATGTACAAACAATTGATGGAAAAACAACAATATATATACCACAAGGAATGGAAAGCGGAGAAAAAATAAAAATACCAAATAAAGGTTATAAAGATGGAAAAGGTGGAAGAGGAGATTTGGTAGCAGAAATAAAAATAGTTGTTCCTAAAAAACTAACAGAAGAAGAAAATAACTTATTCGAAAAATTGAAGGAAGTTTCAAAATTTAGTCCAAGAAATTCTGTAGAATAAAAGTTTGAAAAATGCAATTAACATAATTTACATAAATGTTATTGACAAAAATCTTTTGAAATAGTATAATTATAGGTAGTTGTGACAAACAAAAGAAGAATTCTATGGAAGATCATAGGAAGAGGGGTAAAAAATGGAAAATGTACAAGGAAAACATTTTAGTATAACAGACCCTAAAGGGGTAAATACAGTAATTTATCAAGTATATAAGACTAAAAAAGAATTTTTAAAAGAATATCCTAAATATACAGTAGAAAGATTAGAACACTCAGAAGAAATAAGAGGAGATTTAAACAGGAAAACTTTTTATGTTGAAGATCCTGCAAAGGATGGAAACACATTAGTTATCTTGTCTTTTGGGCAGGACAAAGTTGTAATAAATACTGGATTATTACTTGGTGATGAATTAAGAATTACAAAAAAACCAACACCATTTAAGTTCACAACATTATATTCAGATAAAGCAGAAGAATACAAAGAATTTAAATATACTCCAAATTTTAAAAGGCCTATATCTATTATAGACCCTGAAACTACAGAAGAAGTAAAACCTGTACTATATTTTGATGAAAAAACAAATGAAGTAAAGGGTAAGTGCAAATTAAAACCATATAAATCTTATTTCGCATTCGAAATAAGAGACAGTGAATAAGGAGGAGAAGCCAGATGGCAAAAAACATTAAGGAAGTAAGAGAAACAATAGGAAAAGATGACGAACCGATAAAAGTAGCGGCATATGAACCTAGAATAATTGTAATAGAATTAGGAGAATATAAATTAGATAGCAAAGCTAATTACAATCAAAAAGATGTTAAAAGTAATGAATTATCAGAAGGAATGGTAATACAAGCTGCTAACGGTGGAAATCCAAATAAAAATTTAGAAGACAGAGATATATAACCAAATAAATACTAAAGATAGTAGGTGATTTTAGTGAATTACAAAATAGAGGGAGCAATTAAAAAAAATAAAAATGCATTTATAATATGTTTAATACTATGGCTAATTCTAGCCATAGTATTTGTTGCGCCAGTTGCATATAGTTCATTTCAAGCTAATGCAAGTGGTGTATTCTCGTTAAATACATTTATGGAAGTATTAGTTGATAATATAACAAATCCATTTGCTACACTTGGAAATATATTTTCAAAAGGAGCAACACATAATTTTGTATCTACATTAATAGGATTTTCAATAGTTTATGTGATTATTTTTCTTGTTGGATTTTTTAAATCAACACCAAAGAATGAATATACAGATATTGAACATGGTTCAAGTGACTGGAGTCAAAAAGGGGAACAATATAAAATTCTAGATAAAAATAAAGGAATAATATTAGCAGAAAATAATTATCTACCAGTAGACAAAAGAGGAAACGTAAATGTTCTAGTAGTTGGACGGTTCAGGTTCAGGTAAATCTGCATCATACTCAATTCCGAATGCATATCAAATGTTAGGCTCTTATGTATTTACAGACCCTAAAGGAGAATTATATGACAGAACTGCTGGATATTTAAAAGAGCATGGATACGAAATAAAAGTATTAAACTTAGTAAGACCACAATATAGTGATGGTTATAATCCATTAATGCATATATCATCAGAACTAGATGTAGATGTTATAGCAAATACAATTGTAAAAGGTCAAAAAACAGACAGTGGTTCAGATCCATATTGGGACGATATGGCAGAAATGTTATTAAAAGCATTAATATACTATTTAATTGCAACAAGACCAGAAGAAGAACAAAACTTAGCAAGTTGTGCAGAATTAGTAAGAGCTGCAAATAAAAATGGTGGAAGTAACTTATTAACAGATTTAATGAACCAATTACCATATGATCATCCAGCTAGAATGAATTACAAATCAATAGAAATAGCACCAGAAAAAACATATGGTTCAATATTAAGTTCATTACAATCAAAATTAGGAAAATTCGACTCAAAAGAAATAGCAGAATTAACATCAACAGATACAATAAATTTTGAAGATATAGGAAATAAGAAAACAGCAGTATATGTTATTTCATCAGATACACACACAGCTTATGATTTCTTATTAACAATATTCTTCTCACAAATGATACAACAATTATATGATTATGCAGATCAAAATGGTGGTAGACTAAAAGAGCAAACATTTTTTATATTAGATGAGTTTGCTAACATAGGAAAAATACCAGACTTTGATAAAAAAATATCAACATCAAGAAGTAGAAAAATATCATTTAGTGTTATATTACAAAATATAGACCAATTAGAGGCTGTATACGAAAAATCTTATGAAACAATAATGGGTAACTGTGATACACACGTATTCCTAGGAAGTAACTCATTTAAAACAGTAGAGTATTTTTCAAAAGCACTTGGAGAAAAAACAATTGGTAGAGATAGTGTTTCAGTAAACAAAGATAAAAAGAATCATAAAACTGGAAAGAGTGTATCAGACCAAGTTATGGCAAGAGCCTTGATGACACCAGATGAATTAAGAAGAATGGACAATGATGAATGTATCATATTTGAAAAAGGAATAAAACCAGTAAAAGCAAATAAATTTTACTACTTTAAGCATCCAATGGCAAAAGAAATGGCAAGATGCGAAATAAGCCATAATGATATAGGAGAAATTGAAAGAGGAACTTGGAGAAAATATAATCCATATAATCCTTATGTTGAAGAAAAAGATGAAAAGAGTGTAGACAATTTAGATATAGAATCTTTAGATGATTTATTTAATGATGAACCAGTAAAAAAAGAGGAAAAAGTAGTAACTCCACAAAAAGAAGAAAAAAATGAATTAAATCTAGATGATTTTGATGATGCACCAATGTTACCACAAGATGATGATGATACATATGATTTACAAAAAGAGCTAGAAGCTAAATTTGATGAATTATTTGGTCCATTAGATGATGATGAAAATAAATAATATTTTAGATTATTGTAATTATTTACAATAATCTTTTTTAATATTTATTTACAAACTTTTGTTTTTATGATATAAATATAACAATATAAAAAAAGGAAAGTGATAAAATGAAATTTGTACATATAGCAGATATGCATTTTGACAGTCCATTCGTAAACTTATCAGACAAAGAAAGCTTAGGAGATTTACGAAGATTAGACCAAAGAAAAGCATTTAAAAAAGTAATTGAATATATAAAAGAAAATAAAATAAAATATTTATTTATTTCAGGAGATTTATATGAACAAAAGTATATAAAAAAATCAACAATAGAATATATAAATAATTTATTTAAAGAAATACCGGAAACAAAAATATTTATATCACCAGGAAATCATGACCCATATATAAAAAATTCATATTATTATAAATTTAATTGGAGTGAAAATGTAAAAATATTTTCTTCAAAAATAGAAAAAATTGAATTAGAAGATGCAGATATATACGGTTTTGGATTTGATGATTTTTATTGTAAAGATTTTAATATAAAAGAATTAAATATAGAAAACAAAAATAAATTAAATATATTAATAATTCATGGAACATTAAATGGTGGAACAATACAGGAACATGAATATAATCCAATATCAAAAAATGAATTAGAAGAAAAAGGTTTTGATTATGTTGCATTAGGACACATACATAAATTAGATTACAATACACAAGAAAATCAAAGAATAGTGTATCCTGGCTCAACTGTATCCCTAGGATTTGACGAACTTGGAAAACATGGAATGATAGTTGGAGATGTAGAAAAAGAAAAAATAAAATTAGAATTTATTCCATTAGATGAAAAAGAATTTAAATTAAAAGAAATAGATGTAACAGAAATAATATCAAAAGAAGAATTAATTGAAAAAATAAATGAATTAAATTTTAATGAAAATGAATTAATAGAAATAATATTAATTGGAAAAAGAAATTTTGAAATTAATACATATGAATTAAATAAATTAATATTTAATGAAAAAATAATAAAAATAAAAAATAAAACAAAAATAAATTATAATTTAGAAAAAATAGCAAATGAAAATACATTAAAAGGATTATTTGCAAAAAATATAAAAAATAAATTAAATGATGAAACATTAACAGAAGAAGAAAAAGAAATTGTAGAAAAGGCAATAGAAATAGCTTTTGATGCTTTAGAATAAAAAAGAAAGGAATGAAATTCTTGAAAATAAATAAATTAAAAATAAATTCATATGGAAAATTAAAAGAAAAAGAAATAAATCTAGAAAATGGAATAAATTTAATTTATGGAGAAAATGAAGCAGGAAAATCAACATTAATTAAATTTATTATTAATTCTTTTTATGGAATTTCTAAAAATAAAAAAGGAAAAGAATTTTCAGATTATGAAAAATATAAACCATGGACTGGAGAAGAATTTTCTGGAAAAATTAATTATGAATTAGATAATAAAGAAAAATATGAATTATTTAGAGATTTTAATAAAAAAAATCCCAAAATATTTAATGAAAATATGGAAGAAATTACAAAAGAATTTAATATTGATAAAAATAAAGGAAATGAATTTTTTTATGAACAAACAAAAATAGATGAAGATTTATTTTTATCAACACTTGCAATAAATCAAAAAGAAGTGAAATTAGAAAAGCAAACTCAAAATATATTAATACAAAAAATTGCAAATTTAGTTGGGACTGGTGATGATAATATTTCATATAAAAGAGCAATTGACAGAATAAATAGAAGACAATTAGATGAAATAGGAAGCGAAAGGTCTAGGGAAAAGCCAATTAATATAATTAGCAGAAAAATAGAAGAATTAGAAAATGAAAAAGAAGAATTAGAAAAATATAGAGATTATAAATATAATTTTGAGGATGAAGAAAATAATTTAAATGATGAAATTTTAAAATTAGAAAATGAAAATAATTTTTTAATAGAAATAAAATTATTAAATGAAAATGAAAAAATAGAAAAAGAAAAAATAAATATAAAAGAAAATATTGAAAAAGAAAATTTAGAAAAAATAAATATAATAAAAAATAAAATAAATGAAATAAAAATAAATAATAAAAATATTTTTGAAAAATATTCTGAAAAAAAAGAAATAAATAATAAAAATAAAAAAATAAAAAATAAATTAAATAAAAAATTAATAATAAATTTTTTAATATTAATTTTAATAAATATTTTACAATTTATAATAATAAAAAATAAAATATTTAATTATATTTTTTTCCTTACAGTACCAATTGATTTAATTTTTTCTATAATTTTAATAAATAATAAAAATAAAAAAATAAAAAATAAAGAAAAAATAGAAAAAAATAATTTTGAAAAAATAAATCAAGAAATAATTAATTTAGAAAATGAAAAAAATATATTAGAAAAAAATAATAATGAATTAGAAAATGAAATAAATAAATTAAAAAATAATTTTAATTTAAAAATAAATTTAGAGAAAGAAAAAATAAAAAATAAATATTTAAATAAAATAGAAAAAAATAAAATAAATAATTATTTAAATTTATTTGAATTAGAAAAAATAAATTTTGAATTAGAAAATTTAAAAAAAGAAATAAATAATTTAAAATTAAAATTACATTCTTTAGAGTTAGATAAAAAAAATATAGAACCTAAATTAGATAATTTATCAAAAATAGAAGAAAAATTGGTTTACAATAATGAACAAAAGGTAAACTTACAAAAATTAAATTTAAGCATAATGCTTGCAAAACAAATTTTAGAAAAATCTTATGATGAAATGAAAAACTCAGTAACCCCTAAGTTTACAGAGAATTTATCTAAAAATATTTCGAAAATAACAAATGGAAAATATAGTAAAGTTAAGTTTAATGAAGAAACAGGATTAGTAGTTGAGTTAGAAAATGGAGATAATGTTTTAGCAGAAAAATTAAGTGTGGGAACAATAGATCAATTATATTTATCATTAAGACTTTCAATGGTGGATGAATTGTCAGAAGAAAAAGTTCCAATTTTATTAGATGAAGCTTTTGCATTTTATGATAATTCAAGATTGGAAAATATTTTAAAATATTTAAATGAGAATTATAAAAATAGACAAATAATTATTTTTACTTGTACAGATAGGGAAAAAAATATATTAAATAAAAATAATATTTTATTTAATTATATTGAGTTATAAAAAATATGTATAGATTTTTCTATACATATTTTTTTAATATTTTATTCCTTTTATATCTGTTATTCTTAACTTTGTGAGTTGAGAAGTAGTTGAAAATGATGCCCATACATACATGTTATTTGAATCTTTAAAGCTAATTGATATTCTATTAGAAGCATCTCCCAAATAATTAGGAAGGATTATGTAGTTCCCATATTCCCATCCGAAAAATTCAGTATATATTTTTTTAATTGTTTCTGTAGAAATGATTTTTGTTGTGGGATTCGTATACCATTTTACTTTTGAAGTGTTTATTGTATAGAAACTATCAAATTCAAATATTATATAATTATAGTTTTCTATTGAATTATTTAATTTTATATTATTATTTGAAGTAATATTTGAATAGCTTGTTGGTGTATTAAATATATAGCCAGAATCTGATTTATTATATAATTCATCTGTTTTATTTATTAAGCTTTCTACTTTTATATTTGAATCACTATTTCTACTGCTAGTAAGTTGATTTATTGTATTTTCATATTTTCCTAAAGTAGAGTTTTCTTCTTCAGTTGCATTTTCTGTAATTTTTTTTGCTTCCTTGGTTTTTTCTAATAATCCTGTTTGAGTTAATACTGTTATTCCTACTCCAGATATTATTAATAAAATTATTATTGTTACTACTAGTGCTACCAAAGTTATTCCATTTTCACTTTTTTTCATTTGATTTTCCTCCTTTATTAAGTTGAAAACTTAATAAAAATATAAATTCAATTATTTGTTTAAATATCAATATTTTCTATTGATGTTTTTAAATTTTTTAAGTTTATTACTATTGACTTTTTATATTTAATTATGCTATATTTTTAATATAAGTTTATAATTAAGTTTTCAACTTAATTTTATTTTTTTGCACTTCGTTTAGAGAAGTGTTTTTCTTTTGTTAAGTTTTCAACTTAATAAAGGAGGAAAAAACAAATGAAAAAAAGTGAAAATGGAATAACTTTGGTAGCACTAGTAGTAACAATAATAATTTTATTAATAATATCTGGAGTAGGAATAACAGCATTAACTCAAACAGGATTATTAGAAAAAACTAAGGAAGCAAAAGAAATAACAGAAAAAGCACAACAAAATGAAAATGACAAAATAAATAATTTAGAAAAACAGGTTGAGGGAACCAGAGAACAAATAACGGTAGATAAAACAGAATATGAGCAATTAAAGGCAGATGTTGCTAGTTTAAAAAATAATCAATCTACAGTAACAACAGGAACATATATGGGCACAGGTACATACGGAGAAAATAATCCTAATAAGATAACATTTGAAAAAACACCTAAAATGATAATAATTTCGACAATAAATTTAGACACAAATAATTATGCAGTATCCATGGTATTAGTTAATGGATGTGAATATTCTGGTTTTAGCTCATATGCAGGAGCAAATAAACAAGGACAATCTTTGGTTATGAATAAAATAAACTGGAAGAATGAAGGAAGGCTAGTAGAATGGTATACAAATTCAGATTCTGCAAATCAAATGAACGGATTAAATGTTGAATATAAATATATAGCAATATATTAGTTTTATTTATTTTTTAATTAAATAAAAGTATAAAGCTCGAAATTTGTCGAACGATTTATGTTGAAATCAACTAAAAAACATGTTAATATATAGTTATGCAATTTATTTGACATTGCATAACTATAATTTTTTAAAATCAAACAACTTAGGAAAGACAAAAATAAAATGGAAAATCAAGAAATTTTAATTCTAGAAGAGATTAAAAATCAAAAAGAAAATCCAACACCAAAAATGAAGAAAACAAAAGGAAAGGAGGCAAGCAAAAATCGCATTGTCAAAATAAATAGCACAATAAAATAAAAATTTACTAAATAGTATTGCAAAAAGCAAAACAATTTGGTAAAATAAGGGAGGAAAAGATTTGA
>MNRP01000056.1 GCA_001916005.1 Clostridium sp. 26_22
ATGTTCTTATTATACAATAAAACTTGTGACTATTCAAGGGTGAACAAGTCACAAGTTAAAATATTATTTTTAGGGTGTCCTAATCAAAAACTATTGACACTATTTTTCTAGCATTTTTTCATTAATTAATTTGATCTATACAGTATTTTTTATATAGTGATTTTATATTTTTCTTTGTTAATGTACTATCTATTCCATTTTTGCATATATTATAAATAATAATAGGAGGTATTTTTATGTGTGGATTTGTTGGCATTGCTGACTTTAAAAATAATATTTCTAATAAAAAAGAGATTTTATTAAATATGAATTCTACTCTTTCTAAAAGAGGACCAGATGAAGATGGTTTTTACATAAATTCTCATATTGCTCTAGCTCATAAGAGACTTATTGTAATTGACCCTGATGGAGGAAAACAACCTATGATTGAAAAATTTTCTTATGGAGAATATGTTATCGTTTATAATGGCCAAATTTATAATACAAAAGAATTAAAAGAAACTTTGACTCTTAATGGTTTTGATTTTAAAGGCCATTGTGATACAGAAATTTTATTAAAATCTTATATCTATTATGGAAATGATGTAGTTAAACATTTGAACGGCATTTTTGCTTTTGCAATTTGGAATAGTCGTACTAAAGAATTATTTTTAGCTCGTGATCATTTTGGAGTAAAGCCTTTATTTTACACTATTAATAATAATGCATTAATTTTTGCATCTGAAATAAAAGCTTTGTTTAAATACCCCGGAGTTGGAAAAGTTTTAGACAATCAAGGAATTTGTGAATTATTTGGAATTGGACCGGCTCATACACCTGGTACAACTATCTTCAAAAACATCTGTGAAATAAAACCTGCCCATTTTGCAGTTTATAATTCTTCCGGTCTGCATATTGAAAGATATTGGAAATTACATTCAAAAAAACATACAGATAGTTTTGGCACAACTTGTTCTAAAGTTGAATACTTATTGCATGATGCTATTACTAGACAACTTGTTTCAGATGTTCCTTTATGTACATTTCTTTCTGGTGGTTTAGATTCTAGTATTATCACAAAATTTGCAGCTGATTATTGTCAAAAAGAAGGATTACCACCTTTAGATACGTATTCGATTGATTATGTAGATAATGATAAAAACTTTGTTAAAAGCGATTTTCAGCCTAATTCTGATAATTATTATATTAATTTGATGAACAAAAACTTGCATACAAATCATCATCAAATTGTAATCGATACTCCAGAACTTGCTGAATATCTTGAAGATGCTATGATTGCACGTGATATGCCTGGTATGGCCGATATTGACTCTTCTCTACTCTTGTTTTGCAAAAATGTAAAAATGGAAATGACTGTTTCTTTAACTGGTGAATGTGCTGATGAGATTTTTGGAGGCTATCCTTGGTTTTTCCGTGAAGATGCTTTGAATAGTGGAACTTTCCCTTGGTCTATTGCTATTGATGAAAGGCAAAAGCTTTTAAATCCTGAAATTGGTAAACAAGTCAATTTGAAAAATTATATTGATTATAGATATAATGAAAGTTTGGCTGAAGTTGAAATTTTAGATACAGATTCAAAAGAAACTGCTGAGAAAAGAAAGATTTCGTATTTGACTTTAAATTGGTTTATGCAGACTCTTCTTGATAGGTCTGATAGAATGGCTATGTATAATGGTTTAGAACTTCGTGTTCCTTTCTGTGATTACCGTTTAGCTCAATATGTTTGGAATATTCCTTGGGAGATTAAGGCTTTGAAAGGTCGTGAAAAAGGATTACTTAGATATATTTGTAAAGATTTTCTTCCTTCTGAAATTGTTGATAGAAAAAAATCTCCTTACCCTAAGACTCATAATCCTACTTATTTGGCTAAGGTTAAGGGTATGCTTAGTGAAATTATGAAAGATAAAGATGCTCCTATTAATAGTTTGCTTAATCGTGAGTGTATTTTAGATATTTTAGCTTCTGATGGTTCGGCTTTTTCTAGACCTTGGTTTGGGCAGTTGATGACTGGCCCTCAACTTATGGCTTATTTGTGCCAGGTTAATATGTGGCTTGAGAGGTATCAGCCTAAAATTGAGATTTAAGTTTAAAATAGAGGTCCTATTTTGAACTATGCTTTTGGGGGTATAGTTCATTTAGGTTCCTCATCTTTTTATTTATTAAAATATTTCTTTATTTTCTAATTTTAGGTTTCTTAACAATACAGATTTTTTTAAAATAGTCTGAATATTATCCTTATTTAATTCTTTTAGTTTTGATGTCATATATATATCATCTATTTCGCTTTCTCTAATTTTTTTGAATCCTTGCTTTTCTAATTTTCTTATAGCGCTTTGCATATTTTCATTTAATCTTACTGTTATTTCAATTTGTTTCATAATATACTCCTTATTAAAATGATTATTTGTTGTTTAACTTCTTTGTTTCAATTACTAACTCATCAAAATCTGAAATATAATTTTGGTCTTGTATAACTCTATATTTCTTGTACTCGTCTAATGCCAACTTATCCGCTATTTCTCTTTTTATTTTTCCATTATCTTTTAAAATATTATATTCATTTATTTTTAAGAATACTTCTAATTTTTCTTTCCATTCTTTCATTGAAATAATTTTTCCTAGTTTCACTTGTCTTTCTGCATAATCAAGGTACATTGATACCAAATTATTTAGTTCCGCAATTTCTTCTTGTGATAGGTAATTTTTTGCTATTGTTACATCTGTTTCAAGTATTTTTCCATCTGGTGCATTTTTCCAAGTTGTTAGTCCCATATTCTCTTTTTTACTATCCACCCTATTATAAATTATTTCAGGAGCTGTCATTCCAGTAATTGCAAAATGTAACTTATTTTGAACATTTTTATAAAATTCCTGTGTTGTTTCGCTAGTTTTATCATAATCAAAACTGCATTCTTTATATATATCTGTTATTTTTTGATAAAATCTTCTTTCGCTTGCTCTAATTTCTTTTATTTTTACTAATAATTCATCAAAGTAATCTTTTCCAAATTTAGGACCATTTTTTAGCATTTCACTATTAACAACAAAGCCTTTTTTTATATATTCTTTTAATGCTTTTGTTGCCCATATTCTAAAATCTGTTGCTTCTTTTGAATTCACTCTATATCCTACAGCTATAATTGCGTCAAGACTATAAAATGTTACTTCTCTTGAAACTTTTCTATTTCCTTCATTTTGAACTACTCTAATTTTTTGAGTAGTTCGATTTTCATTTAATTCCCCTGTTTTAAAAATGTTTTGTAAATGATATGTAATATTATTTTCTGCTACATTAAATAATTTAGACATTGACTTTTGAGTTAACCAGAAATCTTCTTCATTATATAAAACTTCTACTGATATATTTTCATTATTTTGGCTTTGGTAAATAATTAAATCCTTTAAATTCTCTATATTATTCAACTTTAATCACAACCTTTATTTTAATATCTAAACTTTTGTTTGTATTTTATATTATATTGTAAAACTTGTCAATAGATTGTAATATATTTTCTTATTTAATTTAAGACCTTTTTTATTATCAAATTTTACAAAAATAAATTTAATATCAATTTAGCATTCATTTCGCAAAAAGTAAATATTTTTATTTTTGCGAAATGAGTATTGTTATTATATCCATTTATTTTTATTATATTTTTTATATACTTTACTTCTTTTAAGTTTTTCTTACAATTAACAAAAAACATATACCAAATCTTATTGATTCAATATATGTTTTTTATAAGTTTACTTTTCTATGCTATTTTCCTCCTGTACAATCTCCACCCTGAAATGGTCGATAAGCGTTATTTTTTTCATAATTAGTGTACTTACTTGTGTTTATTCCCATTCTTCTAATTTCACGTTTGTATTGTCTATAAGCCATCTCATCTTCCCTTGAATCAACAGATGAAGACCAATTTTCAGGAATAAAAAAGTCTGGTTGCAGAACAATACTACCATGGTACCTTTTGGAACTAATTCCAAGTTTTACTTCATTACATTCATTTGGCTTTTTTAATCTATCATCCAATTTGTATCTTCCCTTTAATTCTATATAAAGGTGTCCTCCTGATTTGCAATAATCTGTATCTTCAAACCGAATATATAAATCAAATTTGCTATTTTGAACTTTCAGTATCTTCTTGGTTATGCTCCGCTTTGGAATTACAATTTTTACTTTGTAATTTGGACCATTGTAAAAAACAATTACTTTGATATCACCCTCTGTTGAAACACCACATTCATCATTTTTGGAACAATCTTCTAATTGCAAAATTTCTTTTTGGGTTTTAGTTTGTTTTTTTGAGTTTTCTGACCGTTTCTTTTTTTAGACATTGCTACCTCCTTAAAGTCATTTGGAGGTTTGAAACCTCCAAGTTATTTGTTTTACTTTTTGGTTTCTAAAATAATTTACTTATAGAGCATATCATAATTTTATGTAAATTGCAAACATTTTTCAAATATCTTAATTTATAATATTTTAATTTATATACTTTAAATAATTTTATTTGCTATTTATTTTTATCTTTAAAGAATTTATTAAATAATCCTTTTGAATTTTTATTCTTTTGAGAAGTACCTTCTTTTTTATTTAGTAATGGCTTCTCATGTTTTATTTTTTCTTCTACTTTTTTACTATCTTCATCGTCATACTCATTATCATCATCAATGTATTTTTCTTCGTCATCTTCCGTTTCTTCTTCATCATCTTCGTCATAATCAAAATCATATATATCTTCATAATCTTCGTCTAAATCATCATCAATTTCGTCATTTTCATCTTTATCGTTTTCTTCTTCCATGTCGTCATCACCATCATAATCATAGTCTTCTTCGTCGTCATATTCGTCATAGGTGTCTTCCTCTTCGTCATCTTCTTCATATTCCTCATCATCATCATCATCGAAATATTCTTCTTCATCATCTTCTAACTCATCTTCATCTTCTTCTGGGAAATCATATGAAAGTAAATCTTCATCGCTTTCATTAGTATCTTCGCTTGAATTATAATTTGCTTGTTCTTCTGGTTCTTCTTCTATTTCATCTTCAAGTTCTTCTAATTGATACTCTGATAAATCCTTTCCAAATTTTGTTGTTATTTCATCTTGGAAGACTTCATATATATTTTTGATTCCATCAATTCTCCAATAATTTGAATTAATTATTGTTCCTGCTTTTAATTTTATGTTGTTAATTGCTTCTTCAAAATTTTTCTCTTTCTCTTCGATATTTTTCAAATATTCTTTATTGTATAGTTCATTATAAGCTTTTTTTGTTGATTTTCCAGCAATTTCTCTTAATACTAATTGATATAAATTTCCAAATTGTTCTATATCTAATTCGAATTTTTCACAAGCTTCTGTCATCATTACTTTATGTGCTTTTAAGCCATTTATTGCTGTCATTCTTTCATTATCTAAGAAACTAACAATATATTCTTTTTCTGCTTTTAAAAACTCTAGCTTTACTGAAACATCTCTTAGTGTTTTTTGGTATTTATCTAATTTAATATCTTCATTTTCAATTTCATTTAGTAATCTTTTTGTTTTATCATACACTAAAATATATGATTCCGCTTCTTTTTGTGCTATTTTTGTTCTTGCATTTACTGATTTTTCTACTACGTCTTCATTGAATTTTACTTTTTCATCTTTACCATTGCTTATCATTATTTCTGCAATCTCTTTTTTTATGTCATCTAATGTTTCTGCTGATGCAAATTGCTTTAATTCTTTTATTTTGTTAACATCTATTTCTTGTAATTCTTTTTTTAATTCTTCAATCAACTGAATATGAGTGCCTTCTTCTATTCTTCTTGCTTTTGAACATTTATTTCTTTCTTTTTGTCTTTCATTAAATTCATTTAAATTTTCTGTAAATCCATTTTTTAATTCTTCCAAACGTTCATTATTACTTAAAATTGTTTGTCCTATTTTTTCTAACTTTTTTTCTAGAAGGGCTGGATCTTCATCTAAGTCATCAAACAATTTATTTCTATCTTCTTCAAGTTTTATGTTTGATTTATATAGTTTTTTTTGTTCTTGTTGTATATTTCTAATTTCATTTGCTATTTGGTCAAACTGTTCTATTTGTTTTTCTTCTTCTTCAATTATTTCTTGATATTTGCATGTTTCTTCTATTATGTTTTTATAACTATTATATAAATTCTTTAAATTGTTTTTTTCATTAAATCCAAATATTTTGTTGAAATATTTTTCTAATACTATTGCACTTCTTTCATACATTTCCTAGTCCTCCTCTTATTTTATATTGATATTTTATCACTTATGGTGTCAAATATCAATAACAATAGGAAAAAAGAATGAATTAAGAGTCTTGTTTAGTATATGTAAGTGTTACACAGTTGACAGGAATGGTATCTCCTGTTGACAAATAAACTTTAAGCATATCACCTTTTACATTTGTCACTAAGAAATTATATACCTCATTATTTTATAAAAAAATTCCTATGCTGAAATTTTCATTATAGGAACTTTTTATTTTTTCACAATTCTTTCCGGAACACCAACCACTGTTACATTATTTGGTATATCATGTAAAACAACAGCATTTGCCCCAATCTTAACATTATTACCTATCTTTATTGGTCCTAATACCTTTGCTCCAGAACCTACCATCACATTATTGCCTATGTCTGGATGCCTTTTGTATTTATCTTTGCCTGTACCTCCTAATGTACTATTATGATATATTGTACAATCATCTCCTATTGTAGCAGTTTCTCCTATTACTACTCCCATACCATGATCTATTAACAATCTTTTTCCAATTTTCGCTCCTGGATGAATTTCAATTCCAGTTAAGTGTCTTGCTATTTGTGAAATTAATCTTGCTATAAAATAAAGTCTCTTTGTATAGAAAAAATGTGCTATTCTATGGAAAAATATCGCGTGAAATCCTGGGTAAAGAATTATTGCTTCTAATACATTTCTACAAGCAGGGTCTTTTTCTTTTATATTTTTAGCATCTTCATATAATTGTTTTAAACAATTTTTCATGAGCATCACCTATTTTATTATATGCTTTATTTTATATTATTGTTTTTTATTTTCCCAAAAACATTTGAACATAGACCTTACCATATTTTGAACTTTTTACAACTCCTATTCCGGTGTAGTTAAATGAACTGTTTAATATGTTTGCTTTATGTCCTGATGAATTCATCCAAGCTGTAACGGCTGAACTGTTGCTTGAATTTCCTGCTATGTTTTCTCCTGCTGTTTTATATGATATTTTAAAGCTGTTTAGCATTTGAAATGGTGAACCATATGTTGGTGAATTATGTGAAAAATAGTTGTTGTCTACCATATCTTGTGCTTTTATTCTTGCTACTCTTAATGTTTCTGTATCTAATTTTAATGCTGATAATCCATTTTGGGTTCTTTGGTTATTTATTAAATCAAATACTTCTTTTTCATCAGTGGTCATTGCTGTAGTAGTGCTGTTTGAATTACTACTGGAATTGTTATTTGAGCTATTGTTTGAATTACTAGAATTTGGGTATATTGCTTTTACGTATTTTTTATTAACTGCTCCAACGTAATCTCCTTCTACTTGTACTATATACCAATCTCCAACTCCTGCAAAAACTCGTATATATTCATTTTTCTTTACTGTTGCTACTATTCCATAGTTAGTTCCTGGACCGCTTCTTACATTTAATGTAGTTGCTGTTACTAGTCCAGTCGAAAAATCTACTTTATAATAATGTTGCATACCAAAAGAACTTGTGAATATACAAATTATCATAGTAAATAATAGTATTGCACTTGCCTTAAAAATTGTCTTTTTTCTTATCGAAATAATTTTCATACAAAATATCTCCTTCTATTTTATTTACTATTATTTATACGATATTCTTGTCTAATATTACCATTTTCTTACATTTTCTATATGAACAAATCTTATTTTTGAGTAATTGTATTCAGCTTACATTATATGAGATTTAGGTATATTTGCTAATATAAAAAATACTAGGTCTTTCCTAGTATTCTTCTATCTTTATTTGTAATTTTTCTTCTATTCCATAAATTTTTTCTACTTCTAATTTTGTTATTTGAGTATCATCTTTAAATGCAAATTTATTCATTGCATCTAAAACTATTTTTACTATATTATCTATATCAGGTTTTTTGGTTGGACTTATTATATTGTTCAACATATTTTCTTTGTCACTCTTTTTTGTACTTTTAGGAACTTCAAAATATGCTGTAATAGTTACTTTTGCTCTTCCAACAATTTCTTTAAAACGTGGGTATTTTAATAAAAAATATTGTTCTACTAAAGTTTCGTAGTCTTTTGTTTTTGTTGGTGTATATACTATTCCAGTATATGAATTTACCCTTGGTCTTCCTTTTCCTGTTATCTTGCCTGGTACTTCGAATTCGTATGTCATTGTTTTCTCCTTTTTCTTGTGTTATTTTATAATTTGTTTCATTCTTCCATATACTAAATTGACCCATGTACTTGAAGCTGGACAGAATTTTGTTTTTACTGCTGATAATGTTTTTCCATAGTAGAAAACTCCACCTTTGGTTAGATATTTATTATGTAATGTTTTTGCCGCTACTTCTAATCCTTCTTCGACAGAATTATATTTTATTAAATTTCCTTTTGACATTAAACTTATGTAATTATGTGTTCTACGATGGTTATCTGCTATGTTCCATCCAGATTCTGCTGATATTAGACCACAGAAAAATATTTCATTTAATTCATATTGTTGGCATAAGTCATATATTAATTCAGAATTATTATAGAAGAATTTACTTGTGTCTTGCTTTACTCCTGATATTACTGTTTTAAAATCTTCTTTTGATAGATTTGTACTTACTGTTAAGTCCATATCTTTTGATATTTTTACATCTTTTATTTGTGTATATGTTTTTTCTGGTTCAATATTTTCTGGTTCTTGATTTTGTTCTTGGTTAGTTGCCTCAATTTGTTCTGTTTGATTATTTTCTGTTTGATTATTTTCTGTTTGTGTTTCTGTACTCTGTCTATCATTCATACTTTTTCTTGATGAAACCTCTTGAGTTTCTACTTTAGCTATTTCTACTTCTTCATTAGTTTGTACTTCTTCTGTTTCATCTTGTTCAGCTCCTACACTTTCAATATATTTAGTCTGAGCTGCATTATATATAAAAAATATTGTACTAAATATTATTCCTATTGCTGTTATATACAATATTATGTTTATATTCATTTTTTCGTTGTTCTTCATTTTTTCCTCACATTATTTCTTAATAAATTTAGATACGAAAAAGCCTTCCATATCTTTTGATGGTAATATTCTTATTGATTTCTTTATATCTTTTTCTAGTCCATCATTAATTCCTGGCATTGCATTTTTTATATTTATATCTATATCAACCATTTTTAAGTTGAAGTTTTTTAATGCCCAGTCCAAAATATATTCATTCTCTTCTTTATTTAATGTACAAGTTGAATATACTAGTATACCATTTGGTTTCAATGCATCATAAGCACTTTGAAATAGTTTTTTCTGCATTTTGGTCAATTCATTAACTTTTTTAGGTGACCAAACTCTGTAACTTTGCACATCATACGCTGTAAATCTACCTTCTCCACTACATGGTGTATCTAATAAAACTCTATCAAATTGTTCTTTGTATTGTGAACCTATTTTTTCTCCACGTCCATTTACAACCTCTACTATATCAGCACCTTGCATTTTTACATTATATTTTAATTTTTCACACCTCATCTTGTCCAACTCATTTGCTAAAACATGTCCTTTTCCATTCATTAATGATACTATTTGAGTTGTTTTACTTCCTGGTGCTGCTGTTAAATCTAATATATTTTCATTTTCTTTTGGAGCTAAAACAAGTGGTGGTACCATACTTGGTAAGCTTTGTATATAAATATAACCTTTTTGATAAATATCTAATTTTTGTATATCTTTTTCATTTGCATTTTTTATTACAAATGCATCTGGGTACCATAATACTCTTTCGAATTTTATATTTTGCTCTTTAAAATATCTCATTAATTCTTGAGCATTATATTTTAATGTATTTACTCTTAAAGTTGTATATCTTTTTTCAATAATACCTTTCAAAATATTGTCTACCATTCCTGGTGTAAACATTTCGTATAGATTTTCCATAAATTCTTTTGGTAGTCTATTTTTTATTTCTGTTATTGATACTGGCATAACATTTCCTTTCTTTTTGCCTCTTTGCGTATTTTTATTACTTCATATACACAGTAAAATGGTAATGTCATTTGTCCTACTGACATTACTAGTGTAAATAATCTTCCTGTATATTTATATATTATTTCTATTGGTGTTCCTGGGAAATTTTTTGATATAAACATTAAGTTACTATCAAATATGTTATTTACTATAAATGCTAATATACATACACATCCAACTAAACTTGCATAATATTTAATATCATTTTTTTCTATTTCTATGTACTGTGTTAAGTTTATAAGTAATCCTAAATATACCATTACTCCATGAAATATATAACTATGAATACTTACTAAATGGAACATTGGATATGATGGTAATGATGTGGTTGGAAGTATCATAAATACTACTCCTCCTACTATTCCACCTGTTGCTAAAAAGACATTTCCCATTCTTTCTAGTTTGTTTTTTCCAAATGAACTTAGTAGTCCTGCATATAATAATAAACTACAATAATATAGTGGTACATAGTTATTTACATTTCTTATATCTCCTGTACATAATTTGAAGGCTATTATTATTGCCTCAAATATCCACATTGTTATTGTACATTTTTTTATTATGTTTTTTATTTCATTTTTGCTTTTTGTTACTGTATTTTTTAGTGCCATTGTTATACATATTGCTGTTAGGATTATTAGTTTTAAATGTCCTAATGTGAATATGCCACATGGTTCGTATTCTCCTGGTTTTGAAAAGAACATTTTTTTCTTCCTTTCTTTTTTTGTTATTTTATCACATTTGGCGTTTTTTTACAAGTATCAAAAAAATTAGTCATACTAGCTAGAGTATAACTAATTTTTATATTATATTCCAAATCTTTCTTTATCCACATTGTAATTTTGAGAAATTTCTTCATCTGTTAATGCTCTATTATAAATTCTTACCGAATAAACTTCAAAATTATTAAAAGCTTCTGAACTTTCCATATTATCATAATTCTCACCACTTGCATTTACCCCTAACGCAAATCTTGTTGAATTTATTGGTTCTTTTATCCTTCCTTCTGCATAAGTATTATACTTAATGTCATTTTCTCTATATAATATATTACTTCCATCATATTGAAGAGTTAATGAATATTTTTTATTATCATTGATTTTATTATTTGATAATGCTGTGTAATAACTACCATCCACATTAACAGCTCCAAGCATATAACCTGAAGTATTCTTTTCAATACCCATTCCGCCACTTTCATAATTGTCAATCACATATAATTTTTTTCCATCTTTTTCATTAAGTATTTTTAATGCTATTTCTACAGTCATATTGTTATTATATATTTTTTGCATTGATACCCAATCATTTTTTCCATCTAGTAACAATGAATTTCCTGTCCATCCACTAGTTTTATTAAAATCAAAATTTTTTAAAGTAGCATTATTGTTATTTTTTGATAAATCATACCAAGTCTTTGTTTTTTTACTTTTTCCAAATTTCGAATTATATTCTCCATCATACAAACACATTAATCCATTTGAAACATAGCCTAATTCACTTGCTGATGGATTGTCTTTTATATCTTCTATTTGAAATCTTCTTTTATCTTCTTCATAATTTTTACTAATTTCATCTGCTGTTAAACTTCTATTATAAATTCTTATAGAATATACTTCTATATTCGCCATTGCTTCACTCGAATCTAAAATTGATTCATTACCTGATGGATTTGTTCCTATTACAAAAACAGTATTATTTTGTGGTTCTGAATATTGACCATTAAAATCTTCTTTTTGTATATTACTGTTAGTAGAAAAATAGATTGTTTTGTTTTTAGAATCTATTCCTGTTGACATTGAATATATTTGAGATATTTTTACATTTTTTTGATCATAAATATTAATATATTTTCCAGTATGTATAACACCTTGTACCTTATTTGAATTTTTTAATATTCCTATTCCACCACTTTCATAATTACATATATAATTTTCTTGGCTACCTTCAGATACATCTAATACTTTTGCAACTATTTCTACAGTTATTCCATCTTCGGAGGCAGGAATTTGTGTCATCTGAACCCAATCATCAATTCCATCTAATATTAATGAATTACTTGTCCATCCACTATCATCTGTATTATTTATATTTTTTAAAGTTCCGTTGTTATTATTTCCAGTTAAATCTTGCCAAACAGTTGCATTTTTATCATGTCCTGATACAGTATTATATATTCCATCATACCAGCATACTAGTCCATCTTGTACATATGATGATTGTAATTTTTCAAAATCCGAAAGTTTTTCTTTTCCCGCCTCTTCAATTATTTCTAATTTTTCTCTATCAATTTTAAATTTATATTTATTTACTGTTACAATATCATCACTGTCTATACTCATTCCATCTTTTTTTATTTGATTATCTATATATTCTTTATCATTATAATTTTTATCTCTATATTTGCTAATAGCTAGTGAGTTTAATGTTTGTATTAATTTTTCTTTTGCTTGCTCTTTATTATATATTTCTGTTGCAGTAGTTGCATTTTGTATTAAATTGTTATTTATTATTGCTTGTATACTTATTCCTGCTAGTATTAATAAAATTATAATTGTAATAACTAACGCTATTAATGTTATTCCTTTGTTTCTTATGTTTTTTTCCATTGTTTTCTCCTTATATTAAGTTGAAACTTAATATAAAACAAACACTAGAAATATACTGAGTTATTAACATTTTTATTTTTTAGTATTATATTATTTTAAATTTGAACTATTGATTTTTTATTTAAGTTATGTTATATTTTGAGTGTAAGAAATTAATTAAGTTTCAAACTTAATTAATAAAATACTTTATCTAATACACAAAAAAGAAAAATTAAGATTGTCTCCAATGTCTTAATTTTTCTTTTGTCTCTTCCGCAGTAGGCATTTTCAAAATATCTTCTGCAAGTTTTTTACATTCAGAATATTTCAAATCCAATATCAGCTTTCTAGCTTTTAATACTTTATTAGCATTCATAGAAAACTCATCCAATCCAAGTCCTATAAGTAATGGAATATACAGTAACTCTCCAGCTGATTCGCCACACATTCCACACTTAATTTTATTCTTATGAGCGCCATTTATTGCTGATTTGATTAGCCTTATAACCGCAGGATTATACATTGTATATAAATTAGCAATTTTTTCATTTCCACGTTCTACTGCAACTGTATACTGAATTAAATCATTTGTTCCAATGCTAAAGAAATCACACTCTTTTCCAAATTCTTCTGCCATTATTGCAGTTGATGGTATTTCTACCATTATTCCTATTTTGATATCCTTTTTAAATGCAATATTTTGTTTTTCTAATTCTTTTTTTACATCTTCAATTATGTCTTTCGTTTCTCTTAGTTCTTCTATTGAAGATACCATTGGTAACATTATTGATAAATTTCCAAATGCACTTGCTCTTAAGATTGCTCTTATTTGTGTTTTGAATAGTGCTATGTTATCTAAGCAAATTCTAATTGCTCTATAACCCAAAAACGGATTTTGTTCTTTAGGTAATTCCATATATTTTAAATCTTTGTCTCCTCCAATATCTAGTGTTCTTATTACTACTTTTTTATTTTGCAACTTTTGTGCAATCTTTTTATATGCCATAAATTGTTGTTCTTCTGTTGGAAAGTTTTCTGAATTCATATATAGAAATTCGCTTCTAAATAATCCAACTCCTTCTGCAGTGTTAGAAATCACCAACTCTGTATCTTCTGGTACTCCAATGTTTGATAGCAATTCTATTTTGTGTCCATCTATTGTTTTTGTTTCTTTATTCTTGTATTTTTCAAGTTCTTCTTTTTCTTGTTTTAGTTTTTCTTTTAGTTCTCCAAGTTCAACACATTCTTCCTCTGTTGGATTTACAAAAATCTCTCCTGTTGTTCCATTTATTGCTATAAAGTCTTTTTCTCTTAATACTTGTATTGCGTGTTTTATTCCTACTATTGCAGGAATTTCATGGGTTCTTGCCATTATTGATACATGTGAATTTGTTCCTCCAAGTTCTGTTACTATTCCTGCAATATTATTTAAATCTAATTTTGCAGTATCTGAAGTAGTCATTTCTTTTGCTACTATTATGGTATTACGTGGTAAATGAGAAAAGTCTATTACTTCTTTATTTAATAATTTTGCAATGATTTTTTTCTTCATATCTAATATATCTGAACTTCTTGATGCTAAGTAGGTATCATCCATATTTTCAAATATTTGTGTTATTGAATTAAAACCTACCTCTGTAGCATATGCTGAATTATATTTTTCTTCTTTGATTATTTTTAAAGTTTGTTCTGTTAGTGTTTCATCTTTTAAAATCATTAAATATGCTTGCATTATGTCTTTTTCTGTTCCTGAAGTTTTTTTTATTATTTCCTCTGTGTCTTTTATTACTGAATTTAAAGCTTCATTGAATTTTTCTGTTTCTTCTTCTACATTGTCTATCTTAGATTTTTCTACTCTTAAATCTTCTGGTTTTAGTAATACAACTTTACCAAAGCCTATTCCATTAGAAACTCCTTTTCCTTTTAACACTTTTCTCATCTCCTTTTTATTCTCCAAAATTATTTTCAAATGCTTCTGTAATTTCTTTTAATGCTTGGTTTTCATTTTCTCCATCACAAGTTATTTCTATTTCTGTATTTTCTTTTATTCCAGCTGACATTATTGAAAGGGGAGATTTTGCATTGATTTTTTTGTCATTCATGGATTTCCAATTAATGATACTACAAATATTCCTCCATGTGGTGCCATTAGTGTACAGTTAAAGGCCATTGATAATGCTCCTGAAACTGCTGAGCCAACAACACATGCTGGTATTACACGTATTGGGTCTGCTAAAGCAAATGGTATTGCACCTTCTGATATAAATGATAAGCCCATTACGTAATTTAATAGTCCTGCTTGTCTTTCTTTTTTTGGTATTTTTTTAGGGAAAAATGTTGCTAATATTGCTATTGCAAGTGGTGCAACCATTCCACCTATCATAACTGCTGCCATAATTTCATAGTGCCCTTCTGCTAACATTCCTGTTCCAAAAGTATATGCTGCTTTATTTACTGGTCCTCCTAAATCAACTGACATCATTCCAGCAAGTATTGCTCCTAGTATTATTTTATTTGTTCCACTCATTGATGATAAGAAATTGTTTAGTCCTGTATTTATTGCTGATACGAATGGATTTATTAATAACATTATAATTCCTATTAAAAGTATTCCAGCAACTGGGTAAATTAATATTGTTCTAATTCCTTCTAAGCTTTTAGGCATAAATGAAAATACTTTTTTCAAAAATAATATTACAAATCCACCTAAGAATCCTGCTATTAATGCTCCTAAAAATCCTGAACTTACTAATACCTATTCTGGATTACTAAGTGAGGTGAAGGTTGTTCCAGCTTTTGCAATAGCTCCTCCAACAAACCCTACTACAAGTCCTGGTCTATCTCCAATACTCATTGCAATATAACCTGCAAGAATTAGTAACATAAAGTCAAATGCCATTCCACCAATAGTTTTAAAGAAACTTGCTACTGGTGTATTCATTCCAAAGTTTGATGGATCTATTGAGTAATCATCCAATAAAAATGCTATTGCTATTAAAATTCCTCCACCTACTACAAATGGTAACATATGTGTTACACCATTCATTAAGTGTTTATATAATTGCTTTTGCTTTTTTTATTTCTTCATCTGTTAATATATTTTTTGCTCCAGATTGTCCTTGTGTTTCTACTTTTATTGGATGCCCAAGTTCGTTTCCCATTTGTTCTAAGCTTTCTGCTGCCATATACGTATGTGCTATTCCTGTTGGACAACCTGTAATTCCAAGAAGTTCATAAGTTTGTTTATTTCCATTTTCTTCTTTTTGTTTATCATCTTCTATTTTTTCTTTTTCTGCTTCATTTATTATTTCTATGAATTCTTCTTTTGTTTTTGCATTTATTAGTTTTTTTCTAAAGTTTTCATCCATTAATAAAGTTGATAATCTACTTAATACTTCTAGGTGTATATTTTCTTTGGTATCTGGTGCTGCTATTAAGAATAATAGTTTTACTGGTTTTCCATCTAAGGATTCAAAGTCTGCTCCTTCTGGTATTACCATTGCAGATACTCCAGGTGCTGTTATACATTCTCCTTTACCATGTGGAATTGCTATTTCTTCTCCAATTCCAGTTGAACTTTGTTTTTCTCTTTGTGTTACGAGTTCTAAGTATTTTTGTTCATCTTTAATGTTACCGTTTTTTGTCATTAATTTTACTGCTTTTTCTATGAGTTCTTCTTTGTTTTTTGCTTTTACATTTAAATCTATAGAAGCGGTACTTATTAAATCTGTAATTTTCATAATTTAACTCCTCTCTATTTTAATAATTCGTATATTTCTTCTTTGGTTGCTAAAAATTCCGAATTTACAGTTGCTGCTCCTGCTGCCATTCCCATTCTAAAAGCTTTATCGTGATTTTTAAATAATTCATACCCAGCAATAAAACCTGCCACCATTGAGTCTCCTGCTCCTACTGTATTTATTATTTTTGAATTTGGATTTCTTAAAGCATCCATCTTATAGGTATAACCATTTTCATCTATATAAACTGCTCCTTGACCTCCCATAGAAACTATTACATTTTTTGCTCCTTTTTCTTGTAAAAGTTCTGCATATTGTAATGCTTGTTCTTTGTCCATAATTTTTGTATTAAAGATTTCTTCTAATTCTTCTTTATTTGGTTTTATTAAAAATGGCTTATATTTTAAAGTGTTTAAAAGCAAGTCTTTTGTTGCATCTACTATAATTTTTATTTCTTTTTCTTTTAGTTTTTCACAAATTTCCTCATATATGTTATTTTCAATTCCTTTTGAAACACTTCCTGATAAAACCAATATATCTCCATTTTTTATTTTTTCTAATTTTTGAAATAAAATTTCTACATTATCTTTATCTATTATTGGTCCTGTACAATTAATAGCTGTTTCTTCTGTATTAGAGTTTTTTGCTATTTTTACATTAATTCTTGAATTTGAGTTTTTCAATTTCACAAAGTCTGTTTTTATATTGTATTTTTCTATTTCTTCTTTAATTTTATTTCCTGTAAAACCTGCAATAAATCCTAAAGTTGTTGTTTCTATGCCTAAAGAATTTAAAACAATTGAAACATTAATCCCTTTACCTCCTGGTAATATAATTTCTTGATTGCTTCTATTAATTTTTCCAATTTCAAAGTTTTCTATTTTTATTATATAATCCAAGGCAGGATTAAAAGTTACTGTATATACCATTTCTTTTTCTCCTCTTTTGAAAAAGTTTGAATTTTTATCTCTTTTTAAATATTTCCAAATTTATAATAAATATTAATTTATTATAGTTCAAATATTTTTTCTAAGGCTTCTGCAACCCCTTCGTTATTGTTTGTTGTTGTAATAATATCTGCTCTTTCATATAATTCTTTTACTGCATTTTTCATTGCTATTTTATAGCCTACTGTTTCAAACATTTCTATATCATTTCTTCCATCTCCAATTGCTATTGTTTGTGATAAATCTATTTTTAAATATTTGCTTAGATTTCTTATTGCATCTCCTTTTGTTGTATTTGGTGCCATTATATCTGTTATATATGGATTACTAATATAACCATTTTTTACTTTTCTTTGTTTTTGAGTTAGTCCCATTTTTTTGCCTCCTATTTTTGTTATTTTGTATTTGTTTTTGTTTTTGTTTTTTTATACTGAATAACTTGAAAAAAGCTAGAAATTCATTTCGAATTTCTAGCTTTTTATTTTATAAAATTATATTAAATTTTCTGGATTTAATGCTTCTAATTCTGGTAATACAAATATTCCATCTTTTCTAACAAGAACATCATCAAAATACATTTCTCCGCCACCGTATTCTTTTCTTTGAATGTTTACAATGTCCCAATGTATACTTGATCTATTTCCATTGTCACTTTCCTCTAGAGCTTCTCCAGGTGTAAAGTGGAAACTTCCTTTTATTTTTTCATCAAATAATGTGTCTCCAATTGGTTTTTCTACATAAGGATTTAAACCTAATGCAAATTCGCCTATATAACGAGCTCCTTTATCTGTATCTAAGATTTTGTTTAGCATTTCTGTGTTATTTGAGGTTGCTTTTACTATTTTTCCATTTTCAAATTCAAATCTAATATTATTAAATAAAACTCCATTATATGTTGTTTCTATATTATATGTAATATAACCATTTACACTATCTTTAACTGGTGCAGTAGCTACTTCTCCATCTGGAATATTGAATGTTCCCATATATTTTTCTGCTGGTATTCCTTTTATACTGAAAGTTAAATCTGTTCCTGGTCCTACAATATGAACTTTATCTGTTTTATTCATTAAGTCTTTTAAATTATCCATTGCTTTTGACATTTTTGCATAATCTAAATTACATACATTAAAATAGAAATCTTCAAAATTTTCTAAATTCATTTTACTCATTTGTGCCATTGAGTTATTTGGATATCTTAATATACACCATTTTGTTCTTTTTACTCTTTCTTCAAAGTGTACTGGTATCATATAATATTTATTGTACATTTCCATTATTTTGCTATCTATGTTTGATATTTCTGAGGTGTTTGATGATGCTCTAATTCCTATATATGCGTCCATGTCTTTCATTCTTGCTGTATCATGTTTACTATATAATTTGATTTGTTCTTCTGTTGCATTTTCTAACATTATTCTTAGTAATTCATAATTTATTATGTTGAAGTATGGTCTAGCTTTCATTTGTTCTGCTTGTCTCATTAATTCTTTTGCTAGTGGCATTCCTTCTTCTCCTAATACTTCTATCAGTAGATTGTCATTTTCTTTTAAATCTATTGAGTATGTTAATAGGTTATGCGCTAACTTTTCTATTCTTGGATCTTTCATTTTTGTTCCTCTCTTTCGTTTTTTTTGTTCATTTTATCATATGCTTTTTTATTTGTAAAATGCTATCTAATAAATTCATCAAAAATTTTAAAAAAGGTAAAAATCTAAATTCTTACCTTTGATTTTACAGCTCCCACTTATCGGTAGGGTTCACCTGATTTTCAACTGTTGCTATTAATGTTTAATTTTTAATAATTTTTTGTTAATTTTTCGTTACAATTTTTTATATTTTCTTGACTTTATTATTATACTTATCATATAATATAAATAGGAAAAGATAAATCCGTTAGATACGGTTTTGCCTATAAATAGTTAAATAAACCATTCATCTCGGTCAAAAGTAGAATGGTTTATTTTTTATTTATGTAATTGCTTGTTTATCCAGTTCTTATACAGAACTGACATTAAGGCAACGTTTAATGTTAAAGATAACATTAATGATATTACAAAAAATAGTATTACTTTAATCATAAACACCACCCGCCTTTCCTACGATGAATCGTATAATATTGGGTGGCAAAACCGTTCCACTAATTATCTATTTCCTATATTATTATTCTACAATATTATTATAGTTTTGTCTATACCAATAAGTAATTTTTTACTTTTTTAATTTTTTCATATTTTTCCTAACTTTCTTTTATATTCCACTTTGGTGGATACATATATTCTATTTTATCAGTTTTTGCAACATATTTCTTTTTGATTTTTGTACGATTTGATTTTAATTCTGGTACTGCCTGTCTACAATATTTATCTAGTTCACAAAATATATTTTGACAATCTATTAATTGTAAAGGTCTATTACCTATTGGCTTAAAATCTAAACCCAATCTTTTAAATTCCTTTTCTTGATTTTTACACATATATTTTATAATTTCTTCTTTTGATAATTCACCTGTACTTATAAAACACTTTTTTATTCCTCTTTCTGACCCAGGTCCTGCTACCGTAAATTCCATTTCACTAAAATCTACAACATTACTATAATTTATATCTGTAATTAATTGATATGCCATAAAATTTCCAATAAGAGGATATGATTTTATTATATTAAATGCTTCTTCCATATTTTTACTGTTAATTATTTTTGTATCAATATGGTCTTTTAAAAACATTTTTTCCAATAAGGCTAAATGATTTTCATGTTTTCTATCATAGCCAAATGCTTTATTTGCACAACTTATATATGCGTCATTATAAATTTTTTGTCCATTATTTATTGCTTTTTCTAGTATTTGTGAATATTTATTAAAATCAAAACTTGATAAAGTTATATCTCCTATTTCATTTTCTAATAATTCCCATGTTGATTCTTTATTAAATAATTTAAATAATATTATTCTAAAAATCATATCTGCATCTGTATATTTTTTACCATTATAAATCACATTTTTTAATAAGTATTGGCTTACTCTATCATTTACTCTATAGCTATTGCAAAACTTAAATTCTTGCAAAATTTCATCTTTTGTCCATGGTGCTGGTTCTCCATTTTTCTTTTTTAGAAAAATATTTTGCCTTTCACATGCAAAATACCAATATAGATTGTATATTTTTTCTCTTTTTATTATTTTTTCTTCCAATTTTTTATCTCCTTATTTTATAAGTACTTACATTTTATCATATATAATATTTTTTTCAACTTTTTTAGGCGAAAAATAAGACCAAAATAATTCATAATATTTTGGTCTTATTTTTGGTTTAATCATATTAAATTAAATTGCTTTTAATATGGTTTCAAAAGCTTTCTTTCTTGGTCCTATGTTATCTTTTTCTTCTGGACTAAGTTCAGAAAGTGTTTTGTCATAACCTTTTGCTTTGAAATATTGGTCAAATCCAAATTCTCTTTGACCTGCTTTCTGGCACATATCTCCATCTAATTTTTCTTCTACATATATAGTTCTTTCATTATCTATAAAAGCCATTGCAGTAACCCAATGTGCAGTAGTATCTTTATTTTCACTCTCTCCCATAAGGTCTAAAATTATAGGATATAGTTCACTTGGTTTGTCTACGTTTACATTTGAACCTGGACAAAGTTTTTCTAGACAACGTTTGGTATAAACACCTGGATATCCATCTAAGGCATCTATCTCTATTCCAGAATCTTCAGCAATTACTGGCATTTTTAATTTTTCTGCCCAATATTTTGCTTTTATTGTTGCATTTTCCAAAAATGTTTTTCCTGTTTCCTCTGCTTGAGGTAGATTTGTTGCTTCTGGTATGTCTTTTAAGCAAAGTATTTTTATATTATCTGGTGCCATCCTTTGCATTTCTTCTGCTTTTTTTTGGTTACAACTTGCGAAAACTATTTGTTTCATTTTTTCCTCCTTAAATTTTCTTGGAGGTTTAAAACCTCCAAGTTTTGTACTTTTTGGTTTTTAAAACTAAATACATTTCATATTATAGCATTTTTTTATGTCAATATCAAGATTAAATATAATTTCTATCTCCATATCTCCCCATTTATATGTTTTGTTAATGCCATTATAAATGCATTTTTTGTTAAATCTATTCTTGTTATTTCATCTCTTGTTAAGAAACTTATTCCACCCTTTCCTTTTCCAGATTCTTTTATATTAAATATTTTATCCATAACTTTTCCAAGTTCTGTTTCTTTTATTTCATTTATGTATTTATCTGGAATAGGAAATCCTTGGCTTGTTCCTACACTTTGAAATCCTTTTGCATCTTCTATAACTACCGCATTTATATCAATCCATTCTCCCAAAAGATTAATATTTTCATTTTTTAATTTTATCTCCTATTTTTATTTATTATATTCGTATTCTCTAATTTCGCAATTTTTTATTTTTGCGCTTTGCACGTGCCCATCCTTACCAATTCCATTAAAATATGCATTTATTGCTCTACAAGTTCCACCATGAGTAACAAGTAATACATTTTTATCATTATATTTTTCCTTTATTTCATCTAAAACTTCCCATACTCTTTTGCATATATCTTGTATTGGTTCTATATTTTGTTTATTCCAATTCAAATTATAATAATTTACTATGCTCACATTATCTCCAACTATCTCTTTCCATTCTTCATCTGTTTTCCCTTCAAGATTTCCGTAACCTCTTTCTATTATTCTTTCATCAATTATAATTTCACTATTTATGGTTTCATTTATTATTTCTGCTGTTTTTCTTGTTCTTTTTAATGGCGAACATATTATTAAATCTATTTTATATTTTTTTAATTGTTCCTTTGCATTTTGTGCTTGTTTTATTCCTGTATTATTTAGTTCTATATCTGTTCTTCCTTGGCATTTTTCTTTTACGTTCCAGTCTGTTTGTCCATGTCTAATTACATATAATTTCATATTTTTCTCCATTCTATTTAATAAAAGTTCAACTTATATTATTTATTATAATATTCATTTAATGATTTATAGTAAGGTCTTGGAGCATTACCAACTTTATATAGTTCACCCTTTTTTGCATTTTTTATAATATCATGTGCTGGTTCAAAATAAGCATCCATACTATCTGCATAATTTATTATAATTACTTCTAACATTTTTGGAAGAACTAGTGCACCCCACTCACTATATTCATTCATATGGCTTCCTATCATATGAATAACTTGATTTTTAAATTGTTCATCTATTTCATATTCCTTTAGATAATTTTCAACAATATGAGTTCCTTCATATGAATGCCCTAATAATGCCATACTATTTCCATTTATAGAATCATAATTTTCTTCTCTAAAATCATTAAAATCGTTACATTTTCCTATATCATGAAGTAAAGCTCCAAAAATAACTAAATCTTTGTCAACTTCTAAATCTGAATATAAGTTACATATTTCAATAGAATTTCTTGTAACACTATATATATGATATAATAATCCGCCTTTATAAAAATGATGAGAACCCGGTGTTGCTGGTTTATTTAGTAATTTTTCTTTATAATCTGCAAAAGCCTTTTGAGCAACTTCTTTTAATATTGAATTTTTAATTTCGTTGCTATAATTAATACATTCATTATATATTTTTTCTAAGTTAATTTCTTTCATTTTTACTTTTCCTCCCTTATTTCTAACCAAAAAATTATTTTAAAAATTCATCCTCTATCATTACTTTACCATTTTCTATTTTTACATTTCCTCCAATTGGAATTATACTATTAACAATTTTATGTCCAAAGCTATTACATTTGATAATTGGAAATTTATATTCTTTTGTATATTCAAGTAATATATTTTCCATTTGAGGATATGTATTTCCATCTTTTTGTAAATCATAATTATAACCAATTACAACTCCATTTATTTTATCAAATATACCATATTGTTTTAAATGTGCAAATCTTCTTTGACATTCATTTGGTGATGTTTTATAACTTTCGATAAATAAAATATTATCGTTCATATTTGGCAAATATTCTGTTCCAAGCAAATACATCATACAGCCTAAATTTGTTCCAATAATTTTTCCTGATGTATTTCCATTTCTTATAATTTTTTTATTTTCATTATTAAATTTGTCTAGTCTTTTATTTATAAAAGCATCTTCAAATATTTTATATTGTTCTTCTGCTTTTGGTTCTCCAAATGATATAAAATCTGGTCCACTAAATGTGGTTAATCCTGTTTTTTCATAAATTGCTTGAAGTAATACTGTTATATCACTATAACCTACTAAAATTTTAGGGTGTTTTTTTATTTCTTCATAATCTAACAAATCTAAAAATGTATTGCATGTTTGTCCACCTTCTAGACATATAATTGCTTTTACTTCATCATCAAGAAACATTTTCATAAAATCTTCTGCTTTTTGTTCTTTTGTTCCGCAAGAGCCATAATAGTCTTCTTCTACATATTTTCCAAATTTTATTTTGAAATTTTTGTTTTCAAAAAATTGCTTTGCTCTGATAAAGTTGTTATATTTATTATTTAAGAATAAACTGTTTGATACTCCTACTACTCCAATGGTATCTCCATAATTTAATTTGTTTGCTAACATAGTTTTTCCTCCAACATTTTTAACAGTATATTTTTTAGGGAGATTTTTTAAGTTCCTGTACTTCTATATTTATTTAATGCCCAATTCCAAACTCTAATTGCTATTATCCATAAAATTATCACTACAACTGGAGATAAATAAATCATGTATTTATCCATTCCTAAATAATTCATTGTTGGATAATATGCAACAAATGCAAATGGTAAAATTACTGTTATTAGTATTTTTATAAATCCATTATATATATCAATTGGATATTGTGCAAATGTATGTATTCTGTAAAATGTCCATATTACTTCATTAGACTTATATGTCCAAAATGATGAAATACTAAATATTGTTAATATAGCTCCCATAATTGCAGCTCCCATAATACTAAATGCCACTATTTTCAATATCAATAAAAATGTTATCGGAATAGATAACTCTATTAACATTTTTATTGTTATAAATAATCCTAATCCAAAATATCCAATAGCAGTAAAAGCCTTTGAATTTCCAATTATTGAAATTAACGGATGAACTGGTCTTAACAAAATTTTATCAAATTCTCCATCTCTAATATATTTTGGTCCTATATCATATAATGCGTCAAAACATAAGTCTAAAATTCCATTTGATATTAATGTTGTTCCATATAATAAAAGGACTTGTTTAAAATTCCAGCCTGCTAAATTATCTGTATTTTGAAATGTAATCCAAATGAATATAACTTCTACTGCTTGAGTGACTATTTGTGAAATTATACCTGTTAAGCAATCTATTCTATATATTAGTAGTTCTTTTAAAGATGCCACAAAAAATGATAAGTATAATTTAATATTGTCAAATACTTTTTTCATTTTATCCTCCATTTATTGTTATTTTCTTTACTGAATAATTAAAAAACGCTTTTGATATTACATATAAAATTAATGACCATGCTATTAATTTTAATATTATAAAACCTATTTCATTTAAAGGAATATTTCCTAAATAAATATTTATAGGAGTATATATAAATTCTTTGAATGGAAGTATATTTGCAATTTTTTGAAACCATTCTGGAAATAATGTAAGTGGTGCTATTAATCCAGAAAAAATTGATATAGTTGATTGTCTTAAAATTTGCATTCCCCATATTGAATTTGTGTAAAATCCAATTGTTCCAACTATCATTTGTATAAAAAATGATATTGGAAGTATAAGTATTATTACAAATATAAATAATAAAAAATTTATAAAACTTACTGGAAGTTGTACACTCCAAAAAATTGAGCATATTACAAATGTAGCTATTGAGATTGGAATTGCATATCCAATTTCTCCCATATATAATCCAAAACAATATTTAAAATATGACATTGGACTTAGTAATTCTTTATTTAGTTGACCTTTTCTAATTGATTTTGCAATATCTTCGTTTATTCCCCATGTTGCAATTGCTTTTATTGAAATAACTAAAATATAATATGTAACCATATATTCTAGGCTATAGCCACCAGCATTTCCTGTTTGATAATATATTGCTTGCCATATAAAAACATAAACAACTACTTCTACTATTCTGTTTAATGTCCATAAAAAGAAATTTGATTTATAAATAGAATATTGTTTAAAATGTACTCGTGCTAACGCTAACCATGTTTCTAACATATTTTTACTCCTCTATATATTTCTTTTAATATATCTTCTAATTCTGCTTCTTTCATATGAATATCTACTATATCTCCATATTTCATTTCTACTATTTTTACAATTGTCATTCTATTATGGTCAAATTTTATTTTTATATTTTTTTCGTTTTCTTCTACAATTTCAAAATCTTCATCATATAGTTTTTCAGTTATACTTGTTTTTTTGTTTTTTAAAATGATTTCGGCTGAAACACTATTTCCATATGTATCTTTAAATTTTTGTTTTTCTCCATCAAAGATGATTTGACCTTTATCTAATAATATTATTCTATCACATACATCTTCAATGTCCTTTAAATCATGTGTTGTAAGTATTACTGTTGTATTTTTTTCTTTATTTATATCTTTAATAAATTTTCTTATATTTTCTTTTACTAAAACATCCAATCCAATTGTTGGTTCATCTAAATATACTATTTTGGGATTATGCAAAAATGTTGCTGCAATTTCGCATCTCATTTTTTGTCCCAAACTTAAATTTTTCACTTGTTTTTCTAATAAATCTTCTAACTGTAATAATTCAGTAAATTGTTTTAAATTTTTCCTATATTCATTTTCTGGAATTTTATACATTTTCTTAATTAGTCTAAAAGATTCGATTACAGGCAAGTCCCACCATAGTTGTGTTTTTTGTCCAAAAACTGCACCTATATTTTTGTTGTTTTCTATTCTTTTTTCATTTGGTACAATTCCATTTACTACAACTTGTCCAGAGGTTGGTGTTAATAGTCCTGTGAGCATTTTTATTGTTGTTGATTTTCCTGCTCCGTTTTCTCCTATGTAACCTACTAATTCTCCTTCATTAATATTGAAATTTATATTATTTACTGCTGTAAATTCTTTGTATTGGGGTTTAATTAAATTTTTTAGATAACCTTTTAGTCCATCTTGTTTTTCTATAATTTTATATTTTTTCACTAAATTTTTTACTTCTATAATTGCCATATTTTCTCCTTTTTTCCAATTTATTATTTTTCAAATTTTTCTATATCTTTTAATACAAATCCCATAATCAAAATATAGTCATTATTTTTTTAGTGCATCTATTGCTATTATTATATTAGATTCTGATTTTATTTTCATTTTTTCTTTCATTATTGTTACCCTTCTATTTTTCTTATTAAGTCCCTTACACTTTCTATTTCTTCCAAAGCAACATTTTTAAGTTCATCAACAGATTCTTTCATAGCATAACCATTATAATCTTTTACCATTTCAATATCGCTATAACCATCACCTATTGTATAAATTTTTTCTTGTCCAATTTCAATTTTTTTTGATAATAATTTTATTGCCTTAGATTTATTAGCATTTTTAGATATTATTTCTATTGAATTACCACTAACTAAATATGAATTTAGAAAGCTATTATATTTTTCTTCTAACTTTTTCAAAATTTTATTTGAATATTCTAAATCATTATATTTAACATGAATTTTAGTTAAATTTTTATATTCAAAATCAACTCTACTTTCTAGTATACTACAACAAAAATTTCTTTCTGAATTTTCGATATGTAAATCAAATTTCAAACTATCTAAAATTTCGTTTGGAATTTTTTCATTAAAAATAATATTATCTTTTTTGTCTAAAATTGTTGCACCATGATTTATAATAAGATAATCACATTCGATATTATATTGATTTTTCTTTTTCATGAAATCAGCATAACTTCTGCCTGTTGCTATAACAAATATATTTCCTTTTTTTCTAAATTCATTAACTGCTATTTTATTTTTTTCTATATCTTCATCATTTATATAAAATGTTTGATCATAATCACTTACTAATAATTTTTTCATATCTAAAACCTTTCAATATTTATTACTCCAAATAATTATTTAAATATTTCTTTTATTTTTCTATATATATCATACCAACTATAACATCTATAAATATTTTTTCCATTACATTGCTCATTATAATTTGCATGATAACAAATTACAGGTATTTCACTAGATATAGTATTTATATTTTTTGGCTTGTCTTCAATCATTAAATCAATGTTGTTTTGTCTACATATATCTAATTTATCTTCAGGGCTAAAAATTATTTTATCATAATGGATTTCATTTTTCTTTAGCCAATTTAATACAATATTTCTGTTTTCTTCTATTGTCATTACATCTGCTGAATGAGATAAGAATGAACCCCTTGCTGTGATAATATAAATTTCATTTTCTTCTTTTAATTTATCAATTACTTCATTTGCAAATTTTCTTGCCTCTACATTAATTGAATACTCTCTAAAATATTTATTCCAAAATTCATCATCTAATTTTATATCTACATCAAATATTTCATTGGTTTCATATCCTTTATAATTTTTTATTTCTAAACCATAGTTTTCATAATAAAATTTGCTCCCATAATCTAACTGCCATTGTTCTATATCAGTTAAAACTCCATCTATATCAATTCCTATTTTCATTTTTTGTTCTCTCCTTTTCTTAAATATATCATATAATAAGCTAAACTTATCTGGAATATCATAAAGAAAGCTGATAATCCCACCATAAATCTTAATCCTTTTTCATACATCAAACCACATAAAAATACTCCTATTGCTTCACCTAAAAATCTAATTATATGGCATATATTTGAAAAACTTAATTGATATTTATTTTCTAATCTATTTATATATACTGCATCACAAATATTTTCGTATGAAGTTGAAATGAATATTGACCAAGTAATTGCCAAAAATGTAATTGTAATATTATTTGATATAAATGCTATCACATAACCTAAAAATCTTATTCCAAATTTTATTGCTACTGTTAAATTGTCATTTTTTGGTGTTAAATATTTTAATGCTATAATGCCAAATATATCTGCTAAAAGACCAATTATTAATAAATAATTTGTTGCTAAACTATCACTAAATTTAAAATAATTTGTTAGTGTTAGCATTTTTAATCCAAGTGCTGTTGACATAGCAATTGTTCCAAAAAGTGTATATATCAAATATAATACTAAAATTTTATCTTTAAAAATATATTTTGAAGATATTTCTTCATTATCATTTTCAAAGTTTTTCCCCTTTATATTAAGTAATATTAATAATGAGAACATTAAAAATATATTTGATATAAATAAACATGCATTATAATTTATAAGTATTCCAGCAATATTTTTTCCTATAAACATTCCGCCAAATAAAATTCCAACATCTCTAAATAAATATTCTGTTAACCTTCTTTTACTATAAATTGTTCCTGTTTTTATAATTGTAGTTATTAATGGATATATACTTGTAATTATTATGTATTCTGTTACTATATCTATTATTATTGATAGTTTTATTAGTTCTACAGAAGTTGTTTGATTTAAAAAGTATAACCAAAACATATTTACAAATTTTATTAATAATACTATCCCTAGTGTATTTTTTAATTTATCTAATTTTATGTATTTTCCAATTAAACCAATAATTATAACACTTATTAATGTTCCTATACTTAGTATATTGCTTATATTTGTAACAGAGAAATTATTATCTTGTAACCATAGCTGTCTAAAATTCCCCCATAGTCCAACCGATATACTAAAAAGTGCTAACATTATAAGTATTTGGTTTTCGTTTTTTATTTTTTTCATTTGCTACTCCATTTCATTTTTATTTATTTATTTATTTATTTATTACTACTCCGTCTAAATCTATTCCTATTTTAATAATTCTATTTTTCCCTTAAATTATATTTATTAATATTATCTATTGTAGCAAATCCATTTTTGTCTTTTACTCTCTCTAGAAACACAATTCCTTCTAAATGATCACATTCATGTTGAACTAATCTTGCAAAAAATCCATGTAGTTGCCTTGTTATTTGCTTACCATTTTCATCATAGTATGTTAATTCTATATCTTTATATCTTTCGACTTTTCCTCTGATACTAGGTACACTCAAGCAACCTTCATATTATATATCTGTTTCATTTGATATTTTTCTCCATGTTGGATTTATCATTGCTGTTACGTGTTTTTAAAACTTTACCCATATTTTCTACCTTTCTGAACTCATTTCAAAATGAAAATTGTAGAACTGCTACACACTCCACATGTTTCGTAAATGGGAACATATCCACCGGTCTAATTTCCTCAATCACATAATTCTCCTCAAATTTAGCCAAATCTCTAACCAAAGTAGCAGGATTGCAACTAATATACACTACTCTATCAGGTTTAATCTTCAAAATATTATCAATAGACCTATTATCAAGACCTTTTCTTGGAGGATCAACCATAACAACATCTGGAATAATCTTTTTATTATTAATCAAATCATCTAAAACAACTTCTGTATCTCCGGCTATAAAATCAACATTATTAATATTATTTAATATTGCATTTTCTTTTGCATTCTCAATAGCTTGTTCTACAATTTCAACGCCATAAACTTTTTTAGCATATTTTGCCATAAATAAAGAAATTGTACCAATTCCACAATATAAGTCAAATACTGTATCATTTGATGTTATTTTTGCAGCTTCTACTCCTATATTATATAATTTTTCTGCTTGAATAGGATTTACTTGATAAAATGAAAGTGGAGATATTTTGAATTTGTATTCTCCTAGTTTATCTTCAATATAGCCACTTCCATATATATTGATATTTTCTAGTCCTAATATAACATTTGTGTTTTTTGTATTTATGTTTTTTACAATTGTTTTTATATTAGGATATTTTTTTGTTAGCATTTCTACAAGTTCTGTTTCTTTTGGTATTTGATTTCCATTTATAACTAATATGCACATTATTTCATTTGTTTTTGCTCCTACTTTTATTACAATGTGTCTAAATAATCCTTTTCCTGTTTTTTCATTATATATAGAAATTTTATTTTGTTTTATAAATTCAAGTATTGTTTTTGCTATTTCTTCTGATATTGGTTTTTGTATAAGGCATTTTTCCATAGGAATTATTTCATGACTTCTTTGTGCAAATATTCCAACTACTGGTTCGTTTTCTTTATTTAGTCCTAATGGATATTGTGCTTTGTTTCTGTAATGAAATGGATTTTCCATTCCGTAATGTTTCTTTTACCTCTATTTTATTTTTTAGTGTTTTATTTACTAGTGATTGGACTGCATTTTGTTTCATTTTTAATGTTTCTTCGTATTTTATATGTCTCATTGTACAGCCACCACATCTTTTATAAGTTTTGCAATCTACTTCTTGTCTTTTATCTGATTTTTCTATTATTTCTAATATTTTTCCAAATGCATGTGATGATAATACTTTTACTATTAAGATTTTTACTTTTTCTCCTTTTATTGCTCCATTAATAAAAATAGTGAAGTTGTCTATTTTTGCTATTCCTTCACCTTCAAATCCATTGTCTATTATATCTACTATATATTCTTTATTTTTTTCTACTGGTGGATTATTCATTATTATTACTCCTAACTAAATATGTATAAAAAATAATAAGGAAGAAAAGGACATCCTTTTTCCGCCCTATTCTTCCCAGTTGTGATATATGTTTGCAACATCATCAAGTTCTTCTAGTCTTTCTATTAATCTTTCCATTTTTTCTATGCCTTTTTCATCTAATTGAACTGTTGTTGTTGGAACCATTTGAACTTCTGCTTCTAAGAATTCTAATCCAGCTTCTTCTAGTTTTTCACTAACTTGTGCAAAATCTGCTGGATCTGTTGTTATTTCGTATACTTCATCTTCTGCTACAAAGTCTTCTGCTCCAGCATCTAAGGCTAACATCATTACGTCATCTTCTGACATTTCTGTTGATGCTTTTTCTATTACTATTATTCCTTTTTTATTGAACATATAAGATACACATCCTGTTGTTCCTAAGTTTCCTCCTGCTTTATCAAATACGTGTCTTACATCTGCTGCTGTTCTGTTTTTGTTGTCTGTTGATGCTTCTACTATTACTGCTACTCCATTTGGTCCATATCCTTCATATACTATTTCTTCATAGTTTTCATTACTTGTTGATGCTTTTTTGATTGCATTATTTATTGTGTCGTTTGGCATGTTTGCTGCTTTACATTTTGCTATTACTGCTTTTAATTTTGAGTTTCCTGCTGGGTCTGGTCCACCTTCTTTTGTTGCTATTAATAATTCTCTTCCTAATTTTGTAAATATTTTTCCTCTTGCTGCATCTGCTTTTCCTTTTTTGGCTTGTATGTTGTGCCATTTGCTATGTCCTGACATATTTTTTCCTCCTCTTTAATTTTTCTGTATTTCAAGGTTCTTGTGCCTATATATATTGGTTTTACCCATCTTTTCTAAAAATTTCTTTTTTATTGTAACATATTTTTTGTATTTTGTGTAGTCTTTTTACAAATATTTTTTGTATTTCATTATTATTCATTAAAAATCGTCTTCCTCTTGACAATCATACTCATAATTAGCCTTTACAGCAGCCTTACAAGCGACAGTTGCAATAAATCTTTCTTCAATATCATTTTCTTTTAAACTTTGTTATGTATGTTATCTCTGCTATAGCCATTCCCCATATTTCTTAATATATATTTTCTTTACTTTCTGTACAAGAACTGTATAAATAATTAACAATATCACTACAAACAAATAATATTTCATAGGTAAAATAACAAAATTGAAAGATTTTACACTATGTAAAAGTATTGGCGTTATTATTGTTCCAGCAATTGTAATAAAGGTTGATGTTGTAAGTATTTTATTTGCTTTTGATTCAATAAATGGCATTTTTGAAGTTCTTATATAATGAATTATCATTGTTTCACTAATTAAACATTCAACAAACCAAGCGGTTTGGAACCATGCTTGTTTTTCAATACTATTATATCCAAATACAAACCAGAATACAATAAATGCAATTACATCTGTTACAGAACTTGTTATTCCCATAACATTCATAAATTTACCAAGTCCTTTTGTTTCCCACTTTCTTGGTTTTTCTATAAATTCTTTATCAACATCATCATATGGTATTGCAACTTGAGAAATATCATATAAAAAGTCTTGGATTAACATTTGAATTGGTAATAATGGTAAAAATGGTAAGAATATACTTGCTATTAATATACTAAATACATCTCCAAAGTCTGAGCTTAAAGCCATTTTCATATATTTTATGATATTTCCATATACTTTTCTTCCTTCTATTACTCCATCATAAACCACTTGTAGACTTTTTTCAAGTAGTAGAATATCGCTTGCTTCTTTTGCAATATCTGTTGCTGAGTCTACACATATCCCAACATCTGCTGTATGTAATGATGGTGCATCATTTACTCCATCTCCCATATAACCCACAACATGACCATTTTTCTTATATGCATTTACAACTCTTTCTTTTTGTAATGGGTTTAATCTTGCAAATACATCAACTTCTTCTATTTTTTTAGATAATTCTTCATCATTTAATTTATCTAATTCAACACCTGTTATAATATTTTCTGATTTTAATCCTACTATACTACAGATATTTTTTGTTGCATAGGCATTATCTCCTGTTAATATTTTTGTATGTACACCTATTTTTCTTAAATCATTTAATGTTTTCTTTACTTCTTTTTTTGGTGGATCTAGAAATGCTACATACCCTACAAATGTCATATCTTTTTCATCTTGACTATTAAATATATTTGCTCCTTGATATTCTCTTTTTGATGCTAAGGCTATTACTTGCATTCCTATATTTGATAAATTATTTGCATTTACTTCTATTTGCTTTATTAATTCATCTGTTAACGGCATTATCTGGTCTTTATATTTTACATCTTTACAACATTTTAATATTTCTTCAATAGCACCTTTTGTAATCATTCTGTAGCCTTCTTCATTTTTTACGACTACACTCATTCTTTTTCTTACATAGTCAAATGGTATTTCATCTACTTTTTCGTATTCTTTTAATACTTCTTTTATTTTGTGTTTATTTCCATATGCAATTACAGCTTTATCTACTAAATTTTTTATTCCTGTTCCATAATAACTATTTAAATAAGCATATTGCAATATTTCTATGTCTTCTTCTCCAAGAACATTTATATATTTTTGTAGTGTGATTTTGTCTTGGGTTAATGTTCCTGTTTTATCTGTACATAATATATCTATAGCTCCTAAATTTTGTATAGATTGACTATTTTTTACTAAGGTTTTCTTTTTAGCTAAGGTTTTACTTCCTTTTGTCAAATTTACATTAACAATCATTGGTAACATACTTGGTGTGATTCCAACAGCTACTGATAAAGCAAATAATAAAGCTTCCATTAAATCATGTCTTATAACTGCATATATCAAAAATACTGCTATTGATACTATTACCATATATTTAATTAATAGTTTTGTTATTCCATCCATTCCTTTTTCAAAATTTGTTGGTTCTTTTTTTGTATCAATTTCTTTACTCATTCTTCCAAGATATGTATTAAATCCAGTTTGAATTACTACAGCTGTTCCACTTCCACTTACGACGCTTGAACCCATTAAACAAATATTGTTAATATCAAATATTCCATTTGCATCATTTGTTTGTGTTGTTTTTTCTACTAAAACACTTTCACCTGTAAATACAGATTGATTTAAGAACAAGTCCTTAGTTTCTATAAGCATTACATCTGCTGGAATTATTGAACCTGCATTTAGTTTTATAATGTCTCCTATTACAACATTTTCTACTTTTACTTCTTTTTCTTTTCCATTTCTTACTACATTTGTACTAGAATATATTTGAGCTTTTAATTTTTGATTAAATTTATATGAAGAATAGTCTTGTGCAAATTTAATTAATGCACTAACTATTGCAATTCCTATTATTATTCCAGCTCCTAGTTTATCAGCTAATGCAAAATCTATTATTGCTAATAAAAACAAAATATAGATAAATTTGTCGTTAAAAGATTTTAAAAGGAAAGAAAACCAACTTTTCTTCTCTTTTTTTACAACTGCATTTATGCCATTTTCTTTTATTCTTTTTTCATATTCGCTTTGTGTTAAGCCTTTTTCATTGGTTTTATATTCTTTTAATATTTGTTCTGATGAATATTTTGAAATTTGCTGATATTTTTCAAATAGTTCTTTATCAGTTGTTTTCATTTGTTTTACTTTCTTTTTGATATAAAATAATTGTATCATTTGTACCACTTCTTTCGTTTTACATTTTACAACATTGAAATTTGATAAAAATCATTTTTCTCGTTTGTTTTATTATCTTCTGGTCTTCTTTCTACTTTAACATTATCATCTAAAATAATTTCTTTATTTAAAATTTCTTTTACTCTTTCAATATCTGCAAATTGTATTTCCCAACAAGCTCCGCTCCAATAAGTTTTGCTTCTTTTATATTTATGGTCAGGGTTTCCAATTTTTTGTGTCAATTTTTCAATTGTTTCTACTCTACTACTATAAATTCTTATAATTTGCTCTTTGTATAAAATATTTATTGTAGTTTCTTGTTCTGCTGGTTCTGTTTTATAATATCTCATATTTTTAATGTTTCACTTTCTTTTTAATATATTAACAGAAATGTTAAAAATGATAGCCAACGTATTTGGCTTATTGTTAAATCTTGTGGTAGTAATGTTATTTCGCTTTCTGTTTTTTCATTTGTGAAACTCATTTCGTAATAATCAACATTTTGCAATTTAAAATATAGTTCTAAATCTTGTGTTTCATTTTCTCTCATTGCAGATACATCTATGTATTTTGTTCCTAATAGAACATCTCTTTCTGAGTAAAAATCTACTTTTATATATTTGGATTCTATTTTATTTTCAGCTTGATTTTTTATTGTTCCTTTTATTCTTCCGTTTACTTTTGTAGCTTGTGCTTGATATATTGTTATTTGTGGTAAGTTATCTTTTCTTCCAATATTTCTATATACTGTTTCTAAATTGATATTTATCATTATTTCTGAAAAGATGAAAAATAGTATTACCCACATTGCATATTTAAAAAATGTTTTCATTCTACTCATATTTTTTCTCCATTTCTTTATTAATTTTGACATATTATATCAAATTTTTGCTTAAATTTCAATTGTTTTTTCTAAGTAAACCGAATATATATATACTTTTTCGACTTTTTTATTCAAAGCTTCTTCTAATGCTTCTTTGTATAATTCTAATTGTTTTGAATATTTTTTTACTAATTCTTGTTCATTTCCAGGTTCTACATAATCTGTTTTGTAATCTAATAATTTTAAATTATCATCTTTATCAATATAATATAAATCTATAATTCCTTGTACTAATATATTTTCTTCACAATTTTCTTCATATATTTCTCTTGCTGGTACATTTATGTAGAATGGTTTTTCTTTATAGATTTCTTTGGCTTCTTTTAGTTCCTTTGCAATGTCTGATTTTGTGAAGTTAAGTATTTTTGACATATTAATTGCTTTGGCTTCTTTTTCTGTTATTATTTCTTTGTTTTTTAATTTTTGTATTAATTCAGATATTTTTTCTAAATTATATTCTTCTTTGAAGTTTAATTTTTGCATACATAAATGTACTAAAGTTCCTCTTTGAGCTGGTGTTATTTTTTGTTCTTCATCATTTTGTAAGAATTTTGGTTTACCAAAATCAATTTTCTTTTCCTTATTTTCTTGAACATCTGTAGGATTTTCATCTAGACTTTCTATGTTAACCCCTAAAGTTTTTTGTTGCATTTGTTTGATTTTTGTAACTGAACTTTTAGTTGGAATTGTTGTTGCTAATTTATTTTGATATTCATACTCTATCTTATTTTTTATATCTTCCATCTGTTCTTTGGAAATTTCTATGTCTTTATTTTCCATAAGTTCTTTTATTTTTTGTAAATTTATTTCTTGTATATCTGTTTTGTTTAATTTTGAAAAAACATCTCTATCAATTATGTTTAATTCAAGTAAATCTTGTGTGCTATTTTTTTCATATTGATATACTAGCAAAATCCAATCTAAATATGATTTATATTTTTTTACTAGTACAGGATTTATTTTTTCTTTGGTTTTATGATATATTTCTGTTTGTTTTTCTAAATCTTCTAGTTTTTTACTTAAGTTTTTAGAAGTTCCTGTTATAAATAATTTTTCTTTTGCTCTTGTTAGTGCAACATATAGTATTCTCATTTCTTCTGATATACTTTCTGTTTTTATTATGTTTTTAACCGCTTGGCGAGTAAGTGTATCATATTTTATTTGAGCATTATAATCTATGTATTTTGCACCAATTCCAAGTTCTTGGTGTAAAAGCACTGGTTCTTTTTTGATGTCTTGTTCATTGAATTGTTTATTTGAATTTACAAGAAATACTATTGGAAATTCAAGTCCTTTACTTTTGTGAATACTCATAATTCTAATTACATCATCATTTTCACCAATTATTTTTGCTGAGCTTAAGTCTCCTGAATTTATTTTTAATTTGTCCATAAAGTTAATGAAATTATATAATCCTTTAAAACTTGCTGTTTCATATTTTTTAGCTCTTTCAAATAATATTCTTAAATTAGCTTGTCTTAGTATTCCATTTGGCATTAATCCAACATAATTGTAATAACCTGTATCTGAATATATTTTCCAAATTAATTCGTCTAAAGCTAAATATTCTTGTTCTTTCCTCCAATTTTCTAAGTTATTTAAAAATTTTTCTATTTTTTCTTTTAATTTTTCTCCAACATTTATTTTTGTCTTTTTCATACATTCGTAAAAATTATCGTATTTATCTGACAAACGTATTTCTACTAATTCATTATCCGTAAATCCACCTATACTAGACCTTAGAACTGTTACTAGTGGTATGTCTTGTATTGGATTATCAATTATTTTTAATAAACTCATTATTGTTTGGATTTCTATTGACTCCAAATATTCTTGTGTACTATCTGAAAATACTGGCATTCCATTGTTTATTATTTCTTGTTCAAATATATTTGCTTTATTTTTTGTTGACCTTAATAATATTGCTATGTCTTTATATTTTATATCTCTAAAACTTTTTGATTTCCTATCATATACTTGGTATTTACTGTCTATTAATTCTTTTACTTTTTTAGCAACATATTTTGCTTCAACTTCTATTTCATCTAAATGTTTTAAATCTTCTATATCTTCACTATTTTTATTGTTTGAGCCATAATCATCTTCTTCTGTATCATTTTCATTATTTTCATATAAATCTTGGTCATCTTTTTTTACTTCAATTATATCAATTTCAGTCTTTAAATTTTGATTCACCTTTTGGTAATCTTCTGCTCCAAAATTCAAGTATTCATTTCTATCATATTCTACTTCTCCTAGTGTTTCACTCATTATGTTTTTGAATACTAAATTTGTAAAATCTAATATGTTGTCTCTACTTCTAAAGTTTTTAAATAGCTGTATTTTTCTTCCATTTATTGGAACATTTCTTTCTGTTTCATCTATTTCAATTTTTTCATAATTGTTGTATTTATCAAGAAAAAGTCTTGGCATTGCTTGTCTAAATCTATATATACTTTGCTTTACATCTCCTACCATAAAGATATTATTTTCTCTTGATACTGATGTTAATATATATTCTTGTACTAAGTTACTATCTTGATATTCATCTATTGCTATTTCTTCAAATTTTTCAGTATATTTTTTTGCTACATCTGTTTTTATTACATTTCCATTTTCGTCTTTTTTTAATAATATTTCTAATGCAAAATGTTCTATATCTGTAAAGTCTACTATATTTTTTTCTCTTTTCCTTTTTGAAAATACTTCATCAAATTCTAATATTAATTTTTCTAGTTTTTTAAGAATATCATACATATCAAAAATATCTTGATTAGATTGCTTAGAATCTGTTGTTAATATTTTGCCTATTTTTTTATTGAATTTTTCTTTTACGGTATCTCTTATTTCTTTTGCTTCTGCTTTTATTTCTGATTCTACTTTTTTTCTTGACCAAGGTTGAAATTTTATATTTTGAGCAATTTCATATGCAGAATCCCAATTTTGTAAATTATCTTGTAGTGTTTTTAATTGTTTTATATCTGATGCTATTATTTGTTCAAATACTTCTAAATCTTTATCATTTGTCAAACTTTCTCTTGCATCTTCTAAAACAGCTATATCATCTATTAATTCTTCATCTAGTTCTTCTAATAACACACTTCCCCATGGTGTTTTACTGAAATCTTCATTTAACTTTCCATCTAAATTAAACATTTCTATTTTTTCATGTAACCATTCTTTAGGAAATGGGCTTGAACCAATATAACCATGAATTTTTAGAACCAAATCTTTTAGGGGTGTGTCATCTCTATAACTTGTATATGTATTTACTAATTTTGTAAAATCACTATCATCTTCTTCATACTTTTTTTCAAATATATCATCTAAGATTTCTTGTTTTAATAGTTCTATTTCTGGTGTATCTGCTATTCTAAAATTTGGTGATACATTATTTAATTCAAAAAAATTATTTTTTACTACTTCTAGACAGAACGAATCTATTGTACATATACTAGCCATATTTAATAAGGTTATTTGCCTTTGTAAATTTTCATTTTCAGGGTCTTCTTCTAGTTTTTTATATATTGCATCTAACACTCTTTCTCTCATTTCTGAAGCTGCTGCATTTGTGAATGTTACGACTAATAATTTATTTATATCTATATTTTCATTTATTGCTTTATTTATTATTCTTTCTACTAATACTGCTGTTTTTCCGACTTCCAGCTGCTGCGGCTACTAGTAAGTTTGAATTTTTTACATATATTGCTTGTTTTTGTTCTTTTGTCCAGTTTGGCATATATTTTTCCTTTCTAAACAGTGAGCCAATGAAATTTTGTTTCACTAAATTTTTCTATATCTTCTACAATCTATTTTTCCTTTTAAATAAGTTGATAATTTTTCTCCATTTATCAAATTTTCTTTTTGCTGTTTTGTTAAATTTTTTATTTGATATTCTAATTTGCATGCTAAAGATTTTTCTTTGCTTTTCCAAGCTGTCTCTAGTTTTATTACGTCATGCGATTTTGTATATTTTGCTCCATTTTTACTTTTGGTTTTATGTTCATTTAATCTTTTTTCTAAATTGTTTGTCATTCCTGTATATATTGAATTATCTGAACATCTTAACATATATGTATAATACATTTGTATTCTCCTATTTTTCAACCAATTAAAGAACGTCCCATTGGTTCCATTAGTTGAATTTTTATTATATTTTTAATATATCACATGCTTTGCTTTGTTTCAATATTTTTATACAAAGTTTATTCTTTTTAACTGAAAAGAGAAGCCAATGGCTTCCCTTTTGTGTAACATTTAAATTATTGTTTAACCTTTACGAATATAATATCTTAATCGTGGTGAAAGTATTTGTGCTCTTACATACTCTGAAATTATTTCTTCAACTTCTTTTTCTGTAAATTCTAATCCAAACTTTTCCTTTAAATCGGTCCGCATTTTTTCTGGTGTCACTTTTATCTGTGATGCTATATAATTATATATCACAAATTCTTTATCTCTTCTGCATTGTTCTCTTGTCATAGCTATTAGCACATTCATAATATTTTTCTCCTTTAAATAATAATTTAATAGGTTACATTTTCTTTCGATTACTTAATAAATTTATTTAAGTAATTTCATAACATCTTCGGTTACAGCTATTTTTGGAATTTTAGGATCCAATGGTTTCATTGCACCTACAATGCCTATCAAAATTTTTCTTAAACTTCTTACATTCAATTCATCTTTTTCAAAATAAATTAACGTAATTAATTTTGTTTGATAATTTCCTTTTGTATCATAAAATCCTTTTTTTGCAATAATGCTATTTCTTTTTTGATTTTCTTCAACTTTAGAAACCATCACTCCTTCAAATTTTGACTTTTCCATTTCTTTTGAGTCTAAAATAAAAACTCCATCTTCTGTCCGCATAGTTACCTCCTAAGCATTTTTTTACTTTACGATTTTACCACTTTATGTCAAAGTTGTCAATTTTTTAAAATCATATTCTCTTTAACACTATTATAATTTTTTCACATTTATTTTAGTATTTTTGTCTATATTATTAATTAATTTTTCTATATCTTTTTTATTTATTGCAATGCAACCATGAGTAGCAGTATTGTTACTACAATGAAGAAATATTGCACTCCCATTGTTAGGAATATTAAGAGGATTGCTCTTTATTTCTATTAAATATTCATATTGAATTGGGTAATCTATTAAATGCTCCGCACTATTCCAATCTTTTTCTATTTTAGTTATATCTACTAATTTATTATAATGTTTTGAATTACTGTCATCTACCCAATACATATTAGCATCTATTCTTTTATAATTTACATTTTTGTTACAAATTTCATCATGTGTTCCTAGAATTAATCCTAATTCAAACTCACCTATAGGTGTGCAGTCATCTCCTTCTTGTTTGTTTATAGTTGCACCATTTTTTCCAATAAATGCTGTTGTTTTCAAATCACATTTATCAAATTTTAAAATTGACTTATTTTTATTTATTAAAACATTAATTTTGTTATCTATCATTTTCTTCTATTTCTTTCTCTTCTTTATTAGTTTGCATAGATTTTATCTTTTTAGCAAATTCTTTGTAAATTATATCTTGAACTTCTGTTACTTCTTGATACTCTACTTTTCCTTCAAATTTTTTGATTACTTGATAAGCAGATTCTGATATCATTTGTGCAATACTTGCTACCTTTAAAGTATATTTTATTGAATCTAAATTTGAATTTATTGTATTTTTATAATTTTCTTTAATATCTCCATATGGAGCTATTGGATTTCCACCCATACCTGAAAGCTCTATAAGTAAATTTTGTGGGTATTTTAGTCTAAACATATCATTTGTAGATGTTGCATTAGCCTCGTTAACATAGATTCCATATTTTGAACTTTCTTTTTTATCATTTCCATTTTCATCTAATCCTGAGTTCTTATAAGTTTTTTCTTGATATGTTTTGGCTAACATATAATTAGTTATTTCCTTTTTAAATATATCTTCTCTTTTAATTTTTTTATTTTCTATTTGGGTTGCTGGTCTTTGAAATATAACACTTCCTGTGCTATGATAATTCAAATACGCAAATAATTTTCCTTTTTTATATAATAAATCTAACAAATTAGATATAGCTAAAGTTTCTTTTTCAATTTTAAATCCTTTTTCTTTATCAAATGCACAATTTATTGGTCCTGGATGTGAAATATTTAAAATATTATGTCTTGGGCTTTGCATATAAATATCTTCACCATTTAATATTTGAGATATTTTAGGATTATATTTTGAATTTGCCTGTATATCTACACCATTTGCATTAGCACTCCATATATGCAAACAATTTTGAGGCAAATCTGTATATTTATCAAGAATAGATTTTACTGATTTTCTTACATTTTCGTATTTATCAGGAATACATCTATAGTTTATATTTTCAAACATTTCTAAATGTTCTTTTTTTACATTTTTATTAATATCATCACTTCTATATGCCATATAATATTTTTTGCATATTTTTTCTGCTTCTTCTTGTTCCATATCTCTAGGAATTAATTTTCTTACTGCACAAGAAGAAATCAGATATCCCTCTGGATTAAGCATTGGAATTAAATGTATTGTAAATTCTTTTAAAACATTATTCCATTCTTTTTCATTATTTTTTATATCACTCATTAGTTTTAATATAAAATCTGTTGTAATTATTTCACTTCCATGTGTTGCCCCGGTAATTACAATATCACTCTTTCCATTACCTACTGTAAAATGTCTTATAGGTAAATCTTTTTCCGTATTACCTAAATCATTTAATTCTATAAATTTTTTATCTTTTGAAAAACTATCTAATATTTGATTTACTTGTTCATAGTCTAAAATGCTATTTTTCAAATTTTTCATCTCCTAATGTCTAATAACTATAACAAAATCTAATAAAAAGTAAATTATTACTTTTTTAATGTTTTATTGCTGTTCATACTATATCATATTTTTCAAAAGATTTCCAGTTATTTTATAACAAAAAAGAACGTCCTTATATAGTAGAACGTTCCATTAATTTTAAATATTATCATTTCTAATAGTTTCGATAATATTTTGCTTATTAATTTTACTCATTGAATATTTCATAATAATTCCAATAACAATAGCCACAAATATTATAGCAACTGTAATAGCCTTATAAGGTAAAACATATTGAATTTCCATACTATTTTTAAACATACAATACATACCATAAGATAATAAAACACCAATTGGTATTCCTATAATCAATGATTTAACACCATAGAAAATACTCTCTAATCTAATCATTCTATTAAATTCTTTTTTTGTCATTCCTATTGATTTTAACATAGCAAATTCTTTTTTTCTTAAGTTCATATTTGTTGTGATTGTATTAAATATGTTTGTTATTCCAATTAATGTTATTACTGCTATAAATCCATATAAGAATATTGAAATTACTAATACTATAGCATTTTCTGCTTTTGCGGATTCTTCTAAATTTGCTGAATACATATCAGTTTGTGTAAGATTATTTTCTTGTTTATATTGTTCTACTTCTTCATCTAATTTTGATGCATTTTGTGATTGTGCATATAACGTAGATGAATTATAACTTCCTATTTTGTTCATAAAATCTTCACTTACTATAAAATAAGAATTTGAAATATATTCACTTGATATACCTTTTGGTTTTTCTTCTGTTCTTGCAACAATTTTTATTTCATAATTTTTTCCATCTATTTTCCCTGTTATAGTGTCTCCTTTTTGCCATTTATACATATTTCCTTGTTGTCTTTTTCCATCTATATAGTTTATGCTACCATCTATTAATATTGCACCATCTTTATAACTTTCATAATTTCCTCCGATTTTCTTTAAAAATCTTTCATACTCATTTTTACTTAATGAAACTATATTAATATTATCTACTTGTTTTTGTGTTGAATCTTCAGAATATTCAATATATGATGCTCTTACCTTCTCACCATATTCTGTTAAATCTGCTTTGTGTTTTTCATCCATTTCTATTTCAAATACATTGCTTTTATTTATTGAAAATTCTCCTATGTCTGGTAAATTTGAAATATCTGTTAATATTTTTAAATTTTTAGCTTGTTCTTTTGCATATTCTTCTGTATCTTCTTTTGATACACTCTCTCTTCCATAAACTGCATAATTATAGTTCATTTCTGTATAATATGCTGAAGACATTTTGAATCCGTATTGTATAAAACTTGAAATTGCAATAAATATTACTACACTTACTATTATAGAAATTACTGTTGTCCTATATTTTTTCTTGCTTCTTTTTAAGTTTTTGTATGCTATTTCTCCACCTGTTTTGAATATTTTTGTTATTATTTTTGGACATTTTAATTTTTTATTTTTTAATTTAACATCTTCTGAACTTCTTATTGCTTGGATTGGAGTTATTTTTGATGCTTTTTTTGCTGATTTTCTACATGATAGCCAAATTGTTATAACTGATACTATTATACTTACAATTACTGCAAACCATGACATTTTATATGTTAATAAAGTTCCTCTTGATACATAATCTTTTAATATGTAATTTACAACTTGAACTAATACATAAATTGCAAATACTCCACTTAAGATTCCTAGAGGAATTCCTATTAGTCCTAATATAAAGCCCTCAAAATATACACTCTTTTTGATTTGTTTTTTCGTTGCACCAATACTTGATAGCATTCCATATTGTTTTAATCTTTCTGTTATTGATATTGCAAATCCGTTTCTAATAACAAATACACTTGATACTAATACTATTCCAATTATGAATGCACCTAATCCGTAAATTGTTTTTAAAGTTTCGTCACTTAGGCTTGCCCCTTCATATGATAATAGTTCTGTATTTATTTTTAAATCATATTTGTAGCTTTTATATGCTGTGTTTAATCCAGGTACTACATTATAATCATTTGCTTCTGTTCCAGCTTGTGCTTTAACCATTTGATTTATTGCCTCTGTATTATTTTTATATTCAAATGGATTTGTATATAATACTGCAATATTTGCTTTTTTATTTACATTTTGCATTTTTGTTATAACAGTAAACCAATCTACTTCATATGGTTCTATTGCTATTGATGGTCTTTCTATTATTCCTACTATTTTGTATGTTTTTGGAGTTGTATTTTCAATTTCATTTTCGATTGCTTCTTCCTCTTGTTTTATTTCATCTGTTTGTTTTGGTTCTTTAATTTGTGATTCATCATAATAATTTGATTTCTGATTATCTGAAGCTCCTTTTAATTCTCCAACATTTAATGTTATAGTATCTCCAACTTTATAATTTGTTTTAAATTTTTCATTTATTCTAGTTGATATAGCAATTTCACTATCGTTTTCTGGTAATCTACCACTTTGAATATTAATAGCCATATTATTTAAAAATTTTTCATTCATTGCAATAATATTTACATATGGTTTTTCTTCTGTAGCTTTAGCATTTGGTATATAACTATAGCCTATTTCTTCTGATAAATAATAGTCTTTTACATTTCTATTTTCTTCAATATATTTAAGTTCTTCTTTTGGAACATTATAAAAAATAGCATGATAATTTCCTTTACTATTTTTAGCTGTTTCTATAAATGTTTGCTGAAAACTTGTTATAAGCCCAGCAACTGCACAAATCAAAGCTGTTGATAAAATAATTCCTATTATAATTACTATTGACCTCTTTTTATTCAGCTTTAAATCTTTTACACTTAATTCATTTAAAACTTTCATTATTTTCCGTTCCTTTCATCTTTTATTATTTTTCCATCATCTATTGTTATAATTCTGTCCGCTTCTAGTGCTATTTTTTCATCATGTGTTATTATAATTACAGTTTGATTGTACTTTTTATTTGAAAGTCTTAATAATGATATAATTTCTTCACTTGCTTTTGAATCCAAGTTACCTGTTGGTTCATCTGCAAGCATTAAGGCTGGTTCATTCATCATAGCTCTTCCTATAGATACTCTTTGTTGTTGTCCTCCTGATAATTGATTTGGTAAATTATTTCTTCTTTTTTCTAATCCCAAAGTTTTTAATAAATCATTTAATTTAGCCTCATTTACTTTTCTACCATCTAATTTTGTTGGTAAAGTTATATTTTCAGATACATTTAATACTGGTATTAAATTATAAAATTGATAAATTAGTCCTACTTGTCTTCTTCTAAAAATTGCTAGATTGTCATCATTTAAAGTGTATATATCTTTTCCATCTATATAAACTTTTCCTGATGTTGGTCTATCTACTCCTCCTATTAAATGTAATAGTGTTGATTTTCCACTTCCACTAGCTCCTATTATAGCAACAAATTCTCCCTTTTCAACAGAGAATGATATGTTATCTACTGCTTTTACTTGATTTTCTCCTTTTCCATAAATTTTATTTAAGTTCTCAACTTTTAATATCTCCATATTTTTTCCCCCTCTTGGATTTTTGTTATATTTAGTATAAGTTTTTAAAGTGACTTTTAAGTGACTTTTTGACTATAAATTTTGTCACTTTTATTATATAAAAAAGATTGATACTTGCTACGTATCAATCTTTTCATTATTTATTTTGTTGTAAACTTCTTTAATTATTTTATATCTTATATTAATTATCTTCTTATAAAATTCTTTTCTTTCATTAGACATACAAGAAATTCCATCTATAAATTTATTTATTTCATCTATTTTTATATTTTTAAATACTCTTAAAATAGCTTTATTACATTCTTCATTTTTACATTCCTTTATATATGTCATATAGTTTATTTTTTTACTATTTTCTTTTAGGCAAGAATAGCAATTTATTGCTAAATTTTTTATATCATTATCTTGTAGTTTTTTTATTTCATAATCATCTATCATAGGATTTAGACATGAACCACAATCATATATTGGTGCAAATTCTATTTTATTTGTTTTAATATCTACTAAAAAACCCCAGTTTCCATTGTGTCTATCTGTATTTCCTATTAAACTGTCTATAACAAACATATCCCAAAATTTTTCTCTTATTTTTGGTATATTAATTATATTATTTTCATCTAAGACATTTAAAATATCAGTTAATTCTGTTTCTATCTTTTTGTCTGGATTTGTACTTAATGCAAGATTCTCAAATTCATATAAAACTTTATTGGAATTTGTAAAATCTTCACACGCACATACTATTTTTTCTTTTTCGTTGTATTTGTATACTCCTATAATTGTATTTTGAGTTGGAAATCCTACCATTTTAAAAATATTGCTTCCTATATACTCTGAAAATGCATTATTTATATATGAAATATTTTTGTTTTTTTCTCTTATTGGGTCAGGAAATTTTACTAAGTATTTTTTTCCATCATATATCAGTGTTTTTTTCTTTTCTGAACCTTTATAATTATTTAATTCTTCTTTACAATTTGTAAAATTAATCATTCACACTTCTCCTTATCTCATTTGGTCATAGTTTAAAATATTAATTACTTTACTTTTTTTATTATAGCATAATTGTTTTAAAAATGCACTACTTTTTGCTTGCTTTGTCTAATTCATTAATTATTGTCATATAAATATTGTTCGGTTTTTCTTAAATAAATTGTAGCTATTATCAAGAAGAACATCAATATTGAAATTGATATTGAAAGTATATTTACATTATAAAAATAATTATATAAGACATATACTAAACTATAACTTATAACTTGTCCCACAAACATGTATATATTAAATACCATCATATGTTCTTTTCTATATTGTTCTAGATTATCAACTTTAATAGATGAATAAATTGCACTACATGATTCTGATTCTATTATAGTTCCAAAAGAATTCATTAATATATAATAAATCAATAGTGTTACAAAACTTGAATTAAATACCACCAATAATGAAGAAACAAAAATGATTATAGCCATATATGGATAAAATTTTTTATTTACTTTTTTACTATTTATTATTTTTAAAATTTGTAAAGAAATAATTGATATTACTGCAAATAATGTATTATAACTTCCAAAGCTCATTTCTGTGCCTAATCTTAAAAATAATACAATAGGTAGTAATTCTGTCATTGCTCCTTGTGATGATATTCTTCTGAAAAACATACATTTATATATGTCTTTTAAGTGAGTTTTTTCTTTAGCTATTTTCCAAAATTCTTTTATTTTCATTTTACTATCTTGTACTGTAAAGTCTTTAATTTTCATTGATATTGCAATAATTAATAGTGTTTCTAATCCTAAAGTTATAAATAGTACATTGTATGAAAATTTTTCTATTATAAATCCTGAAAACATTGGTGTTAATATTGCTGTAATATTTTCAAGAATATTTAAGTTTGCTAAATAACTGCTCATTGATTTATTCGTGTTTGAACCTATTATAATAAGTTCATATGGTACTGCATAAAATAAAGATTTCATTGTGTCTAATGTTTTAAATAAATATATATATTTAACTATATTTTCTTTAAATATTATTAATAAAAAAATGCTTATTGCACTTAGTACAAAACTTGATCTGTATATTATACCTGCATTTTTTGAATTGATTATCTTTAATAATATGTATTCCAATATAACACTTAAAAATACTGAATAAATTGTGTATTTTAATATAAAGTTCATATCATTATTTACTATTTTTAAAATGTATATATTAAAAAATAGTGAAAAGAATACGTTTAAAAATTTTCTTAAAAATGCAATTATTGCTATGTATTTTCTATTTTCTTGTTCCATCTTTTTTTCTCCTTTGTTTTAAATATTCTTTTGATATTTCTGTTACAGTCTTTTTTTTTTATTTAATAGTGTTCCATCCAAATCCATTACAATCATTTTTTTATTGTTTATTTTTTAATTCTCCATATCCTTCGTATATTATTCCACCATTTTTTAGAAATTCTTTTATACATTTTTGCAAGCTAGTATTTTCTGATAATTCATCATAATTTTCACATTTTTTTAATTTAAATACAAAATTCAAAATATCGTCTATTCCGTTTTTTGAAGGTTTTATATCAAATAGTTTTTGAAATTTTATAATATTAGATTTTTCATCTAACATATCTGCAATTTCTTTGCTTAAAAGCCATGATTCACAAACATATTGAGCATTTTCTATATTATAATATTTTTTTAGTAATATTTTTGAATTTTTCAAAGATTCTTTTACATCATCAATTATTAATTTTTTTCCTTCTGGTATATGTATTTTAATTTTACTATTATTAATTGGTTCAAATTGCAATCTGCCAGTTTCTAATAATAGTCCATTTATAAAATATGTTCCCCATAGCATCTGTGAAATTCTAATTCCTTCATAATGTTTATTTACAATATCATTTAACAAGCATTCTCTTACTCTTTGTTTTTGAATTTGTATTTGTTCATCATCAAATTTATATTTTTTGATATTTTCTTTATGATACTCATAACCTAATAATAACAATACATTAGTTATAAATGGATTTACTTTTTCTCCAAATAATAAATTTATATCTTTTTCTTTCCATAGTTCTATTAATTTTCCTGTTTTATCAATATATAAGATTTCATATATTTCATTTGCTTTTTTATATATTTTTTCATCTTTTGTTATTTCATTTATACATTTATTGCATTTTTCTTTGTAATTATTATCTTTTATTGAATAATATTTTAATGCTTCTTCTAATATTTCTCTTGCTTTTTCCAATGTTAATTTCATAAAATATTTTCTCCTTAAATTTTTTGATTCAAACACTTCTCTAATGTCTTATTTTTTTATAATTTTTTATAAATTCATAAGCATCTGTTATTATTAATTTGTCATATTTTATCTCTTTTTGTTTTAACCAATTTTCTGTCATATTCCATGGATCTGCATAGTTTCCATTGTCCCTTCCTGTAATAATTACAATCATGTGTCCATCTTCTTTTAGTGCTTCATTAAAGTTTGATATTACATTATCTATATCTATTCCTATGTTCATCTTTATTTTTCTCCTATATTATTTTTATATCTATCTACTTCATATATTTAATAACAAACTCTGTTCCTTTGTCAAGTTCAGACTTGCAATTTATCATACCATTATTTTTCTCAATAATATTTTTAGCTAATGCAAGTCCAATACCAACACTATTTTCAGATGAATTCTTGCCCTTATAAAATCTTTCAAATATATGTTTTAAATCTTCTTTTGATATACCTTCTCCTTCATCTCGTATTGTTATTTTTGTAAATAAGCTGTTTTCTTCATAATTAATATAAATTGTTCCGTTATTTGCATTATGTTCTATACAATTTTTTATAACATTTGTAATCGCTTCTTGTTGCCATTTATAATCTCCAATAAATGAAACATTTTCATCTCCATCAATAATGATTTTTTGATTTTTTACTTCTATTGGTATTTCTAAGTTTTTGATTATTTCACCAATAAATTTATTTAAGTTTATTTTTTCATCATAGAACTGTACTACATTTGCATCTAATTTTGATAATTTTAACATTGATATAACTAACCAATTAATCCATTCGACTTGTTTGCTTATTTCAAATATAAATTTTTGTTTTGTCTTTTCTTCCATGTTAGGATTATCTTTTAAATTATCAAGCATTATAGTTATTGATGTTAGGGGGGTCTTTAATTGATGTGAAATATCTTCAACAGACATTTTTAGATTTTCCTTGTCTTTTTTTGATATTTCACTTTCTTCTTTTAACATTATTGTTATCTTGTATAATTCGTTTTTTAAATTACTTAATTCATCCTCTGTATTTTCTTCAATATTTAAGTCGTATTTCTTATTCTTTATTTGATTTATGTAATTTGTGATTTGCTTGATTTTTTTATCTCTTTTTCTTAAGTATAGAACAATAATAGTCATCCATAAAATACTAAATAATACTATTATTAATATGTTTAATTTTAAATTTGTTTTCATTTGGTTTTCAATTAATTTGATAGAATTTATTTTATCTATTTCAATTCCATATTTTGATAATTCTTTTTGTCCTTTTTCATATTGTTCCATATTTTGAGTTGAATTTAATATTTCTATTATTTCTCTACTATCTATTTCTGGATTGCTTTCACTTATTTTTCCCATTATTTCAGCTATTTTTTCGTTTAATGTTATTGTTACAGTTTTGTATTGTTTTATTGTTTGAATTGTTATTGCTATACTTGCTGTTATTGTTAAAATTATCATTGGTAGTATTAAGTATTTTATATTTTTATTTTCAAATATTTTCATATTAATCCCCTATTCTATACCCAAGTCCTCTTACTGTTTTTATAATAGTTTCATCTTCTAATTTTTCTCTTATTCTTTTTATATAAACAGTTAAAGTATTATCATTAACAAAATTTCCAGCAATGTCCCATATTTTATCTAATAATTGCTCTCTTGTAATTAATTTGTTTTGATTTGTAAATAGCATTAATAATATTTTATACTCTAAACCTGTAAATATTATTTCTTCATTATCTTTATATACTTTTGCTGCTATTGTGTCTATTTTTATATTTTTATATTGAATTATATTACCTTTTTCTTCTTTTTGCCCATATCTTCTCAATACTGATTTTATTCTTGATATTAGTTCTCTTGTTCTAAATGGTTTTACTATATAATCATCTGCACCTAAATCCAAACCTAAAACAACACTTGTTTCTTCATCTTGGGCTGTTAAAAATATTACTGGTATATCTTGTTTTTCTTTAATTTCTTTGCATATATCAAATCCGTTTCCATCTGGTAATGATACATCTAGTAATACTATATCTATTTTTTCTTGCTTTATTTTTTCTTTGCTTTCTGCTACACTTTTAGCTGATATTACTTGGAAGTTTTCTTGTTCTAAGGAATATTTTAGCCCCATTATTATTGTTTCATTGTCTTCTACTAATAATATTTTTTTCATTTTTGCCTCCAGTCTTTATGAATTTATTTAAAATATTTCCAAATAAACTCTCTTATTTTCAAAATCATAATTTATCTTAGCTTCAAATTTTTCTACAAATTCTTCCAAAGTACCACCAACATAAACAGTGTCACTTTTATTTTCTTTAGAAGTATCTTCTTGCTTAACTTTATAAATTTTATTTTTATATCTTATTTTTCTAACATAATCAAGATCTTTATTTATCTTTAAAATTTCTACTGACTCAATACTTTTAAGCAAAACATTTCCTATTCCAGTAATTTTATATTTTTGTTCATCTGTATAATAATAAAGTTTTGCATTTTCATCATTGTACAATTTAGCATTTGTACCATCTAATATTATTTCAAGTTGTTTTGGTCTCCAAATATTTTCAATTTCTACTTGGTTTATTTTATTTAATTCTTGCTGGTTGTTTCTTTCTTTTAATATGTTGATATATTCATATTTTGCTTTATATATTTCCTTTTCAATTGATGATAGTCCATTACAATTTAATGAATTATAATAGTCTATTTTTTTATTTCTTATTGTAATTGCTTCATACATTTTATTGTCTTGTTTTTCTAGATATTTAACTATATTATAAGCTTTATTACATGCACTTTCTAACTCATCATAATTTTCTATATCAATATAAACTTCATATTTTAAAAAATCTGTATTATAACCTTCTTTTATTCCTTGTTCAATATTTAAATTAGATACCAAAGATTTATCACTACAATTTTCTATATAATATTTTAATCTATTTTCAGAATAATCATCTACCATATATACTGAACCTTTTTCTACTTTAAATATTATATTTTTATTGTTTTTAGGACTCATTAAAAATTGTCCATTATCTTTTTCAATATCTTTACCATAATCATTTACAACTACAAATTTTTGTCCTCTATATTCATTTTTCAATTGTTTCTTTACATTAACTGATGCATAAATTCCAAATAAACTTTTTATATAAAATAATGAAACTATAACTGCAATTATAAATATTATTACAAATATTGAAAAAACAGAGCCTAATAATTTACTTATTAATTTAGTAAATATTTCTGTGCCTCTATATTCTTTTGCTTTAAATTCTTTTACATTATTTTTCTGTTTTATTTCATTTTGCTTATCTTGCCATTCTTCTAGTTCTTTCCAATCTTCTTCTTTACTCATATTTTTCTCCATTAATAGGGAAAAAAAGGGCGTCCCCTTTTCCCTTTTTATTTCACAAATAAACTCTTAATTTTCTTTATAACGTAATGACTTCCACCACTGCTATTATTTTGAGTATTTTCTACCATACCGATAATAAGCATATCATTTCCATTTGAATAATTAACAGTAAAACAATCAAACCAACCTAATGTACCACTTTGAGTGTCTGTACTTGAATTTTTTAGTTCTGCTGTTCCTGTTTTTCCGGCTATTGTAACTCCTGGTACTTTCATATCATTTGCTGTTCCTTCTGGATTTTCTACAACTTGTATTAAATCATTTTTTATTGTGTTTGCAGTTTCTGCTGTGAATACATCTTGTTTTAAAATTTCTGTTTTTCCATTTTCGTATTCTATATATGGTTTTACCATACTTCCATTATTTGCAAAAGCTGAGTAAATTGATGCCATATGTATTGGGTTTACTAATATGTCTCCTTGACCATAACCTGAATCTGCTAATTTTTTCTCAGACCAGTTTGCTTTTTCTGAATTTGAATATTGAGATTTTTTGAAGGTTAATGGGAATTTTATTGTTTGGTCAATATCTTCATTAAATCCTAATTTGTCTAATTCAGAACAAAAAGTTTCTTTTCCAATTTGCATTGCTGTTTGTGCAAAAAAGATATTATCTGAATGTATTATCGCATTTGCTACATTTTTTGCTCCACTGTAAGCTGTTAATGTTGTTACATAATCATTTCCCCAACTTGAGTCTTTTTGCCATTTTAAGCCTGAGTAGTTAAAGGTTGTATCTGTTGTTATTTTTCCTGTTGCTAATCCAATTGCTCCTGTGATTGGTTTAAATGTTGAACCTGGACAATAACTTTGTAAAAATCTGTTATACAATGGTTTACTTTCATCATTATTTAATTCATCCCATTGTGATTGAGATAATCCTAATACAAAATCATTTGAATTATATGATGGTGTACTTACTGTTGCTAATAACTCACCTGTAGTTGGATTCATAACTACAAAAAATCCTTTATCTGATTTCATTTGATAATATAATTGTTTTTGTATATTACTATCTATTGTAAGTTTAACATCAGTTCCATCTTTTTTATCTTGTTTTGCAAGTGTTTTTAATCTTGTTCCATTTTCATCTATAATATAAATTTCAGTTCCATCTATTCCTCTCAATGTATCTTCATATGCTTGTTCTAAACCAGCTTTTCCTATTATACTACTAGAGCTATAGCCTTTTCCTTCTTTTGCTTTTAATTCATCAGCACTTATTGCTTGAACATAACCAATTAAATGAGCTATTTCTTCTCCTAATGGATATACTCTAGATGCTGTGCTTGTTATTTTTATTCCAGATATTTCTAATAATTTATCTTTTAATTCATTATTACTTGCAGAAACTTTTTTGATTGGTACAAAAGTATCATCTTTTACATATGATGCTGAAAGTTGTTTATTTATATAATCAACTGAAACACCTGTTAATTCAGATATTTTCGAAATACTTTCCTCTTTATTTTCTCCTAGTTTTCCCGGAACAATTCCAACTGTTGAAATATAACCGTTTTGTGCTAATTTTTCTCCGTTTCTATCTAAAATCTCACCTCTACTAGCAGTGATTGTTGAAACTCTAACTTTATCTGTATCTCTTAACTCTGGAAAAATCATACTTGAAGACCATTTTAACTTATATTCTTTGTTTTCTTTTACAAGCTTTGCTGTATTATCAAATTCAATAATTCCAGCTGAAGTTGACATACTTTCTTTGTATGCAATTTTATATACTCCATTTTCTTTAGCAACTTCAGAAATATCTACTTTTATATCATAAGCATCTATTCCCTCGTAAATATTCTTGTTTCTAGTTATAAAATTTTCCTCAGATATCTCATCTTTAGAACTTTCTGATATTAAATTATACATCTCTTCATAATTTTTATCATTAACTTTTGAAATAAAATCACTAAAAACATCCTCTGGTTTTGTAGCATTTTTATTTATTAATACAACTGCTACCACAATCGCTACTACAAGCAGTATAACCGCTACTAAAGCACCAATAATAACTTTCTTATTTTTCATAAAACCATCTCCTAAAATTTATACATCTATTTTATAATTCCACAAAAATATTGTCAATAAATTTTATAATATTTAATCATCATATATAGAACGAGTCATATACACATACCCAGAAGTTCTCTCATAAGTAAACTCATCTTTTCCAAGTTCTTCTCTACTATAGCTTTTTCTAAATTCGCACAAATAACTAACCAATCTCTGTAATCTATTATTATCTTTAAATTTAAAAATGATTGCCTTTTGCTCCTTTTCAGTATCATAATCAAAAATTATATAATTAGCACCAGAAGACATTATTCTATCCATAGAATCAGGTGTAAAACAAGTCAAATTGAAATCGTCTGCTTGAGAATAATACATTCTATCTTCTGCAACTTCTAATAAATGAGAATAATTCTCATCTGTTTTATCAAATATATAAAACACATCTCTTTCTTTTGGTTTATATAATATTCTATCTGGCTTTTCTGTATATGTATAAATGAAATTTAATTTTTGATAATTATTGCCATAATTTTTTTCATCTTTTTCTATTTGTTTCTTTTGACTTATTCTATCTAGTAACACAATACTTGCACCTATCGCTACTATTAGAATAGCTATAACTATTGGTATAATTATATATCTTTTTTAATTTTCATGTATTGCCTCCTTTAATTCTTCTCTTGTAAACTCTTTTTCAATATTTGTTTTTGCATCATAATTTGGACTTTCTTTTATTATAAATTTTACTGAATTACTATTTTCTACTAGACTTAATATCGTAATTGCATTTTTCTTTAATATTTCCTCTTTTCTTTCAGTTGGTAGTTCTAAAAATTCATAAAAGACTGGTTCTGTTTCTTTATTTCCATAAGTAAAATATTCAATTTTTATATTTCTTCCTTTTATATCTTCTGTTCTTGGAATTTCCATATATTTTACATATCTACCTAAACTTAATTTTTTTACTAAAGTTTTTACTTTGTTAAAATCTCCTATATATTCAACTTTATATGGAACCATATCTTCATAATTAAAATCAAATGGGTCATTTTCTATTTTTGTATATTTTCCTATAAAGAATATTATCAATAATGATGAAATTAGTGAAATAGAAAGAAATGAAAGTCTAATTACTTTTTCTTTAAATTTCGGTGCAAATTTTATCATATATATTCTTCTTTGATTGTCATCTTGTATTCCAATTAGATTTAATACTTCTGTTTCATAACTTTTATAATTTCTATTTGCTAGCACCTTTATTATTGTTAATGCATAGTTTTTGTTGTCTTCCACTTTTAATTTTTTTATTGCTATACTATCAGCTTTTAATTCTATATCTTGTCTAATTCTTTTGAAAAATATATAACAAAATGGATTAAACCAATGGATGGCATTTATTATTTTTAGTAGAAAGTTTAAATACAAATCAAAGCCTTTATAATGTGAAAGTTCATGCATAAACATATATGAAATTTCTTCATTTGAATATTTTTCTAAAAATTCTTCATTTATTAAAATTTTAGGATTTACTATTCCATAAATAGCCGGTGTTTCTTTATTTTTTTGATTAATTAATCTTATTTTTCTTTTTATTTTTAGTTTGTTTTTACATTCTTCTAAAATAGTATTATATCTTTCATTTATTTTTTTGTTTTTCTTGCTAGTAACTGCTATAATTATTTTTATAATTATATTTTTAAATATTATATACACTATACCAATTTCCCATAAAACTGGTAACACAATATCAAATATCGTGTATTTTATATATGCATTATGCTTAGCACTTCTCACTTTTTTATAATCTTGATAATTAGTGTCTTCTTTTTGAATATATGAATTATATAAAGCTTCTTTATCTTGAACTTCTTTTTTGAAAGATATATTTTGTATAGGTTGCAAAGTTTTTAATAACCAATTATTATTTTGATATTTCGAACTATTATTAATTGGTACTATCAAAGCTATTAATAACACTAACCATAAAGTTATTTTCCATTTTGGAGTGATTTTTTTGTCTAATATTTCTTGTATTAAATATATTACAAGTCCTACAATAATTGCTAATATTGACATATATAGCACATTATAAAATGCTTTTGCTATATATGTATGCTCTATTATTTTTGGTATATATATTAAAATTTTTTCTATCATTTTTTAATCCTCTATCATTTCTATTAATTTTTTTAATTCTTCTTTTGAGATTTCTTTGTTTTCTACAAAGTTTAATAGCATATTACTGGTATTGCCATTATATAATTTATTTAAAAAACTTTGATTTTCTTTTTTCAGATATTTTTCTTTTGAAATATTTGCTTTAAATTTATTTTCTTTTTGATTTTTATTTATGGATTTTACTGCACCTTTTTCAATTAATCTATATAATAGTGTTTTTATTGTATTTTTATTTCTAGGTTCTTTTTTATTTAATTTTTCTGTTAATTCATTTAGTGATAGTTGTTTATTTTCCCATAGTTCTTTCATTATTTCTAATTCTGCATCTGTTATGTTATATTTATTTTCCATTTTTTCTCCTTTCGTTTGGTATTATCAGTTTACAACTGTAAACTTTATTTGTCAAGGGAATTTCATAAAAAAAGAAGCTTAACTTATTTAAGTAAAGCTTCTTTTATCTCATTCCGACGGCTTATTTAAGCAAAGTCAGGAATTTTTATTTTTGTCTTTTCTTCTTTTAACTCTTTTAGTAGAAACAACGTCTCTCTAAAATATTCCATATCGTAAGATCTTTCTACCTCTGTGGCTATTCTATCAATATCTTCACCAGCCTCAGCATAGTTTTTTATTTTCTTTTCTAATTTTTGAGTTTCTTTATCAGTTTTCTTTATTTTTCTTTCTAACTGCTTTACAGTAAAATCTTTATATTGATCATAATCAATTATATAATCCTTTTCTTTAAAAAATCTCACTGCTTCCTCACTATCTAATTTAATGAATTCACTTAAATCAGCATCAACTGGTTTAACTCCATCTTTATAGTACTCTTCTAAGATAATTGACGGTATCTTCCGATTCTCTCTAATAAAATAAAAAACATCTCTTTCTTGGACAAAAACAACTTCCTTTCCATTTTCTTCTTTGTGAAATATTTTCATACGAAAACCTCCTTAATTAATATATGTCTTACCCATGTGTTGCTCAATAAGGATTAAAGACTAATAATATTATACCATATTTTTACTATATATTTCAATCCATTTTCTTATATTCTAAAATATCTCCTGGTGTACACTCTAATACTTCACATATTTTATCTAAAGTAGAAAACCTAATCGCTTTACCTTTATTAGTTTTCAATATAGAAAGATTTGCTGTTGTTATTCCTATCTTTTGTGCCAATTCATTGGATGACATTTTTCTTTTTGCCATCATAACATCTAAATTAACAATTATTGCCATAACTTTTCCCCCTATATTGTTAAATCATTTTCTTCTTTATTTTCAATTGCTGCTTTGTAAATTTCTCTTAATATCATTAATCCAATTCCAAACATTAAAAATATTACTGCTGTTATTACTGAGAAAAATACATACACAATAATTTCTGTTACTTCTAGTCCCACTATCTCACTAGGAATTAATAATGTATTTATAAAATATATTATTCCTATAATTATAGAAGAAATTGCTGAAATTAAAAATCTTTTTTCTATTGCTTTACTAAATATGTTTTCTTTTTCTAATTGTCCAAATATTTTTATAAATTGATATAGCATAACAAGTGCTGGAATACTTGAAATATATATACATATAATTGTTGCACCTAATTTTTCTTTTGTTATTGCTCCTTGTTTTAAAAAGATTGGTGTAATAGCCATAGATAAAATACACATTACAAATATAGTCACTAAAATTATTTTTAGTATAACAGCTATTCCTTTTTTTCCTGATATTTTCATAGTTGGTCTCCTTTTTCTAATAGTTAAATTCATAAACTTCATTAGAAGTTAAATCTATATATTTTAATATTTCTTTTGCTTTATTTTTTGACAAATTAAATTCTTGCCATTTCATATTTTTGTTTTGATAATATTTTTTATTCCCTTTTAAATAAATTTTAGCTTCTCTTTTTATATCATTTAAACGTGTTTGTGCTGTTATTGATAATCCTTCTGGGCTTTGATTTAAGATTTTTATTTTTTCTTTTATTGCATCTGTACCAGTTGAATTCATTATATAATATACATCTAATTTTTTATTTTCCATATCATTTAAATATCTATTTATATTTTTTGAAGCTATTATTGAATCTATATTTATTAGATTTAAAATAACATACATAATTACTATTATTTCTAATGATATCTTGAAGGTATTTAGATTTTTTCCTAATAAATTCATTGTTACTGGTATTAATATTAAAATTTCTGTAGCTAAAACAAAATATACAAATAATCTTAAATATGTGTAACCATAAGCTTGTTCATATAAGTACATTCTAAATATTGCTGATATTATTATTACCAAAGTAAATACTATCATTGTTATTTTTAATATTGTGTTTAACTTTTCTTTTTGCTCTACTTTTCCTATTTTTAATATTCCAAAATTTATTAATGACACCATCATTAATTGGAAAAATCCTGTTCTTGCATATTGGGCATAATCAAAGTCTGCTGTTTTTCCTGCATTTATAAATAAATATTTAAATTGTATAACACTAAAAATTAAATATATTAGATTTAGTGATACTAATATTGTGTTTTGGGTAAATGTGCTTATTTTTTGAGTTTTGTCTTTTTCTGTTCTTGTTTCTTGCTTTTTTTCTTCATTTATAAACATTAATATAAAACCTGAAATGTAGAAAAAGTTAAATATAATCCAAATAATTCTCCAAAAAATATCTGCAGCTGTTACACTTGAAAAAAGCTTAGAAAAATAATTTGGAATCTCATGAAATATATTTTCAAATACACTATCTGCTTCTGATAATAGTGAAATTACAATTAAAAGAAGTGGAACGGCTATTATTAAAGATTTTAATAATTTTTTTATAAATACTATTTTTTCATTTTGTTTTTCTTCTTTTATTTTTTCTTTTACTTTTACTGTCCCTAATACTTTTTTAAAATTAGAAAATGGTTTAAATATCTTTGATACCACATTTCTTATAAATCTAGTCTCAGATAATTGTGTTTCTGTCATGTCCATACACATTATAATTATCAAGGCTAATATTATTGGTATATTCAATCCTTGAAATAATGTATTGTTAAATATAAAGTAAGTTAAACTTAATAATATAATTGGTATGCACCAACAAATTCCTTTTTTGTTTTTTATTTTTTGTGATTGTTTTAAATTAAAATATATTACTAGTAATGTTGGAACTACGAATAATACAACTGATATTCCTGGCTCTCTATGCCAAAAAAGTATTGACATTAATATACTTAGTAATAAACTGCTATATAACATTTTTTTCATATAATGCATCTCCTTTTCTTTTGCATCAGTTTATATCATTAATTATTATTTGTCAATACTTTTTTATTGTTTTTCGATACTTTTAATATAAAAAATCTGGTACCGAAATAATTTCGATACCAGATGAAAGTTTATGAGTAATCTATGATGCTATATATAATGGTTCAATTTATATATAATAAACAACTATTCCAAATAATATTAAAAAATTTCCTATAATTTTCTTTTTAGTAATCTTTTCACCTAAAAACAAGTTACTTAAAATCATAACAAATATATATCCTAAAGATTCAATAATTGGTTGATTTTTGTATTGTACACCTTTCAACCCTAACACAACTAGAATTGTCGAAATTACCATTAATCCATAGCCTAATATTACATAAACATTAAAATATTCCCTAAATATTGAATTGTATTTTTTAGAAGCACTTTTCTTTAAAATTATTTGGGAAATTGAACTTACTAAAACTGCTAAAATTAATAAAATTACATATTTATTCATCTTCACTATTTACTATAATTGTTCCTACTATTACAATTATTACTCCTATTATATTTTTTATTGTTATTGTGTCATTAAAAATTAATATTGCCCAGATTATTGACCATAATAAACCCATGGCTTTGTTTGCATATGCAACTGAAATATCAAATTTTTTTATTAATTGTTGCCATATTATTGCATATAGTCCTAATATTACCATTTCAATTCCATAAAACAATATAAATTCAAAAGATAGAAATTCTTGTCCTGATGCAAATTTTGCAAATACTGTTGATAAAGTATATATTGCAATAACTAACTGAAGTATAAATATATCCTTAATTTTTGCTTTTTTCTTTTCTGTTTCCATTAGTTTTCCTTTCTAAAAAGATAAAATATAATATCCATATCTTGTTGAACTATCTATAATTTTATGAGAATTTATTTTTTCTATTGGGCTTTCATAATAAATATAATCTGGATGTTCTTGTTTTATTTTATCTAATTCTTTTATATCATCTTCTGTAAAAATAAATTTTATAGTTGCTTTTTTAGGTTCTGTAACTTTTTTAAAATCTGGTTTGTTACCAAGAGCTACATCTATTACCATTTTTAAAAAATCATAACCTGTAGAAATCTGTACCAAATCCGAACCTATACAATCTCCACCCATTCTTGCTCCTATTTCTATAATTTTTACATCTCCGTTAGGTGTAATTTTAAATTCTGAATGTGCTGCTCCATTTTCAATCTTCAAACTTTTCAAGCCTTCAAAAATCTCTTTTTTTACCTTTTCTATCATGTCTTTATCAAGTTCAGCTGGTTGAATATGTCCTGTCTCAATAAAATGTGGTGCTCCAGTTGTTTGCTTTCTAGTTATTGCTAATAATGTATGTTCTCCTCTATATGAAATTGTTTCTGCACTAAATTCTGGTCCTTCTATAAATTCTTCTACTATAGCCTCTTTTTCAAAAGAAACATCTATTGCATCATTAATTGCTTTATTTATTTTTTCAATATCACTCGATTTTTCAATCTTTGTTATTGCTCTACTACCAGATCTGTCTGTAGGCTTTATTATTATTGGAAATTTCATATTTTTAATCTCAGAAATATCATTGCTATCTTTTAATTCTATAAATTTAGGAACAGATACACCATACTTTTTAAATGCATTCCTCATTTCAAATTTATTTGTAGATATTTTTGTACATTCTAAACTATTTCCTGTAAGCCCTAATTTTTCTGTTAAATAATTTACTGTTATTGTTGCTAAGTCAGATGCAACTGAAAGCACAGCATCTGGCTTAATCTCTTTGCATTTTTCTAATATTTCTTCTTTTTCTACTATACTTATAGGATAAAAGTAATCTGCATATTTAGCTCCAACAGCTCCCTCTTTCCAGGCAAATACGTGTGTTTCATATCCTAAAGCTTTTGCCTTTTTTATTAAAGGCATTTGAAAATTATTTGCTCCTATTATTACAACTTTTTTCATTTTTCTTTTCCTTTTCTATTAGAGAATCTATTTATAAAATTCTCTTATTTCTTTTATTACTACATCTTGGTCAGCTTTTGTAATTCCATAATACATTGGAAGTCTTATTAATTTTTCGCTTTCTAATGTTGTATATTTATCTTCTCCATTAAATTTTCCAAACTTTTTTCCAGCAGGCGAATTATGTAATGGAATATAATGAAAGACCGCTTGTACACCATTATCTTTTAAATATTTTATCAATTTTGCTCTTTCTTCTAAACTTCTAGTTTTAAAATAAAACATATGTGCATTATGTTTACTATAATCTGGTACAAATTGTAATGTAATTTTTCCTTTTTCTTCTAAATCCTGTAAATTTTCTTTATAATAATTCCAAGCCTCTAATCTTTCCTCATTTATTTTTTCAGCCATCTTTAGTTGAGGGTATAAATATGCACAATTTAGTTCACTTGGTAAATATGATGAACCATAATCAACCCATGTATATTTATCGATTTCTCCTCTAAAAAATTTGTTTCTATTTGTTCCCTTTTCTCTTATTATTTCTGCTCTTTCTATTAATTTAGGATCATTTATTGATATTGCTCCACCTTCACCCATACTGTAATTTTTTGTTTCATGAAAACTATAGCATCCAATATCTCCAATTGTTCCAAGATATTTTTCTTTATATTTTGCCATAAATCCTTGTGCAGCATCTTCTACAACTTTCAAATTGTATTTTTTTGATATCTCCATTATTTTGTCCATATCAGGTGAAATTCCAGCATAATGAACTACTACAATAGCTTTTGTTTTTGGTGTTATTGCTTTTTCAATTTCATTTTCATCTATATTCATCGTTTTTGGATTAACATCAACAAAAATCACTTTTGCTCCAACCATTACAAAGGCATCTGCTGTTGATACAAATGTATATGATGGCATTATAACTTCATCTCCTGGTTTTATATCTAATAAAATAGCCGCCATCTCTAATGCAGATGTACATGATGTTGTTAATAAAATTTTAGGTGAATTAAATTTTTCTTCCATCCATTCACTACATTTTTTTGTAAATTCTCCATCTCCACATATTTTTCTTTTATTTATTGCCTCTTTTATGCATTCTATAGATTCATCTATAAAAATTGGTACATTAAATCCTATCATTTTATTTTCCCCTTTTCTATTTATATCTTGGAATTATATATCCAAATAATGCCCTCATTGATATAACAATTATTAATAACATTATAACTAAAACAATGCATTTTCTAATTTTTTCAGATTTTACAAACTTTTCTAATATTTTTTGTATTCCATTTACTATAAAATATGTAAATGGAATTATTATTCCCATTATATACCTGCCTTGAGGTTGGAAATCACTAGTATATGAATAATAAATGCTTAAAATTATTGGAATTATTATTGATAATATAAATATATAATTTAATAAATATTTATTTTTTTCTTCTTTATTATATATAAACAAATCTTTAAATTTCATTAAACACCCAATTATTCCAATTATCCAAATTAAAAAATATGAATAATATATTTTGTTTGACATTATCATAGAATTATAACCAAATATTCCTACAAAACTTTTTAATGTTACATTTATCCATTTGTCTTTTGTTAACATATTAATAATTGATTCGTTTTTTCTTTGAACTGTGAGTCTTGTTGATGGTTTATATTCTTCACTAGCATATTTATCTCCACATTCGTTTTGAGCATTAATTCCTAAAAAATCTCCATTATAAATTATTGCATTTCTTATAAACCACCATCCAGCTACTAAAAATGCCATAATTGCTACTATTAGTACTTTTTGAATTATTTGTTTTGTTTTCATTTTATTTAATATTACTGATATTAAACAAAGAATAATACTGCATAATATATAACCATATGCATTATAATATGTAAGTGTACAAAAACCTATTGCAATTCCAAGAAGTACACAATGCTTATTTTTCCAATTACTTTCTAATCCTAAAATCCACAAATAAATTATAACTGTTGTTGCAAGCAATGCTGTTGAATCATTATTTATATACGATGCCAAAAATGCTGTAATTGGCTGAAATGCTATGAATACAATAAATAAATACTTATAAATTCCTTTGAAAAATTTTTGCGATATCTTTATTGTAAAATATATTACTAATGTCATACTTATTGTACTTACTAACCTTGCTGCCATCACTAATGCAAATTGATGTGTTGTAAATATAGAAATAATTTTCATAAAAACTGCACCAATCATATATGTAAGTATTGGTTGAAATCCATAAGAAATTCCCCATATAGGATTACGTATTGCTTCATCTTCACCATGTGGTAATTTATTATTTTCATAAATATATTTACATATGTCCCATTTCATTCCTTCATCAGGACATGAATTAAATGGTTGTGAAATTGTCCAAGTTAAATAATAACAAAATATGCATATTAAAAATAATGTTATTAGTATTTTTTTATTTTCTTTCATTTTTTCTAGAATTTTAGTCATCTTTTGTTGTATCTCCTTTTTCAATTATATATGGTGGTCTTCTTCTTGCAGCATCATATGTTCTCCACAAATATTCTCCTAAAATTCCTATTGAAAGCATAATTATTCCAAATCCCATAAGCATAATCATTATTATTGAAGCATATCCTTCAACATCAATTAATCCAGTTGCTTTTTTGTAAATTATTAAAATCAATACTATTAATGAAATTAAAAAGCTTAAAAATCCTATTGTTGTTATCATTTTTATTGGAAAATATGAAAAACTCAATAATGAATCATATACTAATTTTATTTTTTTAGATAATGTCCATTTTGATTTACCTATTTCTCTCTTTTTTCTCACATATTGAACTGTTGCTGTTTTAAATCCAGCCCATAAAATTTGACTCATTAATGATGTATTTCTTTCTTGCATTTTTACTAATAAATCTATTATTTGTCTATCTATTAAAAATGTATCGAAACCACCTTTTGGCATATTAGGAAGTGCTAATTTTCTCATTAAAAATGCATATAAATTTGAAAATGCTTTTTGAGAAATTGGTTCTTCTCTATCAGCTCTCACTGCTAAAACTACTTCGTTTCCTTCTTCATATTTTTTTATCATTTCTAAAATCATTTCTGATGGTTCTTGTAAATCTGCTGCTTTTCTAACAGCACAATCTCCTGTGCATTGTGATAATCCAGCAAGAAGTGCTGAATGTTCTCCAAAATTTCTTGATAATCTCAAATTTTTTATGTTTTTGTCTAATTTTGCTATATTTTGCATTACTTCATAAGATTTATCTTTTGAACCATCGTCAACAAATATTAATTCGTATTCCATATTCAACTTCGTAAGTACTTTTTCTTTTAAATCTACATATAATGGTAACAAATTATCTTGATTATAATATACTGGTACAATTATTGATATTTTTTTCATTTTTCTTTCCCCTTTTTACTGTCAATAAATTATTTTAAGCATTCTAAAATTTTTGGCATAAAAATCATTAATCCTATAATAACTGAAATTATTGCCATTACTAAAACAGCTCCAGCAGAAGCATCTTTGGCTAACTTTGCTTTTGGATTTTTTTCCATTGTTATTAAATCAACGGTTGTTTCAATTGCAGTATTCATTATTTCTAAGGCAATAACTCCACCAAATAATAATATACATACAAACCATTCAGTTTTACTTATATTAAAAATCATCCCAAAAACAATAACTAAAAACATAATTACAATATGTATTTTTAAATTTCTTTCTTTTTTTATAGCCGACCATATTCCTTCAAAAGCATATTTAAAACTATTTAACAAACTTGTTTTTTTCATTTTTTCTCCCACTTTTTTTCTTATTTATACACATATAACATTATAATTATTTCTTATATTTTTTTCAATATGTTTTTCATTTTTTCACCCAAATTGATACACTTTTTTCTTTTACATTAAAGTTTGCACATCCATCTTCTTCTATTGTTATTTCTTCTTGACAATTTCCTAATGCATCTATATAAATTTCTCCTACATTTTGATTTCCTACATACATCCTTTTATAGCCATCTCCTGCTGTTGAAATAACAACTGCTATCCCTGATTTTATATGTTCTTCATCCCCTTCTTGTGTCCAACCAATATAATTATTGTTATCTAAATAATCATGTTGCATTCCATAAGATTTTTCTTTTCTTATTTGTATTAGTGTTTTTAAATCATTCATTGGTTTTATATCATCATGTGATATTCCATAATAATCACCATAAAATACGCAAGGATAGCCATCATTTCTAAGTAATATTATTGAGTATGCTATTGGCTTAAACCAATTTTCTACAAAACTTTGTAAAGCTTGACCTGGTTGTGTATCATGATTATCTACGAATGTTACTGCTTTACATGGATTTTCTTTTACTAATGTATGTTCTAATATTTTTGACATATCATAATTTTCATCTCTTGATGCATTATAAAAATTGTAGTGTAATGGAACATCAAATAATGATATGTTTCCATTTGTTTCTGTTATATATTTGTGTAATTTATTTACATCTGTACTCCAATATTCTCCTACTGCAAATAATTCTTTTTTAGTTTCATTTCTTAATTCTTTAATCCAATCTCTGTAGAAATTTGCATCAATATGTTTTACAGCATCTAATCTAAATCCATCAACTTTTGTAAAATTTAAATACCATTTGCCCCAATCTGTACATTCCTTTACAACTCTTGGATTAGAAAAATCTAAATCTGCTCCCATTAAATAGTCATAATTTCCATACTCATCATCAACTTCTTCTCCCCATTTTTTGTTTACAAATTTAAATATGGCATTTTCTCCAGTTTGATTGTTATAGTCTATTCCATCAAAATCAGTCCAATTCCATTCAAAATCAGAGTATTTATGTTTCCTTCCAGGGAACGTAAATTTAGTAGCAACTTTGACTGTTTCTTTTTGGTAGTTTTCTTGATTGTGGTTTGTCCAATCTACTTTTGTTGCAGGAATTGTTTGAATTGCATCTGCTCCCATTTTATGATTTAAAACTATATCTGCATAACTTTCTATTCCTGCTTGTTTTAATGCAATTATTGCATCTAAATATTCATCTTTTGAGCCATATTTTGTTTTTATTGTTCCTTTTTGGTCAAATTCTCCTAAGTCATATACATCATATACTGCATAGCCAACTTCATCTTTTCCTCCCATTCCTTTATAGGCTGGTGGAAGCCATAATGCTGTTATTCCAATTTTTGCTAATTCTTCTGCATTTTCTTTTACTTGATTCCATAAGTTTTGATGGCAGTCCATATACCATTCAAAATATTGCATTATTATTCCATTAATTTTTTTCATTTACATTACCTTCTTTTTATTTTGTCTCATTATAACACTAAAAAAAATAAAATGCTACTTATTATCTAAATTTTATAAAGCACCTTGAAAAGCTTGACATTTTATGTAAAACGTATTATAATTATTTACATACAGTGTAGATAGCAACATCGTCTATACCGAAATATATTTTTAGAAAGGGCTAAAGAAATGGTAGACAATACGAATCAAAAGCTAAAAGCAAAACTTCGGTATCATGGTCATGAAATAATTGATGACGATGATCTAGAAACAGCAAAGGGAAAAGTTATATTAGAGCTTAATTCTAATGATGATCTAGTAGCAAGAGAATATGATAAAGATGGTAACGCTGAGGATAATCCTTATCTTATAGATGATTTTTATCCTAATCCATGTGGCCGAAAAATCGATGACTTTGATGTTTTGAAAAAAATCAGAGATAAAATTGGCGATAAGAATTTTGCTATTTCAGCAAGTGCATTAGATCTCATCAAAAGAGTTGGTGGAGCTTACTAATTAATTTTTCCTAAAAAAGGTAAGAAAAGTTCTAAAATTTTAGGCTTTTCTTACTTTTTTTATTTTACCTCTTCCTATTTCCAACAAAATGTGATAGAATATGCACTAAATAGATTTCAAAAGATAATTTTATAGGAGGATTTTAAAATGGAATTTAATAAATGTAGTAGATGTGGTAATTTTTATATTTCAAATGATTTAGTTTGCCCTAAATGCAAAGCAAAAGATGCTTTTGAATTTGAAACTTTTCAATCTTATATTCAAGAAAATGGATTAACACAAAATTTAGATACAATTTCTAGCCAAACTGGAATCTCAGTTAAAAACTTAAATAGATTTTTAGACTATTCTGGTTATAATAACTACATTGATGGTTTAGGAAATATTAAATTATAAAAAGAAAGGATGTTTTTTATGACAAATGTATTTGATATACTAGAAGAAAGAGGATATATAGAGCAAATGACTCATCCAGCTGAAATTAAAGAGCTTTTTGGAAAAGAAAGTGTTCCTTTTTATATTGGAATTGACCCAACTGCTGATAGTTTACACGTTGGTCACTTTGTTTCACTTATGGTTGCAAGTCATATGCAAAAATGTGGTCATAAACCTATAATATTAGTTGGTGGTGGTACTGCAACAATTGGTGACCCATCAGGAAAAACTGATATGAGAAAAATGATGACAAGAGAAACTATTGATCACAACGTAGAATGTATTAAAAAACAAATAGAAAAATTTGTTAGTTTTGAAGGAGAAAATTCAGCCATAATCGTAAATAATGCTGATTGGCTTTTAGATTTAAATTTTGTTCAATTTATGAGAGATATTGGAAGCTTATTTTCAGTTAATAAAATGCTTGCTGCTGAATGTTACAAACAAAGATTAGAAACAGGTTTAACATTTTTTGAAATGAGCTATATGCTTATGCAATCTTATGACTTTTTACATTTATATGAAACTTATGGATGCAAATTAGAAATGGGTGGAAACGATCAATGGTCTAATATCTTAGGTGGTGTAGACTTAATTAGAAGAATTGGAAAAGATGATTCTTATGGTTTAACTTTCAAACTTCTTACAACTAAAGAAGGTAAAAAAATGGGTAAAACTGAAAAAGGAGCTTTATGGCTAGACCCTACTAAAACTTCTCCATATGAATTTTATCAATATTGGAGAAATATTGAAGATGAAAGTGTTGAAACAGTTTTAAAACTATTAACATTTTTACCTATAGAAAAAATAAATGAATTATCTTCTTTAAAAGATGAAAAAATAAATGAAGCAAAAAAAGTTGCAGCATATGAAATTACAAAATTAGTTCACGGTGAAGAGGAAGCAAAAAAAGCTGAAGAAGCTTCAAATGCCCTATTTGCTGGTTCAGGAAGTATTGACAATATGCCAACTGTTGAAATTGGAGAAAATAAAAATATTTCTATAGTTGATGCTATTATTTTAACAGGAATTGCCCCATCTAAAGGACAAGCTAGAACTTTAATTAATCAAGGTGGTATTTCTTTAAATGATAATAAAATTTCTGATGTAAATTATGTACTTTCTGATACTGATTTTAAAGATGGTTATGCTATTTTGAAAAAAGGTAAAAAAGTATTTTATAAATTAGTTTAATAATTATATAAAAAATGTGTGGATTAATTTCCCACACATTTTTTATTTTGTTTTATTAACTATATTATTCTCTTCTATAATATTTTCTTCTACTACATTATTAATAGAATTTGATTGTTTATTTTCTTTTTCTAAAGCTTCTTTCTTTTTGTCTTCTTGTTCTTTTAATTTTTCAAGTGTATCTATTAATCCTTGCACTTTCTTAATATCAGAGCCTACTAATTCCCAATCATTATTAGAAGTTGACTCAGATAAATTTTTATTTGCTTTTACTAACGCATCTATTACCCCATCTATATCATCTGTATTTTCTACTTCAATATTTGATGCATCTTTTGAAAGTAAGTTTTGAAGTGCTTCTTTTAAATTATTTCCCATTGCAACTTTATTTCCTGAAGCTACTACTATTTTCTTTAATGCTGGCACTTTTACTTCTTCATTTAACATTGTTTGATAAATTGATTCTACATATAAAAGTGTATTATTAACTGGTACTACAACTATATCTTTAGTAACCTTTGTTCCAGTTGTGTTTAAAGCATTTATTGCTAAAGAAATTGTTTCATCTTGTTCTAATTGCTTGTCAAGTTGCATTGGTCCTAAAATATTGCTATCTTCAGAGAATTTATATAATTTTAATACATTATTACTTCCATTTGTAGTTCCTACTAAGTAAGAAATTAGATTTTGTTTAGAACTTGGTGTATATATTTGTACCAATCCAACTTCTTCCCCATCTCCATTATTTACAGTTGTATAATATGGTTCTAAAATTGTTCCTGTTGATTTTGAAATTACTGTACTATTGTATTTTGCAAAATCCCATAAATCATCAGTTCTATACAATACATCTGGTTTTACATTATGATATGTTTTTAACATTTTTGCTTGTACATTATATAAATATTTAGGATATACAAAATGTTGTGCTATATCAGCAGGAATTTCCGTATCTAAATCTTCAAATAATGTTTTATATACATTTCTATAAGCCATAACTATTGGATCTGTTTTATCTGTTACATAGAACTTCATTGTTCCATCATAACTATCAATTATAACTTTTACTGAATTTCTAATATAATTTATTTTTTCTTTTATTCCATCATGTTCGATTGAAGTAAATTGTGAATAAGGATATTGACTAGATATAGTGTAAGCATCTAAAACCCATACTGTTTTTCCTTCATCTGTTACTACTGTATATGGATTATCATCATATATTAAATATGGCATTGCTGTTTTGGCTCTTTTTATGATATTTCTGTTTATTAAAATTTTGCTCTCATTTGTTACTTCTGATGAAAAGGCTAAATTTAAATCACCTGTTTTTATACCTAAAATAACTCTATCTATAAAGTTTAAGCTTAATCCGGATTGTCCTTGATATGATGATGTATATTCTTTATTATTTTCATCTGTATAATCATATTCTTTTCTGTTTTTTGTATTTGTTGCTACTATATTATTTGTTTCTAATCCATAATATATTTGTTGATTAACTGTTCCTAATTTATCATCTTCTCCAGATACATCTTTTTGAATATAATTTAAATTTCCTGTTTCAGATACATCTGTTGCAGATGCTACAATTTGTCCTCTTCCATGAGTATACTCATAGGTTTTATTACTATAAGTTCTTCCTGAATTTTTGATTTCTCTTGGTGAAACATATATCAATTTATATTGTCCTGCTATTTTGTATTGAGCAATATTCGCATTTCTATATGAATAATAACCTGTTCCTGTTTGGTTATCTTCTAAAGTTTTTAATACTGTATCTTCATTTACTATTCTAATATTATTTATTACATCAGTATTTTCATCTACATCTTTTTGTGTTATTGTTCCTGAATTTTCTAAACTTTTTTCTTCTATATTTATTTTATAAGCGTTTTTAGTGTTTTCAATGTTATATGCTAAATATTCTTTTTCTTTGTCTAGTTTATTTGAATTTACAAATACTACATTAAAGATTATTATTACTAAAAATAAAACTACTAAATATACAGGAATTATAGCTAAATTTTTTAATACTTTTGAAGTGTTATCTTCTTTAAATCCTTTTGATGCTCTAATTGCTGAAAAAATCATAACAAAAGCAAATATTAAATAACCCCATCTTTGTATCATTACTTCTGTATAGCCAGCACCTGTTATCTCAATATTTTGTGTGCTATCAGAACCATCTTTTATTGTTAACATTTTACTTGTTAATATATCTGTTGTATTTAATACTGTCATTAATGCAAATAATACAACTATTAATACTGCATTTCTTATTAATTTTTTTATTAATGAACTTTGCTTTAGCATTTTACCATCTACACCATCAAAGTCTTTATTAAATACAATTATATAATATAATGCCATATATACTGTTAGTCCAACTAATATTGCCATGAAATATAATAAAAACATTTGAATTATTGGTTTTTGGAACATATAATATGCTATATCAAAATTGTAAATTGGGTCTTGTATTCCAAAGCTTGCATTACTTGAACATAGTATTATTTGCTTCATTATAACACTTGACATTAATGCACTTACAACTGCAGATATGATAAATGCTATTGATTTATTTGGTACTTTAGGCATTTCCTTTTTTTCTTTATCAAAAAAAGATTTTAAACCTTTTTTAATTCCTCTGGTTGTCATATATATTATAAAATATAAGGCTATAAAATTAATTCCAAATATTGTATACTTATATTTTAAATTTGTAAAAAATACTTCTGTGTAATTTTCTCCTAATTCTTTATACTCTAAATAACTTCCTCTTAAACTTATATAACTAATTACTGAAAATAATGCTATAAATAATAAAACTAAGATTACTCTTGTTTTCATTTTTTTATTTTGCTTTTTTTCTTGTTTCATTTTTTACCTCCTAATGAATGTTCATTAAATTATTGCTTTTACAAAATCTTCTGAATTGAATATTTCCATATCATCAATTTGTTCACCAACACCTATGAATTTTACTGGTATTTGATTTTCTTCTACTATTCCTATTACAACTCCGCCTTTTGCTGTTCCATCTAATTTTGTTAATACAATTCCTGTTATATCTGCTTCTTGTTTAAAAGCTTTAACTTGAGAAATTGCATTTTGTCCTGTAGTTCCATCTATTACAAGTAACACTTCTTTGTCAGCATCTGCCATTTCTTTATTTATTACTTTTTGTATTTTGTTTAATTCATCCATTAAGTATTTTTTATTGTGCAATCTTCCTGCTGTATCTACTATTAAAATATCTGCACCAAGTTCTTTAGTTTGTTTTATTGCATCATATACTACTGAGGCTGGGTCTACTCCCTCATCTCTTTTTACTACTGTTGCTCCTGCTCTGTTTGCCCAGATTTCTAATTGTTCCACTGCTGCTGCTCTAAAAGTATCTGCTGCTGCTACAACAACTTTTTTCCCATCTTTAGCAAGTCTATTTGCCATTTTTCCTATTGATGTAGTTTTACCTACTCCATTTACTCCAACAACTAAAATTACTGATGGTTTTGTATTTAAATGTAAATTTATGTCTGTTACATCTAATATTTTTTGCATTTCTTCTCTTAGGGCTTGTTTTACATCTTCTTCATCTTGAATTTTTTCTTTTTTCATTCTTTCTCTTAAATTTGATATTATTTTTATTGATGTATCCATTCCTATATCAGACATTATCAATACTTCTTCTAATTCATCTAAAAACTCTTCATCTACTTTTCTAAAGTTGCTAAATACATTATTTATTTTTTCATCAAATGATGTTTTTGTTTTGTTTAATCCGTTTTTTAATTTATCGAAAAATCCCATATTTTTCTCCTATCTTTTTATTTTTTTACTTAATTAGTATAACATATTTTTATTGAATTGTATACCTTTTATGTGTAAAATAATAAACAGCATTGAAAAATGCTGTCTTTTTTAAGATATTTATTTTAACCTCTTAAGTTTATGGGGCCAATAGGCAGAATCGAACTGCCGACCTACGGGTTACGAATCCGTTGCTCTACCAACTGAGCTATATTGGCAAATGTTTATATATTCTGTAACTATATATTAACATACTTAACAACAGAACATATAAAATCTATAATAGTAATAAAAACAAAACTATATAAAATTATAATTTTCTTTTTATTTGATATTAACACAATCTTTTTTTCTATCACTTTTGTAATAAAAGGATGTATCTTCTCAACAAAAATAACTCCTAATATTCCCCATACTATAGAAAAAGATAAGCTTACTCTTCCCTGAAAATTAAATGGTTGTCCTGTATAATCCCACCATCTAAGTCCAAAAAGACTTTCTAGAACAACGGAAACTACATATTCAAATATTGTAAATGCTATCATCCCAACAAAGAATTTTCCTACTGTATTTGTTTTTATATTCTTCAAACTCTCTATTAACAAAATCGCTCCAAATCCGTATATTGGGCATATTGGTCCATATAGAAATCCTCTTTTTGTAAAAGTCCCTGTTGTTAAAATACAAAATGCTGTTTCTAATATCCATCCTAAAAAAGCATATATAAAAAAGTATAATATTATATTTTGTTTTCTAGTTAGATTATTTGTTTCTACTAATTCTACTTTATCTTCCATATTTTTAATCCCCTTAATTATTACTTATAAAACACATATTTAGTTTTTGTGCCAATATGTGTTTCTTTATTTATAAATAATATTTAATTATGCTCTTGGATGAGCTTTTCTATATATATCTTTTATTCCTTCATCTTGGAATTGCATATAAACTTGTGTTGATGATATATCTGAATGTCCTAGCATTGTTTGTATTGATTTTAAGTCTGCTCCATTTTGTAATAAATGTGTTGCAAATGAATGTCTTAAAACGTGTGGTGTTATGTCTTTTGTTATATGTGCTTGATCTTTGTAGTATTTTATAATCTTCCAGAATCCTTGTCTTGTTAATCTTTGACCATTTACATTTACAAATAATGCTTTTTCATTATCGTCTTTTATTAATATATTTCTTGCTTGTTCTGTATATTCTTTTAATGCTTTTAATGATAATTTTCCTAATGGAATTATTCTTGGTTTGTTTGCGTGTCTACAATTTACGTATCCCTCTTCAAAGTTAATGTCATCTATATCTAATGAAATTATTTCTGTAACTCTCATTCCTGTAGCATATGCAAATTCTAGCATTGCTTTATCTCTTGTTCCTTTTAAGTCTATGTCTTTTGGTTGATCTAATAATAATTCAACTTCTTTTGATGTTAATACACATGGAACTCTTTTTTCTACTTTTGGTGATTGTATATTTCTTGTTGGATCTTTTTTTACTTTTCCTTTTTTCATTGCATATTGATAAAATGATCTTATTGAGGCTATGCATCTTGAAATAGTTGAAGGTTTTTTACCTAATTCTTCTAATTCTTGTATATATTCTTTCATTGTTTCTTCGTCTACTCTGTTGTATGGAACTTCGCATGCTTCTATAAATCTTTTGAATTGTTTTAAATCTCTTTTGTATGATTGTAATGTGTTGTTTGATAATTTTTTATCATTTTCTAAAAATTCAAAAAAAAGTTTTAATTGTTTCTCCATTTTTCTTACCCCTATTTCAAAATTATTATTTACATAAATTATGTATATGTTATATCAAAATATTTGTAAAATGTAAATACATTTTTAGAAATATTTTAAAAATTTTTTTAATAAATTTGTTGATATAAAAGTTTCTACCAGTGCTGCTATACATAATAGTACTAACATAATTAATGAGAATATTGTATGCCTTAAAATTTCCATTTTTATATTTTCTCTATCTCTATTTTTTACAATTGATTTATATAGTTTGAAGCCACTTACTGCTATTGCAATTATGGCTGGTATTAGGATTATGTCTTGTAATACTAATGACAATAATACAAATGCTATTCCTTTTGGAAGTCCTAAAATTGTTATAATTGCTGATATTGTATATCCTAAGCAAAATCCTCTATATAGTACAATTCCAAATACTATTGGAATTCCTATTACAGTTGTTCCAAAAAACCAAAGTGTTAATGCTAACATTATATTTTCTTTTAAGGTTGTTCTAAATAATAGCATATTATCTATTTTTTCTGTGTTTTTTAACTTATCTATAAATGTATTAAAATATGATGTTATTTCAGAAATTTGTGTATCTTGTGTACTGTTTATAAACATTACTCCTAAAAATATTCCGATTATAAATATTAAGGTTACTAAAATATATTCTTTACTATTATTTAATATATGATTTGCAATTATTGTTTTTAAATGAAATCTGCTATTTTTTTTCATCAAAAAAATCTCCTTATCAAGCACATATTTTATACATAATGTGTATTCAATAATGAGATTTTTAGAACTTTTTATTATATTATTTTTCCGTAGTTTCCTCCTCCACCAGATTGTACTTTAGCATTTCCAGTTCTTGCTTTTTCTATACTATTTGCTACTTTTTCTCCAACAACAGCTTCTATATCATCTTTTGATAATTTGTGAAGTATATTCATTTCTGTTTCAAAATTGTCTAAAAGCTTTTCTATTGTTTTTCCGCCAACTCCTGGTATAAATCCTAATGGTACTTGATATATGTATGGTGGTCTATTTTCTGGACTTTTAGTTTCTTTTTTGTCTTTTATTAATTCTATTCTATCAAAAACTCCAAAGGTTACTTTGTCACTTCCACAGTATGGACATTTTTCTACTGGTTCTTTTGTTTCTATTGTTTGATTACAATTGTCACAATATGTTCTATGATATTTTCCAAGTTTAGGGTCTAATCCATAATTTGCTAAGATTTTTCTTCCATCTTCGTTTTTTAATGCTTTTACTACTTCTTTAAATGATATATCTTCTACTTGCATTTTGTTATATTCTCTAGCAATTTTGGGTAAAGAGTGTGCATCTGAATTTGTTACAAAAGTTTTGTTTTCTAACTCTGATATTTCATCTGCTAGAAATGTATCTGAACTTAAGCCTAATTCAACTGCAAATATTTTGTCATATTTTTCTTTGAAAATATTTTGTAATCTATCTGTGCAGTTTCCATAATAGCTTTTAAATGGTGTAAATATATGTGCTGGTATTAAAATTCCATTATATTTTTCTACTATATCTATTAATTCATAACCAGATATATCTGACCTTTGAGTGCTCAAAGTTATATTTTTTATGTGATGGCTCATTTCGTTTGAAAATGCTTTTATATCTTTTAGATGTGGGAAAAAGCATACATTATGTGCTGCTCCACATTTTCCATTTCTTCCTACTTCTGATGTTTCTACTTCACTTCCTAATAATATACAAACTTTATCTTTATATATTATTCCTCCATCTTTTAATTCATATGCCTCCCCTGTTTTTAAGAAGTTTTCTATGTCTTCTATAACATAAGGTGATGCACAGTCTATTATTCCTACTACGTTTATTCCTTTTCTTTCAGCACATTCTTTTGCTATATTGGCAAAATTTAGACTTCTTGCTGCTGTTATTTTTATTGGTTTTCCGTTTTCTGATCTACCTATGTGTACATGTAAATCTGCAAATATTTCGTACATTTGTTGTTCCTCTTTTCTTTATTACTTTATGTTTGAAAATAGGCGACTTTTGTGTCGCCTAAAAAAATTATCCTCTTTCTCCCATTGATGCTTCCATATCTTTATGAAGTATTGTACTCATGTCTTCTTCTGTAAACAGTGGTACTTTCTCATTTTTTATTAATTTTTGTGTTTGTTTTTCTTGTTGTTTTTCTTGTACTTTGTGGTTAGTTACTCTTTCAAATCTTGCAAGCATATCTGAACCAAGAACTCTACTCATTGAATTTTCTTCACAAATTCTTTTTAGTGCTCCAAATGGTGTTCTTCTAACATCTCCAACTTTTTCTTGTGTTTCTAACATTATACTTCTACCTCCTGCATTTGTTCTACAAATGTCTTAAACTGTTCTAAATATATATTTTCTTTTCCTCTTAAATTGCTTTCTTCTAGTTGAATTAATGCTTTTTCTGGTGAATAACCTGCTCTTTCTGGTCTATCTAAAAGCATTCCTCCAAAATTATCTACTAATTCTAATATATCACTTTCAGGTTCCCTTGGTTCACTTCCACTATATCTATTAACTTCTTCACAGATTTTGCAAAATCTTTTATCAAAACCTAATGTTTCTAAAAATTCTGCTCCATTTTTAGCATAATTGTGCAAGCTTTCTAAGCTTTGTGGTCCATCTATTTTTTTACAATTACACAATAAGCAAGCTGTTAACACAAGATTTCTATCAACATCTAAATTTGAATAATCTATAAACATTCTTGCTATTTCTGTTTTGAATATTACTGTGTTATTAAAGTATATCGTTATTCCTTTTCTTTCTTTTAGCAATCTTTGTAGTCTATTTAATATATCCATTTTATTTACTAAATCTGTTTCTTTTAAAAGATAATCTGCAAATGTTTCCATTTTTTCCCCCTAAAGTTTTCATTATTATTCTCTATAATTATAATTTAAACTTTATTAATTTGCAATAAATTTTACAAATGTAATATAAATGTAATATTTCTTCAAAATACTACAAAGTTTTTATTGCATTTCTCGCCATTTCATCACATCTATTGTTAAATTCATTATCACTATGACCTTTTACTTTTATAAATTTCACCTTATGTTTTTGAGTCATTTTATATATTTCTTCCCAAATTTCTTTATTTTTGACAGGTTCTTTACTTGAATTTTTCCAGTTATTTTTTTGCCATCCGTAAATCCAACCTTGGTTAAATCCGTTTACTAAATATGCACTATCACTATACAATTCTACTTCACATGGAAATTTTAAAAGTTTTAAAGCTTCTAATGCTGCTGTTAATTCCATAACATTATTTGTTGTGTCTTTTTTTCCTCCTGAAATTTCTTTTTTGGTATCTTTATACATTAAAATTGCACCCCAACCACCTGGTCCAGGATTTCCAGAACAAGCACCATCTGTATATATAATTACTTTTTCCATAAAACCACTTCCTTGTATTTTTTTACTATTTATGATATTATATCAATGTAATAAAAAATAAACAAGAGTTTTTTGAAAGGATGGTAATTTTATGAGTAAAGTTTTAGGAATTGTTGCTGAATACAATCCATTCCACAATGGTCATTTATACCATTTAAATGAATCAAAAAAGTTAACCGGTGCAGATTATACAATTGCTATTATTGGTGGTAATTTTACACAACGTGGTTCTACTTCTTTAATTGATAAATGGTCTAAAGCTAAAATGGCTCTTTTAAATGGTGTTGATTTAGTAATTGAACTTCCTGTTTTATATGCTACATCAAGTGCTGAAAACTTTGCTGATGGAGCTATCAAGATTTTAAACTCTTTAAATATAGTAGATTATATTTCTTTTGGAGCTGAAACATCAAATGTAGATATTTTAGATAAATTTGCTGATGTTTTATATAACGAACCAAAAGAATATCAAAATCTTCTTGCACATGAATTAAAAAAAGGCTTATCTTTTCCTAAAGCTAGAGAAAATGCTTTATTAATGTATATAAATGATATTAGAAATTCAGTTAATGTTTTATCTTCTCCTAATAATATTTTAGGAATTGAATATTTGAAAGCTTTAAAAAAATACAATAGTAATATACAACCTATTGCTATTTCTAGACGAGAAGCAGATTACAATAGTACAAGTTTTTCTAATAATATAGCCAGTGCAACAGCTATAAGGAATTTAGTTAATAATAAAAGTTTTGATATTATTAATAACTTACTTCCTATTTCTTCTTTAGAAATTCTAATGGAAGAAATTAGAAATGGTCATATTGTTATTGGTTTATCTGTTTTTGAAAAAGAAATTATTTATAATTTAAGGAAAATGAGTGTTGATGAAATTAGAAATTTACCTGATGTTTCTGAAGGACTTGAATTTGCTATTAAAAATGCTGCTAATTCTTGTAATAGCATTGTTGAATTTTTAAATATTGTTAAATCTAAAAGATATACTTCAACAAGACTTCAACGTATTCTTTTATATACTTTACTCGGAATTACAAAAAAAGATATGGAGATTTCTAAAAAAACTTTGCCTTATGTTCGTGTCTTAGGTTTTAATGATAATGGTAAAAATTTAATTTCTGAAATTTATAGACGTAATACAAAAATTAATATTATTACTTCTGTTAAGAAGTTTTTAGATAATAATTCTAATAAGAATTTAAGGCGTATACTTGATATTGATATTTTTTCTACTAATGTTTTTACTATTGGATTTGAGTATGATTCTTTGAATAATTTGGATTTTACTAATGGAATTATTAAGATTTAATAAAAAACAGGAAATATCAAATTTCCTGTTTTTTATTATTTTAATTTTTCTATTTTGTCTTTTTTTCTTCAGATTTTCCTTTTTTTCGTAGCATGATTTTATTCCTGTTTCTTTTTAATATCTTTATTTTGTTACCCATCTTACTAAATTTAAATTTTCTGCATCAAGTAACATCTCATGTCTTGGCATAACTCTAAATGTATAACCATAGTTTCCGCCTGTTTTTAATTCTATTTTTGTTGTATATTCATACTTCTTGTTTTCTTCATCTTTTCCTGTTAATTTCATAGGAATAATGCTTACATTTTCAACAATTCCATTGTCTAAGATTTTTCCATAATAACATTCTACTGTTATATTGTCTAAATCTACATTTGGAAGTTCAACTTCGCATTTTACTTCAATATTATTTCCAGCATCTATTGTTATGTTGTCTAGGTTATTTGTTTGAGTTATTTTTATATCTTTCCAATTTATGTATAAGTTCTTTTTCCATAAATTATATTCTGCAACTGTGTCAACATTTTGATAATATTTTTTTGTTAAGTTGCATAATGGCATATATAGATTATTTGTATAATCTACTAACATTCTTGCTGTACTGTATTTTCCACCTGTTGAGATTATTGAGTTTTTCATTATTCTAATCCATTTTGGTGAAATACCTTCTTCGTTTTTATTATAATATGTTGGTATAATTTTGTCTTCTAATGTACGATACATACTTTGACTATCTGCAATATCTTGTTCCTCATATGAGTTATATTCTGCATTTGTTCCAATTGTCCAACCATTTTCTTGATTATAACCTTCAGCCCACCAGCCATCTAGTACACTAAAGTTTATAACTCCATTTACAGATGCTTTTTGTCCACTTGTTCCAGATGCTTCCATTGGTCTTCTTGGATTATTTAGCCATACATCGACACCACTTACTAAATATTGTGACATTGCTATATTGTAATTTTCTAATAAGAAAATTTTTCCTTTAAATTGTGGCATCATTGATATTTCATGTATTCTTTTTATTAAATCTTGTCCTTCTTTATCTGCTGGATGTGCTTTTCCTGCAAATATTAATTGGACTGGTTTTTCTGAGTTATTTAATATTTGTGTTATTCTTTCTAAATCTTTAAATATTAATGTTGCTCTTTTATATGTTGCAAATCTTCTTGCAAATCCTATTGTTAATGCATTTGGATTTAATTTTGATGTTATTTCGTTTATCTCTTCATAGCTATAACCTGATCTTCTTAGTCTTTGTGTTGTGTTATCTTTAACTAATTTTAATAATTTTTCTTTTCTGTCTTGATGTGTTTCCCATAATGTTTTATCTGGAATATTGTTTATTTTTTCCCATATTTTATCTTCATGTATATTATCTTGCCAATATGGCATTAAGTATTTGTTGTATAGTTCTTTTAATTTTGGTGATAACCATGAGCAAGTATGAATTCCGTTTGTTACGTATGTTATAGGTGATTCATTTGCTGCTATATCTGGCCAAACATCTCCAAATAATTCTCTTGATACCGCACCATGTAATTTACTAACTCCGTTTTTCTTTCCTGCAACTTTAAGTGCCAATATTCCCATATTAAATCCTGGTTCTAGTATTTGACTTGGTTTCATTCCTAATCTTAGGAACTCTTCTCTATCTAATCCTAATCTTGGCCAGAAATCTTTGAAATATTTATCTACTAAGTCTAATGGAAAGATATCATTTCCAGCTGGTACTGGTGTATGTGTTGTAAATACTGTTTTTGAACTTGCTATATCTCTTGCAACATCAAATGATACTTGTTTTTCTTTTATTATATTTTTTATTAATTCTAATATTAAGAAGGCTGAATGTCCTTCGTTCATATGGTAAATTGTTGGGTTTAATCCTAATGCTCTTGTTAATAGATTTGTTCCTCCCATTCCAAGAACTATTTCTTGTCTTATTCTCATTTCTTGGTCTCCACCATATAATCTTAATGTGACATCTCTATCTTCTGGATTATTTTTTTCTATGTCTGAATCTAATAAATATAATTTTATTCTTCCAACGTTTATTTGCCATACTTTTAAATATAATCTTCTTTTTGGGAATTTAACATATATTATTAAATCTTCTCCATTTTTATCTTTTACTGGATTTATTGGTAAATTGCTTAATTCTATGTTTATATATTCTGTTTCTTGGTCTCCATACCCATTTATCTTTTGATGAAAATAACCATTTTTATATAGTAATCCAACTGCTACTAATGGTATTCCTAAGTCACTTGCTGATTTTAGATGGTCACCTGATAATATTCCAAGCCCTCCTGAATATATTGGTATTGTTCTGTCTAATCCATATTCAGCTGAAAAATATGCTATTAAATCATTTTTATTTTCTGGATAATTATTTGCAAACCATGTATTTTTGCTATTCATATAATCTTCAAATTGTCTTGCTAATTTGTCATATTCTTTTAGGAATTCTACATTTTTAGAAACAGCTTCTAATCTTTCTTGTGATACTTGTTTTAAAAATTTTACAGGATTTTTTTCACAAGTTTCCCATAAATCATTGTCTATTGTTTTAAATAGTCTTAAAAATTCTGTGTTCCATGACCACCATAAGTTATTTGAAATTTCTGATAGTTTTTCAATCCTTTTTGGTAATTGTGGGTTTACAGTTATTTTGTTAAATACGTACATTTTTATTTTCCTCCTTGGTATTTTATAAATTATTGTTTTTATCTTTCTTGTTGTTCGTTTTCGTGATACATTTGTATTGTATCTTCTATTGTTTTTTCATATGCTTCGTTTCTTTGTTGGTATTGTTTTTTGAAGTTTGCTACTTTTTGTTTTTCGGAATTTTCGTTTTCTTTCAAATTTTTTATATGTTTTTTTCTGCCATTTTCCATTTCAAAAATTTCTTTTGTATCTTGTCTTTTTTGTCTTTTATTGTTTTCATCTTCTTTTGTTGAGTCTATGCCTTTTCCAACAACAAAGATTTTTTCAATTTTTTTTATTCTTTCTATTGATTTTATTTTGTTGTTTGTGTTTATTTTTTCGATTTCCATATAGCTTTTCTCCAATTCTTTTATATTATAATAATAAAATAAAAAAAGTACAAGTCTTTTTTTAAAACTTATGCTTTTTTTATTTTTTTAGAACTTATAGCCTATTATATTACATGGAATCGCAACTGTATTGTTTATCCCATTGTTTGAACCACTTCCTGTTGTATATCCATCATTAAAATATACTTTATTTTTTTCACCATTAACTATTCTATACATTAATGGATGTCCGTCCCATCCTGATTCATACCATGATGTCTTTAGCGATGTTGATATTTTATTATCTATTACTAAACTTTCTACTGAAAAAAACTGATTAGCCACCACATCGGTTTCTTTTGAATAAGATGTTTGAAAAAATATTTTCACGTAATCATAATTTTCCAAATTGTCACTTAATTCTACGGTTTGTGCAGCAAATTCAGAAGTAATATCATTATTCTTCCATAAAACTTTTCCTTTATTACTACTTTCTTCTCTTACAGCTCCGCCAACTATTTCATTTATTTTATTATCATAATCTGATAATATTGTATTTTCTTCGTTTTGTGCATTCTCCATCGCATTTTTGGCTTGTTTTGCATTTTCAAATAATCCAGTTTGAGTCAATGCTGTTATTGCTACTCCTGCAAGAATTAATAAAATAATTATTGTTATAACTAGCGCTACTAATGTAATACCATTTATATTTTTTTTCATCTTATTTTCCTCACCTTCAATTAATTTAAGTATTTTTATTTTATTCCTTTTATATTTGTTATTCTAATCTTGTTAAAAACAGATGTATTTGTTGATCTACCATATTGAAACATTATTGTCTTATTATCTTTTAGCCAAAATGAAACTCTATTCCAATTATCACCTAAATTGGAAATTATCCAAAAGACATTTGAATATACAAATTCATTTGTATTACTATAATGTTCTTTTATTTGGCTAACAGAGTATCTTTGAGAAAAAGGATATGAATACCCTTCTGTTGAATAATTATTATCACATTCAAATTCTATATAATTATAATTTTCAATTGATTCAGATAATGTTATTATATTATTAGTTGTGTATATTATCTGATCTGAATTTGTATTGAATATATATCCGTTTTCGTCTTTATTATATATTCCATCTTCTTTATTTATTAAACTTACTCCACTTTCTTTGTTATTTCTATTACTACTAATATATTCATCTATTTTTTCACTGTAATCTCCTAAAATCGTATTCTCCTCATCTTCTGAATTTTTCATAGCATTTTTTGCTTGTTTTGCATTTTCAAATAATCCAGTTTGAGTCAATGCTGTTATTGCTACTCCTGCTAAAATTAATAAAATAATTATTGTAATAACTAACGCTACTAATGTTATTCCTTTATTTAAATTTTCTTTTGTTTTCATATATATTCCTCCTAAAATTTTCTCACTAAAAATATACTAACATTAAATTTTAAAAAATGCAATACTTTTGTCTGGTATTTTTTAAAACATTTTTGTGAGACAATTATTAATATTATTATATACATAATTTAAATTTTTATTGGAGGAATAACTATGTTTGAAATATCAAAATATAAAAAAAGTAATGTTAAAATTTCTATAAGATTACCTGAAAATATTAATGAAACTTTAAAGAAAATAGCTAAAAAAGAAAATATGAGTTTTAATAATGTAATTGTAAGTTGTATTCAAAATTCTCTTGATGAAATGGATTTAAAAAAGTATAAAGATGTTGAACTTGATGAAAATAAGGAACTTAAAGTTTAAAATAAAAATACCTCAAAATTATTGATTTTTTTGTCTTAATAGTTTTGAGGTATTTGTTTTAAATTATTTCCGTTTTACTCATCTTTTGAACCATTTATTTTTAATAATTTAAATATTTCTACTATAACTATTGGTGCTAGCACTAAGCATATTAGTTCTATTATATTTTCTTTTGGTAGTACTGGTATACTAAAGATTTCTCTTAATCCTGGTATTAATAAGATTACAAACATTAGTACTGCTGATATTATAATTGCCCCTATTAGCTTCATATTGTTAAATATTCCTGTTTTGAATATTGATTTTTTATTGTCTCTTACATTAAATACGTGTATTAATTCTGATAATGCAAGTGTTACAAAAGCCATTGTTTGCCCTACTTCTATTTTTGATTGGTCTAGTGTTAATGTTCCTATTGGTTCTTTTGTTGTTGCAAGTCCTATCATAAATGCAGCAAGTGTAAGTACACCAATCATTATTCCTTGATATACTACTCTCCAAGTCATTCCTTTTGTGAATATTCCTTTTCCTGGTTTGATAGGTTTTCTTTGCATTATATCACTATTGGCCGGGTCAAAAGCTAAAGCTAAGGCAGGTAATGAGTCTGTTACTAGGTTTATCCATAATATGTGGATTGGTAATAATATTTCTAATCCGTTTATATCTGTTATTCCAAACCATTTACTAAATAATGGTGTTAATAATGTTGCAAAAAATAGTACAACTACTTCTCCTATATTACTTGATAATAGGAATTGAATTACTTTTAATATATTGTCATATATTTTTCTTCCTTCTTCTACTGCTGATACTACTGTTGCGAAGTTGTCATCTGTTAATATAACATCTGCGGCTTCTTTTGCTACATCTGTTCCAACTATTCCCATTGCACAACCAATGTCTGCTTTTTTTAGTGCTGGACTATCATTAACTCCGTCACCTGTCATTGCAACAACTTCACCATTTTTTTGCCAAGCTTTTACTATTCTAACTTTGTGTTCTGGTGATACTCTTGCATAAACTGAGTAGTGCCTTACATTTTTTTCTAGTTCTTCATCTGTCATTTGTTCTAATTCTAAACCTGTGATTGCTTCATCATCATTTTCTAGAATTCCTAATTTTTTTGCTATTGCTGTTGCTGTTATTTTATGGTCTCCTGTAATCATTACTGTTTTTATTCCTGCTGTTTTGCATTTTTCAACTGCTAGTTTGGCTTCTTCTCTTGGAGGATCTATCATTCCTACCATTCCTATAAAGATTAAGTCATTTTCGATTGTCTTCATTTCTTCTTTTGTTGGTATATGGTCTATTTCTTTATATGCACATCCTAATACTCTTAAAGCATTTTGTGCCATTTTTTCGTTTTCTTGTCTTATTTTATTAATATAACTTTCTAATTCTTCTGATATTTGCCCACCTATTTCATATGAGTTACATCTTTTTAGTATTTCATCAATTCCGCCTTTTGTATATACAACATATTTATCTCCAACTTTATTTACTGTTGTCATTAATTTTCTATCTGAATCAAATGGAATTTCTTCTACACGTTCCATTCTGTCATATATGCTTGGATCAAAATTTAATTTAAATCCCATATCTACTAAGGCTGTTTCTGTTGGGTCTCCTGTAAGTGTTCCATCTGATGATATTTTTGTGTCATTACATAACATATTAGCATATACTAATTTTGTTAATTCTTCATCTATTTCATCATCTGAAATATTGCTTGCTTCTCTTGTTGCATCATTCCAAAATATTTTTTCTACTGTCATTTTATTTTGAGTTAATGTTCCTGTTTTATCTGAACAGATTACTGTTGCACTTCCTAGAGTTTCTACTGCTGGCAGTCTTTTTACAATAGCATTTTTCTTAACCATTTTTTGAACACCTATTGCTAATACTATTGTTGATACTGCTACTAGTCCTTCTGGTATTGCCGCAACTGCTAAACTTACAGCTGTCATAAACATACTTATTATTTCTTTTCCTTGTAATATTCCTAATATAAATATTACTGCACAAATAACTAGTGCTGCTATTCCTAAGGTTTTACCTAATTTATCTAATTTTTGTTGAAGTGGTGTTTCTTGTTTTTCTGTTGAGTTTATCATTCCTGCAATTTTACCAACTTCTGTTGTCATTCCTGTTTCAACAACTATTCCTTTTCCTCTACCATATGTTACTAAACTTGATGAAAATAACATATTTTTTCTATCGCCAATTCCAATTTCTTGTTCTTCTATGATTTCTGATGTTTTTTCAACTGGAACTGATTCTCCTGTTAATGAACTCTCTTGTGTTTTTAAGTTTACTGCTTCTATTATTCTTAAATCTGCTGGTATATAGTTTCCTGTATCTAATACTACTATGTCGCCTGGTACTAGTTCTTTTGATGGTACTACTTCCATATTTTCATTTCTAATTACTTTTGATGCGTGGTCACTTAGTTTTTGTAATGCCTCTAAAGATTTTTCTGCTTTACTTTCTTGTGCTACTCCTATTATTGCATTTACTATTACAACTATTAAAATTATTATAGTATCTGTTATTCCTTCTCCTTGTAATACTCCTACTATTCCAGAAACTATTGCCGCTATTATTAATACTATTATTGAAAAATCTTTGAATTGTTCTAAAAATCTTTGGATTATTGATTTTTTTGCTATTTGTTGTAATTCGTTAAAACCATATTTTTCTTGTCTTTCTTCTACTTTTTCTTTGCTTAGTCCTTTTTCTAAGTCTGTTTCTAGTTCTTTTTCTACTTCTTTAAATGTTTTGTTAAACCAATTTCTTTTTTTCATGAAAGTTCCTCCTTTTTTTATTTTTTACCAAATTTTGTGTTTTATTCGCTTTTGCTTAATATTAAAGCGAGACTTTTAAAAGAAATTTAAAAAATCAAATTTCTTTTAAAAGTCTCGCTTACTTAATTAGTTTTAAGCTTACTAACCAGATAATTTTGTTTATCGCGACTGTTGATTAGTAATTTAAAGCTACTCCCTTTTAATTTGGTGACCCCTACGGGAATCGAACCCATGATTCCACCTTGAGAGGGTGGCGTCTTAACCGCTTGACCAAGGGGCCTTGTTGGTACTGTTTATTTATACCATTTTTTTTATGTTTAGTCAAGCAATTTTTTATGTTTTATCTAATATTTCTTTTAATCTCACATTTTGTTTTGTTAAATATAAATAACCGATTAATGCTTCAAATGCTGTTGAATACATATATTCCTGAACATTAGCATTTTTTGGTAAATGATGATTTTCTGCATTTCTTCCCCTTCTAACTATTTCTTGTTCTTTTTCTGTTAAATCATCATATATTCTTTTCAAAGTTTCCGCTTGTGCCTTAGCCTTTACATGTTTTATTGCTTCTATATGCAATGCGTGTGGTTTCAATTTTGTTTCATTTACTAGTTTTGTTCTTATGTATAATTCATAAACACAATCACCTACATATGCCCATGTAAGTGGTGGCATTAAATTTACTTCTGTTTCATCTTTTTTTAATTCAATAAATTCTTCCACTTTTTCCTCCTTATGTTTATTGTCTTTTTGGTTTTTCAATTGTTATTTTTCCTAATTGACCATTTTTAAATTCATCTAGTAATATTCTTGCTGTTTTTTCTTCGTCTATTTTTCCACCAGACATTACACATCCTCTTTTTTTACCTATTTCTAGCATTATTTCATATATGTTATAATTTTCAGGTTGTTCTTGTGCTAATTTTTCTTCTACGAAACATTCTTCTAATTTATATCTTTCACATAGATTTTTTCTATAATTTTCTAGTAAAAATTTTGTTAGTTGATATGCTATTTCTATTTTGTCTAATATTTCTTCTTTTATTGTTCCTGTAAAGCATAAATTCAATGCAACTTCTTCACTTTCAAATTTTGGCCATAATACTCCTGGTGTATCTAGTAATTCTATTTTATCGTTTATACGTATCCATTGTTTTTGTTTTGTTACTCCTGGTTTGTTTCCAACACCAGCTGATGTTCTTTTTGCAATTCTATTTATGAATGATGATTTTCCTACATTAGGTATTCCCAGTATCATTGCTCTTATTTTTCTTCCTGTTCTTCCTTTTTGTGCGTGTTGTTCTAAGTCTACTTGCATTATTTTTTCTACTTCTTTTATGAAATTGTCTATTCCTTTTCCTGAGTTTGAGTCTACTAATACTGCTGGTATATTTTTACTTTTAAAGTATTCCACCCATAGTTTGTTTTGTTTTTCATCTGATAGGTCGCATTTGTTTAATACTATTATTTTCTTTTTGTTTTTTGTTATTTCTGCTATGTTTGGATTTTGACTTGATATTGGTATTCTTGAGTCTAATAGTTCTATTACTACGTCTATTAGTTTCATGTCTTCTATTATTTGTCTTTTTGTTTTTGCCATATGACCTGGGTACCAGTTGATATTAGATTTACTATTTTCTTCTTTATTTTCATTTTTTTTATTTTCTGCTCTCATTTTTCTTTTTTGGTACATGTCCATTTATTAACACCTCCTTTTTACAACTTGTAAATAATTTATAATACTATATATTAAATAAATTACTTGATATAGGGGAATAAACCAAAATAATTCAATTGTATATAATATACCCATAATTATACCACTAAAAAAAGCTTCAAATCCATACATTAAATTGCCATTGCTCATTGCAGGCATAGCCCAACCTGAATCAATACCATGAAAAAAGAAATATATAGACAAAATAATCCAGAATACATAATATAATAGGCTGATTAAAAAAATAAATTTTAAAATTGATATTTTTTTATTATTTTTTATTTTCTCCATATTTCTTCCTAACACTCCTTCTTCATTACTTCATATAAAATTTTTTTATAAAAAATATTACTTATTATCTTTATTTTCTTCTAAATATTTTTGATAAAATTCATCCATTGAAGAAATATATTTTTGATCTTGTATAATTCTAAATTTTTCATATTCTTTTTCTGCTTTTTCTACTGCTTCTTTATGAGATATACTGCCACTATTATTTAATATTTCTTTTCTTCTAAATTTCAATAAATCATCAGTTGCAGTTATCCAATCCTTCATTGTCATAACATGTCTTTGTTTTGCTTCATCTTCAGCAAATACTAAAAACATATTTGTTAAATCTTTTAATTTTCTCATTTCTTCTTCGTTTAAATAATTCTTTGCAATAACCACATCATATTTATATATTAAGCCATCAGGAGAATTTTTCCAATTGGTTAGTCCCATATGCTCTTTTTCTGAATTTACTCTTTCAAAAATTAGCTCTGCAGCAGTATGTCCACTTATAGCATAATGCAACTTATTTTGAACTATTTTAAAGAAAGTATACGCTTCTTCTGACTTATGATTGTAATCAGTTGCTGTTGCAATAAATAAATCAGTGATTTTTTGGTATGCCATTCTTTCACTAACTCTAATTGTTTTAATACGTTCTAATAATTCATCAAAATATTTTGCATCATATTTATTTCCATTTATAAAACGTTCATCATTTAATGCAAAACCCTTTGTCATATATTCTTTTAATATTTTTGTTGCCCATATTCTAAATTCTGTTGCTTTTTTAGAATTAATTCTATAACCAACAGCAATTATAGCATCAAGACTATAAACTTCAGTATTATAATTTTTTCCGTCAGGTGCAGTTATTTCCATTTTGGAAACAACTGAATTTTTATCTAATTCGTTTTCTTCAAATATATTTTTTAAATGTTTTGATATTGCTGGTACACCAACATCGAAAACTTTTGACATACCTTTTTGTGATAGCCATAAAGTTTCATCTTTATAAATAGCATCTACTATAATATTACCTTCACTATTTTTATATATAATTAATTTATTTTCTTCCATTTTTTACCTTTCCTATTACATTGTTCTATAATTATTCTTATCTGCTCTATCATCTAATTTTCTATCAAATTCTTCATTTTGATAAAACCAATCTGTTTTTTTATCTTTTGGATTTAATTTTCTATTTTTATCTAATAATAAATCAATTAAAACAGCTAATGGTAATATAATTCCTAGCATGGATATCATTAATCCCATATTTTCAGACATTGATAATGAGCCATTTGTTGATAATATATTTAATTTTGCAGTTACATCTCCACCAAAATAAATTCCATATAATGCAAGATACAATAATCCACCTGTTAATTTTCTTTTTACTACTAATACTACGCATACTAAAAATGCAAATAATAATACAATTTCAAATGTTGAATTTATTGGTGTTATCCCTATAAAATTTTTTCCTAATTCTGCTGATAATGCAATTATTATTCTTAGTACCCAATACATAACCATAAACATTACTAATAAATATGTTGATAATTTTTTCATTTTATTTTCCCCCTTAAATTTGATCTCTAAGCTAAGTTCTTTTAGATAAGTAAAAAGACGGATTAGTATCCGTCTATTCTTATTAATAAAATTAATCTACAAAATCAAAGTCATCTTTAAATTTTTCTTTGAATATTTCAAATACTTTGTTTAATGTTTCTTCATCTTCTACACTTACATAAGATTCTTCATCAGATTCTTCGTCTGTGTCTTCTACTTTTAGTATTACTACTTCTCCTTCATCTTCTTCTCCTTCTGCTGTAACTGGTAGTAATACAACATATTCTTCATCATCTAATTCTACTAAGTCTAAGAATTCGAATTTTACTTCGTTTCCATCCTCATCATTTAATATTACTATGTTATCCTCTTCATTATAGTTTTCTTCCATCTTTTTTCTCCTTTCGATTCGATGCTTTTTTATTTTATATTTAACAAATTAAATATCGTAATTATAATATCGTATTTTTTATTTTTTTGCAACTGTTTTTATAAATTTTCTTTCATCTTATTTACATATGTTTCTAATATATATACTGCAGATATAGTATCTACAATATCTCTTTTTTTATTCTTATTAATATCAAGAAAATTCATAGTTTTATGAGCTGCAACTGTTGTTAATCTTTCATCAATTGTTTCTATTTTTATTTTGTTGTATTTACATTTCAATTTGTGTATGAATTTTTCTGTAACCTCTGCTCTTACTGTTTTTTCGCCTTTTAAGTTATATGGCATTCCAACTACAATTGTATCTACTTCATATTTTTCTAATATTTCATCTAGTCTTCTTAATACAACTTTGTCAGAATTATTTCTTTGTATTGTTTCTAATCCTTGAACAGTAATGTTTAGTGGGTCTGTTATTGATATTCCAACACGTGCATCTCCATAGTCTATTCCTAATTTTCTCATTATTAATCCTCTAAATCTAATCCTATATAATTTTTTACCATTTTTTCTAATAATTCGTCTCTTTCAATTGTTCTTATTTTATTTCTTGCATCATTATAACTTGTAATGTATGTTGGGTCTCCTGATAAAATGTAACCTACTATTTGGTTTATAGGATTGTAACCTTTTTCTGATAAGGATTCATATACCTCTTTTAAAATTTCTTTTGTTCTTGTGTTATCTTCTCTTTCTACTTGAAAGCTCATTGTTTTGTCAAAATCCATATTGTTTACCTCCTCTTTTAAATATTTGTAATATCGCTTTCTGCTTTATCTGCATTATCTAAGTACTCTTCTAGTTTTTTCAAGATTTCTTCTAATCCTGTTCCTTTATAATATGTTGATATTGCAAAATTTAATCTTGGTAATGCTACTTGTTCTTCTTCGTTTTCTTCATTTTTTAATGTTATTTTTGTTCTTTCTATTTTTTCTTTTAGGTCATTAACAAATTCTGCTACACCATTTATTTCTACTCCTGAAAATGCTATTACAAATTTTGGTCCCATATATCTAACAAATACATATTGGTTTGATATATTTTCTTTTATATAGTCAGAAATTTGTGTAATTGTTTTATTTCCTAATTCTCTTGAATATTTTTTGTTTATTTCTTCTAGATTAGTTATCTTAAACATACAAATTGTTGATGTTGTATATTGGTCTATTATTTTTCTTCCTTCTCCATATAGGTATTCTTCTGAATATAATCCAGAGAATAGGTCTTTTCTTACTATTGATTCTAGTGTTTTTTGATGTACAACTGTTTTTAAGACTGATACTATATTGTCTTTTATAACTTCTAATACTGTTGTGTCCACATTATCAAAATCATGTGGTGTTCCACTTTCTATAATCCAATAGCCAATATAAACATTGTCTATGTATAATGGAAAGAAGATTGCTGATTTGGCTCTTCCAAATTCCATTTGTTGATATGGCAATCTTTCTTTATCATTATTTACTGTAACATATTTTGGAGTTGCTTGTGCTATACTGTCTTTAAACATGTCTACATCTTGGAGTGATCTTAAAGAATCCCAGTGTCTTTGGTCAACATTTGATGCTTTTACTTCATATTCTGCACCATTAAAGACAACAATAGTAGAATACTTTATTTCATATTTTTCTATTAATATTTCATTAATTTTTTTAATTTTATCATCAACTGATGATGTTTCTCCTATTGCATCCATAAAGTCTTGTACAACCGATAAATTTGTTATTTTTTGATTAATGTTTTTATATGTTTGTATTTTTTTATGGATGTTAAGATTATATACAATTAATCCGATTACTACTACTATTAGTATTATTACTATTGCTATTAACACTTTTTTACCTCCTATTTTTTAGTATCTTTTTTTCATTTGATCTAATGTTGAATTCATACTTGGTGTAAATCCATTACTTTGAATTTGTGGTGGAACATATGTTGATTTTTTAGCAGAACCTTTTGTAGAACCATATGTTGCTTTTCCTGAAACTACTGGATATACAATGTTTGATAGTTCTTGGAATATTTGTACTATATTTTTTGGATATCCTTTTATTGATATTTCACAATTTATTACACCTTCCAAATATTTTGCATAAACATCTTCATCAAATGGAATTGTTATATATCTTACTGTTGTTTTATCAAATAATTCTGTCATAAATGACATTGCTGGATCATTGTAATATGCCATTCCTCCAATTATAGTTTTGTCATTTATACCTCTTATTTTTACAGCTTTATTTAATATTACTCTTAATTTATTTTGGTCTAAAATATTTTTTGATTTTAGTTCTCTTAAAAATGCTGTTAATGGTTGAATTGTTAATACATCAAAGGTTTGTACTAGATATATTTCTTGTGTTTTTTGGAAATATTCCATTGGTGTATCAAAATCACAATCTATTAATACTAAAGAATGTTTTTTCAATAGTGTTTGTAAAATTGCTCCTGCATTTTCTATTCCTTCTGTTTCTGTTGGTAATGATGTATATATAGTTAAGTTCTTACCAGCATTAATTCCTAGTGCATTTCCATTTAAAAGATTATTTACACAATTCATAGCTGTATTTCTTAATTCTTCTTCATTTTTTGTGTATATATAATATGAATTTCTATTTTTTGTTGTATCTAATATTGCTGTATCAATTCCCATAGATGATGTTATTTCTGCTAAGTTATTAACTACAAAAGATGTACCATTTTTACTTGTTCCTATAAAACATGCTACTTTTTTGCTTGCTGTTAATAAACTAGATATGTCTATATCTTCATGTTGTTGATATGTGCTTTGGATTTGGTTCATATTATAATTTTGATAATAATTTTCTTGTTTTGGTGTTTCTGGTTGATTATATGTTTCTTCTTGTTTTTCATCATCATCTTCGAAACCAGGTAAAATATTGTTTTCTTCTGATTTCTCATCAAAGCCTGGTAAAATATTATCTTCTTTTGTTTTTTCTTCGAATCCTGGTAAAATATTTTCTTCTGGCTCATTATAATCTTCAAATCCTGGTAAGATTATTTTACTTTCCTCTTTTTGTTGAGAAATAGTTTGTGGTTCTTCTACACTCTCTTCAACCGGTACTACTTTTCTAGGTCTTCCTCTTCCTCTTTTTGGAGCTTGTACTTCTGTTTCTTCTGGAAGTGGATTTTTTCTAGGTCTTCCTCTTCTCTTTTTAGGTTCTTCTATTTCTGTATCAATTTCTTGAATAACTGGTGTTTCTTCTACCATTGGTAATTCTTCTATTTCTGGTTTTTGAGTTTGTGTTGTTTCTATTTCTGGCTCAAGTGGTTCAAATGTTGGTTCTGGTTCTACCTCTGGTTTTGATTTTGCAAACTTCTTTACTCCACTCATATTAACTGCTGATGGAATTACTACTGGTTTTGATAGTATTTTTTCTTTATCTGGATTTGTTAATAATTTAGAACTTGTGCCTTCTTCTTCTTTTCTTTTAACAATGCTTTGTGCTCTTAAATTGTCTGAAACTTTACTATTAAATGATATAATTTGTTGGTATTTTTCGGATTTTTCTTCTAATACCGCTCTTACATTTAATGGTAAGAATTTTGTTATTATTCTTAATTGAACATCATTATATTGTGATGCTATTCTATTAAAGCTTTCTACATATTTATCTTCATCTTTTCCTAATCTTTTATAATGAGCTAATATATTTTGAATTTCTACTTCACTAACATCGTTTTCATTTTCAGATTGATATGTTACATCATCAGAATCAATTTTATAATATATTTTAGCTTCTTTTTTAGAACGTGGTTTGTTTAATAATTTGCAAACATTATCTACAGACCTATCGTTTCCTAACAAAGCATTGTAGATACCAATACCAAATAATTTTACTAACATAGATTCTGATTTTTCTCTTCTATCTGAACAAATTAGTATAATTGGAATATCCTCTCCTTTTAAATTTGAAGCCTCATCACTTATTCCATCTAATTTATCAAATATGAATTTATCTATTTGGTCATATTGTGTATGTGTAAATGCCTCTAATTCCTCACTTATTACAATTCTGTCATAGTTTTTGTCTTTTTGTAATTCTTTTAATATTGCATTAAAGTAATAAACATTTTTGTATGAAATTATTTCTTTATATTCTCTTTGATATCTTTTTACTATTGATTCTGATATCTCCTCATTACTTACAGCAAATAATACTTTCATTTGTTACCCCCTTCCAAACTTTACAAACACAGCGAATGCTAATGGTAAAACTTGGCATATTACTAATAATGTAACGAATGTTACTATTAGTCCCATTCCTTTCTCTAATGTATCTAATTTTCTAATACCAATTATGTATTGATGTATTGCTCCTATTGCTATTCCTAAAAAGCAAAATGGTATACTATATATTCTAATTAAATTTAATATATATGCAACTAATCCATATGCTTCAGAGCCATATTTTTCTTGATAATCTTGTAATGATTTTGTTTGTGTTTCTTTTATTTGTACAAGTTTACTTTCTGTTCCATTATCTATTGCAGCTTGTGTAGCATATACTTTAGTTGTGAATGTAAATAATGTTATTAATATAGCTACTATTGCAAATATTGCAAATGTTTTCTTCATTTTTTTGCCCCTTTCTAACTTTCCTTTTTTAGTATATATTTTCTCTTTTTTATACTTATATATCATACAATAACTTTTTAAAAATAGCAAGAAATTTTGCAAAAATTTTACAATTTGTTATATAAATATTGCATATGTGAGTAAACTGCATTTGCCCAATTAGAATCACTTGCATATTTTTTATTAATGCCACTTAAATTTGAACCATTATAATATGTTCCAACAGCTTTTTCTCCACCATATATGCTTGTCCCTTTTGGATTTATATAATATTTTACAAATACTCTTGAAATTAAATCTATGCTTTCTGAATAATTTGAAAAATTATATGCTCCATTATATGGGTTTGAATCATATGCTCCATAACCAAATAAGTTATTTTTTTGAAGTGCAATTTTAGATGTTCCCCATGCACTTTCATGAATTCCTACTGCTGCCACAAATACACCATTTATGTTGTATTGTTTTTCTATATAATAAAAATATTCTGAATTATTTGTAAAAATTTTATTTTTATCTTTTGAGTCATTTAATATTTTTTTAAATTGCTCTAAGCTTAACCCACTTGGCTTATTTAATGCCATATTAAAACTTAAATTTGAATTTAATTCTTGTTTTGTTTTTGTACTTTCTTTTGTCTCATTTTCTTCTTTTGAATTTATATATGTAGTACATTCATTTTTTACCCATCCTGTCATATTTTGGTATGATACCTCATACCAGTTTTGAGTAATTTTTAATATTTTTAAATTATCATTTCTTTTTAATGTTGTAATTCTTCGACTTTCTTCAGAATTTGTTTCCATTAAACCTAACTCATCTGAAGTTACATACACTGTATCTCCTGCTTTTACTTTGTAACTACTTGAATATGAAGCACCACCTATTTCTATTATTTTATTATAGGATGCTTTAATTACACTTGCTCCAACTTGCTCCTCTGAAAGTAATTCTCCATCTTTGTATGTACTTTTTATTGTTATATTTTGTGTTCCTTGTCTTCCTTCTTGTACTACATAAGATACTCCTTTAGGAAGTGTTTTATTTGTTCTATATTCTGTTAAATATTCTAATACTTCTTCTTTTTGTGTTATTTGTACTGTTTGTCCATTGCCAGTATTAGTATTTATTACTTCATCAATATCTATTTTGTTAGCATTGCTAATTCTTGTTTCTTCTGGATTTGTATCTGTTTCTTTTGCATATGATTTGTTAATTGGAAAATATATGTTATAGAACATAAACATATATAACAAGATAAAAAAAGCAAATGCTGAAAATATAATTGTTTTTAATGTTATTTTTACTTTTTTATTTTTTTCTTTTGATTTCATAAAATCACCTAATTATATTTTAATATTTATGATTATTTTTGTCAACAAACTTCATATGTTTTAATATATTTAATTATGGAGGTATTTTTATGAAAGTTTCAATTAAAAATTTTCAGATTTTTAGTGCTATTTTTGTTATGATTCTAGGTACTTTACTACATTTTACATATGAATGGTCTGAAGGAAATTTACTTGTTGCAAGTTTTAGTGCTGTTAATGAAAGCACTTGGGAACATTTAAAGCTTTTGTTTTACCCTATGCTTTTAACTACTATTATTGGTTATTTTTATTTTGGTAAGAATAAGCATAATTTTTTATGTGCTAATGCTATTGGAATTTTAACTGCAATTTCTTTTACTACTGTGTTTTTTTATACTTATACTGGTATAATTGGAACTAATTTTGCTTTTTTAGATATTGGTAGTTTTTTTGTTGCTGTTATTTTAGGAGAGTTTATTACTTATAGATTATTACTTACTAATTTTGTTTGTAATAAAAGATTTGCTTTTATTGTTTTAGTTGTCTTACTTTTGTGTTTTGTTTTGTTTACTTATGCACCACCAGAAATAGGATTATTCAGAGACCCTATTAGTAATGGTTTTGGTATACAGTAATCTTATATTGTTATTAATAACACGATTAAAACCTGAGTGAAAATTTTCACTCAGGTTTTCGTTTTTTTATTTACTAAGCTTTAATTTCTGTCATTAGTCTTTCCGTTTCTTTCATCATTTCTTCTAACTTTATTCTTTTCTTTTTATTAAGTCTTTTTTCAGAACTTAAAATTTCTCCTAGTTGTAACAACTCTTTTCCTAAACCTGCTATTTTTGTTGAATAAATTTCTATTTTCTTCTTATCACCCGAAAAATAAAGTTTATATCTTTTTTGATGAATATCTTTTAAGTGATTAAACCCAATTTCAAATATATTATAACTTTTATTATACCATATTTTTATGTAAAATGCTAGTGTTTTTTCACGTTTTATAGTATTATTCAACAATATGCCCCCATAGTCTTAATGTACTTGGGGGCTTTTCTTATTTACAATTATTCATATAAAATTTTTTATCTGCTAATTTGTCTTGAACTCCTCTTAGAGCTTCACCAAATCTTTGGAAGTGTACTACTTCTCTTTCTCTTAAATATCTTAATGGATCTATTACATCTGGATTGTCTCTACATAAGTCTATTAATTTTTCATACGTAGCACGTGCTTTTTGTTCGGCTGCTAAATCTTCTTGTAAGTTTGCTATTGGGTCTCCTTTACAAGCTAAGCAGTTTGCACTAAATGGAACTCCTGCTGCAGATTGTGGATATACATCTACTCCATGGTCTGTATAGTAAGCTCCTAATCCTGCTTTTTCTATTTCTTCTATTGATGCTCCTCTTGTTAATTGGTGTACTATTGTTCCTACCATTTCTAGGTGGGCTAATTCTTCTGTTCCTATATCATTTAAAATTGCTTTAGCATTTTGGTCTGGCATCCCAAATCTTTGTGATAAATATCTTAAAGATGCTGCTAATTCTCCATCCGGACCACCATATTGAGATATTATGACTTTAGCAAGTCTTGGGTCTGGACATTTTATATTAATTGGGTATTGTAAAGTTTTATTATAAGTCCACATTAGCACATTCCTCCTTCCCAAGGCCATGGTTCTTCAAGCCATCTCCATTTATTACATGGGTAATTTATTGTTAATGGTCCATAAACCTTTTGATATTTATCTTTTAAATCTTTTGCTTGTTTGCAGTATTTTCTATGCAAGCATAATGCTTTATCATCTTGAGGATGTGTGTCTAAGTATAATGCCAATTCAGTTATTGCAAAATCACAACATCTAATTTGTTGTAACATTTCTTCTTTTTCGCAACAATCTATGATTCTTCCTTCTGCATTCATCATATTAGAAGTCATGCTATCATTCATATTATCATTACATCCGCAATTTCTATTTTCTTCTATTGACATTTGTTACATCCCTCCTTTATTGTATTTGTTGCTGCTATATAATCTATTTCACGCATAGATTGACATGGCATATATGGGCTAACTAATTCTGGAAATATTGTTCCCATTTTTAACCCTACACATGGTTTGAATGTTTTATCCATATATTGAATTGGTACATAACTTTGACCTAACATTGGATTTTCTGGAAAAACATTATATTCTTCATCAAATCCACATTCGCAGCAATCTGTATATTGATTTTGATTGCAAGTTGAATACATATTGTTTCCAACGTTTGAACATTGGTCTTCTATAATATCACTGTTTGCATTGCATGAATCGTTGTTATATTCATTGTTCATACAATAACATTTTTTGTATCTTCCAAGCATCTTTCTTTCCTCCTTTAGTTTTATTATATGAGCTTTTTCGACATTTGTTACCATACAAAAAAAGAATTAGCAAATTTCTTTACTAATCCTTTTTTACTTTATTTTTATAATCCTAGATTTTTACAACTCCACCGATTATTTTGCTTTCTGCATTGTTTTCTAACATTTTAGATCCACTAGCTAATACAACTGTATCTCCTTTTTCTAGTATTTCTTTATCTTGTAATTTTTTAAGACCAGCTTCTACTGTTTTATCAATAGTCTCTTGTTTCTCAACTAATACTGGTGTTACGTTCCATGCTAAAGCTAATTGGTTGAATGTTCTTCTATTATCTGTTATAGCTAATATTGGGCATCCAGCTCCCATTCCAGCTAATCTTCTAGCTGAATCTCCAGAGTTTGTGTAGCATACGATTGCATCTGCTTTTATGTTTTTAGCGATTACACATGCTGAGTATGAAATGTTTGATTCTAAATCATCTAATTTAACATTTTCATTTTCATCAAATCTCTTCCAGTAATTGATTGTTGGTTCTACTCTGTTAGCTATTTTAACCATTGTTTTAACACATTCAACTGGGTAGTCACCTTGAGCACATTCTCCAGATAACATTATTGCACTTGTTCTATCATAGATAGCATTTGCAACGTCACTAGCTTCTGCTCTTGTTGGTAATGGTTGGTGTGTCATTGATTCTAACATTTGTGTTGCTGTTATAGCTGGTTTACAAATTTCGTTAGATATTTTGATTATTTTCTTTTGAACTACTGGTGGTTCTGTGAAGTCTGTTTCTGTAGCCATGTCTCCTCTAGCTATCATTTGTCCATCAGCTTCGTTTAATATATCTTCTAAGTTTGATAGACCTTCAACGTTTTCTATTTTTGTTATTATTTGGATGTCTTTTCCACCATTTTCATCTAATACTTTTCTTACTTGTCTGATATCATCTAAGTTTCTTGCAAATGATATTGCAACGAAATCATAATCATGTTCACAAGCTGTTTTTAAGTCAGCTATATCTTTTTCAGCTAAACCTGGTAATCTTATTACTGTTCCTGGTAAGTTCATTGTTTTTCTGCTTCCTAAACCGTTTCCATGAACTACTGTACAAACTATATCTTTTCCTACAACTTCATCAACTTTTAATTCGATTGCTCCGTCATCTATTAATATTTTTGTTCCAGGTTGTACATCTTTGTATAATTCTTTATATGTTACAGAAACTTTTTCTTCGTTTCCTTCAATATCATCATTTACTAATGTAAATTTTTGTCCATCCTTTAATTGGATTTTTGTGTTTTTTCCTGTATATAACATTCCTGTTCTTATTTCTGGACCTTTCATGTCTAGAAGTAACGCAACTGGTATGTCCATTTCTTTTCTTAATCTACAAATTGTTTCTGTTTTTTCTGATTGTTCATCCCAACTTCCATGTGAGTAATTTACTCTTGTTACGTTTAATCCAGCATTAAATAATTCTTCTAATCTGTTTTCACTTGCTGGTCCTATTGTTCCAACTATTTTTGTTTTTCTTAATGATTTCATTTTTATTCCTCCCTTTTTTTAAAACCGGCTTTTATTATATCACAATTAAACCGCATTTTTCAACTATTTTTTTAAAATTTTGTAAATTTTTCCTTATTTTAAAATAATAATAGCATGAACTACACTACAATCCTCATTAAATATTGTAACTATATTCTCGCCATTTATACAACTATATTTGCATTTGATAGTTTCTCCAAATTTTATTTCTTTTTTATATTCGATTCTAACGTTGTCAAATGGTCTTTTTTCATATACTTCTTGTGGTAATGCTTCATATGCTAAGTCTAAATAATATAAATTATGCATATGACCATTTAAGTCTATATCTCTTCTGGCTACTTTGTATATATATTCTGATTCAAATTTTTCAGGCACTTTTAATTTTGTTAATTCCTCATCAAATACACTTTTTTCCTCAGGTTCATAATCTTCTATTAATTGTTCATCTAATCTAACGATTCTATTTGTATTGATATCAACAAGAACCCATTTTGAAGTTCCTATTACACATAAATTATTTTCTTTATCTCTAATTTCAAAATCTCTGTATGTAAATGCTTTTTTCATGCATCTTCCCCATGTACACACATTTAAATTTTGACCATATTTTGGTCTTTTTATAACTTTAAATTTCCAATCTAATAATACCCAGCTTGAACCTGTTTTTTCTATATTATTAGGTCCATGCCCTAAACTGTCTGAATGATATGTTGCAACATTTTCAAACATTTCTAAGATTGCTCTATTTTTTATAAATCCATTTTTTCCAAAATCTTTTAATTGTATTTTTACATCTTCTTTATAAAACATTTTTCATACTCCTTTAAAAAAGTTGCCAAATTTTATTTGACAACTTTTATTTTAATAGCCTGGTTTTTTTAATAGTTTGAACATATTCTTTTTATATTCTTCTACTCCTGGTTGATTAAATGGATTTACTCCTAAAATCATTCCAGACATTGCACATGATTTTTCAAAGAAATATATTAATTCTCCCATATTTTCTTCGTCTAGTTTTTCTATATTTATTACAATGTTAGGTACATCTCCTGATACGTGAGCTTTTATTGTTCCTTCCATCGCTTTTTTATTTACATAGTCTAGGCCTTTTCCGGCTAAATAATTTAATCCATCTAAATTGTCTTCATCTTTATTTATTATAATGTCTGTTGCAGAATTTTCTATTGAAATTACTGTTTCAAATAAGTTTCTTCTACCTTCTTGTATATATTGTCCCATAGAATGTAAATCTGTTGTGAAGTCTACTCCTGCTGGGAATATTCCTTTTTGTTCTTTTCCTTCGCTTTCTCCATATAGTTGTTTCCACCATTCTGTGAAATAGTGCATTTTAGGTTCATAGTTTACTAATATTTCTGTGTTTTTGTATAATTTGTATAAAATATTTCTTACTACTGCATATTTATAACATTCATTATATTTTAAGTTTGAGTCATTATATCTTTCTTGCGCTGTTTGAGCACCTGCCATTAATTTGTCTATATCAATTCCAGCTGTTGCTATTGGTAATAATCCTACTGGTGTTAATACTGAATATCTTCCTCCAACATTATCTGGTATGACAAACTTTTCATAACCTTCGTTGTCTGCTAATGTTTTTAATGCTCCTCTTTCTTTGTCTGTTGTTACATATATTCTACTTCTCGCTTCTTCTATTCCATATTTGTTTTCTAGCATTTCTCTAAAAATTCTAAAGGCTATTGCTGGTTCTGTTGTTGTTCCTGATTTTGATATTACATTAACTGAAAAATCTTTGTCCCCTATATATTCTATTAATTCATTTATGTAGTTTGGACTTAAATTGTTTCCTACATATAATATTTGTGGGTATTTTCTTTGTTTGTCTGTTAACATATTTTGGAATGAACTTGTTAATGCTTCAATTACAGCTCTTGCGCCTAAGTATGATCCACCTATTCCTATTACTACTAATATGTCTGATTCTTTTTTTATTTTTTTTGCAGCTTTTTTTATTCTGCTAAATTCTTTTTTATCATAATTTGTTGGTAATTCAATCCATCCAACAAAGTCTTTTTCATCATTTGCTCTTCTATGTAAGTCTTTGTGTATGTTTTCTACTTGTTCTTTGTATTCTAATATTGTTTTTTCTGTTATTCCACTATTTTTTAAATTTAATTTTATTCCTGACATTTTTATCAACTCTCTTTCGTTTTTTGTTAATTATATACAAGACAAAAATCAAATTCAATAGTTTTTTATAAAAATTTTTATTTTTCAGTAACCAATTTTCTGTTTTTTCATAATATGTATTATACAAAGGAACAACAAAAGAAAGAAAAAACTCATTTGTTGAAAGGGGGTCTAGACTATGCCAGAAAACAGAGGTTGTGGTGGTTTCGGATTTGGTGACGATTGCTGCTGTATCATTCTTCTTATCTTAATAATATGCTGTTGCTGCGGTGGTGGCAGAGGAGGATGTTGCTAATCTTCGCTAATAACACATAATTGCTAAGAATTTCTTAGCTACAGAAAAAGGTCTAGATTTAAAATCTTGACCTTTTTTTATTTATCTATTTTCATATTATTTCCATATCTTTTTACTTTTTGAGTTGTTGTTTTTTCAAATTCGCTATCTCTTATTGCAAAATCTTTTATATGTTTGTAATTTGGTATTTTGCTATTTACGTTTGCAATTACATCTGAGATTACTTTTTTTATTTCTTCTTTTGTTGGAACTGTTCCTTTTAAATATTCTGTGATTGCTTCTTTGTTTGGGAATATTTGTGCATTTACATATGTTTCATCATCATTTTCTTTATGTGTTCCTATAACTAATGATTCAGATATTAGTGGACTTTCATTTAAATAGCTTTCTATTTCTTCTGGATATATATTTTTTCCATTTTTTGTTACAATTACACTTTTGCATCTTCCTGTAATATATAAAAATCCATTTTCATCTATTTTTCCTAAATCTCCTGTATGGAACCATCCATCTTTCAAAACTTTTTCTGTTTCTTCTGGCATATTGTAGTAACCTAGCATTACATTTGGGCCTTTTACTATTATTTCTCCAACTCCTTCTTGATTTGGATTATCAATTTTGTATTCTACTGTTGGAATTGGTAATCCTGCACTATCATTTCTTTTGAAAAAGTCTGTATTTCCTGCTACAAGTGGTGCACATTCTGTTAGGCCATAGCCTTGTAATGAATTTAACTTTAATTTATCAAATGTATTTGCTATTTCTGGGTTAACTGCTGCTGCTCCAACTATAAATACTCTTAACCTTCCACCTAGAGTATTTTTTACTTTTCTACTAACAATTTTTCTTAATATAAATGGTAATTTATCTATTGAATTTTCACCATCTTTTGTGTATTTTTCTGGTAATGATTTTTTTAAACTTTTCATTATTTTTTTGTACATACTTTCTAATAAAAGTGGTACACAAAGTATTACAGATGGATGATATTCTAACATATTTTTTGATATATATCTTAATCCATCACAATAACAAATACTTGCTCCAGAATATAGAGGTAATAAAAATCCTATTGTGCATTCATATGTATGATGTAAAGGTAATATTGAAAAGAATAAATCGCTTCTTTTTACTTTTACTATTCCATAAATTGATAATATGTTTGAGCATATATTTTTTTGTGATAAACATACTCCTTTTGCATTTCCAGTTGTTCCAGATGTAAATAATAATATTTTCATTTCATCTGGATTTATTTTTATTTCTTCAAATTTTGTGTTTCCTTTTTTTAATAATGTTCTTCCCGCTTCTATGTAATGTTCAAAAGATTTTTCAAAATCAACAAATATTGTTTTTTTGTTATTCAATTTTTCAATATTTTCTGTTATTGTTTTTAAGTTTTTGCCATCACCTAAAATACATTCACATTCTGCAACATTCATAAAGTTTATTACATCATCTGAATGCAATTCTTTATCAATTGGAACTACAACTCCAACTATTGATGATGCAAGATATGAAATTGCCCATTTATAAGAGTTTTTTCCTATAACAGCTATTCTTTTATTTGTTAATCCATTTTCAATTAATTCTGTTCCCAAAGCATATATATCATTTTTTACTTCTTCATATGTTTTGCTATATATTTCTCCATCTTTATTTTTTAATTTGAAAGCTGTTCTTGTTTTATAAATTTGAGCAGACCTTTCTATCATTTCTTTAAAGTTTGTTACTTCTTCGCATTTGTGATATTTTTGTTTTAATTGTTCAGCAATGTTTAATTTGTTTTTCATTTTATCCTTCCTCACTTATTAATCATATCTATAAAATCTAAAATTTGTCTTTTTATTTAATGTTAAACTTCCATCATATATTGTTTTTTCTCCATCTTCATATGGAATATCTATATATACTTGTGTTCTAAATTTTTCATTTTTGTTATTTTCAATTGATATTTCAAATGAAATTGAACTTTTTATTGAGCTTAGTGTTACTCCACATCTTTTTAATAGTGTTCCATTATATGTTATTGGATTTGTTGTATCTAATATTGTATAATCTGTTTTTATGTTTTGATTAATGTAACTTAATGTAATTGGATTTGCACAATTATTATATAATGTTGGTTTGCTTAAATCTGTTTGGTCTTCTTGACTTATATTAAATTCTAATTCATCTTTTATAATATTTTCTTTATTCCAATTGCTTTTTGCAAAATCATTTATTGATTTATAATATAAATTCGGCTGACCTATATTTTGATTTTGTGTTATTTTTATATTAGAAATTTTTAAACTTTTTAATGTATTTTCAAGTGTATGTTCATCACTATTATTATTTATAAATATAGCCATATCTGTATATGCATATAAATTTTCTATTGTAAAATTTGTTTGACTGCTTGTCTTATTTTTTGAATCGCAACTACTAAAAAGTACTATTTTATCGATTGAAAATATTGTTGTTTGATTTTTGTTTGCAAAGTCTAATACTTTGTTTTCAAATGATTTTTTTGCTATTTGTTTTTGTACAAATTGTTTACTAAGAATTCCTAATATTATAATTAAAATAATTACAATAATTGTTAAAATTATCTTTTTGATTTTTTCGTTAAGTTTATTTTTCATAATCTTTTGTTACCTCCTACATATATTCTATATAATATATGTAATTGTCTTTGTATATAATAGTATATTTTATAAATAAAATCAAGTTTTTAAAAAAATTTAATTTTTTTTCAAAAAAGTATTGACATTTATTTTTAAATCTTGTATACTAGTCAATGTCGAAAGGAACACGGTCGTTTAGCTCAGCTGGGAGAGCATCTGCCTTACAAGCAGGGGGTCATAGGTTCGAGCCCTATAACGACCACCATTCTTTTTACGGCCTGGTAGTTCAGTTGGTTAGAACGCTAGCCTGTCACGCTAGAGGTCGACGGTTCGAGCCCGTTCCAGGTCGCCATTTTTTTATATATAAGATTTTTATTTTTTGGCTCGATAGCTCAGTTGGTAGAGCAGGGGACTGAAAATCCCCGTGTCAGTGGTTCGATTCCACTTCGAGCCACCATTTATTAGAAGTAGTTTTTGAACTACTTCTTTTTTTACTTTTTATAGAATTAGCTTATATCTTCATATGTTGTTACTAACCTAGCCCCCTGCTTAATCAAATCATTTGTACCAACTGAATTAATAGAATTTATATTGCCTGGAACTACAAATACCTCTCTCCCTTGTTCTAACGCAAAATCAACTGTAATTAATGTCCCACTTTTTTCTTTTGCTTCAATTACAATAATGCCACTGCTTATTCCACTAATAATTCTATTTCTAGCTGGAAATTTCATTTTGTCTGGTTTAGTTCCACATGGGTATTCTGAGATAATTGTTCCACCTCTTTTTACAATTTCATTTGCTAATTCTAAATTTTCTTTTGGATAAATCATATCTAATCCATTTCCTAATACTGCAATTGTATTACCATTATTTAAACTTCCTAAATGTGCATAACTATCAATTCCTTTAGCTAAACCACTTACTATATTTATATTTTGTTTTGAAAGATTATAAGCAAAATATTCTGCTGATTTTTTACCATATGTCGTACATTCTCTGCATCCAACAATTCCTATATTTTTATTGTTTAATTTTTCTATATTTCCTTTAACATATAAACTAATTGGTGGGTCGTAAATTTTTTTTAGTGCTTGAGGATATTCTCTTTCATTTATGTTGATAATTTTTATATTTTTTTCCTTCATATATTTTATATGATAATTTAATATTTTTTCATTTTTGGAAATTATTATCTCTTTTGCAATTGCTTCTCCTATTCCATTTATATTGAGTAATTCTTCTTTTGTCAATTTGTAAATTTCTTCTGGAGTTTTATACAATTCTAATAGTCTTAATTTTCTTTTGCTACCTAAATTTTTAATTAAGCTTAACCATATCCAGTATCTTTTATTTTCTAATTCTTCCATATCTTAATTCCTCCTTATTTTGGCATAAAAAAGGACACAATTATACTGTGTCCCACATTAATATTTTTTTAATCTATCATTCCGTTTTGTCTTTTAGTTGCTTTAATTACATTATTCATAAGCATAGCTATTGTCATTGGTCCAACTCCCCCCGGAACCGGTGTTATATAACTTGCTTTTTCTTTCACATTTTCGAAATCTACATCTCCTGTGATTTTACCATTTTCTAATCTGTTTATTCCAACATCTATTACAACCGCATTTTCTTTTACCATATCAGCTGTTACAAATTGAGCTTTTCCTATTGCAGATATTAATATGTCTGCTTCTTTTGCTTTTTGCGCTAAATTTTGTGTTTTTGAATGGCAAACTGTTACTGTTGCATTTTTATTTAAGCAACAATGCATTAATGGTTTTCCTACGATGTTGCTTCTTCCTAATATTACCACATTTTTTCCAGTTAAGTCAATATTATATTTTTCAAACATTTTCATTATTCCATATGGTGTACATGATACGAATGTATCTTGGTTTAATACAAGTTTTCCAACATTTACTGGATTAAATCCATCTACATCTTTTTGAGGTGATATTGTTCTAAATGCTTCATTTATATCTAAATTTGCAGGTATTGGACTTTGTAATAATATTCCATTTATTGTTTTATCTTGATTTAATTTTTCTATTAGCTCTATTAGTTCTTTTTGTTTTGTATTTGAACTTAATAAATATTCTTTATATTCTATTCCAACATCTTCACATGCTTTACTTTTATTTCTAACATATACTTTTGATGCTGGATCATCTCCAACCATTATTACTGCTAATTTTGGATTAATTTGTTTGTTTTTTAATTCTTCACATTCTATTTTTAAATTTGCTCTTATTTTTTTTGCTAATTCTTTTCCATCTATTATTATAGCCATTTTTAATACCTCTTTTATTAATCATTTATAATTTTATATTCAATATCTTCCATGTGCGGAAACATCTCTCTAACCCTTTTTAATGTTAGCATTGACATTTTGGGTTGTGGATTTTTTGGATGGTCTGATAATAATTTTTGTGTATAACAATTTGGTGCTGTTTTAAATAATAAATATCTATTTCTTACATATGTGTAAAATATTTGATAACCATTATTTAAATCTTCCCACATCATTTCAAATGTATATTTTTCTTCCATTTTTTCCTCCATAATTCTATTTTATCATTTGGCTAAATTCTTCTTCAGATATTATTTGAATTCCTAAGATTTGAGCTTTTGTTAATTTACTTCCTGCTTCTTCTCCTGCTAGTACATAGTCTGTTTTTTTAGATACTGAGCCTGAGGTTTTTCCACCTAATCTTTCTATTATATCTTCCGCTTCTTTTCTTGTATATTTTTCTAAACTTCCTGTTAATACAAAAGTTTTTCCATCAAATCTTTTGTCTGTGCTTTCTTCTTCTAAACAATTCATATTAACACCAGCTTGTTTTAATTTTTTTAACAAGTCTTCTGTTTGTTGTTGTAAAAAGAATTCTCTAATACTGTTTGCCATAACTTCGCCAATATCTTTTATTTCACTTAATTCTTCAAAGCTTGCATTAGATAAATTGTCCATTGTTCTATATTTTCTAGCTAATAATTTTGAAGCTTTTCCACCAACGTGTCTTATTCCTAAAGCTGTTATTAATCTATATAAATCGTTTTGTTTACTTGCATTTATACTATCTATTAAATTTTGAGCAAATTTCTTTCCATTTTTTTTCAAAGATGCTATGTCTTTAAATTCTAATTCATATATATCTGATATATTATGAATTAATTCTTTGTCTAATAATTGTTGTATGATGTTTTCTCCTAGCCCGTCAATGTTCATTGCTTCTCTTGATACAAAGTGAACTAGATTTCTAAATAATTTTGCTGGGCATTCAATTCCTGTACATCTTATAGCAGATTCCCCTTCTTCTCTTACTGCTTCTGCACCACATACAGGACATACTCTTGGCATTTCGAAATTCTTTTCATTTCCTATTCTTTTTTCTTCAACAACTTTTACTATTTCAGGGATTACATCTCCAGCTTTTTGAATTACTACTGTGTCCCCTATTTTTAATCCTTTTTCTTTTATAAAATCCTCATTGTGTAAAGTTGTTTTTGATATAGTTGACCCTGCCACTTTTACTGGTTCTAATATTGCCATAGGTGTTATTACACCTGTTCTTCCCACTTGACATACAATGTCTTTTAATATTGTTTCTTTTTGCTCTGGTGGGTATTTGTAAGCAACAGCCCATCTTGGAGTTTTTACTGTTGTTCCCAATATCTCTCTAAATTTTAGATTATCTATTTTTACAACTGCTCCATCTATTCCAAAGGTTAAGTTTTCTCTCATTTCTCCAATTTTATTAATTGCATCTTTTACTTCTTGTATAGTGCTACATGGTATACGTACTGGATTTACATTAAATCCTAATTTTTCTAAATATTCAAGTTCTTCAAAGTGTGAGTTAAATTCTTTTCCATCTATTTTTTGTACATTAAATATATATATATCAAGTGGTCTTTTAGCTGTTATTTTGCTATCTAATTGTCTTAATGAACCTGCTGCTGCATTACGTGCATTTGCGAATAATTCTTCTTCATTTTCTTCTCTTTCTTGGTTCATTTCTTCGAAATCTTTTTTTGATATAAATACTTCTCCACGTACTGTTATATCTATTTTATCATTTATTTCCATAGGGATTGTTTTTACTGTTTTCAAGTTTTGCGTTACATCTTCGCCAACTAATCCATTTCCTCTAGTTGCACCTCTAACGAATTTTCCATTTTTGTATTCTAAGGCTGATGATAATCCATCTATTTTTGTTTCTACTACATATTTTACTTCTTTAATTCCGTTTTCAACTGCCTTTTCTTCCATTTTATGGCAGAAATCTTCTATATCTTCTAAACTAAAAACATCTTGTAAACTTTGTAAAGGGACTTCATGTGTTACTTTTTCAAATCCCTCTTTTACATGACCTCCTACTTTTTGGGTTAAAGATTCTTTTGATATAAATTCTGGGTATTCCTTTTCCAAATTTCTTAATTCAACCATTAACATATCATATTCGAAATCTGATATGTCTGGGTTGTCGTCATCATAATATTTTTTCGCATAATATTCTGTTTTTTCTCTTAATTCTTGTATTCTCTTTTTGGCTTGTTCTTTATTCATGTTGCATTCTCTCCTTTGTGTTTTTTATATACAATTTGTATTATATACAATTTGAAACAAAAAATAAAGGAATTTCGAAAAATTCCTTTATTTTTTGTTTAATCTTGTTTTGCAAAAATAATTGTTCTTTGATCATTACTTGCATCTGTACAAGTTGATAATGTTATTTCAGCTTTTCCTGCTGTATCTCTATCATAGAATGATGTGTCAGACTCTGATGCTTCGAATTTGTTATATATTGTATATGTTATGCTTGTTCCTCTATAATCTGTTATATATACTTTATCTCCAACTGATAATTTTTTTAAGTTAGAGAAAAATAATCCATTTCTATAGTTGTGTCCTACTATTACTGTATTTCCTGGTTGATTTATATTGTCTCCACTTGGGTATAGTGCAACTACTGATGTTGCTAAACTTTGTGTTGACATTTTTTCTAATATTGGATATTCAAAATTTATTTTTGGAATTTTCATTGTTCCAACTGTTGTAAATCCTTTAAAGGTTTTCTTTGAACCAGTACTTGAACTTGAGTTTGTTCCAGTGTTTGGTGTTTCATCTAATCCATCTAATGTAGTATTTGTTACTTCATTATTGTCTGTACCAGTTGTTGTATTTCCACTATCACCTGTTGTCACATCTCCTTGATAACTATTTACAAATTCTGATGCTTGTTTTGTTGTTGAATATTTTTTATAATAGTCATATCCTAAAAATCCTAATAATCCAAGTATTGCTACTATTACTATAACTAATACTATAGTTAATACTTTACTATATTTACTTTCAAACATAACTTTTTACCTCCGTACTTTTACTCTATGTTTTTATTATAACATATTTTCTTAAGTTTTACAATTATTAATTACACAATTTTATCTCCAAATTTTGCACCAGCTAAAACGTGAAAATGTAAATGCATTACTTCTTGTCCAGCATCTTTTCCACAGTTTACAATTACTCTATAGCCATTATCTTTGAAGTCTTTTTCTTCTGCTATTTTATTAATAACTCCATATATTTTTCCTACTATAGCTTCATCTTCTTTTTGCATATGTGCTAATGATTCTATATGTTTTTTTGGTATTACTAATATATGAATTGGTGCTGCTGGATTTATATCGTTAAATGCTAGTATGTCTTCATCTTCATATACTTTTGTTGAAGGAATTTCTCCTTTTATTATTTTGCAAAATAAACAATCTTCCATTTTTATCTTCCTTTCAAGTAAGGAAAAGGGAAAAAGGGACACCCTTTTTTCCCTCTTCTTATTTTTATATACTTTTTTAATATAGGGAAATTTTTTATATGGAAAAAATGGGCGTCCCCTTTTCCCTCTTCTTTCCTATTTCTCAATAACTGCTTTTATTCTTCTAACTCCTGCAGAGCTCGCTTCTTCTTTTTTTATTTTGAATTTTCCAATTTCACTTGTGTTTTTTACATGAGGTCCACCACATAGTTCTTTTGATACATTTCCTATTGAATATACTGTTACTATGTCTGGGTATTTTTCTATAAACATACATTCAGCTCCTGATTTTACAGCTTCTTCTTTTGACATTTCTTCTACTGTTACAGGAAGAGCTTCTTTGATCCATTCATTTACTAAATCCTCTGTTTTTTGTTTTTCTTCATCTGTTAATTTGTGATCACAGTTGAAGTCAAATCTCATTCTTTCTGTTGTTATGTTTGAACCTCTTTGATGTGTTTCTGGTCCTAATACTACTTTTAATGCTGCATTTAAAAGATGTGTTGCTGTATGGTATGCTATTGTTGTATCATTTTGTTCAGCAAGTCCGCCTTTAAATTTTTGTTCTGAACCTAGTCTTGATTTTTCTTGGTGAGCTTTGAATAATTCATCAAATTCTTTCATATCAACAATCATTCCATTTTCTTTTGCAAGTTCACTTGTAACTTCTGGTGGGAATCCGTATGTATCATATAATTTAAACACAACGTTTCCTTCTATTTTATATTTTCCAGATTGTTTTGCTCTATTCATTTCTTTTTCAAATTCTTTTTCACCATGTGCTAGTGTTTTTACAAATTTATCTTTTTCTTCAATTATTACATTTTTTATTGTTTCTGCATTTTTTTCTAGTTCTGGGTACATATCTTTTAGGTTTTCTACATTTATATCTATTAATGTTGATATTTCATCTAAATTGATTTGTAGTTTATTCATATGTCTAACCATTCTACGTATTAATCTTCTTAAGATATAACCTCTATCTACATTACTTGGTCTACCACCATCAGATATTATCATCATACTTGAACGTAAGTGTTCTGCAATTATTCTTCTGCTTTCTATGTTATCTATTTTTTGTAATTCTAATAGTTTGTCCATTACTGGTTTAAATAATTCTGTATCAAATGGTGTTTCTTTTCCTTGTAATAACATTGTCATTCTTTCTAGTCCTAGTCCAGTATCAACATTTCTTTGTGATAATTTTGAATAATTTCCGTCTTTGTCTTTAAAATATTCCATGAAAACATTATTCCATATTTCAACATATTTACCACAGTCACAACTTGGTTGACAATCTGGTCCACATGCTGGTTTTCCTGTATCGTAGAACATTTCTGTATCTGGTCCACATGGTCCTTCTTCTCCAGCAATCCACCAGTTGTCATCTTTTCCATAATAATAAATATGACCATCTAATATTCCTGCTTTTTTCCAACATTCTGCTGCAACTGTGTCTCTTGGACAATCTTCGTCTCCTGCAAAAACTGTTACAGATAATTTTTCTACTGGAATTTGTAATTCTTTTGTTAGGAAATCAAAACTCATTTGAATTGATTCTTCTTTGAAGTAATCTCCTAATGACCAGTTTCCTAACATTTCAAAATATGTTAAATGTCTATTGTCTCCAACTTCTTCTATGTCATTTGTTCTTACACATTTTTGATAGTCTGTTAGTCTTGTTCCTGATGGGTGTTTTTCTCCTAATAGATATGGTACTAATGGTTGCATTCCTGCTGTTGTGAATAATACTGATGGGTCGTTTTCTGGTATTAATGGTGCTGATGGTATTATTGTATGACCATGTTCTTTAAAAAAGTTTAAATATTTATTTCTTATTTCTATTGCTTTCATTTTGTTCTTCCTTTCTTATGACTAGATATAATTTTATATAGTCTTTTCTCTTTTTTACGTTTTTGATTATACTTCATTTTTGTTTAAAAATCAAGTGGTACAAATTGAAAAATACCCTAAAACCAAACATTATTACAATTTTTGGTTTAGGGTATTAAATTTTTATAAAAATGTTATTCTAACATCTTTATAAGGACTTCTGAGTCTTGTATGGCATCACCAAGAACTTTCATCTGTTCTTCTAGTTCTTTAACATCTATTCTTAAGTTTCTTTCATCAATTCCCATCTCTAAAGCCATTCTCAACTTACAACCAATCCTAAATGACTGACAATCAAAAGTTCTAAATTCATGATTTTTCCAATCATCTGGCAAAGTAATATTGAAAGAAAAATCCGCATTTTCATATCCTTTGAACTTTCTAAGCCTCAATATATAGATCATATCATGGCTCATCTCTAATGCAACTTTTTGTGCTTCTTTTAGTTTTTTTAGATAGTCTTCTTTATCTTTTTTAAAAGTTCCTAATTTCACTTCATCTGCATGCATTTTTACATGACGTAAAAAGTGGTCTGTCTGTTCAAGACTCATTGCCATAATGCAACACCTCCTTGTAGTTAATATATTTATTACACAATTCTTTTATTACTTTTTAATAGTTTAAATCAATTCTGCATTGTCATTTTACATAAAATTGATTTTTTCTACTATTTGTGATATAATAATTTTGTAACTATTAATTTTATAATATTCTGGTTGTAACCAGAAAAAATTTAGGAGGTTAATTTATGGCAAATATTGCTGCACAATCAAAGACTTCTGAGCGGATGAAGCAGATGAAGCAAGGTTTTTTAGAACTTCGACAGGCTGGAAAATCTTTTTCGGAAATAGCTGAATTTTTTGGAGTTTCCGTATGGTCAGTCTATGATAATTTGCAAGAAATTGCAGATGCCAATGGTCTTTCTAGAGAAGATTTACTGTATAGGATTCACAAACCACATGTAATGAGTTCTACTTCCCAGAAAGTTAAAAATGTAGACAAACACTTAACTGTTGAAGAACTGCAAAAAAACTTTTCTGACATGTTATCTATTACCAATTACATCATTTCAAATATTGACAAAGCATTACAAAGTGAAAAAGACAATAAGGAGGATTTTGAAAATGAATGATTGTACAACATCAAAACTAACTCGTGTAACAGGCAAGAAAATATCAGTTAAATTAAAGTATGGGTATACTATTGACGATTTTATTCGGGATTTTGATTGCACTAAAGAGGAATTTATTAAATTCTTGCAAAAAAATTTCGAAAAAACTTCTTACAATAGAATATTAGCTGAAGCTGAAAAGAATTATAAAAAGAAAAATTGCAATAAAAAATCTTCTTCATTAATTTCTGAAAATAGTGTCTATACTGAAAATAAATTAATTACAACTGTTTTTGATGATGTTTTAGTAAAGCAACAATCTGAGACTCAAGATAACGTTTCAGAAGAACAACCCTCTGAGACTCAACTTACTAGCTCTTCACTTATTGAAGAAGAAAGATTGCAAAATCTTAAGGATGAAGAAAAAATTCTTAGAGACGGCATTATTTCTAAAGAAAATGAACACAAAAATTTGATTGCAAAACGAAAACAATTATTCAAGAAACTAGAAACTCAGCGCTCTATGATGTTGCAACTTAGAAAGACAATAGAGCAAAGAAAAAAAGAAGTAGAAGAAATTTCTGCCGAGTTAATCAGTTTATCTGATGAAATAGTTTCTGTTAATTCCTTCCTTTCTACTAGAAGAACAGATTTACTCAATATTCAAAACCAAATTAAAGAACTAGAGAAAATTTCAGTTTTTATCTATGAAAATGGTGAAATTGATACCGATAATTTTCTTATTGATATCCCAGAAACTTGGAATGATGTTTTTGAAAATATTCTTAGAAACGAAGTTGTAGAGAATTTGTCTATTAAGCAAATTAAGCAAATTGCAAAGCTTATTGTTCTAACAAGTATTTTGCATGCTAACTCTCTTGAGTATGAGCTGACTTTCGAATCAGAAAACTCTCAAAAAGCATTCTATGAATTAGATAAAGCAATGTCATAGTTAACGTTTGGGTCATAGGAATATTATATTTCTATGGCCTTTTTCTTGATATTTTATTTATTTTCCTGTATAATATTTTTATGAAAAAGTTAATTGTAAATAAAAAATATAATGAGAAAAAATTAAATAAATTTTTATTAGATAATGTGCCAGGTTTAACTTTTGGTATTTTTTCTAATTTACTTAGAAAAAAAGATATAAAAATTAATGGAAAAAGAGTTAATAAAGATATTATTATTCATGATGGAGATGAAATTCTAGTTTATATTACAGATGAATTTTTAGAAAATAAACAATCTTCTATTAATTTAGATATTGTTTTTGAAGATGAAAATATTTTAGTTATTAATAAGCCATCAAATCTTGAAGTAACTGGAACTAATTCTCTAACAGATTTAGTTCATAAAAAATATAGCACATCTTCTTTTAAGCCAATGCCATGCCATAGAATTGATAGAAATACTACTGGATTAGTTTTATTTGCTAAAAATGAAACTGCTTTAAATATTCTATTTGATAAATTTAAAAATCATGAAATCGAAAAACATTATCTTGCAATGGTTTATGGTATTCCCAATGTTACCCATAAAAGAGATGTTGCATATTTATTTAAAGATAATAAAAAATCTCTAGTTTATATTTCTGATGTACCAAAAAAAGGTTATGTTAAAATTGTTACTTCTTTTACTGTTTTGGAAAAAAGAAATGATAATACTTCTCTTTTAGATGTACAAATTGAAACTGGAAAGACTCATCAAATTAGGGCTCATCTTGCTTTTCTTGGTCTTCCTATTATTGGTGATGGTAAATATGGTAAAAATGAAATTAATAAAATGTTTGGGAAGAAAACTCAAATGCTTTGTAATTATTTTTTGAAGTTTGATTTTTGCACTGATGCTGGTATTTTAAATTATTTGAATGGTGTTTGTATTTCTTTAGATAGTAATATTTTATTTTAAAACCACCCTATTTTATAGGATGGTTTTTGTTTATTATCGTTATGGAGCGATTACGAAACAGGTATGCGAAAAAATGACATACTTTGATTCAAGCACTCTTATATAACTCGATTTATTGTCTTTACTTTAACATAAATCTAAAACTTTTTCAATAATATTTTAACATTTTACTATTTTCTTAAATTTGTTTTTACCAAATTGAATAACTAAGCCATTTTCGATTTTTATTATTTTATTTATATCAGTTTCTAAATTAGAATTAATTTTTACACCATTTCCTTGTATCATTCTTTTAGCTTCACCTTTAGAGTTAGCAAAATTGATTTTTATCAATAATTCACAAATATTTATTTCTTTTTCTGATATATTAAATTCTTCAATATCATCAGGAATACTCCCTTTGGCAACTTGTAGATATCTTTCTTTAGCTTTTTCAAATTCATTTATATCATCATACATTTTTAATAATTCTTTTGCAAAAAGCATATGAGCTTCTCTTACGTCGCCCATCATTATTGTATTGATTTCATCTGTTGTTAAATCTGTTGCTAATTCAAAGTATTGTCTTAGTATATTGTCTGGAATTTTCATACTTTTTTCAAATTTTTCAAAAGGAGAATCACTTAAACCAATATAATTTCCGAAGAGACTTACTCATTTTTTCAGTTCCATCTAATCCAACAAGTAATGGAAATGTCATTACTACTTGGCTTTCTTGTCCATAATCTTTTTGAAGTTCTCTTCCAACAAGTAAATTAAAAGTTTGGTCGGTTCCTCCAATTTCAATATCTGCATTTATAGCAACTGAATCATATCCTTGCATTAAAGGATATAATAATTCATGCATTGATAGAGGTAAATTATTTTCAAATCTATTCTTAAAGTCATCTCTTTCCATAATTCTTGCAACTGTGTATTTGCTAGATAATTTTATTACATCTTCAAAACTCATTTTAGATAGCCATTTTGAATTAAATACAATTTCTGTTTTCTCTTTATCTAATATTTTTGTAACTTGCTCTAAATATGTTTCAGCAGATTTTCTTGTTTCCTCAAATGTAAGTGCAGGTCGTGTTTTACTTTTACCAGATGGATCACCTATCATTGCAGTAAAATCTCCTATTACAAATACAACTTTATGTCCCATATCTTGAAATGATTTTAATACTCTTAAAGAAACAGAATGACCTATATGCAAATCAGGTCTTGATGGATCCGCACCAAATTTTATTGTTAATCTTTTTCCACTATTCATTTTTCTTTCTAAATCTTCTTCATTAAATATTTGTATTGCTTTTCTTTTTATTATTTCTAAATCTTTCATATCTATCTAATCTCCATTCTTTATCTATTTATTGATTATGCAATATAGATATTCATATAATAACCCTTGGATTTTTCTTTTATTTTTTAACCATTGGGTCATAATATCACCTCCAAAATTCAAAAAAGCCAATTCATCCATTTTAAAGGACGAATTGACTCCGTTGTACCACCTTTATTCACAATATTAATAATTTAATATTGCCTCATTTATAGCTTATTCGTAGCAACACGTTAGTTACTATAAGAATTGTAATTCAGATTTTATATACTGATAATTTCCAGCTACCATTATCTCTCTATAAGTTACTATAAAATCTTACTAAGTTTCTTTTTAAAACATAACTAAATTTAAATACATTTATATTTTACCATTTTCTTTTAAAAAAATCAACAACTATTTTCGATAAAAAGCGTGTATTTCCTCATTTATTTTGTTTTTTTAAGCTTTTATTATTTTCTTTTTCTAATTGTTTTAAGCTTTTCTTAGGTGTTGGTAAATCTTCTGGCATAGTTCCACCAAGTTCTTTTATTGTTTTTCTTACTTTTGCACCTACATTATAATGAGTTTTATTTGCTTCTTTTTCAGTTTGAATATTATCTCTTACTAATTTTTCTTCTGTTTGAGATATTCTAAACAAATTTGCAATTAATTCAGTACTTCCCATATTATCTAAAATATCTTCTCTATATCTTAATCCCTTTCTTTTGGCAATATCGTCAGCTGTTTCACCATTATATAGACCTTTGTAACCAGCATTATGAAATTTGTCAAAATTCTTAACTCCTGCTTTCTTTGCAGTTTGGTTTAATGAATAATTTCCTTTTCTGGTTAGATTTCTTTGATAAAATCTTTTTTCATCTTCTGTTAGCATACTATATTCTTTTTCAGTAATTTCTTGTTTTCTTGTTTGAATTGCAAAATAAGTTTGAGCAAGAGCAATTACTTTTTTTCTACTATCTCCATTTTGTGCTATTAAATAACACGCATATCTTGTTAATTTATAATCTTGTTGCTTTCTTTTAGCTCCTGATCCTATTTGAACCATTTTACTGACGTCAATAAAATGGTCTAATACATTAACATCACTATTTTCACAAGATATTTTTGCTTTATCAATTATCTTTTCAAAATTTTGCCAATTTGAATATTGTAGAATAGGCATAAGTTCTCTAGCATACCAAAATTCAACATTATTTTCATCAATATGCTTAATATCTTCAAATGATTTATTATTTTTATCTATTTCTTTCAATAGTATCAGCTCCATTTCTTAATATTATATTTTGTCACTATTATAAAACAGTTGTTTGTGTTTGTCAATTAGTTTTTAATATTTTTTTGAATTTATATGCTATTATACAAATACATTGCAACTTGATTTTGCTCCGCATTGTTCATTTCCATTATTTTTGCCATAGTAAATAAGATAGTAGGATATTTTCTAATATTTATATAACTTACTAAATATTCATTATCAATTTCTTTTAATCTTTTATCAAATACACTATGTATATGTGCTTTATTGTATTTTAGATTAGTATAAGCACTTGAACTCATACAAACACCTAATCTCAATTTATTTTTCAAATCCATATTTTTAATTAGATCTATTACATTTTTTACTTTATCATCTATAATATTATACATAATCCAAATTCTCCTTTAATTCAAATTAAAATCATTTTTCTTTTTTAGTCTGTTATTCTTATTCTCATCTGGTATAGTTACTTTTCTTAAAATGTTATTTGCAATTTCATTATCATTATCATCAAATATGCCATTTTTATATAAATCATCACTAACAATTTTATAATTTTGGTCATTATCATAAGTTATCTTTTTGTGGAAGTGGCTCATTAGATTATGCCAAAACCCTTTAAATTTCTGTAATTGTGCTTTCATACTTTCCTTTTCTTCTCGTAATTTAATAATTATCTTTTCTTTTGCTGATAAATCTTCTTTTAATCCTTTAATATCTTCATCTTTAAGCTCTATTTGATATTTTAGAGATTTATTTTCTTTTTCTATTTCAAAAGTAGCATGTTCAAATTCCTTAATCGATAAATTTAAGTCATTTACACTTCTAACTGTCTTTGTAACATCTGTTACGTCTTTAATATAATTTTTGATATTTTCTATATTCTCGTTTGAAATTTGGCTATTATTTTTACTAAATGGCATTGGCTTTAAATTATCTAATAGTTTGACTATATCTTTACTTGAATTATCAATCTTTTTAGTTTGTTTATTGGCATTTTCAAGCTTTTTACGTTCTTGTTCCAATTTTCTTTTAATTTCTCTATAATTACCCATGTCTTTAACATTTATGTCTTGATTTCTGCCTTTTTGCTTTGTTTTAAGCCTACTATCAACATCATAGAACTTATTATATGATTTAATACAAGCATTTCTCATTTTATCCTGTATTTCAGAAAGTATTGTTTTAGTAAATAGTTGTGATTTTCCAACTTGTTTTTTCATACCTCTTTTACAATTATCTATTACTGGAATACCTACAATATGCATATGTGGAGATGTTTCATCGAAATGTATTGTAGCATTTGCTATTTTAAAAGTAGGGAGTATTTTAGCCAAATCTTGTATTTGCTCATTATATACATCAGTCATTTTATATCTATACTCATTATCTTTATCTTCCCAAAAGTCCAAATCTCCAAGTTCTATAATAATTTCACAGGCAATATCATTTTGAGAATTACATACTTTTTGAAAATAGTTATCTATTTTTCTATCTTTCCTAGTTTGCTTATTATTAAACTCAATTCTAGCTTGTTCAAATTCATCTAAATATACTTGTTTAACATCTTCTACAATATCATTAGTTCCATATATAGTAGTAATAAGTTCTTTTTGATTATCATAATCTCGTAAATTGTGCTTATTTATTCTTGATAAATCGTTTGCATTTTGGATAGCATTATTTGATAGAGAAGTAGAACCTGATACATTTCCTTTTGAAACTTTTTTTGCTACTTTACTTTTGTTTTTATCACTACCCAAGTGAAAAGAATAGGCTAATTCTTGTTCCATCTTTTTCCTCCTTTAGAATTTGCTTCGAAGCACAGGACTTTGACCTTGTCATAAGTCCTAACCCCCTATGAGTTATGACGTGCCATCATAACTCGGGGGCTCTGCGAGGCAAAAATTTTATCTTAGCAGATAAAATTTATCCAAATTACCGCACACAAAATTTATATTGCTAACGAAAATATAAATTTGTATTCGCTAATTTGATTGTTGCAACATAGCCTATATAAGAGTAATAGTTGCAACAATTATTTGTGCTGTTTCTTTGTAGTAGTATGAGTAACAAGTCCAAGTTGTAATTTTCCTTCTGGTTTCGCCAAGAAGTTTTTATATTGTTTTATTGCTACCATTCTAATTACTCGTTGATTTTTCTTTAATTTGAACTCTATATGTCTATCTCTAATTTTAGCGACTTGTGATTTATTATCATAATTTTCATCTATCTTATCATCATGGAAATAATATTCTCCCAAATCCATATAGTTTATATCCAAATCTTTTTTCAATGTACTTAAATAATCTTGTAATTGTTCGTTATTCATATTTACACTAATTTTTGTATCTTCAAGTTTACCATCTCTTTCTAACATAGTAGGAAAATCTACAACTCCATTATCATATAGCTTGTCTATTTGTTCTACAAAACTACTTCTAAAATTGACTTTATCTATATCAAAGTTGCCATCTTCATCTTTCTTTAATGTAGCAGTTTCAATAAATTTAGATATAAAAGATTGTTTCTCTTCTTTGCTTTTCATAGTCCATAACTTTAATAAAACATCTTTATATATTTGATGTTCTGTTAGTTTTTCTCTTTCTATATCTCTTTCAGCCAGTAAATGTATAGGATTAAATGTTTCTTTATCCAAATTAAGTGATTCAATTTTTTTAGTATCTAATTCTGCTAATTTCTTTTCAATAAATTCATAATCTTTTGCAAAATCTTCTTCTTTTATTATTCCATTTTCAAATACTCTCATAAGTCTTTCTTTTGATTGTTTTAGTTTTTTGATTTCATCTTCAATCTGTTTCGTTTCGTTATCTTTCTTTTCAGCAAGTAATGGGTAGAAATATTTTTTTACATTAAAATCATATTCTACTAAATCTAAAATATAGTCAATTAAACAGTTTTCAATTTCATCTTCGTTATAATATAAATTGCAGTTATCACAGAAGTAATACATATATTTAGATTTTTTACCACCAGCACCTTTACAAGTCATAATTTTACCGACAAGTAGGACATACAAGTTTTTGGAAGAAGATATAAACTCTATTTCTACAATAAGATCTTTGATTTTTCTCTTTTTGTTTTTGTACTTCTTCCCACATAGCCCTTGTTATAATAGGAGGTACAACATCTACAAATAATTCTGTTTCTTTGTTAGTATCATATTTGTATCTTTCATAATCGCCCATATAAATTTTATTATTTATAATTCTATCTATGGTAGAGTCGCACCATTTCTTGTTGTTAGGAGATAAGACTTTTTCATCATTTAGGATATTAGATATTGTTTGATAGCTTTTACCTTCTAAATACAATTCAAATACTCTTAAAACAATATCTTTTGTAGTAACATCTATTTTTAGTGTTTTATCAGTATCTCTATAATAACCAAGAGGTACTTTTCCAGGAATATGACCTGCTTTTATTGCACCATTTAAACCGAACTTTGTCCTTTCTGATACTATTTCTATTTCAAGCTGTGATAAAACAGTTAACATTCTAACAAAGAAACGACCATTTGCAGTAGAAGTATTAACATCATCTCTATCACATATTAAATAACAATGATATTGTTCAAGAGTGCTAATTAAAACCTCTAAATCTCTTACTGACCTTGTAACTCTATCTAGTTTATATGCAACTATATAATTTAATTTTCCTGCTTTCATATCTTCTAACATTTGCTGAAATGCTGGTCTATCTTTCATATTTTTAGCTGATATTCCTGCATCTTTATAGACTTTAAAGATTTCAAAATCTTTGTATTTACATAGTTGTCTTAATTTTTCTTCTTGTTCTCCTAAACTAAATCCGTTCGCGAGCCTGATCTTCGGTACTTACTCTAATATAAATACCTGCGATTTTCTTTTCTGTGTTTTCCATTACAACCTCCTAAAAAACAAACAAAGTGCTAGTATAATAACTAACACTTTAAACTTACTTTATTATTTACTTGTCATATAACTTGCTGAAAATAAAGAAAACTTCTAGTATTAGTTACCATTAATAAAATCTCTTAATTTTGAGAGTGGGTATTTATTTGCTAAATTACCTATGTAAAAATATTCGTGCTCATTAAAGAATAAATACAGCTTATTCTTAATAACAGCAGTATGTGGTTCTACATAAGCAAGATTAGTTTTTTCTACCATTCTCAAATTCCCATTCTTTATCTTTGGTTCACAATTACTAAAAGTGCAAGCCCATTCAATCTTAGAATGTAATTCTTTACTTATTGCTATTTCTCTTTTAACTGTAGATATCATATCACAAAAACCTCCTTCTTTCAATACTTTGAGGCTATTTCTTACTTTTATTACCAATTTTTATGGATAAAAACAAAAAAATAAGCCGACTAAATCGACTTATATATTGTGAAATGATATTCACTTTGTTTTCTTCAAACTCTGTTATATCAATATGTATAACTGGTTCGACGAAAACGCATTATGGAGCGGGTAGTCGGTAATGACTACACACTTTCATTTGTTTTTTCTGTTGGTACACTTATAATATATCGAATTCAAATCTTTGTCAATATGCCTTTTAATGTAATTTTAATGTAATTTATTTATTTTAATTTTTACAAGAAAATCCTTCTTTCACTCCATTCTTATAAATCTTGTATGTATAGTTTTTAAAAAAATGTAGTAATATTCTATCTTTTAAGGTTAGGTTCTGTTTCAGCTCTTGTAATATAAAATTTCTTTCATTTCTCATTGTATAATACCTCCTATATAATTTTCTTGCCTACATATATTTTACCATATTATGTAATCAAAAATAACTATACGCAAGGTTAGGCATTATCTTCTATTTCTCTTGATATAACTATAATACATAATTCGACATTATTCGACTTTTTATTTTATATCTTGTATCAATTTATCCATATAATCACTTACTGGATCTACTTCTTTATCGATTTCTCTTCTTTTAGTCTTAATATATTCAGAAGCCTCAAAATATTCTTCTCTTTCCAAAAAGTTATTTATTTCATTTAAAATATTAAGCACATCCGCATTTTTCATAATATATCATCTCCTATTTAGTATAAATATATTATAACATAAATGTCTATATTGTAATATAGTTATTCGCATTTTAAGTCAATTTGCGGATAGTTATTTTTTTTATTGCTTTCTTATAAAATAGTTATATTGTAAGGAGGTGATAACATGATTCAAGTAAATGTTAAAGAATTATTAAAAAAACAAAAAAGAAGTAAATATTGGTTTGTAAAAAATATGGAAGGTGGTTATCAAGCTCTCACTAGACTTATGGAAAATCAAACAAGCAGTATTCGCTTTGATACTTTGGAAAAAATGTGTGATCTTTTTGATTGTGAAATTGGTGATATTATAGTTAGAAAGAAAGGGAAAAAAAAGCATGAGTAAGCTACTAATTCAATATGAAGAACTAAAGAAAAAAAATTCTAAAAAAATTTATATATTTAAAGTTGGTATTTTTTATAATATATTAAATGAAGATGCAAGGTTGGTTTCAAAAGAAATCGGCTTAAAATTAACCGATTTGAGCCCTGAACTAATAAAATGTGGATTTCCTCTTTCTGCCCTTGAGAAATACACAAATTTATTATCAGAACATCATATCGAGTTTGAAGTTGTATCTAATCCTGCATCTTCTCCTCAAAATACTTCTTATGATAATATTATTAAAGAAATTCAAGGTCTGGACTTAAATAATACTACTTGCAAGGAAGCATTTGATATATTATATAATATACAACAAAAAATAAAAAATATTCAATAGAGGAGTTTTCTCCTCTATATTATTTCAATTTTCTATTAACGATTGTTTGTATTGCATTATAATCATATCCTGCTGCTTGAAGTCTTGATTTTCTTTCTGTACCATTTCCCCATTTACCTTGTATAACTTCATTTGCAATAACTTCATTTGATTTCTTATTTGATGTTGTAGTTTTTGCACCTAGAATTTCATTAACTCTATTTTGAATTGCATTTCCATCGTATCCAGCTGCAGCTAATTTATTAAATCTGTCTTGTCCATTACCCCATTTGCCTGCAATAACTTCTTTTGCGACTTCATCTACGGATTTTAAATTTGGTTTTGAGTTTGTCGAATTACCACTTAGTTTTGCATTTACTATACTTTGAATTGTACTAAAATCATAACCAGCATTTGTTAAAGCTGTTTTTCTATCTGCACCATTACCCCATTTACCAGCTATTACCTCATTAGCAATTTCTTCATTTGATTTTTTACTTGTGTTTTCTGTTGTAGAAGATTCTTGTCCATTTATTTTATTTGCTTGTTCTGCAATATAATCCATTTTAGATAATAGATAATCACCAGGACAAGTTGTCGCAGCATACATTCTATGCCATACTAAATTTTGACCTTTTACAAGTTTGCCTAAATTATTTCTTTTTGCAATATCTGCAACTAATTCTATAAGTTTATTTAAAACAGCATCAGAAACAGGATAATCTCCTCCTAATGAACTATTTGATGTTTCAATAGTTACTGATTTACAGTTAGAGTCCCAATTCGAATTGCAATATGATGTATTTGCTTCATCTACATATAAACCTACTTCTGCATCTTTTCCTATACCATAGTTACTAGAAGCTTTTCTACTTCCATTTTGGAATATTCCACCACATTGTTTTGCAGTTAATATTCCTGCCATGTGATGAATTGCTATTTTTTCAATTTTTCTTCCGCTTCTTCCAATAGTATAATTGTTAGAATGTGCAGGTACTTTTACATTTACTAAACTTGAATTACTCATTATTCTTCCTCTCCTTTCCCATTTGTGAATTCTATTTCCATTTCCTCTGTCATAACTACTTCTTCTTTTTCATCCATAACGATGACCTCCTTATAAAAAATAATACTGGAAGTTTTTTTATTTTTCTTCCAGTATTTAAAAATCACAAGAATAAATTTCTTGTATTAAATTATTGATTTTTTGCATCATAAGCCACAACTGCAGTTCCTACTCCACCTACGGCAGTTATTACTGCTGTTATTACATCATTAACGCCTAAATTTTCTATATGTATTAAGCAACCTACTATTGATGCAATTGCAATTATGATTATATTTTGAACTGTTATAGGTAAATCATAATTCCATCCAAAGTGTTTTGACACTTTTCCTGCAATATAAGTAAATAATGTTGTTATAACATATACTAAAAATTGTACTGTCATATTACTTCCCTCCTTCCTATTTTAATCCTAATTTAAAAAGAGCAAATGCTACTATTGCATAGAATAAATAATCGATCAACTTATCCCATTTCATCCCTTTTACTTTATCTGTTTTAGTAGATTCCTCTACTATTGCTTTATCATGTTTATCTAGCTTTTCATTTATGCCTGAAATGTTTTTTTCTACATTTCCCATTCTGTAATCCATCTTTTCCATGATTTTGTATGTGTTTTGTAACTCTTTTATTTGTTCATCATGTTCATCTATTCTTTTTGTATTGGACTTCGCTCTTTCTTCTAAATGTGCAATTGCAATTTCTGGACTATCCATCGGCTTTCTCCTCTCTTGTAAAATTAATAAAAAAAGCAAAAAAACAACGCTTTAAAATCAATTTTAAGGCGTTTATTTTTTTACTTAATATACTTTTATTGCCTGAATTCAAGGCATTTATGGACTTTTGCTCTGAAAGCAATTACTCATAATCTTCTTTAGTTATTTCTTTGTATTCTTCTGCCGTAATCCACTTTCCAACTGCATTATATACTCTTGCTTCATTCCAAATTCCATTATCATAATAGTTTTTTACCTTTTCAAAATTTTTGCTATGTTCGTTCATTGACTACACCTCCTCAAGATCAACATCAGTCATCATTGCTAGATATTCTATATCTGCTTTTGTTTTTATTTTATCAATTTCATCTGCAGATAATTGTCTTAATACAAAATAATAGCCATCTTCATAATGAACAATTTGTACTAATTCTACATGTTCAAGTTCTTCAGATGTTTTATCAGTTTCATTTTCAATTGTAATTTTTGATAATTTACCTTTAAAATCATCTTCAGTTATTTTTGTTTTTGAAATATAATTATTTCCACTCAATTTTAAGTCTTTAAGTTGTGTTCCATCAGATAACGTAATTTTCCATGATTTTTCCATTTCGGTACCTCCTTAAATAAATCATAATATAATTGCGACA
>MNRP01000005.1 GCA_001916005.1 Clostridium sp. 26_22
AAACTCATTTGGTTATCAACTTATTATCAACAAAGCAGTAATACCAAGTCATAAAAGGCTTGATATTACTGCTTTTATCTATACTTCCATTATAATTGGGATGATCATCGGATTTCTTTTTGTTTTTACAAATATATAGTCTCTTAAGTTTTCTCTAACTGTAGATTTTATTGTAGACCAATCTCTAATTTCTTTTTCTTCACATTTTTTAATTTCATGTCTTACTACACTTTTTACTTCATCCATTAAGTTTTCTGATTCTCTAACATATACAAATCCTCTTGAAATTACATCTGGTCCTGCTACTACTTCTCCTGTTGAAGAGTCCATTGTTAATACTATTACTATTAACCCATCTTGTGATAAGTGTTGTCTGTCTCTTAATACGATATTCCCAACATCTCCTACTCCTAGTCCATCTACTAATACTCTTCCATTTGGAACCATTCCAGCTAGTTTTATTTCATCTTCACTTAGTTCTACAACTCTTCCGTTTTCCATTAATACTATATTTTTAGCTGGTATTCCCATACTTTGAGCTGTTTCAGCATGTGCAATTAATTGTCTATATTCACCATGTACTGGTATAAAGAATTTTGGTTTTGCTAATGCAAATATTAATTTTTGTTCTTCTTGGCAAGCATGTCCAGATACGTGAACATCTGCTAATGCACTATATACAACTTCTGCTCCAATTTGCATTAAGTCATCTATTACTTTTGATACTAATTTTTCATTTCCTGGTATTGGATTTGCAGAAATAATTACTAAGTCATTTGGAGTTATTTTTACTTTTCTATGTTCTCCTGCAGCCATTCTTGTTAATGCTGACATTGTTTCTCCTTGACTTCCTGTTGTAATTATTACTAATTGTTCATCATTGTATGTTGACATCATATCTATGTCTATAAATAAATCTTCTGGACAATCTATATATCCTAATTCTCTTGCTGTATTTATCATATTTATCATACTTCTACCACATACAGCAATTTTTCTTTTATATTTTACTGCTGAGTTTACTATTTGTTGAACTCTATGAACATTTGATGCAAATGTTGCTACTACTATTCTTTTTGTACATCCATCAAATAAGTTATCAAATACTGGCCCTATTGAACTTTCTGACATTGTAAATCCTTTTCTTTCAGCATTTGTACTATCTGACATTAAGGCTAGTATTCCTTCATTTCCTAATTCTGCTATTCTTCCTAAGTCCATTATTTTTCCATCTATTGGTGTGTAATCAACTTTGAAGTCTCCTGTGTGTAATATTGTTCCTACTGGTGTTTTTATTGCTAACATTACAGAATCTGGTATACTATGTGTACTTCTTATAAATTCTACTTTAAAGTTTTTTCCTAATGTAATTGTTTCTCCTTGCATTACTTCTATTAATTTAGAACTTCTTAATATTTTATGTTCTTCTAGTTTATTTCTTATTAATCCCATTGCAAGTCTTGGTGCATAAACTGGGATATTTATTTGTTTTAATACATATGGTACACTTCCTATGTGATCTTCGTGTCCGTGTGTTATTATTAATCCTTTTATTTTATCTACATTTTTTTGTAAATATGTTATATCTGGTATAACTAAATCTATTCCCAACATATCATCTTCTGGGAATGATAATCCGCAGTCTACTACTATTATTTCATCTTCATATTCAAATACTGTTATGTTTTTTCCAACTTCGTGTAATCCTCCTAATGGGATAATTTTTAATTTTCCTTTTTTAAATACACTATTATTATTTGTTCTTGATTTTCTTGGCTCTCTTTTTTCTATTCTTTTTCCTATTTTATTTTCAGTTTTTCTTTCTCTCTTTGCTGTTGTTTCCTCTTTTTTTTCTCCTTTTTCTGTTTTTTCTTCTTTTGCATTTTTTGTAGTTCTAGTACTTCTTGTTGTTCTTGCATTTCTTGTTACACCTGTATTTTTTCTTGGTGCTCTTGTTCTTCTCTCTGTTTTTCTCTCTACTTTTTCTGTCTTTTCATCTATCTTTTTGTCTAAATTCTCTTGTGTCATTTCTTCTCCTCTCTTTCTTTTTATTAATTTATTTTGAATTTCATTAAATCCTTTTAATCGTTTAAATTCTTCCATTGAAAAATGAAAGCACAAATAATTTATTATAACTTCTCTGCTTATAATAATTTCCTTTTTATTTAATTTTTAATCCGTTCTTGTTATTTCTTTTCTCTCTTTATATATTTAAACTTTTTAGGTTTTAAAAAAATCTCATTTTTTTGCCCTTTGGCAATGTCTTGGTTATTATACTATAAAATTTGGAAAAAGTCAAATATTGGAAAAATTAAATAGTGTATAAATTGCTTTAAAATTGTCTTTTCTCTTCCAACTTACATTTTCTTTACAGAATTTCATTTAACTTTTTAGTTGACAAAATAAAAAAAACTTTATCTACTAATCATAATTTATTTTAGTATAATAAAGCTTTATTTTTTAATAATTTGTATACGTACTTGTATATGTTCCATTTAATATTTGTCCTACTGAAATTGAACCAGTTCCTCCTGCACCACCTTTATAACCAGTAGCACACATTGCTATTCCACCATCTGCAGTTATTGAACCATTATTTTCTGTATAATTATCTTTATAGAATATATTTATCGAACCGCCTCCTGAGCTTCCTCCTCCAGCATTCCAGTAACCATTTCCGCCATTGCTACCATTAGCTTCTATGTTTGAATTATTTATTAAACTATTTGCATATATTATAAGCAATCCTCCAGTTCCATTACTTCCTTTTGATCCATCATTTCCATCTGTTCCTCCTGGATTTCCTGCACCACTTCCAGCATTTCCAGCATAAGAGCTTTTACTTCTTCCACCTTTTCCACCATTTATGCTTCCTGCTTCTGCAGTGTAACTCGAATAATTTGTTTCTCCTAACGCGGCACCTCCACCAGTTCCACCAGAATATGATGTTCCACTCGTTCCAGCTCCTGAAATAGAAGTGTATCTACTAGAATCTCCATGAGCTACTGCTACACCAGAACCACCTCCTGCAGTCTGTCTATTAGTAGCATTATTTCCTGAATTTCCAACTTTTGTGAATCTTCCTCCCCAAAATCCTGATGTAGTTATTCTGGCACTACTAGCACCACTAGCCCCTTCTGCCGGAACAAATTCATAACTATTATCACTATTTTTCCATAAATAAACATTTTGTCCTTCTGCTTTAGCTCCTCTTGCGGTCATACTTATTGTACCATTATTTGTTAATGTTCCTGTACAATAAATCATCATTCCTTTTGGTCCGCCATAACCATTTTTACTAGCATATGCTGTTAATTTTGCCTCTTCATTTATCGTTAAATCTCCATTTACTTTTAAAACTACCATACTTTTAGCATTTTCATTTTCTGTTGCAACATCATTTTCTGAACCAATTTCTGTGTTAGCATCTATTTCTAAATTTTGATTAAAGGTCTGCACTTTTAAATTATATGTTTCTTCAGCTACTTTTACACTATATTCTCCATCATCAAAATTATATTTTTCAACAGCATCTATTAAACTATCTGCCTCAAGTGAAGATTGGGTTGAATCTGTATTAACTTCATACTTTTGACTAATAGTAACTACATCTTCTAATTTATTATCTTTGTCTATTTCATTTACTATCTTTGCATAAATCGTTACTGTATTATCTTCTTCATTTACCTTACCATTTTGGGTTAAATCATAATCTAATGTTGATATTTTTCCTTTTCCTTCTACCCAATCGCCATTTTCGCCTATTTTATAATAGGTTTTAAATCTATCTGCAATTAAACTAAGATTATTTTTTATTTCGAATATTTTATAGCCTTCAATATCTTTTATCTTGCTGATTGATACAGAATTATTACTTATAGTCTCATCATTTAAAGTTATATTTTTTGATATTTCTTGCTCTCCTTTTGCTTTTAATGTAAATGATAAATTACTATTTTTAGTTGCAACATAATCTAATGATACTTGTGTTTTTCCATTACAATTTATTGTTTTTCCATCTGATTCTTTTATATATTCTATTCCTTTTTCATCATTTACTTCTATTAACATTTTTATATTTTTTTCATCTTGATTATCATAAATTATATATGAAAATAATTCTGGTGTTTCTGGTTTTATTATTTCATTCAGCTTTTGTAATATTCCTACTTTACCTAAACAAATATATATAATTAAAGTTAAAATTATAGCTATTACTATTATAAATAATATTTTGAAATTAACTTTTTTGGATTTCATTTTTTTCTCCTCTGTGTTTTATTTTACTATTAATATAGTATCATATTTGATTTTTAAAGTAAATATTTTTTGTTTTATTCTTTATTTTATAAATGACAATAATAAATTTAAATTTTATTATTGTCATTTATATTTACTAAAATATTTACAATTTTCTACTAATGCCTTACTGTTGTTACCTCTTTTACTTGTGATATTTCTTCTTTTCACTAATTTTTTGGAATTGTTTTAATATATCTCTAAATAGTCCTGTATTTATTATTGCATTAATTATTATTACTAATATTAATATTATACAAATTACACTTACTAATTTTACTAATGTTATTGCTTTTTTTCATATCTCCTCACTTTCTCTTTTCATATCATGTTACTCAATATCAATATTACTTTTATTCTTTTTTAGTATATTCTAAAATAAGATAAATTTTTTCTATAGTATCATGATCATTTTCTCCTCTCAAACATAATGTAACATCTGTATCTGTAGTACCATAATATTCTTTACCATACCAAACAAATCCATCAAGACCAGATTTACTTCCTTTTAAATATGGAAGTTTTACATTTGCATTTAAATTATTTGTACATATAATATTATAATCCCAAATATATTCCAAATTCTCTATATTTCCCATTTTTATATTTAATGCTGTTTGACTTGGTTCTATTGTTTGTTCTTTTACCAATACCTTTCTATATAAGTTTTTACCATCAATCCATGTTCCTACTGCTTTTTCTTCTTCCTTATATTCATTATTTTTAATTTCTTCCCTATTACCAGTCAATGTTTCTTTTATTTTTTTATCATAACTACTTATAATTGAATTCTCAGCATTTTGTGAATTTTCTACTGCATTTTTTGTTTCTTTTGCATTGGTAAATAATTCTGTATTCATTATTGTTTGAATACTTATCCCCACCAAAATTAATAAAATTATAATTGTAACCACCAATGCCACTAATGTTATCCCCTTGATATTTTATTCCTTCATACTTTTCCTCCTATTTTTCTTTTGCATATTACACAATTTATTATGTATTAAAATTATATCAAAAAGAGATTTTTTAATCAATAAAAAACAATATTTTTACATAATTTTTAATGTATATACAAACACTTAATAATTTTTTTGTTAAAATTTATCATAAGAGTTTACCAATAAATAAATTTTCTCTAATTGCAAGTTAGTTTATTTGTTGATATTTCTAATATTATTGTATATTAATTAGGAGGTCCTAGTGAAATTCAAGAGAATAAAAGATTTAAGAGAAGATAATGATAAACACCAAAAAGATATAGCTCAATTGCTAGGAATATCTCAACAATATTATTCAGAATATGAATGTGGTAATAGAACTATTCCAATAATTCATTTAATCACTTTAGCCAAATATTACGGTACTTCTATCGATTACATTGTTGGTTTAAGTGATGAAAAAATTATAATAAAAAAGAAGAAAAAAACAAGTTAATTATAATTAATTTTAAAGCATTAATTACAATAACTTGTTTTTTGTTTTATATTTCCATTTGACTTGCTAAAAATGTTGCTGCTGATTGTGCTACTTTCTTTTCTACTTCATTCATCTTTGCATTTGAGTCTTTTGACATTAATATTACTGTTCCTATTGTATCTCCATTTGAAATTATAGGATATACAATTTGCGCATTATATTTTCTTTGATTATTATCATTTTTAGTAATTGGCATTGCCATATCACTATTTTCTTTGCTTGTATATACTTCTTTGTCTTCCATTAGTTTTTCTAACTCTTGACTTACATCTTGTTCTAAATATTCTTTTTTAGAACCTCCAGCTACTGCTATTATTGAATCTTTATCTGTAATACATGCAATATGTCCTGTTGTTTTTGCTAATGTCTCAGCATAACCTGTTGCAAATTCTGATAACTCACCAATAGGAGAATATTTTTTTAATATTACTTGTCCTTCTCTATCTGTAAATACTTCAAGTGGGTCTCCGCTCTTTTATTCTTAAAGTTTTTCTTATTTCTTTTGGTATTACTACTCTACCTAAATCGTCTATTCTTCTTACAACACCTGTTGCTTTCATAATTTTCCTCCTTTAATTTCAAGTCTACTCTTATTATCTCAAAAGAGGAAATTTTTATACATTTTTATTTATTTTTTTAAAAAGGAAACAAACTAGGACTAACCTAATTTGTTTTCTTCTTCTTTTTCTTCTTTTTTTGGCAAGAAACTTGTCTTATATTTATCTAATATTACTCCTAAACTCTTTGAAAATTCTTTAAGCATAACAATTTTTATGCTTTGTCCTTTTCCTTTTAAATAATCATCTATAACTTGTTTTAGTTGTTTGATATTTTTCATTTCTGGTTCTATTTGTTTTGTATATTTTTCTGACCTATTTAATAATTTTTCTTTTATTAGAACTATATCTTCATTACTTGCACAAGATATTCTTTGGAACATTTGATATACATCATAATATTTAAATATTGGTATGTCCATACATTCTCTATCAAATTTTTCATAGAATTCTTCCATTTTCATTGGGATACACTTGAATACTACTTCTGCTTTTTCTTTATACATTTTATCTAATAATTGATTATTTAACATATGGAAATGTTTGATTATTTCTTCCATATCTTCTTCAAATTGTTCTATTGCTATTTTTGAAAGTTCCTCTTCAACGTTTTTACAATATTGTGATTTTAAAGAAGATAAATTCATTCCATTGAAAAATACATTTTTTAATGTTTTTATATCATAATCTATTAATCCTTTTCTTGAAAAATAGCTAAAATATGCATATATTTTTACTGTATCTATTAATTCTATATTTCCTTGTTTTACTTCTTCTAAAACTTCTTTTATTACTCTATCAAATTCATCATCAGAAATTTTCCAATATTCTTCTGTAAGTAATCTTTTATAACCAGGCAAGTTTTCTGTATCTACTGTATTTCTTATTGTTTCCATATTTTCTTTGAATAATTTCATATCAAATATTCTTGTTCTTACATAATATTCAATAAATTTAAAGAATCTGTATTCTGCTTTGAAATTGTAATAATAGTTATTATCAAATTCTTTTATATAGAATTGTCTATTGTCCATTAATATTCTTGATGATACTAATAATGATTTGTATTCTTCATTATCTTTTACATTTATAAATTTATCCTTTGTTATTTTTCCAGCTTTTATTTCAAATGATATAGCTATTGTAAATATTAGCATTGTTTGCATTACTCTATTATTTGTATTTGGGTAATTTTTTTCTACCATTTCATATATTTTTTGAAAGTCATTTAAAGCGTGTTTTAAAATTCTTAAGTTTCTTGTTCCACTTCTTTCAAATGTTAAAATTATAAGTCTTGTATTTTCTCTTAAAAATCTTATTAAATCCGGATTACTTTCATATCTCATCAAAATTCCATTTATTATATAATCAAATTTTGGAGCATAATCAAATGTTTCTCCTATTAATTTTTCTTTTATTCTTTCATAATCATTTGCTTTATCAAATACATGCTCTATTTTATTTTGAATTTTTTCTACCATTGGCTTGTCCGTAGTATTTAGTTCCCCTTGTTTATCTAACAAATATGTTGCTATAAATGTTTTCATTTCTAGATTTGAACTTTTTAATTTTGTAGATAATTCTTTTTCATTACATATTATTATTGTTTTTATATGATCATGTTCAACAAAATTATTTATATAACCTAAGATATCTATAACATCCACATTTGCTCTTTCCAAGTCATCAAAACATAGAACCTTGTCATCTGTTGAGAAAAATTCTCCATAATCTAATTTATCTCCATTTTGTGTAACTCCAAAGAAATTAGCCATATCTAATCCTGTTTTTGCATATTCTGGTATAGTTGTTTGACCTGTTTGTTCCATAAATTTTCTTAAATTTTTGTCCATTAATTGGGTTGTTTCAATAAATATTTTTTTACTAATATCTTCTAAGTTTGAGATACCATATAATGACATATATATTGTTGTATATCTCTTACCATTTAACTGCATTGATTCTATTTTTTTTCTTATTTTATTATTCCAGAAATGAGTTTTACCAACTCCCCATTCCCCATTTATCATAATTGCATAGTCTGTATAATCTGACCTTACATAATCTAATATACTTTCTACTAAATCTTCCATTTTTCCCTCCATATACGACTTTTAATCTTTTGCTAATACTAGTACACCTATTTTCTCAGGATTTGCCTTCCTTAATATTCTACTACATTCATTTACTGTACTTCCTGTTGTATATATATCATCAATTAATAAAATTTTTTTGTTTTCTACTAATTGCTTATTTTTTAATTCATAAACTCCATATATATTTTGAGCTCTATCTTCTTTATTTAATTTACTTTGTTCTATTATATTTTTTGTTTTTATTAAACAATTATTCATTAATTCCAAATTTGTTTTGTGGGCTATTTCTCTTGCTATAAGTAAACTTTGATTATAACCTCTTTCTTTTTGCCTTTTGGGACTAATTGGAACTGGTACAATTGTATCATATTTTTTTATATTTTCAAATATTTTTTTATTTTTTAACAAAAAATTTACAAAGGTTACATATATGTATGATTTTTCATTAAATTTGTAGTCTATTATTATTTTTCTTATTTTCCCCTCATATCTAAATATGTACATTAATTCATTAAAATATTTGTCTTCTATTTCTGTTCCTTCCTTTATTATTTGATTTTCTGATTGTTTGTTTAAGTTTATTTCACATTTTTTGCATAATGCATTTGGGGTTATTTTTCCACATATTCCGCACGTTTGGGGATATATTAGATTTAGAATTTTTTCTTGGATTTTTAAAATTTTTATTCACTCTTTTCTTGATTTAAAATAAATTGATTTAATTTTATTTCTAAGAATTTAAAATCACAACATCTTTGAGAAATTCTTGAATTTTTATTATTTAATCTTTCTAAATATAATTTCATCGCTTTTCTTTTAATTTCTTCATATTTCAAATTTATACATTTTAGTTCTATATTTAATAATGATATATAAAGATTCTTTTGTTCTTCACTTTTAAAAAATCTATATTTTTCAATTTCTTTATACTTTAATATAGTTACATATTTATCTAAAATAGGAATCATATTATTTAAGTTTAATACACCTAAAATTCTATTTTGATGCTTTACTCTTATAAAATCTATACCATCTTTCATCTTGTAATGTTTCGGTTTTGGCGATGAAATAGGAACATAATAATCGAAATTATTTATTTTTATCACAATTCCAATAAACGGTTTTAAATTCAATTTATAATCTACATTTTGTATTTTATCATCGAAATTTTTTAGATATTCTATATATTTTTTATCAACAATATACCAATGTAATTTTTCCATTTAACCTCCTTATATAAAATTTTAGATGGTAAAAGTTTTACTTCTACCACCTTACTTTTAATCCCATTTTTTTCTGGAATGGTAAAACCGCTTTATATGACTGTTTTTGTTTGGAACAGAAAAACCATTTTTTTCTGTTTTTGAATGGTTACAGAAAAACCGCTTTTCTAACTTATATAAGTTAGTTATTATTAGTATACTCATTATAATCTATTTTATGTAGATTGTCAACAAAAACATTTCGACAAATTATGACATCAACTATTAAGCATTCTCATCTTAAATTCCAACCCCGTATTTCTCTTCTTACTATCTACATTTTGAACCATATAATCCACAACACGTCCACTTCCAATAATTATAAGTAATTTTTTTGCTCTCGTAATTCCAGTATACAATAAATTCCTTGTAAGTAACATAGGAGCTGATTGAGGAGCTAGCATAATTACAACATCAAACTCACTTCCGTTGTGCTTTATGGATTGTTATAGCATAACTATGTTCTATTTGTTCCAATTCTATAAAACCATACCAAGCTATTTTTTCGTCATCAAATTGGATTTTAATAACCTTTTCTTTTTCATCTATTTCTAATATTGTTCCCATCTCTCCATTGAATACACCTGTTCCAATTTCTGGTTTTTGTGGAATTTTATAACCTCCAATATTATATTCTTGTTTTTGGTTGTTTTCTTTTTCCCAAGTTATGTCATAATTATTTTTTATTTGCATTATTCTATCTCCAACTCTAAAGATAGCCTCACCATTTGCTTTTTCTGGTAATTCATCTATATTTGGATTTAATACATTTTGCAAAGCTTTGTTTAATTCTCGCGTTCCTAATGGTCCTTTTTTGGTTGGTGTTAATACTTGTATGTTTTTAAAGAAATCATAATTGCCAAATTTTTCTAACCTTCCTGTTGATAAGCTTATTACTTCTTGTAATATTTTTTCTGTTGAATTTTGCTGTATAAAGAAAAAGTCCTCTTTTGTATCTTCTTCTATTTCTTTATCTTCTTTACTTAAAAATTTTTGACCATTATTTACTCTATGTGCATTTAATATAATTTTACTTTTTGCAGCTTGTCTAAAAATTTTGTCCAATTTTACTGTATTTATAGTTTCAGAATTTATTAAATCTTTTAATACACTTCCTGGTCCTACTGATGCTAATTGGTCTACATCTCCTACTAGTATTAGTTTTGTTCCTTGATATATACATTTTAATAAATAGTTCATTACAAACATATCTACCATTGAAAGCTCATCTACTACTATTACATCTGCATCTATTGGTGCACCTTCGTAATCACTATGTCTGGTATATATTCCCTCATCATCTAATTTTCCAAGTCCTAATAATCTGTGCAAAGTTGAAGCTTCCTTGTCTGTTGCTTCAGTCATCTTTTTGGCTGCTCTTCCTGTTGGTGCTGCAAGTACTACTTTTTTATTTTTTTCTTCATATAGGTCTATTATTGTTTTTATTATTGTGGTTTTTCCTGTTCCAGGTCCACCTGTTATTATTGTAACATTTTTTTCATTTATTGCTTTTATGGCTTCTTTTTGTTTTTCTGATAATTCTATTTTGGATTTTTCTTCTACTTTTTTTAATGCTTTGTCTATATGTTCTATTTTTTTCATGTTTTTGCTATTGTCTAATCTAATTATTCGTGTTGCAATTTCTTCTTCTACTTTATAAAAATTGTATAAATAAATCCATTCTACTCCATCTCTTTTTTCTATAACAATTTCCTCTTTTGCTTTTAGTCCAATTAGATTGTCTTCTATGCATTCAGTTGTTACATCTAATAAAGTTATTACAAATTCTATTAAGTTCTCTTTTACAACACATGAATGGCCATTGTAAGTCGCTTTTATTAATGCATATTTAATTCCACTTTCAACTCTTTTTTGATTATCATAACTTATTCCTAAGTCTAATGCCATTGCATCAATTTGCTTAAAATCAACTCCTCTAGCTATATCTATTAATATATATGGATTTCCCTCAATTTGTTCTATTGCATTAACTCCTAATAGATTATAAACTTTTTTTGCATGTTCTGCCCCAATTTTAAATCTTTCCAAAAAACCAACTATTTGCCATACTTCCCAATTTTCTAAAAAACTTTGTGACATTTCTAAGGCTTTAGCTTTGGTTATGCCTTTTATTTCAGCTAGCCTTTCTGGTTCAAATTTAAAGATATTTATAGTGTCATCTCCAAATTTTCTTATTATTTTTCTTGCAGTTACTTCCCCAATACCTTTTACATTACCATTTCCTAAATATTTTTCTAGTGCTGATAAGGTTTCTGGCATTATTTTTTCAAATGTATCAACTTTGAATTGTCTTCCATAATCTTTATGTTCCACAAATTTTCCAAACAATTTTAGAGTATCTCCACTTGTTATAAATGGTAGATACCCTACTATTGTTACTAATTCATCTTCTGTTTCAAAAGTTGATATAGTATAGCTATTTATTTCATTTTGATAAATTATGTCTGCTACTTCTCCTTTGATTTCCAATTTTTTCTCCTTGTTCTTAGAATATTCTTAAAATATCATTGTATGTGACATATAATGATAATGCAATTAATAATGAAAATCCTATTAATTGTATATTTATTTCTGTTTTTTCGTTTAATGGTTTTCTACGAATTGCTTCTATTATAAGTAATAATATTTTTCCTCCATCTAATGCTGGTATTGGTAATAAGTTTGTTACACCTAATGATAAAGATATTAATGCTAACATATATACAAATTCTTTAAATCCATTTGTTTTTGCTACAACTTCAGAAATTCCAACTGGTCCCATCATTTGGTCTACACTAACTCCTCCTGTAAATAGCATTTTTATATTATCTAAAATTGAAAATGCAAATTTTTTTGTTTCCATTCTTCCATATATTAAGTGATTTATTAAATTTTTGTCTGATTGTTTTAAAGTTACTCCTAAATAATATGAAGATACGTAATCTGGTGTTAGTTCTACTGTAATTTCCTGTTTGTTTCTTTGAATTATTAATGTCATTGTGTTTAGACCTTTTTCTTGTATAATTTGTACTAATTTTGAAACATCTTCATTTATGTTTTCTCCATTAATTTTAATTATTTTATCATTTGCTTGTAATCCTTGCTTTTCTGCTGAGCTTCCTTTTTCTACTGATAATATTTTGCAATTATTGTCTAAATACATTCCTGTATTTTTATTTGTTACTTCTGTTGGTTTTATATTAAATTCTAAAATTTCATCATTTCTTTTTATTTTTAGATTTATTATTTCTCCATTAGATTTTTCCATAATTGAATTTAAATCTTCTTTGTTTTTTATTTTTTTACCAGCTAATTCAACTATTTTATCTCCTTTTTGTAATCCGATTTCTTCTGCTACATAATTATTTATTGTTCCATCAATTTCATTTGTTATATAAGTACTTGATGTTGACATTAAAATAAAGTAAACTAATAACCCAAAGATTATATTTACTGTTGCTCCTGCTATTACTATTGCTATTCTTTTTGGAATACTTGCTTTTGAAAAAGAACCTTCATTTTCAGATCTTTCTTCTTCTCCTTCCATACTGCAAAATCCACCTAATGGTATTAATCTTAAAGCATATTTTGTTTCTTTTCCTTGTTTTTTCCATATTGTTGGTCCAAAACCAATAGCAAATTCATTTACTTTTACTTTGCAAAGTTTTGCAACTATTAAATGTCCTGCTTCATGGATTAGTATTAAAAATCCTAATAAAAATATTATTTTTAAGGCTGATATTATAATTGTCAAATTAACTTCCTCCTTTAACAATTTGAACAAAAGAAGGATTGTTAGTCCTTCTTTATATAATCCTTCTTTTAAAGTATTGTAAATAATAAATAAGCAAATGGTGCTAAAAATAGAACACTATCTATTCTATCTAACATTCCACCATGTCCTGGTAATAAGTTACTATAATCTTTAATATCTACATATCTTTTTATACAAGATGCTGAGAAATCTCCGATTTGTCCTATTAAACTTAACACTATTCCAACTATTATTACATACATATATGAATAATTAAATTGGAAATATCTATTTAGTATAACTGCATATAAAACCATTATTAATACTGCACCTATTGTACCAGCTATACATCCTTCAATTGATTTTTTAGGACTTACTTTGCTAAATTTGTGTTTTCCAAATTTTTTACCTATTAAATATGCAAATACGTCTGTACCCCATGCTGATATTAATATATAGCCAATTAAAATTTTTCCATTTTGCATTGCATCTATTAATGTTAAAAATGATATAAATACTGGAATATAACATATTCCTAAAAGTGTGTAACTCATATCTTTAAATGAGATTTTCATATCTGTTGCAATTACATTTGCAAATAAGATTAACATTATTGATGGTAAAAACATCATTATTGCTTTTAGCATATTTTGTTCTGGTATAAAGTTTACGGCTACAACACTTAAGCAACTAAGATATGCTACCCATTTTATTGGTGTACATACTTTTGATATTGCTTTTAAATATTCATGCATTGCTATTAAAGCTATAATTGCAAGTAATAGTCCAATTACATATTTGTTTGGTATTAATAACATAATTGCTACTGATATAGCAACAATAAAACCTGATGTAATTCTTTTTAAATCCATATTATTCATTCCTTCGTTTTTTATTTTGCTCCAAATTTTCTATTTCTTTGTTGATATATTTTTATAGCATTTTCTAAATCTTCTTCTGAAAAATCTGGCCAATATTTTTCTATAAATAAAAATTCTGAATATACTAATTGCCAAGGTAAGAAATTACTTAATCTTATTTCTCCACTTGTTCTTATTAATAAGTCTGGGTCTGGTTGACCTTGTGTATATAAATTGTTTGATATTGTTTCTTCTGTTATATCTTCAATATTTAATTTATTTTCTTTAACTTGTTCAGATATATTTTTTACAGCTTTTAATAGTTCATCTCTTCCACCATAATTTAAGGCTATATTAAAAGTAATTCCTGTATTGTCTTTTGTTCTTTCCATACATTTTGATATACTATCTTTCATTTTTTCTGATAGTCCATCTCTACTTCCAATTATTTTTACTTTTATATTTTCTGAATCTGCTCTTTTACTATAATCATCTAAATAGCTTTGGAATAATGTCATTAAAGTTTTTACTTCTTCTTCAGCTCTTTTCCAGTTTTCTGTTGAAAAAGCATATACTGTTATATATTTTATTCCTCTTTTATTTGCATATCTTACTATTTTTTCTAGTGTTTTTGCACCTTCTTTATGTCCTAGACCTACTGGCAATCCTCTTTCTTTGGCCCATCTTCTATTACCATCCATAATAATAGCTATATGTTGTGGCAAATTTTCTTGTTCCATATTTCCTCCTATTTAACTGTCTTATTTGTTTCTTTCTTTAATATATATTGCAAGTTGTTTTAAAAATTCTGCTTTTTCTCCATATTGTTCTAAATCATCTATTGCTTCTTGTGTTATTTTTTCTAGTTTGTTTTTTGCTCCATCTAATCCATATTGAGATACATATGTACATTTTCCTAATTCTTTGTCATTACCAACTGGTTTACCTGTTATTTTAGCATCTCCTTCTTCTGATAAAATATCATCTTTTATTTGGAAAGCTAATCCTATTCTATCAGCATATCTAGAAAGTTTTTCTATATCTTCTTCACTTGCATCTGCAAGAACTGCTCCCATTCTTACACATAGTTTTAATAATGCACCTGTTTTATTAACATGTATATATTCTAATAATTCTGGTGATATTTCTTTTCCTTCTAATTCTGTGTCAATATACTCTCCTGCAATCATTCTATCAACTGCTTTTGAAAATTCATTAAAAGCTCTTACTTTGTTTTGTAATATTGTACAATTTCTATTTTTATCATTTACTGTTTTTGAGATTTCATCACTTATTACAATATATGCTTGATTTAATAATCCATCACCAGCAAGTATTGCTGTTGCTTCATTAAATTTTTTATGATTTGTTAATTTTCCATGTCTAAAATCATCATTGTCTATTCCTGGTAAATCATCATGAATAAGTGAAAAATTATGTACCATTTCTATTGCCATTGCATATGCCATACATTTTTCATAATCTTGTTTAAATAATTCATATGTTGCTATTACTAATATTGGTCTTAATCTTTTTCCACCTGCCATTAAGCTATATTCCATTGATTGATTTAAAACTTGTTCTGGACATTCTTGTTTTCTTATATATTTTTCTAGTTCACTATTTACAATATCTTGATACTTTTTTAAATTTTCTTTGAATTCCATTTTTGATAGTCTGCTAGCTTTATAGTTAGCATTCCCCTTTCCACATTTGATATTTTATTATACTGACATTACTTCTTTTTCTTTGTTTGCTAATATTTTATCTATTTCTTCTACACTTGTATCTGTTAGTTTTTGAATATCATTTTCTGCTTGTTTTAATTCATCCTCTGTCATATTTCCTTCTTTTTGTTCAGCTTTTGCTGTTTCTATTCCATCTCTTCTAACTGCTCTTACTGCTACTTTTGCTTCTTCTGCCATTTTTTTGATATCTTTTACTAAATCTTTTCTTCTCTCTTCAGTTAATTCAGGGAAAGCTAGTCTTATTACTTTTCCATCATTATTTGGGTTAATTCCAATATCAGATGCTAAAATTGCTTTTTCTATGTCTTTTAAAACACTAACATCCCATGGTTGAATAACTATTAATCTAGCTTCTGGTACTGAAACTCCTGCTACTTGATTAATTGGTGTTGGTGTTCCATAGTAGTCTATTCTTATTTTATTTAATATTGCAGGATTTGCTCTTCCTGCTCTTACTTCTGCTAATTTCTCGCTATATACGCTTATTGTTTTTTCCATTTTTTCTTTTATATTTGTGTAATCCATAATCATTCTCTCCTTTTAATTTTTTATTTTACTAAAGTTCCTATATGTTCACCTTTAACTGCTCTTACTATATTTTCTGGGTCAGCTATTCCAAAAACTAATAATGGAATATTGTTATCTCTACATAGTGCTGTTGCTGTTGAATCCATAACTTTTAAGTCTTTTTCTAAAACTTCTAAATATGAAATTTTATCATATCTTTCTGCATTTGCATCAAGTTTTGGATCAGCTGAATATACTGCATCAATTGCTTTTCCTAATAAGATTATATCTGCATTGATTTCTGTTGCTCTTAATACTGCTGCTGTATCTGTTGTAAAATATGGATGCCCTGTTCCGCAAGCAAATATTACAACTCTTCCTCTTCCTAAATGTTTTTCTGCTTTTCTTATTATGAATGGTTCTGCAATTTCTCTCATTTCAATTGCTGTTTGAACTCTTGAATTTACTCCTCTTGCTTCTAAAGCATCTTGAAGTGCTAATCCATTCATTGCTGTTGCAAGCATTCCCATGTAGTCTGCTGTTGCTCTTTCCATTTGGTGTCCGTTTCTTCCTCTCCAGAAGTTTCCTCCTCCTACTACTATTCCTACTTCAACTCCCATTTCTGTTACTTCTTTTATTTTATCACATATTTTTCCTATTGTTTCAGCATTTACTCCTGTCTTGTTTTCTCCTGCTAGTGCTTCTCCACTTAATTTTAAAAGCACTCTTTTGTATTTTGCTTCTGACATTTTTACACTCTCCTCTAAATTTATTTTGTTTTTCTTTCGTATTCTATCATATATTTTTTTAAAAATATACCCTTTTGAGGAAATTTTTGGAATTTAATTTTGGAAATTACTTTTTTAGTTATAAATAATATTTCGAAACAAAAAAGAAACACTTTTATTTTTTTAGTGTTTCTTTTTATTATTATCTCTTCAATTATTTTAATTGGTTCATAACTTCTTCTGCGAAGTTTTCTTCTTTTTTCTCGATTCCTTCACCTTTTTCAAATCTAGCAAATGCTATAACTTCTGCATCTTTTTCTGCTAATAATTGAGAAACTTTTTTATTTGGATCTTTAACAAATGGTTGGTCTACTAAACAGATTTCTTCATAGAATTTTCCAATTCTTCCTTGAACGATTTTTTCAGCTATTGCTTCTGGTTTTCCTTCATTCATTGTTTGAATTTTTAAGATTTCCATTTCTTTTGCAACTCTTTCTGCTGGTACTTCATCTTGTTTTACATATTCTGGTCTAGCTGCTGCTATTTGCATACAAATATCTTTTGCAACTTCTTCTGTTCCTTTTGCCATATTAACTAAAACAGCTATTTTTCCATCACCATGAATGTATTTTGCAACTAATCCTTCTGATTCGAATCTTGCAAATCTTCTTATTGATAAGTTTTCTCCTATTGTAGCTATTTTTCCAACTAATGCTTCTTGAACTGTTTTTCCTTCTTCGAATTCTGCTGGTTGTGCTAATAATTCTTCAACATCTTTTGGATTTTTATCTACTACTTGTTTTGCAACGTTTTGAACAAATGCTTTGAATTCTGCATTTTGTGCAACGAAGTCTGTTTCTGAGTTAACTTCTACTATTGCTCCAACTTTTCCATCTTCTGATATAGAAGCTTCAACTAATCCTTCTGCTGCAACTCTTCCAGATTTTTTAGCTGCTTTTGCAATTCCTCTTTCTCTTAATAATTCCATTGCTTTTTCCATATCGCCATCTGTTTCTGTTAAAACTTTTTTGCAGTCCATCATTCCTGCACCTGTTTTTTCTCTTAATTCTTTTACTAAACTTGCTGTAACCATTTTTTAATTCCTCCTTATTATTTTTATAAAAAATATCTAATTTTAAAGGGCTAGCTCGCTACGTCCGAAATATTATCGTACGAGCGTTGCTCGCCCTTTTATAATTTATAATTATTCTTCTTCGCTACCTGCTACAACTTCTTCCATTGATGCTGGTTCTTCTGAAACTTCTTCTGTTACTTCTTCAGCTTCGAAGCTTTCTCCTTGTCTTCCTTCGATTATTGCATTTGCCATAACGTCTGCTATTAATTTAACTGCTCTTATAGCATCATCGTTTCCTGGTATAGCATAATCAACATCTTCTGGATTACAGTTTGTATCAACTAATCCGATTACTGGTATATTTAATTTTCTAGCTTCTAATATTGCTATTCTTTCTTTTTTAGGATCTACTAAGAATATAACTCCTGGTAATTTGTCCATTTCTTTGATTCCACCTAAGTTTCTTTCTAGTTTTTCCATTTCTTTTTTAAGTAAGATTACTTCTTTTTTAGGTAATACTTCAAAAGTTCCATCTTCTTGCATTGTTTCTAAATCTTTTAATCTTTGTACTCTTGCTCTGATAGTATCGAAGTTTGTTAACATTCCTCCTAACCATCTTTGATCAACATAGTACATTCCTGATTTGATTGCTGCTTCTTTCATGCACTCTTGTGCTTGTTTTTTAGTTCCTACAAATAGAACTGTTTTTCCTTCTTCTGCTTGTTCTTTTAAGAAAGCATAAGCTTCATCTAATTTTTTAGATGTTTTTTGTAAATCGATTATATGGATTCCGTTTCTAGCTTGGAATATATATTCAGCCATTTTAGGATCCCATCTTCTTGTTTGATGTCCAAAGTGAACACCTGCTTCAAGTAATTGTTTCATTGCAACTACTGCCATTTTAAATTCCTCCCTTTTTTAAATTCCTCCCTTTTTGTTTTTACTTCCATAAAGTTCTACGTTTAAACCGGACCAATTACTTGGCACACCCTTTCAAACTTGCTTTATGTGATTAATACGTTCTTTATTATACCAGCATTTTCCAATAAATGCAAGTGTTTTTTTTATTTTTCTACACCTTCGTCAATTTTTTCTTCATTTTGTTCTAATTTTTGTGTATCCTTCTCTGTTTTTTCTTTATTTGAAGGACCTAATATAATCTTCATATCATTTTTCAATATTTCTACTGGTCTTTCAAAATTCATCTTTATATTAGCTTCTATTTCATCACTACTCATATCTAAAATTAATGTCTCAGAGCCATAATCTATAAAAGATTTTATAGATCTAAAAAATTCTATATCATTTTCTTGTAAAATTCCATTATATTTACTATTTAAGTAATTATAATAATACATATACTTCTTTTCAATTAATTGTTGTTTTTCTTTTTGATATTCTTCTTCAGATATTGCTTTTTTTCTTTCTTTTAAATCATTCATATATTTATTAGTTTGTTTTACAGCATAATCTCCATAAAATCTCTTTTCTGAAATATCTACTATTACATTTTCTTTTTCAAAAGCAGATAAACATTCTAAATTATTTGTAAAAAATAGTCTCTCTTGTATTTTTCCTATATTTGATACTATTATTTCAAGTTCTGTTTCTCTAAACTTCTCATAATTATCACCTTTAAAAATACTTGGCTCTAATACTTGTTCATTTTCTCCATATTCTTCATTAAATACACTCATATTTCTTGATGCATATCTCAATGCTTGAAATGATAATATTACATATTCTTTTAATGATTCTATAACTGTTTGAATATCACCAAAATCCGAATTTTCCTCATAGCTTTGTTTATATTTATTTATTTCTGAATATATTTTTCTATATTGCTCTTGTTCTTGTTCAAATAATGTTGTTAAAATATTGTTTTCTAATATAAATTTCTCATCAATCGCTTTTCCTTCATTTTCCATTTTTGCAATTTCTATTAAAAAAGATACTATTTTATGGTTTATTGATATTATTTTGTCTAATGCCTCATTTACTTCTTCCATACGCCTTCTCCTTACATTTTTTTAAGATTTTATCATATTTTTGCATATTTTTCAATATTTTCTTTGCTTTTTATGTAAATTAAATTTTTTTATTTCTAATATCTTCCAAAAATTTTTCTTTTATATCTGGTGGCATTAATGGAATTCTTTCTATATCTTCTCTTTTAACAATTTCTGGTATATATTTTCCACTATCTATGTACTTAGGATCATTCGAAAACTCAGGTCCTGTACCAGTTCCAAATTCTCCGCTTACATATTCACATAAATAATAAATTGTTGTTTGATTAAATTTTTCTGAATATTCTTCATATAATTTTTTGACTATTTTTACATTGATTCCAAATTCTTCTTTTATCTCTCTTAATGTTCCCTCTTCGTAAGTTTCATCACCTTCTCTTCCACCACCTGGAAAAACATAATATTCTTGTCTATCCGGATTTTTCATTACATCTTTTCTATGCATTAATGCAAAACCATTTCCCATTGGAATTATTCCTGCTAATCTTATTCTTTGCATATTCATCTCTCCTTTTTATTTTTTGTTAATTATAATCTTTTGTCTTTTTACAGTCAATCTTTATGAACTAATAATTTTAAAAAATATTTATTATTTCCCTTGAATTTTTTTCTAATTTATTATACTATATATAGAAATAAAAGAGAGATTACATAGGAGGAAAAAATGCCAAAAAAATTAGAAAAAACTAAAGAAATAAAAGACAAAAAAAATACAACTAAAACTAAAAGTGCAAAAACTTCAACAACAAAAAAAACTACAAATAAAAAAGAGACTTCAAAAGCTTCAATTAAGCACTCTACAAAAAAAGAAACAAAATCAACAACTAAAAAAGCTTCAAAGAATTCAACTACTACTAAAAAATCTGTAACAAAAAAGATTATAAAACCTACTCCAGTTGAATATTACGATTTACCTTATTCATATAATCAAACTGTAGTAAAAGTATTAGCTCAAACTCCAAAAACATTATTTGTTTATTGGGAAATTTCAGAAGACGACAAAGAAAAATTCAAAGAACAATATGGAGAAAACTTCTTTGAAACAACAAAACCTGTACTAATCATTCATAACGAAACTTTAAGCTATAGTTTTGAAGTTGAAATAAACGATTTTGCAAATAGTTGGTATTTACACGTAAACGATAGTAAAGCTGATTATAAAATAGAACTTGGTAGACGTTACTTTGATAATTCTAACAATAATATTTCAAATAATTATGTGTATGTTACTTCTTCAAACGAAATAGAATCACCAAATGATCATATTTTATTTGATAAATCACAAAATATGGTTTATTTTAGAAATGTAAAAACAAATGTAGAAACAAAAAAAGATGTATCTAGTTTATCTTTTATCAAAAATATGGGTAAAATATATAATATTTATGACTTATATAAAAAGATTTATAAAGAAGAAAATCCATTTTCTAGTTCATCTTCTCAATTTAAATAATATAAATACTATTACAAAGGAGAATTATAATGCAACAAAAAAAAGGTTATGTAAGTTTTGTATTACATGCCCACCTTCCATTTATTCATCATCCAGAAAGTGATGATTATTTAGAAGAATCTTGGTTATACGAAGCTATATCAGAAACATATATTCCATTACTTACAAATTTTCAAAAACTAGTTGATGAAGGGGTGGATTTTAGAATTACAATTTCTATGACTCCTCCTCTTCTTTCCATGTTAGATAATAAATTATTACAAAGAAAATATATTAAATATTTGAAAAAGCTAATTGAACTTTCTAAAAAAGAAATTGAAAGAACTAAATATGATGAAAGATTAAATAAACTTTCTCATTATTATTTTGATAGATATTCAAATGATTTACATTTATTTAGAGATGTTTATAAATGTGATTTGATTAGTCAGTTTAAACACTTTCAAGATATTGGTGTTTTAGAAATTATTACTTGTGGTGCAACTCATGGTTATTTCCCAATTTTATATGTTAATGAAAAAACTGTAAAAGCTCAAATTGCTGTTGGTGTTCAAACTTATAAAAAATATTTTGGCAGACAACCTCGTGGTATTTGGCTTCCTGAATGTGGTTATGTTCCTGAAGCTGATAAATATTTAAAAGAATTTGGTATTGAATATGTTATAACAGAGTCTCATGGTATTTTGTATGCTGATCCTACTCCTGTTTATGGCACATTTGCTCCAATTGTTTCTCCAGAAGGCGTTGTAGCTTTTGGACGTGATATTGAATCTTCTAGACAAGTTTGGAGTTCTATAAATGGTTACCCTGGAGATTTTAACTATAGAGAATTTTATCGTGATATTGGTTATGAAGCTGATTATGATTATATCAAACCATATATCGCCCATAATGGTGTTAGAGTTCATACTGGTATAAAATATTATAGAATTACAGGAAAAACAGAACAAAAAGATTATTATGATATTCAATGGGCTAAAGATTCTGCTGAAAAACAAGCAGGACATTTTTTAGATTGTAGAACACAACAAATAAATAATTTAGCTCCATGTATGGACAAACCTCCAATTATTTTATGTCCATATGATGCTGAACTTTATGGTCATTGGTGGTATGAAGGTCCATATTGGTTATATATTTTATTTAAAAAAATTTATTATGATGATTGTAATTTCAAATTAATAACACCATCAGAATATATTGATAAATATCCAGAAATCCAAGTAGCTTCCCCATGTCGTTCTAGTTGGGGTGCAAATGGTTATAGTGAAGTATGGCTTAATCCATCAAATGATTATGCACATAAACATCTTCATGTTGCTGGTGATAGAATGTGTGAACTTGCTAATCTATACCCAAATGCAAAAGGTTTAAAGAAAAAAGCTTTAAATCAATGTGCAAGAGAATTGCTACTAGCTCAAAGTAGTGATTGGCTATTTATAATAACAAATGGAACTATGGTTGATTATGCTAAAAAACGTATAAAAGACCATATTGGTCGATTTACAAAATTATATAATCAAATAAAATCAAATACAATTGATGAAGAATTTTTGAAAGATATTTCTAAAAAGGATTGTGTATTTCCTGATATTGATTATCAAATTTATAAATAATTTTTATGTCCTAGGCAAATTCGCTTAGGACATATTTCGTCTTTAAAAAAATCTCATATAATATGGTATAACTTTTAAAAATTTAGTAGATACTAATTTAGAAAGGAGATTTTCATGAAATCAATATGTATTAAAACAAATGATACTCACTTACTAAATTACCTACTAAATGAATTTGATTATATCGAAATTGATAAGGTTTGTATTTCTACTAACCAATTCAAGAATTATAAAAATATAATTATTCACTATACTGGTAATGAAATTTCTGCCTTTATTCATGAGGTTTCCTGCATACTTTCTTGTTTTGTAATTGATGAAATTGAAGAAAGTATATTAAAAAGACTAATTTTAAAAAATTATTTTTATTTTGAAGCTTTAGAACGAAAAGAAATTTTAGATGTTTGTTATGATATCTTTACTGATGAATTCAATGAATATTTTGATAAAAAATATAATTGCTTGATTAATGACTTTTCTTCTTATCTAGCTGAAAATAAATCTATTATTCTTTCTGGTTTTATTAATTTTAGAATTAAAGATTATGTTAAAATTTTAGAAGATGTTGTTGATGAGGCTGTTAATTCTTATGTTATTGAAAAAGAATATATGGAATTTGTTTCTCTTTTAAGACTTTATATTAATTCTCAAACATCTAATTGTAAGCTAGTTCATCTTATTTACTCTAATGAAACTTCAATTTTGTTAGATGAAAATAAAAATATTATTGATACTGATAGTGATTTTTTTAAAGCAAAGTATTTGTCTGATATAACTTTTTCTTCTAATGATTATGCTTTGAATACTTTACTTACTTTGCTTCCTAAAAAAATATATATTCATTTGCTTGATAATTATGTTGATGAATTTGTGCATACATTAGGGTTGATTTTTGATGGTAGAGTTGAGATTTGTACTGATTGCGATATTTGCAAATTATATAAAAGTAAGGATTTAAAATTAAGTCATACTATTATTAAAAAATAGCAAAAACAGAGAAATTAATATTCCCTGTTTTTGTTTTACATTGCCATATTTATTCCTTTAGCTACAACTTCGCTCATATTTTCAATCAAATCATCTATTTCTTTTGGTGTAACTATCAAATTATATTCTTTTGGAATTAATGCTTCTTTTATTGTTTCGTAATTATCTTGCTCTTTTAATTGATTTAAATACTCATTTGATTTTGCTTCTTCTTGTAATTTTGTTATAAATAAATCTAAACAGTCATTTACAAGCACTGCTGTTTCAACTACTGTAGGAATTCCTATTGCAACTACTGGTATTCCTAAAGTTTTTTCACTTAATTCTGCTCTTGTATTTCCAACTCCTGCACCAGGAACAATTCCTGTATCAGATAATTGAATTGTACTACTTATTCTTTCTATACTTCTTGAAGCCAATGCATCTATTACTATCACTAACTTTGGATGTGTATTATCAACAATTCCTTTTAAAATCTCTAATGTCTCTATTCCTGTTGTTCCAAGCACTCCTGGTGATATAGCACTTACCATTCTTGTTCCTTCTTCTACATATTGTGGCAGATAATTTATTATATGTCTTGTCACTTCTATTTCATTTATTACTTTAGGTCCAAGTGCATCTGGTGTTACATAAATATTTCCAAGTCCTACAACTAGGATTTCTCCTTGTTTATCTATGTGTGAGTCTATTATTTTTTTTAGTTCATTTGATAATATTTCTGATGATTTTTCTATATCTTCATCTTGTGCTATTCTTAATTGTTTTATATCCATTGTTATATAGTTTCCAATGGGTTTTCCTATTGCATTTTGACCTTCTTCATTTGTTATTTTTACTCTTTCTACTGATATATTTTCGCTTAGTTCTTCTTTTTCACTTTCTATTCCATTTATTTCATTTTCAATGCTATTTGCTTTTTTGAATATGTCTCTTCTTTCTGATGCTAAGTCTGTTCTAAAATTAAACATAAAAACCAACTCCTACTTTTTTAGTATTTGTTGGTTTTTGATTTTTTATACATTTGAGATTGCTTTAATTTCTTATATTTTGGTACATCATAAATAAATTTTATTATACTATTATAATAAATTAATATTTTGTATCTAAATTTTTTTTATTTTTTTATAGAATTCATATCTTGAGTCTAATAATTATATATAAACTGCTATGTTACTTGTTTACTATTTATATCTATATGTTAAACTTCCACCCACTTGTTCCATAGCACTACCACACCAATTACCAATTACAATATTTCCGATATCATCAACCCAAATTACTCCAACTCTACTTCTCATGTTGTTTGAATATAAATATACAGCATTAACAAAATTAGTTAGAATATTTTCGTCTTTTATAGGTTTATATTGTTCTGGCACTTTACCTATTATAGTTTCATTATCATTATTTATACTACAATTCATATTAATATAAATATGTACTTCAGACCCAATTACATATGCTTCTTTTCTGTACAATTTTGTATATGGTATTGTAAGTTGAAAATCTATTTCTTTAGGTGTTATTTCTTCTTTTAACTCTTGATATTCTTCTTTGCTTATTGTTACAGTGTCTCTACTTCCATTTACTGTGCTGTCAATTTTATTTTCATAATTCGCTAAAGTTACATTTTCTAATTCTTGTGCATTTTTTGATTTTTGTTTTGCTTGTTTCGCATTTTCAAATAATCCAGTTTGTGTCAATGTAGTTATTGCTACTCCCGCTAAAATTAATAAAATAATAATTGTTATTACTAGTGCTACTAAAGTAATTCCTCTTTTGTTTCCAATATTCATTGTATGTGTCAACTTATCGTTGGCAATTTTTAATTCTCCATTTTTCAATGTTTTTTCCTCCTTTTTTTCTTTTGAATTTTAAATTACATACATAAT
>MNRP01000006.1 GCA_001916005.1 Clostridium sp. 26_22
TTTTAATGTTTATTTGCAGACAAACATTTGGAGAATTATCTATGTTTTATTTTTTTGTCTAAAACATAAATTTGCCTTCAAAAATTTTACACTTACTTTGTTTTCCTCCTATTTTATATTAAGCTAGAAACTTAATATAATGTAAATATTAAAAATAAGTTGAAGTATTAACATTTCTATTTTTAAAATCATATAATATTTAATAATTTAGCTATTGATTTTTTGTTTTAGTTATGTTATATTTACAGTATAATAAATTAATTAAGTTTCTAGATTAATTAACATATTCAACACTTCAATATTGATGTGTTATTTTTTTGTTCTTTTTTAGTTAAGTTTCTAGCTTAATATAAAATAGGAGGAAAACAAATGAAAAATAATTTAGGCATAACCTTAGTATCTTTAATTGTAACAGTTATAATATTAATTATTTTAGCCGGTATTTCAATAGCTAGTTTAACAGGAAATGGACTTTTTGAAAAAGCAAAATTAGCGAAAGAAAAACAAGAAAATGCACAAATTGAAGAAAATGAAAGGTTAAGTGATTATGAAAGTGAAATAGAAAAAATATATAGTAATACAAGAGAATTTGAAAAATCAATACAATTAGACTATTCAAAGTCAGTGGATATATCATCTTATACATCTGAAAATAATAAATATACAATTCCAGAAAATGGATACTTAGTTGTACAGTATAATGAACAGAATACAACTACTACACATTGGGTATATGTGTACATAAGTGATTATCCATTTGTTCCGCGTTTAGTGGATAATGAATGGGGAGTGCCTGAAAACTTTTCTACTATTATAAATAAAGGACAAACAGTTTATTTTACTTATAGGTATTATAATAATAACAATGAATTACATGCTTTCTTTATTCCATTTAAATAATAATAAATTTACATTTATAAAAAGCAACTATATGTGTTTAAATAGATTAGTAGTAACCATAATTATCTTACTAATATTAGCAGGAGTAGGAATAACAGCATTAATACAAACAGAGTTGTTTGAAAATGCAAAAGAAGCAAAGCAAATAACAACCAATGCCCAAATTAATGAAATTAAAATATTAGATAATTATAATGAAAAAATAAATAAAATATATAGTAATAGAGATACAGAAAATAATTTAAAACAAAATATAAATGTAGGAGATAGAGTAACTTATAAAAATAATATTTTTAAAATTGTAAAAAAAATTGAAACTTCAATAATAATGATTAATATTCCTGATGAGAATACACCGACCATTACTTTAAATGGTTATCAAGTATTAGAACAATGTGAAGAAAAATTAAATTTAGCTTGTAGAGAATATTTTGTTAATTCAAAAAAAGGAATAGAAAGTGATTGTATATGGAATGCAGGAATGACTGAATATTCAAATGGTTGGATGACACAATCTAAAGATGAAAATCCTTTACCTTATTGGATAAGAAATGGAAATATAAAAGATATTGGAAAAGCTGAAATTTATATGTATTATATTGAAAACAATGAAATAAAATCAGAAAGAATGCATACATGGGCCGGTTCTTCTGGAAGAAGAACTTTGTCTGTTTGTCCAGTTATAATATGCAATTCTAATATTATAAGACTTGATAATAAAAATAATTTATATATTGATTAAGATAACAAACTATTAAAAAACATAAAATAAAAAACACAAAATAAAGTGTTTTTTATTTTATATTAAAACTAATCCCATCAATACAATTATCAAAAATAAATTGCTTGATTTTTTCTTTATTATTAGTGCTATAAAACTCTGATAAAAGAGTCGTAAAACTTTCTAATTTATTATCAGGAACCTTTATAATGCCACATCCATTTTCAATCATAATTTTATTTGCACAAATAGTACTAGTTCTTTTATTTCCATCCCAGAATAGTTGACTTCGCATTCCGTACAACATATATTCAATAGCTTTTTCTGTTGGATTTTCTATTTCTAGAATATTGAATATATCTTGTTCAACTTTTTCTTTATAAGGAATATCAGGAATGTAATCAGTACCAGTTATTTCTACTTTTCCATTTCGTAATGTTCCCCAAGATATACTTTCATTTCTTGCAACAAGTTCATTAACTTTGCAAATAAAATTTATATCAAATGTTTCATTTATATTATTTATTACAAATTTCCAGGCATCTCTTAGGTTTAAAATACATTGAATTTCATCTATTTTTAACTCAGGAACATTTATGCCATCCAAAATTGTTTTGGTTTGTGGGAATGTTACATTTAAACCTTCCATTCTTGCATTTGAATATATATTATCTACTAAATTTCTTTTTGCTAAAAATATGTTTTGTTCTAAAGTTAAATTATATTTGTTTTCCATGTTATCAACTCCTATATAATGAAGTATATCATAAAAAATAAACTAATGCTAGATGTTTGAAAAAAATATTGAATGTTCACATAATTTTTTTTTCTTCATACTAATTGACAATTTATTGATTTGGTAGTATAATTTTAAAGTTAGAACAAAAAATAAAAAAGTAAAAAATAAATTTTAAAGGGGTAATAAAAATGAACAACCAAAAAATAAGAAACATAGCAATAATAGCACACGTTGACCATGGAAAAACAACACTAGTAGATGCATTATTAAAACAAAGCCATGTATTCAGAGAAAACGAACAAGTACAAGAAAGAGTAATGGACTCAAATGACCAAGAAAAAGAAAGAGGAATAACGATACTTTCTAAAAATACATCAGTAATGCACGGAGATATCAAAATAAACATAGTAGACACACCAGGACATGCTGACTTTGGAGGAGAAGTAGAAAGAGTTTTAAAAACAGTTGATGGTGTTTTACTATTAGTTGATGCATTCGAAGGAGCAATGCCACAAACAAGAGAAGTTCTAAAGAAATCATTAGCATTAGGACTAAAGCCAATAGTAGTAATAAACAAAATAGATAGACCAGGAGCACAACCAGAAAAAGTTGTAGACCAAGTTATCGAATTATTTATTGAATTAAATGCTACAGATGAACAATTAGACTTCCCAGTTGTATATGCATCAGCAAAAAATGGGATAGCAAAAATGGACTTAGCAGATGAAACAACAGATTTATCTTGCTTATTTGAAACAATAATCAACACAATAGAACCACCAAAATGTGAATTAGAAGGACCAGCACAAATGTTAGTATCTAACATAGATTATGATGATTATGTTGGAAGAATTGGTATAGGAAGACTTGAAAGAGGAACAATGAAAGTTGGAATGCCAGTTAGCATATGTGGAAAAGAAGATAAAATTACACAAGGAAGAATCGCAAAATTATATACACACGTTGGACTTAAAAAAGTAGAAGTTGATGAAGTTGGAGCTGGAGATATCATAGAATTTGCAGGTTTACCAGATATAAATATAGGAGATACAGTATGTGATTTTGACCATCCAGAAAAAATACCATTTGTTGATATAGATGAACCAACAGTAACAATGACATTCAGTGTAAACAATGGACCATTTGCTGGAAAAGAAGGACAATTTGTAACATCAAGACATATAAGAGATAGATTATATAAAGAACTAGAAAGAAACGTATCATTAAGAGTAAAAGATGGAGAAACACCAGACTCATTTGAAGTATCAGGTAGAGGTGAATTACATTTATCAGTATTAATTGAAACAATGAGAAGAGAAGGATTTGAACTATTAGTTTCAAGACCAAAAGTTATCTTCAAAGAAATTAATGGAGTTAAATGTGAACCAATAGAATTATTAGTTGTAAACGTACCAGATGACTGTGTCGGAAATGTTATTGAAAAATTAGGTAGAAGAAAAGCTGAAATGATTAATATGGAACCAGCAGAAGCTGGACATACAAAAATAGAATTTAGAATTCCAGCAAGAGGAATAATTGGTTATAGAACAGAATTCCTTACAGACACAAAAGGTGAAGGAACAATGAACCATATATTCGATAGCTATGAACCATACAAGGGAGACATCCAAGCACGTGTTAGAGGAACAATAGTAGCCTTTGAACCAGGTAAATCTGTAACATATGGATTATACAATGCTCAAGATAAAGGTGATTTATTCATAGGACCAGGTGTAGATGTTTATGAAGGTATGATTGTTGGTCTAAACTCTAGAGGAGAAGATTTAGCAATAAATGTATGTAAAGAAAAACATTTAACAAACACTAGAGCATCAGGTTCAGATGAAGCCTTAAGATTAGTTCCACCAATTCAAATGTCACTTGAAAAAGCAATTGAATTTATTCAAGATGATGAATTAGTAGAAGTAACACCAAAATCAATAAGATTAAGAAAGAAAATATTAGATTCTAAAGAAAGAGAAAGAGCTAATAGAAACAAATAAAACAAAAAGGTTAGGCATTAGCTTAACCTTTTTATAAATATAAAAGATGAGGTAACAAAATGAATAAAGAAGAATTAGAAAAAATAAAACAAAAAGCATTAGAAGACCATATACCAATTATAATGGATGATACTTTAGAAGTAATAGAAAAAGAATTAAAAGAAAATCCACCAAAAAGAATATTAGAAATAGGGGCAGCAGTAGGATATTCAGCAATGTGCTTTTCAGAATTCTTAGCAGATGGAGGAAAAATAGATACAATTGAAAGAGATGAAGAAAGAATAAAAGAAGCCAAAATAAATTTCAAAAATGTAGGAGTAGAAGAAAAAATAAAATTGTATGAGGGAGATGCAGTAGAAATATTACCAACATTAAACGAAAAATATGATATGGTATTTATAGATGCTGCGAAAGGAAAATACCCATTTTTCTTGAAAGAAGCTTTGAGGATGATAAATGAAAATGGAATAATATTTGCAGATAATATATTATATAAAGGGTATGTTATGAGTGATTATAATAAACATAAGCAACGTACGGCCGTAAGAAATTTAAGGGAATATATAAAAGAAGTATCAGAAAGTCCAAATCTTGAAACTGAAATATTAGAAGTTGGAGATGGATTGGCTATTAGTAGAATAAAATAGTAAAAGACACCGAAATAATCGGTGTCTTTTTGAAATTTTAACAATGTTGATTTTAAAACAATCGTGATCTTTCAAACAATGTTCTAGAATTTACGAGCCCAGCAGTATCTTTAATAATTTTACCGTCACTATCAAGTAAGAAACCAGGCATATGAACTGATGCCGCATCAAAGAGATTCATAAAGTTGTCATCTCCATATCTTATTTTGTCATAAATCTTATGAGAAGCAGGTCCTGACTCAGCATGTAAATCCATTAAATGAGTTCTAATCTGTATTTCAATTGGATTTCCGATTGGATCAAAAAGAATTACATGTAAAGATTGATATCCAAAATTAATCTTTGGATGAAAAATGTAATCTTTCACAAATCTCTGATAATCATATGGAACTTTTGAAGTTTCTGGAACATAAATATCAGGGAACTCTGCTGAATTAAATCCTGCAGTTTTCATCATAGGTTCTGCTTCACAGAGCTGATATTTTTTTAATCTAGTAAAAAACTTAATTACATATTCCATCAAAGCATAACAGGAATCAGTACCTGTTTTTGGATTATCATCATAAATTATGATACGGCAACCTTTCATGTCTCTGACTTTTTCGATTGGTTTTCCAGTTTCACAAAATAGAGAACATTTTGAACAGAATTTTAAAAATGACTTTCTCCGGCTAATAAAGTCGAATTTTAATGTTGGAAAATTTGTATAAATTCCTTCATACAAGTCATCTAAATCCTTTGGGTGGGTAACCTGCTGTTCGTCAATTAATAGAGATTGAAAATAAGTTAATTTGTTACTAAAATCAATAAACTGTTCTTGGTCTGTATTTGCATTCATTAAAAACATATTAATTGCGTTTGGAATGCTTGATGCTTTATACAAATACGGAATAATTTCACTTACTACATTTGTAGACATAGTGATCTCCTTTCAATATAAAAATATATACTTGCGTATACATAACATTATACTATATATTGGAAAAATAGTCAAATAAACATTGAAAAATATAGTGTTACATGTTATACTATAAATACAGTGAAAAATGAGAAAAGAGGTAAAAAAAATGAAAAAAATAGAATTATTAGCACCAGCAGGTTCATTTGAAAAAGCAAAAATAGCATTTTTATATGGAGCAGATGCAGTATATTGTGGAACATCATCATTATCATTAAGAACAAGAGCAGATATGGGAAATGATGACTTGGTAAAAACAATAAAATATGCACATAGCATAGGAAAAAGAGTACATGTAACACTAAACATTTTTGCATGGGATGAAAAATATGAAGAAATAATAGAAATGGCAAAAATATTAAATGAAGTAAAACCAGATGCTATAATAGCAGCAGATGGTGGAGTTATGGAAGTATTAAAAAAATATGCTCCAGATGTACCAATCCATGTAAGCACACAAGCAAATGTTGTAAGTTTACATGCAGCTAACTTCTGGTATAAAAATGGTGCTAAAAGAGTTATAATGGCAAGAGAAGCAAACAAAGAACAAATAAGATACATAATGGAAAATAAACCAAAAGACTTAGAAGTAGAAATGTTTGGACATGGAGCAATATGTTTTGCATATTCAGGAAGATGCTTCTTAAGTGATTTTTTATGTGGAAGAAGTGCAAATTTAGGTGATTGTGCACAAAGCTGTAGATGGTCATATAACCTTTATGCAGAAGAAAAAAACAATCCAGGTCAATTAATGCCACTTGAATCAGATGAAAATGGAACGAGTATTTTTTCATCAAAAGATTTATGCTTAATAAAAGAAATACCAGAAATAATTGATATGGGAGTAGATAGTTTAAAAATAGAAGGTAGATTAAAAACAGAATATTATGTAGCAAGTGTTGTAAATGCATATAGAACAGCTATAGATGACTATATGAAAGACCCAGAAAATTACGATTACACAAAATATTTAAACGAATTAGAAAAAGTAAAAACAAGACCATTTACTACATTCTATTTTAATGATAGAAAAAATGAAGATATACAAGACTTTAGTGGAAAACAATACAATGATAAATATGAATTTGGTGGAAAAATTGTTGAAGCAAAAGAAGAAAAATCAGTAATAGAAATAAAAAATAAATTAACAGTTGGAGATACATTAGAAATACTAAAACCAGGACAATTTGAACCAATAGAATTTAAAATAGAGCAATTATGGGATTATGAAACAGGAGAAAAAATAGACTTTGTAAGTCCAGGAGTTAAAGGACAAAAAGTATTAATGAATATTCCTGTAAAATGTGAAAATAATTGGATTATGAGAAGAAAAAAGGGGAACTAAAAAGTTCCTCTTTTAATCTGTACTACTCTCATCATTTAATAGTATATCTAATATTTTAGGATATATTTTTGAAGCATTTTTATTCCAATTATCAACAATTCTTTTAGCTCTATCTCTAGAACCAGCAAAAGTTTTTACTTCAAAAATAGTTTCATTATTATCTGAAATTTTGCATTTTATAGTATAATCATTTTCATTTTTAGGAATAAATTCAGCGATAACAGAAGTCTCATCTGTTATTGAAGAAATTTCTTTTTTAAAAACATTATCAGCTTTTAATTTTAATAATCCTGGAAGTACATCTTGTGTTAAGTTTAATGCATTTTTTCCTTCTGTTGTTATTTTTAGTACAGATTCTGCTTCATCTTTAGTGAATATTCCTACTAACTTTGAATCCATTAAATCTGTTAATACTTCTTTAAAATAAAAATAATTAACATCATTTATTGAAGCTATAATTTTATATAGTCCATCTTCAATTATTCCTGAATTTAGTTGATTTAAGATGTATAAAATTAGAACTTTATTCTCAGCCAAAGCAGTAGTATTATCTGAACTAGACATCATAAATAGCACTCCTTACTTTGTTTTTTTGCATTATATCACATAATTTCACAATTGTAAAATGTTTTTTTGACATATGTTGGAAAAATTTTGCATATATATAATAGTATGGGACAAGATGTTACTTGCAAATAAATTTTAATAGCTTGTGGGGTGAAATATGTTGAAATTATTACTTTTTCGGCTCAATACATAATTTAAGAAAATCTAAATTAATTTTTCGGGACCCTTTCACTTAGTCCTCGCTAGCGCTCGACGTGAACATTCCCCAAAAAATCAATTAAGATTTTCTAAAATCATTCCAATCGCACTCAAAAGTAATAATTTCAACATATTTCACCCCACAAGCTATTAAAATTTATTTGCTAAGAGTCACAAAATAAAAAAAACAGTTGCACACTTTTTTTATTAATGTTAATATGTAATTGGAAATATATTTATGGAGGTACTGATTTGAAAAATTATGATATCGTAAATGACAGCGAAAGCTTAGAAAAAGCAATCGCAAGAGCGAAAAAGGCTCAAAAAGAATTTGCTAAATATTCTCAAGAAGAAGTAGATAAAATCTTCTTTAAGGCAGCATTAGCAGCTAACCAAGCAAGAATACCACTTGCAAAATTAGCAGTAGAAGAAACTGGAATGGGAGTGGTTGAAGATAAAGTAATAAAAAATCACTTTGCATCAGAATACATCTACAACAAATATAAAAATGCTAAAACGTGTGGTGTATTAGAAGAAGACAAAGCTTTTGGAATTAAAAAAATAGCAGAGCCAATAGGAATTATAGCAGCAGTTATACCAACAACAAATCCAACTTCAACAGCTATATTTAAAACATTAATAGCATTAAAAACTAGAAATGCAATAATAATTAGCCCTCATCCAAGAGCTAAAAAATGTACAATAGAAGCAGCAAAAATTGTATTAGAGGCAGCAGTTGAGGCAGGAGCACCAGAAGGTATAATTTCATGGATTGATGTTCCATCTTTAGAATTAACAAATATGTTAATGAGTAAATCAGATACAATTTTAGCAACAGGTGGACCTGGAATGGTAAAAGCTGCATATTCAAGTGGAAAGCCAGCATTGGGAGTAGGTGCAGGAAATACACCAGCAATAATTGACGAATCAGCAAACATAGTATTAGCGGTAAATTCAATAATTCATTCAAAAACATTTGATAATGGAATGATATGTGCTTCAGAGCAATCAGTAATAGTAATGGATTCTATATATGATAAAGTTAAAGAAGAATTCAAAGAAAGAGGATGCTATTTCTTAAATGATGAAGAAATTGAAAAGGTTAGAAAAACAATAATTATAGATGGTTCTTTAAATGCAAAAATAGTAGGGCAAACAGCTTATACAATAGCAAAACTTGCAGATGTTGAAGTTCCAGAAAGTACAAAAATATTAATAGGAGAAGTTGAAAATGTAGATAGTTCAGAAGAATTTGCTCATGAAAAATTATCTCCAGTACTTGCAATGTATAAAGCAAAAACTTTTGAAGAAGCAATAGAAGAAGCAAATACACTAATTTGCGATGGAGGACATGGACATACTGCTTCAATTTATATAGACACAATAAAAGAACAAGAAAAATTAAATAAATTTGAAAACAGAATGGAAACTTGCAGAATATTAGTAAATACACCAGCTTCTCAAGGTGGAATAGGTGATATATATAACTTTAGATTAAATCCATCATTAACCTTAGGATGTGGTTCATGGGGTGGAAATTCAGTTGCAGAAAATGTAGGAATAAAACATTTAATAAATATAAAAACAGTAGCAGAGAGGAGAGAAAATATGCTTTGGTTTAGAGCACCTGAAAAGGTATATATAAAAAGAGGATGTCTACCAGTAGCTTTGCAAGAATTAAAAGATGTAATGAATAAAAAGAAAGTATTTATAGTAACAGATACATTTCTTTATAAAAATGGTTATACAAAATGTGTAACAGATAGATTAGATGAACTTGGAATAGAACATACAACATTTTTTGATGTTGAACCAGACCCAACATTAAGCTGTGCAGAAGAAGGAACAAAAGCAATGAAAGACTTTGAACCAGATTGCATAATAGCAATAGGTGGAGGTTCAGCAATGGATGCTGCTAAAATAATGTGGGTAATGTATGAACATCCAGAAGTTGATTTTATGGATATGGCAATGAGATTTATGGACATAAGAAAAAGGGTATATACATTTCCACATATGGGAGATAAAGCATATTTTATAGCTATACCAACATCATCAGGAACAGGTTCAGAAGTTACACCATTTGCGGTTATAACGGATGATAAAACTGGTACAAAATATCCATTAGCTGATTATGAATTATTACCTAAAATGGCAATAGTTGATACAAATATGATGATGAGTGCTCCAAAAGGACTAACTTCTGCTTCAGGAATTGATGCAGTAACTCATGCTTTGGAAGCTTATGCATCAATGATGGCAACAGAATTTACAGATGGATTAGCAATAGAAGCATTAAAAGTAATTTTTGAATACTTACCAAGAGCTTATGAAAATGGTCAAAATGATGTAGAAGCAAGAGAAAAAATGGCTCATGCTTCAACAATGGCAGGAATGGCTTTTGCAAATGCATTTTTAGGAGTATGTCATTCAATGGCACATAAATTAGGAGCTTTCCATCACGTACCACATGGAATAGCAAATGCATTATTAATAGATGAAGTTATAAGATTTAATTCAGAAGAAGTACCAACAAAAATGGGAACATTCCCACAATATGATCATCCGCATACACTAAATAGATATGCACAAGTTGCAGATGCTTTAAAATTAGGTGGAAATACAGATCAAGAAAAAGTTGATAATTTAATAAAAGCTATAGATGAATTAAAAGAAAAAATAGGAATCAAAAAAGCAATTAAAGACTACGTACCAGATGAAAAAGATTTCTTAGATAGATTAGATGCAATGTGCGAGCAAGCCTTTGATGACCAATGTACAGGAGCAAATCCAAGATATCCATTAATAAGTGAAATAAAAGATATGTATTTAAGAGCTTATTACGGAAAATAAGTAATATAAAAAAGTGTCGAAAATAAAATCGACACTTTTTATGTTGGAAAAAATAATCTTGCTTAAAACAAAAAAATATAGTAAAATAAAATCACAAAAAAAAGAGACAAAAGGAGAAAAAATTGGTAGCAGAAGTAATAATAAATAGTTCAGCAAAAAAATTAAATAGAACCTTTGACTATAACATTCCAGAAGAATATCAAGATATGGTCTTTGTTGGAACAAAAGTGTTAGTACCATTTGGAAAAATGAAAAATTTAGAAGAAGCACATGTAGTAAAGATAAAAGAAAAATCACAATTTGAAATTAAAGATATAGCAAAAGTAGAAACAGGTCTAACAGATAAGCAAATTGAAATGGCAAATTGGATGGCAAATAGATATTTTTGCAATATTTCTGAATGTATAAAATTAATGCAAACACCAGGAACAAGAACAAAAAATGTCAATAATCGAATTCAAGATAAAAAAATAAATGTTGTATATTTAAAAAAAGAATATGATGAAATATTATTTTGTATAGAAGCAGGAAAGATAAAATCAGAAAAACAAAAAAGAATATTAAATTTTGTAAAATCCAATGAGGGTTGTACAGTAGCTGAAATAGAGGCATTTACAGATTGTTCAAGAGCAATTGTAAATACATTAGTAAAAAATGGATATTTAGAAATCACAGAAAAGAAAATTAACAGAAATCCATTAATAAATAAAAATATAGAACAAAATCAAAAATTAAAGCTAACAGATGAACAGGAAAATGCCTTTAAAAAAGTCCAAAATGCAATGCAACAAAATCAATTTGAAGAGTTTTTATTATATGGTGTAACAGGCTCAGGGAAAACAGAAGTGTATTTACAATTAATACAAGAAGCAATAGAAAATAATAAAACGGCAATTGTATTAGTACCAGAAATATCGCTAACACCACAAATGTTAGATAGATTTATCGCAAGATTTGGAAAAGAACAAATTGCAGTTTTACACAGTAAATTATCAATTGGTGAAAGACATGATGAATGGGAAAGAATAAAAGAAGAAAAAGCCAAAATTGTAATAGGAGCAAGGTCTGCAATATTTGCTCCAATAAAAAATCTTGGTATTATAATAATAGATGAGGAACACGATAGTTCATATAAATCAGAATCAACACCTAAATATAATGCAAAAGAAATAGCAAAGAAAGTAGCAAAAGAAAATAATATTCCTTTAGTTTTAGGAAGTGCAACACCAGATTTAACAACATATTATAAAGCAAAAGAAAAGAATGAAATAACACTATTAGAACTAACAAAAAGAGCAAATAATTCAGCTCTTCCAAAAGTAGAAATTGTAGATTTAAAACAAGAATTAGCAAATGGCAATAGATCAATGCTTAGTATGGATTTATATCAATCAATAGAAGAAAATTTGAAAAATAAATTACAAACAATTCTATTTTTAAACAGAAGAGGTTATTCAACATTTATAATGTGTAGAAATTGTGGGTATACTGTTAAATGCAAAAATTGTGATATAAGTATGACTTATCATAGTTATGAAAATAAATTAAAATGTCATTATTGTGGTTATGAAGAAAAACTAGTAAAAATATGTCCAGAATGTGGAAGCGATAAAATAAGATATTTTGGAACAGGAACACAAAAACTAGAACAAGAAATTCATAAGCAATTTCCACAAGCAAAAACAATTAGAATGGATGTAGACACAGTAACAAAAAAAAATTCACATGAGGAAATATTAAATAAATTCAAAAATGAAGATATTGATATATTAATAGGAACTCAAATGGTAGTAAAAGGACATCATTTTCCAAAGGTAACTTTAGTTGGTGTGATTGCAGCTGATAGTTCTCTAAATATAGATGATTATAGAGCAACAGAAAGAACATTTCAAATTTTAACCCAAGTCGCAGGAAGAGCTGGTAGAGAAAATTTGCCAGGAAAAGTTATAATTCAAACCTATAATCCAGAAAATTTTAGTATACAAGAAGCACAAAAACAAAATTATAATAAATTTTATGAAACAGAAATAGCCTTAAGAAAACAGTTGAAATATCCACCATTTTGCGATATAATAGTAATTGGATTTAATAGTACAAATGAAGATGAAATTAAGAAAGTATCACAAGAGATATTTGAAAAATTAAAAGACAAAATAGATAAAGAACAATTCAATATCTTTAAGCCAATGCCATCACCAATAGATAAAATACAAAACAAATTTAGATGGAGAATTATCATAAAAGGAAATATGACAGAAGAAGCAAACAAAATCTTTAATGATACATTAAAAGAAATATATCAAAAAAATTATAAAAATACAAAAATAACAATAGATGTTAATCCAAATAATATGAGTTAATAAAGAAAAAGGAGGAGTAAAAATGGCTATTAGAAATTTAAGACTAGAAGGAGACGAGATTTTAAAAAAGAAATCAAGAGAAGTTGAAACAATAGATGACAAACTACAAATATTAATAGATGATATGATAGAAACAATGCATAAATATAATGGTGTAGGTTTAGCTGCAGTTCAAGTTGGAATTTTAAAAAGACTTGTTGTAATAGATATTTATGATGATAATGGTCCAATTGTTTTAATTAATCCAGTTATTTTAAAAACAAAAGGAGAAAGAGAAGTAGAAGAGGGATGCTTAAGTTTCCCAAATAAATTTGCAAAAGTTATTAGACCAGAGGAAGTTGTAGCTGAATATACAGATAGAACTGGTAAAAGAATGAGAGTAAAAGCCAAAGAGTTATTAGCTCAAGCAATTTGCCATGAAGTAGACCATTTAAATGGTGAAGTTTTTATTGATAAAATTTTGCCTGGAACTTTAGAGTATGTAGAACCAGAAAATTAGGAGGTTTAACAATGTTAAAAATATTATTTATGGGTACACCAGATTTTGCAAGAGAGAGTTTAGAAGCGGTTTACAATGCTGGTTATGAAATTTTAGGAGTTGTTACAAATCCAGATAAACCAAAAGGAAGAGGAATGAAAATGGTAGCATCTCCAGTAAAAGAATTTGCATTAGAAAAGGGATTAACCGTTTATCAACCAGAGAAAGTAAGAAAAAATGAAGAGTTTATAGAAAAAATAAAAAGCCTAAATCCTGACGTAATCTGCGTAGTAGCATATGGAAAAATATTACCAAAAGAAATATTAGAAATTCCTAAATATGGATGTATAAATGTACATGGTTCATTACTTCCAAAATATAGAGGCGCAGCACCAATTCAATGGGCGGTTTTAAACGGAGATAAAGAAACTGGTGTTACAACAATGTATATGGATGTTGGAATGGACACAGGAGATATGATTTTAAAAGAAAAAGTAGAAATTGGAGAAGATGAAACAACAGGAGAATTATGGGACAGACTTTCTAAAATAGGTGGAAAATTATTAGTAGAAACTTTAAAACAAATAGAAGATGGAACACCTCCTAGAGAAAAACAAGGAGAAGAGTTTACTATGGCTCCAATGTTAAATAAGGAAATGTCAAAAATTAATTGGGACGAACAAACAGCTCAAAACATAAAAAATCTAGTAAGAGGGTTAAATCCTATTATGGGAGCATATACATTTTTAGATGAAAAGAAAATAAAATTTTGGAAAGTTGATATTGCAAAACAAGATGAAATTATTGCAGATAATATAGAAATATTAAAAAATGGAACTGTAATTTTATCAAATCCTAAAGATGGACTTTTCATTAAAACCAAAGATGGAATATTGAAGGTTTTGGAGATTCAGGGTGAAAATGCAAAGAGAATGAGTATTGGAGATTTTCTAAGAGGAAATAGTATAGAAGAATTTGAAGTTTTTGAATAAAAAAGGTTGTAAAAAATACCAAAAATTGATATACTTATAACATAAATAAGTATATCTTTTTTTCTTGCTAAAAATGTAGAGGAAAACAAGATATAAAAGGAGGTATTTTCATGAGTGAAGAAAAAGTAAATCAAGAAAATGAACAAAAAATAAAAGAAGATGTTAAAGAAGAGGAAAACGGAATAGAAATATCAACAGATGTTATCGCAGTAATTGCTGGTGTAGCAGTATCTGAGGTACAAGGCGTAGCTGGAATGGCAGGAGGTTTTGCAGGAGGCATTTCAGAAGTATTTAGTGGAAAGAAAAATATGGCAAAAGGAATAAAAGTTGATAAAACAGAAACTACTGCAAAAATAGATGTAAATATTATAGTTGAATATGGTTCAAGAATTCCAGATGTTGCTTTTGAAATTCAAAATAGAGTAAAAAAAGCAGTTGAAAGTATGACGGGATTTAAAGTAGAAGAAGTAAATGTACACGTTCAAGGTGTAAATACAGATGTTGCTAAAAAATCTGAAGAAAAACCAGTAGAACAAGTAGAAGAAAACAAAGAAGATAAAGAATAATAAAAAAACAAAAAGAAAAAAGAGAGGTAAAGAAAATGAAAATTATAGAAAAAATCACACTAATATTATATTCAAATATAATATTAATAATGTCAGTTATATTATGTTTATTAGTATTTGGATGGCTAGATGCAAATGTTGTAGCAAATTTAGCAAAAGCACTATTAATAGGAGAAAAATCATCAGGAATAATTTTAGGAGTAAGTGTAGTATTTATCTTATTATCAATAAGATGTATATTCTTTGACCCAACTTCAAAACAAGAGCAAAAAGATAAACAAGGAGTATTACTTGCTAATGATAATGGAAAATTAATGATATCTAAAGAAACAATAGAAAATTTAGTAGAAGCAGTAACAAAAGAATATAAAGAAGCAAAAGATGTATCTTCTAGAGTTGAACTAGATAAAAACAATAATGTAAATATATATGTTAATTTAGTAGTTGGTTCAGAAACTATAATAAAAGACTTAACAGTAGATTTACAAAATAGAATAAAAGAAAAAGTAAAACAATCAGCAGACTTAGAAGTAAAAGAAGTAAATATAACAATAAAAAAAGCTGTCCAAGAAAAACAACGTAAAATAGAACAAGCATAGATAAAATAGAAAGGAAGCAAAAAAATGGAAGATATAAAGAATTTTTTAAGTAAATACAAAGGTGCAATTATTGGAGTAATCGTAGCAATTATAATTTTAGCAACTAGATTATATGAAGTAATAGTTGGAATATTACTAATTTTAGCAGGTGCATTTGTAGGAAATTATATACAACAAAATAAAGATGAAGTAAAAGATAAAACAAAAAAATTTATAGACAAAATGTAAAGGGTAAGGAAAGAAGAAATGAATAGATCAATAAGTAGAGAAAATGCTTTTAAATTAATATATAGTTTAGAAATTCAACAAAGCAATAATTTAGAAGAACAAATAGAATTATTTTTTGAAAGTAATAACATAGTAGACCAAGAAGCAAAAAAATATATAAAAAATGCAGTATTGGGAATTCAAGCAAATGAACAAGAAATATTAAAAAATATTGAAAACAACTTAAAATCAGATTGGAAATTAGGCAGAATATCAAAAATGGATTTATCTGTTTTAAAACTTGCAATTTATGAAATCAAATATACAGAAACACCATATAAAGTAGCAATAAACGAAGCTGTTGAACTTGCAAAAAAATATGGAGAAGACAAATCTAAAAATTTCGTAAATGGAGTTTTAGCAAGCATAGTAAAGGATATGTAATTTATGAATTATGAAGATATGGCTATAAGTGTTAGCGAATTAAATAGTTATATAAAAAATAAAATAGCAGATGATGAATATTTAAACAATGTTCTTATAAAAGGTGAAATATCAAACTTTAAAAACCATTATACAGGACATATGTACTTCACTTTAAAAGATGAAAATTCATTAATAAAATGCATAATGTTCAAAAGTTATGCACAAAAATTAGATTTTATGCCAAAAGATGGAATGAAAGTTTTTGTCTTAGGTGGAGTATCTGTTTTTGAAAGAGATGGAATTTATCAAATATATGTAAAAGCAATGCAAGAAGATGGAGTTGGAATTCTATACAAAAAATATGAAGAATTAAAACAAAGACTAGATGAAGAAGGCTATTTTGATGAAAGCCATAAACAAAAAATTCCATTAATGCCCAAAGTAATAGGAGTATTAACATCACAAACAGGTTCTGTAATAAGAGATATAATAAATGTAAGTACACGTAGAAATCCAAATGTACAAATAAGATTATACCCTGTTCCAGTTCAAGGAGAAGGGGCAGCAGAAAAGATTGCAGATGGTATTAGATTTATGAATGAAAATAATTTAGCAGATGTTTTGATTTTAGCTAGAGGAGGAGGTTCATTAGAAGACCTATGGCCATTTAATGAGGAAATAGTAGCACATGCAATTTATAATTCTAAATTACCAATAATTTCGGCAGTAGGGCATGAAACAGACTTTTCTATATCAGACTTTGTAGCAGACTTAAGAGCACCAACACCATCTGCAGCAGCGGAACTTGCTGTTCCAGATATATATGAAATAAAACAAAAAATAAATGTATATCAAAATAGATTAAGAATGTCATTAGTAAAAAAAGTTGAAATAATGAAACTTAGATACGAAAAATGTATGAACAGTAGAGTATTTAAAGAACCAACTAGAAATATAAATGATAATTATTTAAGAGTAGACAATTATATAAAAAGATTAGAAAATACAATTAAAATCAAACAAAAAGAAGAAAAAACAAAATATATAGAATTAATATCAAAATTAGATGCACTAAGTCCATTAAAAACTCTAACAAGAGGATATTCAATTGTAGAAACAGATAATAAGATTATAAAAAGTTCAAAACAATTGAGTGCAGGAGATAAAATAAAATTAAGATTTAGTGATGGACAAAAAAATGCAGAAATTTTGTAAATTTATACTAATTCTATAGATTAAAAACAGAAGAGGGGAATAAGAAAATGACAAACGGAACAAAAATATTAATAGGAATTATAGTTGTTGCAGTTATAATTACTGGAATAATAGTAGGAGCTGGAGCAAATAAAAGTAAAGAAACACAACAAAACACACAACAAAACAATACTTCAATAATGGATGAATATTTAAATTCTGATAAAGAAGAAAATAATGTAGAAGAAAACATTGTAGAAAATGAAATAACAAATGAAGTAGAAAATGAAGTAAATAATACAACAGAAAGTGAAAATAGAACAACTACAAATACAGTAGTTAACAACACATCTAGTACAACAATAGTTGGAAAAGAAGAACAAGAAAGCCAAAAAGAAAATACATCAGCAAATGACGAAGACACTGCAATTGAATTAGCAAAAAAAGAATGGGGAATAAATGTAGATGCATATATCTTTGAAGCAGAAAAAAACTCAGATGGAACATTTGAGGTAACAGTAAGAAATCAAAATGATAGAAATGTTGTAACAGTATATCAAGTAAATGTAAAAACAGGAGCTGTTACAGAATAATAAAAAGTAAAGGAAGATAATTATGGCAAAAGCAAATTTTGAAGATAATATGGAAAACTTAGAAAAAATAGTTACAGAATTAGAAAAAGGTGAATTAAATTTAGATGACTCAATATCTAAATTTGAGGAAGGAATAAAAATTTCAAAAGAATGCAATAAAATCTTAGAAGAAGCAGAAAAAAAGATAACTATATTATTAGAAAAAGATGGTAATATAGAAGAAGAAAATTTTACAGCAGAATAATGCAAAGAGGGGATTAGAAAGTGAACAATATATTAGGATTCATTCAAAACAAATATATATATATACCATTTTTTTTGTGGTTTGCAATTCAAACATTTAAAGTGATATATGATTTAGTAACAACAAAGAAATTTAATTTTAAAAGAATAATGGGAGCTGGTGGAATGCCAAGTTCTCATTCAGCTATTGTAACAGGACTTGCAACTTTAATAGGAAAATATGAAGGAGTGAATACACCAATATTTGCTTTAGCATTAATTGTTGCATTTGTTGTTATGTATGATGCTTGTGGTGTAAGAAGAGCTGCAGGAAAACAAGCAGCTTTATTAAATAAGATTGTAGAAACACCTGGATTGTCTGGAGTTCAAGTTTCTGAGAGATTGGTGGAAGTTTTAGGGCATACACCAACTCAAGTTATTGTTGGAGCTTTGATAGGTGTTATTGTGGGATTAATTGCTTAATTCCACTTTTTTAGAATAAAGGAGGTAGATAGTTTGAAAGAAATAATTATAAAAATAAAACCAAAATAATCAAAAAAGAGCATAGTGCCCCCTTACCCCCAGAAAATAAATTATATAACGGGAGTAGA
>MNRP01000007.1 GCA_001916005.1 Clostridium sp. 26_22
TAGAGGAAAAAAACAATTAAGAAAAATCCTGCTAAAGAAAGGATTTAATGAAATGAATAAAGTTTTGAAAATTTTTGTAATAATTATATGCACAACAATTGCATTATCAGGAATAGTCTATGCTACAACAGTTATATATAATAAGTATATAAAAAATAATACAAATCATAATATTACAATGAACCCATCATATCAAAGTACACTAGATGAAAATACAATAAATAATTTATGGGTAGGAACACTAGATTTAGCATGGAAAGATCTAGAAGATAAAAAATTCTAAAGGGCTATACATATATGATGTTATCCAAAATGTCAATTTTTATTTAAATGAAAGAGGTTGTAATTTATCAAGCAAAGCAACTATGGTTACAGAATATATGGGAATAGGAGAAGATACAAAATATTGTTATTTTCAAGATACTTTTATAATATTTATGAAAGAGGCAAATTCTAATAAACCATATTTTGCATTAAAAGTAGATAACAATGATATTTTAGAAAAGATAGAAGAAACAGATGAACCAAAAATATTTGATAGTACAACTTTAGCAGATAGAGAGGAATATTATAGCAAATATTTATTACCTAATAAAAGAATAGCTAATTTTAGCTATTCTTTTATTTACAATTACTTTCATCAGAAGAATTAACATTCTTTTCACAAATTTTCGGTGGCTCTTTAAAACTCAAATACCAATTAATTCCATTTTGATTTTCATTAATATAATTTTGTCTTTCCTGTAATTCTTTAAAAGTTTTAGGAGAAGGAACAATAACTGGTTGCCCAGGCATCCAATTTGCAGCAGTAGAACCACCACTACAATCAGCCATTTGCAAAGCTTGAACAGTTCTTAAAATTTCAGGAATAAATCTTCCAACATTTAAAGGGTAAATTAAAATAGTTCTAACAATTTGTTTGTCATCAATAATAAAAACAGTTCTAACAGTTTCAGTTGAACTTACATCATTTGAAATCATTCCATATTTTCTTGCAATTTGACCACTTCTGTCTGCTATTATAGGAAATGGTAATTCAATACCAGTTCTACAGTATATATCATAAATCCAAGCTAAGTGAGAAGGATTACTATCAATGCTTAGCCCTAAAAGTTCAGTATTCAATTTTTGAAAGTATGTATAAGCTCTAGCAAAAGCAATCATCTCTGTTGTGCATACTGGCGTAAAATCTCCAGGATGAGAAAACAAAACAATCCACTTACCTTTATAATCATTTAAAGATTTTGGCCCAAAGCTAGTAATAGCATCAAATTCTGGAGCTTTTTGACCGATTTTAACATTGCCGTTCATCATTAATTCATAATCCATAAAAAATCTCCTTTCGTTTTTTGATATAATATTAAGAAAATGATACAAATGTGAATGGTTATTAACAATTTTATAAAAACAATTTTATAAAGATAATTAAACATTTTACAAAAGAAAAATGACTTTTAGTAAAAAATAATCATTCATAAAGAAAAAATAATATATAATAAGCACCCATAAAAAAGGAGGAACAAGAATGAAAGAAATAGAAACCGAAAGATATGAAATAAGAATTCCAAAAATAGAAGATGCAGAAGAAATATACGAAAAATGGGGAACAGACAAAGAAAAAATGGCTCAATACAAAGAACATAAAACATATAGAAATATAATAGAAGCAAAAAGATTGATTAATGCAGTAATAGAAGAAACTGAAGATGGAATAACCTTCTGGATTATAGAGGAAAAAGAAAAACATGAAATAGTAGGCTATATAAAACTACAAGCGATGTCGTTAAAAAATAGAAAATGTGAAGTTGCATTTTATTTCTTAAAAAAATGGAGAAGAGATGGAACACCAGAAGAAGTACTTAGTAAAGTAATAGAATATATTTTTACAAAAACTATATATGAAACAGTTGTAATGAAGTATTATGCTACAATTCAAGAAGATATAGAAATATTACATAGCATTTTAACTAAAATAGGAATGATAAGAGAAGGAATTTTGAAAAATAGACTTATCAATGATAAAGGAGAAAAAATAGATAGATACATATATTCAATTTTAAAAGAAGAATGGGAAGAAAATAAAAATTAATAAACTAAATCTATTGACATATTAAAATTTTAGAAATAAAATAACATTGAAAAATAATGTTAATAAAAAAAGAAAAAATGTTAACAATAAAAATGTTAGGAGGAATTAATATGGCATTAGTAACAACAAAAGAAATGTTTGAAAAATCAATGAAAGAAGGATTTGCAATAGGTGCATTTAACATAAATAATATGGAAATAATACAAGGAATAGTAGATGCTGCAGCAGAAGCAAATTCACCAGTTATATTGCAAACATCAGCAAGTGCAATAAAATATGCTAGAATAAATTATTTAATGAAAATGGTTCAAGCAGCAGTTGAGGAACATCCCAATATACCAATAGTTATACACTTAGACCACGGACCAGATTTTGAAACAGCAAAAATGTGTATTGATAATGGATTTACATCTGTTATGATTGACGGTTCAAAATATGATTTTGAAGAAAATGTAGCTTTAACTAAAAAAGTAGTAGAATATGCTCATGCTCATGGAGTAGTAGTAGAGGCTGAACTTGGAAAATTAGCTGGAATAGAAGATGATGTAAATGTAGATGCAAATGATGCAATGTACACAGACCCAGCACAAGCAGAGGAATTTGTAAGAAGAACAGGATGTGACTCTTTAGCAATAGCTATAGGAACAAGCCATGGTGCTTATAAATTCAAAGGTGAAGCAAAATTAAGATTTGACATATTAAAAGAAATAAAAGAAAGAATACCAAATACACCAATAGTATTACACGGAGCATCAACAGTAATACCAGAATTAGTAGAAATGTGTAATGAATTTGGAGGAAATATTCCTGGAGCAAAAGGTGTACCAGATGAAATATTACATGAAGCTAGTATATCAGGAGTTTCAAAAATAAATGTAGATACTGACTTAAGACTTGCAATGACAGCTGGAATTAGAAAAGAATTTGCTGAAAATCCAAATGTATTTGATCCAAGAAAATATTTAGGAGAAGCAAGAGAATTAATAAAAGAAACTGTAAAACATAAAATGGTTGATGTTTTCGGTTCAGCAAACAAAGCATAAAAATAAAAAGAACACTAGAAAATTATTAACAATTTCTAGTGTTTCTTTTTATATTTTATTAGACATTTGTTGTCTAATTCTTCTTTCAGCATCTTTTTTTGCAATATCTTCACGTTTATCATAAAGTTTTTTACCTTTTCCAATACCTAATTCAACTTTAACTAAATTGCCTTTAAAATATAAACTTATAGGAACTAAACTATAGCCTTTTTGCTTAGTAAGTCCAATCAATTTATTAATTTCGCGTTTGTTTAACAAAAGTTTTCTATCACGTAAAGGATTTTTATTAAAAATATTTCCATGTTCATATGGACTTATATGCATCCCGACTATGTAAACTTCACCATTTCTAATTATGGCATAACTATCTTTTAAATTAGCTTTACCGCTTCTAATAGATTTTATCTCTGTACCACTTAAAACAATACCAGTTTCCAATTTATCAGTAACATCGTAATTATGATAAGCAGTAGGATTTTTCGCAATTAAATTATCATTCTTCATAAAAAACCTCGATTCAAATAAAATAAACAAATATAGTATAACACGAAAAATCCAAAACTGCAATAAAAGTTAAAACAAACTAATCATTATCATCATGATTGTTTCTACCATTAGTAAGTTGCATAGAATAATACCAAACCACAGCAATAATAGCAATAGCAACTATACCAAGAATAAGCCAAGTCCAAGCACTTGCAGACATTCCTCCTGACATATTAGAAGAACCAGTAGCAACTCTAGTAGTATTATAATTATTTGTTCTAGACATAGAATTATGAGTATCAGAATTCATACCATTTTCTACAGAACCAGTAGCATCTTTAGAAACATTAGAAACATCTCTTGCAGCATTTTCAACAGTATTTTCGACTCCACCAACAACATTTCTTACATCATTAGCAACATTTCCTAAACCATCTGTAGCAAAACAAACAGTAAAAGAAAAAATTGAAGCCAAAATAATAGCTAAAGAAATTAAAAGTTTTTTCTTCATGACATATCCTCCTTAAAAAATAAACGACTTAATTTTAATTTAAATCTAATAATATTATTTTAAAATTTGGACAAAATATACATGTTAAAAAAAGAAAAAAGCAGAATTTTGTAAAATCTGCCTTAATATATAAAATTTATTTCAATTTAATTAATATAGCTATAGCTAATAAAATTAAAACAATACCTACAACAATTAATAAAATATTAAGAATGTTAGATAAACTTAATCCAGAATTAGAATTTACATTACTAACTTTTGCAGAGCTTGTACTAGTAGTTGATATATTACTATTAGTAGATGTAGCAGAGTTATTTGCTGAAGTATTACTTTCTCTTGATGAACTATTAGTAGAAGTATTCTCGTTAGAAGTGTTAGAAGAAGTATTACTTGAATTTTCAGATAAATTTAAATCTACAGCATTTACTGTAAAAGGTAATAAAGTTAATAAAAGAATAATTGCTATAACTAAAAAACTTTTAGAAAATTTTAACATTTTTAACCTCCTATTTTTTCATTTGATTTACTTGTATATAATAACACAAAGTAATAAACATGTCTAGAAAAAAAGTATAAAAAAATGAAATAATTATAACATAAAAAGACTGGTAAGAATTCTCACCAGTCAAAATATTAGAAACCTCACTTCTTAGAAATAACAATTATAGAAGTTTTACCTTGTGGATTCCCAAAACAATCGTAATGTTTTTGCTCACTAGAATAATCTAAAGTATAGCCTAAGTCGGCTAAGACCAAATCTATAGCTTTTTTAGAATAATAGTTTTCTAATAATAATTTTTTATCAAAAATACTTTTTCCATTAAAATTATTATTAGTTTTTATTAATTCTTCCAAAAATCCAGCTTTAGCTATTGCCTTCTTTTTCTTGTAGTGTTCTAAAAACCGTGTTGCTTCTGATACATTAAAATCCATATTTTGTTGTTCCATTGTTGATTACCTCCTTGTTGATAAAATGGATTTTACTACTTAAATTAATAAATAACAAAAATTATTATAACACCTATGTCGAAAAAAGTCAAAGTATGCAAGAAAAAATAGCTAAAAAGCTATTTTTTAATCGAAAACTATTTAGAATTTTTGTTATTATTGTTTTGTCTTTCTTCATTTTGGCTATTATTGTTATTATTATTTCTATTTTCTTTATTTTTCTTAGACATTGAAATGCACCTCCAATCAAAATCTAAAAATATTTTTACCCAAAAACAAAAAAATATTCATTCAAAAATTGTTTTTTTTATAAAAAAGATATATAATATAAAACGAATTTAGAAAATAAGCATAAAATATATAAAAATAAAAAGGAGCATAAAATAATGGCATATGAAAATAAAAAATTAGAAGAATTTAATGAATACATAAGATTTAGAAAAGTGGCTGTAATTGGGCTTGGGGTAAGTAATATACCTTTATTAGATTATTTATATGAAAAAAAAGCTAGAGTAACAGTTTTTGACAACAAAACAATAGATGACATTCCAAAAGAAATATTAGATAAAATAACAACATATGGATTTGAATTTTCTTTTGGCACAAACTCACTAGAAAATTTAAAAGGATTTAATGTTATATTTAGATCACCAAGTTGTTTACCAACAAAACCAGAATTAAAAGCAGAAGCTGAAAGAGGAGCTATTGTTACAACAGAAATAGAAATGCTTATGGAAATGTGTCCATGCAAAATGATAGGAGTAACAGGAAGCGATGGAAAAACAACAACAACAAGTTTAATAAATCATATTTTAGAAAAAGCAGGCTATAATACATTCTTAGGAGGAAATATAGGAACACCTTTATTTACAAAATTACCAGAAATGACACCAGAAGATATAGTAGTATTAGAATTAAGTAGTTTCCAATTGATGAATATGCAAGTAAGCCCACAAATTGCAGTTATGACGAATGTAACACCAAACCATCTAAATATACACAAAGATTATGATGAATATATAGAAGCAAAAAAATGTATATTCAAAAATCAAAACGAAGATGATATTTTAATTTTAAATTATGATAATGAAATAACAAGAAATTGTGCAAAAGAAGCCAAAGGAAAAGTAATATTTTTTAGTAGTAAAGAAAAATTAGATAATGGATTTATAGTAGATGATGGAGTTATAAAAGAATGTGAGGACAAAGTTAGAAAACACATTTTAAATACAGATGAAGTAATACTTAGAGGTACACATAATTTTGCAAATATTGCAACAGCCCTAGCAGCTACAAAAACATTAGTTGATACAGATACAGCAGTAAAAGCAATAAAAGAATTCAAACCAGTTGAACATAGAATTGAATTTGTAAGAGAAATAGGAGGAGTAAAATGGTATAATGATTCAGCAAGTTCATCTCCTACAAGAACATTATCAGGATTAAATTCATTTAAAGAAGATATAATTTTAATTGCAGGAGGATATGATAAAAATTTAGACTACACGCCACTTGCTAAAACAGTTGTTGATAAAGTAAAAACTTTAATACTAATTGGGCAAACAGCAGAAAAAATATTTGATGCAGTAAAAGAAGAACTAGACAAAGAAAATAAAAAAATGGACATATATATGTGTGATTCATTAGAGGAAACAATAAAAATAGCAAGAAAATCAGCACAAAAAGGAGAGGTTGTATTATTCTCACCAGCAAGTGCAAGTTTTGATATGTTTAAAAATTTTGCTGATAGAGGAAACAAATTTAAAAAATTAGTAAACGAAATATAACCAAAATAAAAGCTTTCTCATATTATATAAAAAATATGAGGAGGTTTTTTTATGTACGATGGAACTTATGATGAATACATAAGAAGTATTTTAGGCTATAATCAAAATGAATTATATGATTATGGCTATAATGATAATTATAGTAACTACAGGATGCAAGATAATATTGCAATTGTTCAAAATTCTCAGTTAGAACAAAGCTATCCAGAAATCTATAAAGTTGTATACCCAATGGTATCAAAAAGATGTGAAAATGTAAGAGCAGAATTATCAAATGAAGAATTAGAAAAAATGACAGATGAAATATATTTTGCATTAGAAAGTAAAAATGAAACACAATTAAATATAAATCTAAAAAATGATGTTAGAACAAGTAGTAGTGTAAATGCAAGAAAAGCAGATGTTAGTGCTACAGAGAGTCCAAAAAGAGAAACGAGACAATTTAATAGTGGATTAAGGGATTTGGTAAAAATATTATTAATAAGAGAACTGTTAAACAGACCAAGACCATTTCCACCACGTCCGCCAGTTAGACCACCAATGCCTCCAGGACCGGGACCACGTCCACCAAGACCACCAATGAGACCACCATTTGGACCAGGGGGAAGACCACCATTTCCAAGAGAATTTGAAGTAGATAATTATGATTTATATGAGATGTAATTTGACATAATCTTGGCAATATGCTAAAATATAAAAGTAAAATATTGAAGTCATAGACAGGAGGAAAAAATATGCTTTATGAGAAATTAAAAAATCTATTATCTGAATGGGATTTATACACTTCGAAAGAAGCAGAAATACCAGAACGTATAATGAAACTCGAAAAATGGTCTATTGCTAAATCAGTTGAAATAACAATAGCTGAGATGAGAAGTAATAACGAATTAGAAAAGATTTCAGAAGAAGACAAAGAAAAAATTGAGATGATATTTAATTATCTTAGTATAATGGCTTCAACGAAGTAATGTTTTATGGGGGAGAGTATATCTCCCTTTTTTAATTAAAAAATTTCCAAAATATACAAAATTAGTTTGTATATTTTTTTATTTTTAACAAATAATAAAAACGAGAAATTTTGAAAGGTGGTTAAATAAATGAAAGTAAAAGATTGTATGTGTAATGATGTTTGCTGTGTAAAACCAGAAACAAAAATAAATGAAGTGGCAAAAATAATGAGCCAAAATCATATAGGATGTGTTCCGGTATGCGACCAAAATAATTGTATATGTGGAATTATAACAGACAGAGATATATTATTAAGAAGTGTTGCATGTGACAAAGATACTTGCCAAACAACAGCAAGTGAAATAATGTCAAAAGATGTATGCACTTGTAATGAAAGTGATGATATAATAAATGCAGAAAGCAAAATGGCAAATTATCAAGTAAGAAGGCTTCCAGTATGTGACCAAGATAATCATGTAATAGGAATTTTAACATTAGGAGATTTAGCGCAAAATGATGAACAATTAGGAAAACAACAAGTTTGTACAACAATAGATGAAATATGTAACTGCCATAGCAATAAAAATGCTGAATAATTTTTCAAAAGAAGCCAAAGAGCTTCTTTTTATTATGCAAAATGTATGATTGAACCAATAATTACATATACTAAAAATAGGAGAAAAATTATGATTATTGATATGTCTTATTGGACAAGAGTAGGGAGAAGAATATTATACGTAATATTGATTTTAATAGGATTAATTATTGCATTAAAATTATCAGTATTTTATATGCCATTTTTAATTGCATTTATAATATCACTTCTAATAGAACCATCTATTAGATTTATTATGAAAAAACTAAAATTAACACGAAAAACAAGTTCTATTATAATATTTATAGTTGTAGCAACTGTTATTCTAGGAGGATTAGCATGGGGGATAGTAGCACTATTTTCAGAGGCTTCAAACCTATTACAAAGTCTAAATTTTTATGTTGATAAAATGTATAGTTTATTTCAAAGTTTTACAAATAGATTTGACTTTAATAAAATTCACTTTCCAAATGAAATAAATCAAGTATTACAAAATTCAACAGGAGGAATAATAAATACCGCTTCTAATTGGCTAAGAAATTCATTGACAGGATTACTAAATATAATAACCTCAATACCAACAATAGCAATATATTTTGTAGTAACAATAATGGCGCTATACTTAATATGTGTAGATAAAGTATATATATTAGACCAAATAGAGCATCACCTTCCAAAAAAATGGGTATTTAAATTAGGAACACATATAAAAGAATTAACCAAAACACTCGGAGGTTATTTAAAAGCAGAAGTAACATTGATATTAATATCTTTTATAATTTCTTTAATAGGGCTATATATATTAAAGATTGCAAAATTCAATATAGAATATCCATTACTAATGGCACTATTTATAGGATTTGTTGATGCACTTCCTATATTAGGCTCAGGAACAGTAATGGTTCCATGGGCGATAGTATCTGGATTAAATGGTGATTTAAAACTAGGAATTGCAATTATTATATTATTTGCAATAATGTCAACAATAAGACAATTTTTAGAACCTAAATTAGTCAGCAAACATATTGGAACACATCCAATTTTTACATTGATTGCTATGTATACTGGATTTAAATTCTTAGGAGTAATAGGACTATTGGTAGGACCAATTATTTTGATTATTATAAAAAATGTTTTTGCAACCTTTATTGATGAAGGAGTGGTGAAGACTATATTTGATAAAAAATAAAAAATATGATAAAATAAGTTCATTAAAATTAATAATGAAACGAGGTAAAATAATGAACGATAATTTTAAAACTTTAAGTTTTTTAGGAACAGATTCAGGGTTTGGCCAAAATAATAATTCGGCATTTATAGCAAGTGATGAAGAATTAACTATAATAGACTGTGGATTTACTGTATTTGAAAAAATTATAAAAAAATTTGACTTAAAAAAATATAAAAAAATTAATATTATAGTAACTCATTTACACAATGATCATGCAGGTTCTTTAGGACAAATTATATTATACTTGTGGTTTATGTGTAACAAAAAATGTAATATTATAAGTAAATGTAAAAATATATCATTATATTTGGAAATTATAGGAACACCTAAAGAGGCATACACAATAATGCAAGATACAGAAAATATTAAATTTATAAAAACAGAACATGTTGATTATTTAGATTCTTATGGATTTAAAATGAATATAAATAATAAAAATATTATTTACACCGGTGATACAAAAATTTTAGAACCATTTTTACCATTTTTAAATGATACAGATGAATTTTATGTAGATGTTTCCAAATATGGTGGTGCACATTTAAAAATAGATGAAATACAAGAAAATCTAAAAAATATAGCAAATAGAAATATAAAAATATTTTTAATGCATTTGGATGACAAAGAATATATTAAAAATTTTTTAACAAAAAATATTTTTCTTGCGTGAAAAAATCTAAAATAATTGACTATTTTAAAATTTTATGTTAATATAAAGATATGAACTTTTATATGGTAACTAGGAGGAAAACAAATATGGTAGACAACAATTATAATTACCAAAAAGAAGCAAATATTCTATGTTTACTTGAAGACAAAGAATATTTAGAACGGAAAGAAGCTTTATTTAAAATAGTAAATGAATTCGAAAAAAATGGAATTAGATATGGATTAGCATGCTCAATGAATTTGTTTTTAAATGGAATCGTTGATGAATTTCATGACTTAGATTTTATAATAGAATTATCAGATACTGAAAAAGTCAAAGAAGTTATGGAAAAAATCGGAGCTATTTTAAAAGAAACGGGAGGAAATGGATATTGTGAATCAGATGTTTATATGCATTTTCAATTAGAAAGGGTAGATATAGACATTATATCAGGTTTTAGATTATTAACATTTGGGACTAATTTTCAATATAAATTTAACGAAAATGAATTAGTAACTTGTTATATAAAAAATTTTACAATTCCATTAATTCCTCTAGAAGCATTATATGTATTATACTATATGATGGAAGGTTGGCAGCCAAGGAGAAGGTATAAAAGAAAACTTATTGAACAATACCTTATTATTGAAGGGGTATCTTTTCCAAAAATCTTAGAAAATTCATTAACTACTGAATTACCATTGTGGATCAAAAAAAAGATAAAGCTTCTTTTAAACTAAAATAAAAACAAGAGATTATTATATAGTCTCTTGTTTTTATTCTTTTATAACACCCCACTAGTAGGAATATAACTATCATCAGGAGGATAAACATACTCCTCTTTAGGAGTATCAACAGCCTTTATATCAGTAATTCTAACAACAGGCATATCACCATGATATGACCCTTTAACAATCTCACCAGTAACTTCAACCCAAGTATCATTAGCAAAATTCTTTGCACTATCACACTCACATAAAAAACCAACAACAACAGATTGAGAACTAGAATTAATAATCATATTTCTAGCTAAAACAAATTGATTATCTTGTAAATCAGAAACCCTATAAACATAACCAGTAAAATTAATTTTCTTTCCTACATAACTATCAACATTTTCGTGAACAGTTTTTAAAATATTAGCATAATTCTTAGCAGAAATTTTACAAACACCAGAACTGTCCAAATTATCAGAAACAGAAAAACTTTTATTAGAACCAGAAATAACCTTATAAAAAACCGCACATAAAATACCAATCATAAGAATTATAACAAAAGTAAAAAACACTTTAAAAAGCTTACTACCATTAACTTTAACATTAAAAATAAACATAGCAAATCCTCTTTCTAATTTGATTATTACAATCTATTCCAGAAAAGCAAAAATATTACAAAAAATACTTGATAAAAAAGAATATTAGTGATATAGTTACAAAGTAAAATAAACTTAGGAGGAGTATACCAATTATGAAATTATTCAAAAGTTACAGTGAAAAAGAAGTAAAAAGAGTTATGCCAATTGTAAACAAAATCAATAGTTTAGAACCAGAAATGGAAAAATTGACAGACCATGAATTAAAAGAGAAAACAAATTATTTCAAGAAACAATTATCAGAGGGAAAAACATTAGATGATATATTACCAGAAGCTTTTGCAGTTGTAAGAGAAGCTTCTAAAAGAGCCTTAGGAATGAGACATTTCGATGTTCAATTAATAGGTGGAATTATTCTACATCAAGGAAGAATTGCAGAAATGAAAACTGGTGAAGGAAAAACATTAGTTGCAACATTACCAGTATACCTAAATGCACTTGAAGGAAAAGGAGTTCACGTAATAACAGTAAACGACTATCTAGCAAAAAGAGATAGTGAATGGATGGGAAAATTATATAAATTCTTAGGATTATCAGTAGGATTAGTAATTGCAGGAATGGACCCAAATGCAAAACAAAAAGCATATGCAGCAGATATAACATATGGTACAAATAACGAATTTGGATTTGATTACTTAAGAGATAATATGGTAATCTACAAAAATCAATTAGTACAAAGAGGATTACATTATGCAATAGTCGATGAAATCGATAGTATCTTAATTGATGAAGCAAGAACACCACTTATCATTTCAGGTAGAGCAAATGAATCATCAGATTTATACAAAAAAGCAAACGATTTTGTAAGAAGACTTGAGCCAAAAGTAATAATTGAAGAAGATGTTAAAGATTTTGAACAAGCAGAAGATAATGAAAAATATGATTATATAGTTGACTTAAAAGCAAAATCAGCATCATTAACACAAAAAGGTATAAAAAAAGCCGAAGAATTCTTTGGATTAGAAAATTTCAATGACCTAGAAAACTCAACATTAGTTCATCACGTAAACCAAGCATTACGTGCACATGGAGTAATGAAAAAAGACATAGATTATATTGTAAAAGATGGAGAAGTTCTTATTGTTGATGAATTTACAGGACGTATTATGTATGGAAGAAGATACAACAATGGATTACACCAAGCAATAGAAGCCAAAGAAAGAGTTAAAATAGCTGATGAATCAAAAACATTAGCAACAATAACATTCCAAAACTACTTTAGAATGTATGATAAATTATCTGGCATGACAGGTACTGCAATGACAGAAGAAGCAGAATTCGAAGAAATATATAACTTAGATGTTGTATCAATACCAACAAATAAACCAATGGTAAGAAAAGATGAAAATGATGTTATATACAAAAACGAAAATGCAAAATTTAGAGCAGTAATCGAAAGTGTAAAAGAAAGTCATGCAAAAGGACAACCAGTTCTAATTGGTACAGTATCAATTGAAAAATCTGAAAAATTAAGCAAATTATTAAATGAAGCACGTATTCCTCATGAAGTATTAAATGCTAAATCACACGAAAAAGAAGCAATGATTGTTGCACAAGCTGGTAAATATGGAGCTGTTACAATAGCAACAAACATGGCAGGACGTGGTACTGATATCATGTTAGGTGGAAATAGTGAATATTTAGCAAAAGAAGAAATGAGAAAAAATAGAGTTCCAGAATACTTAATAGAAGAATCAAACACATATTATGAAACAGATGACCAAGATATATTAAGAGCAAGAGAACAATTCAATAAACTAGTAGAAAAATATGAAGAACAAATTAAAGAAGAAAAACAAAAAGTAATAGACGCTGGTGGTTTAAAAATAATTGGTACAGAAAGACACGAATCAAGAAGAATTGACAACCAATTAAGAGGACGTTCAGGACGTCAAGGAGATGTCGGAGAATCTAAATTCTATATTGGACTAGATGATGATTTAATGAAAATCTTCGGTGGAGATGCAATAACAAGAGTATACAATACTTTAGGTGCAGATGAAAACATGCCAATACAATCTAGAATGATTTCAAAAGCAGTAGAAAATGCTCAAAAGAAAGTAGAAGGCAGAAACTTTAGCATACGTAAAAACGTATTAAAATATGATGATGTTATGAATGTACAAAGAGAAATCATATATAAACAAAGAAGAGAAGTATTAGATGGAAAAGATCTTCACGAAAACATAGTAAATATGATTACAACAATAGCAGAAGAAACAGTATCAACATATATTGAAGGTGAAGATGGAAAAACAGTAAATGCAGAATCTTTAAATACAGAAATATCAAATATATTCGGTATAGATATTGCTGAATTCATAAATGCACACGAAAAAGATTCAAATGCAATAGTAGAAGAATTAGAAAAACAAGCTATAGAAAAATACCAAGCTAAAGAGGAAGAAATAACATCTGAAAAAATGAGAGAACTTGAAAGAGTTGTAATGCTTAAAGTAGTTGATGAAAAATGGATGAACCATATAGACAGTATGGATGAATTAAAAAATGGTATTGGTTTAAGAGCATATGGACAACAAGACCCTGTTGTAAAATATAGAACAGAGGGAATGGATATGTTCGAAGAAATGGTTGCTAATATCAAATTAGATGTTGTTAAAATTCTTATGAATATTAGAAAACAAAATGGTGATGTTAAAAGACAAGAAGCAGCAAAAATTACTGGTGCAGCATTAGAAGCTATAAATAGTGTTGATGGAGGAAAGAAGATAAATACTCCTGAATATAGCCAAACAGTTGTAAATGAAGGACCAAAGATTGGTAGAAATGACCCATGTCCATGTGGATCGGGTAAGAAATACAAAAATTGTTGTGGTAAATCGTAAGTAGAACTATTGAAATAAAAGAACTATAAGAGTTTTAGGCGACAAAATGTAGACAACAAAAATTAAATAAAATTTAAAAAATGTTGCCAAATTAAAAACAAAAAATACAAATAATACTGATAATTCAGTACTTATAAAAAATAAAAAGTTGTAGACATTACTGTCCACGATCTAAATATAAGAAGTATTAACGCAAAAGTTAATGCTTCTTTTTTGTATCAAATAATAGAATAAAGAGTGTTAAAATAATAAAAAAAGGAGGTATTAAAATGGGAAATGTAAACATTAAAAAAAGAGGTAGTGTATACCAATATGAATTTGAAGTTCCTAAAATAACAAGTAAAAGGAGGAGAATAACAAAGTCAGGATTTAAGACTAAAAGGGAAGCAATGGAAGCAGGATTAATAGCTCAGCATAATTTCTTTTTTACTGGAACAAAAAAAGAAGAAAATACAATGATTTATGCAGATTATTTAGATTATTGGATGGAAAATTATTTTGAAAATGTGATTGCTAAAGATACAGCTAAAAGGTATAAGGAATCATTTAAAACATTAAAAAAAGTAATGGGGCATTATAAACTAAATGAAATAAAACCATTTCTGTTAAACCAAATTGCTTTAGAATTATCTAAATATTCAAAATCAAAGGTAGGATTAAATCAATTTTTAAAAGTTATAAGATCATCTTTAAGAGATGCTGAAGGATATTTTGGATATATAGAATATGATCCATCATCAAAATTAAAAGTTCCAAACAATTTGTATTTTGATGTAAAAAAAACTTAAAACATATATATACTAAAAATGAAATTGAAAAAATCATAGAAAGATTTAAAAATAACAAAACATTCATAACTGCATTTTTAACAGCTTGTTACACAGGAATGAGAACAGGAGAAGTATTTGCACTTACATGGGATGATATAGATTTTAAAAATAATGTTATAAATATTGACAAAAATGTATTTGCAATAGATAAAAGTAAAAATGGTCGTTGGTACATAGGTACAACTAAAACAAAAGGTAGTACAAGAAAAATTTACATGTGTAATACTTTAAAAGAAATATTAATTAATTTTAAAAAATATCAAACAAGTTGTAAAAAGAAATACAAATCAGACTATAAAAGATACTATTTTGAATCTGTAAAAAATAATTTGGGAATTGTTAGATATTTTAAAATAATTGAATTAAAAAATAAATCTAAAAATAAGAAAGAGGTAAACTTGATTTTTAGAAAAGACAATGGATTTTATGCAGGAAAAGATATAATTAAATATCCATTTAAAATTATACATAATGAGCTAGGTATAAAATGTAGATTTTATGATTTAAGAGGGAGTTTTGCAACAGTCAGTTTAAGAAATGGTTGTGAAATAAAAGATATTGCTGAAGTTCTAGGGCATAAAAGAATTGAAACTACAGAAAACTATTATGTATCAAGTACAGACAATGATAAGATTAATGTATCTAAATCTTTTGAAAATAGTTTAAAAAATTTGAATATTATTATATAATCATAATAACAAATAGTAATTTATCGTGCATTCTACATCTATGGTAAAGACAAAATTTATAAAATATACTATCCTTATTGTAGGAGGTAAGATATTATGGATCAAGTAAAAATAGGAAAATTTATTGCACAATGTAGAAATGAGAAAAATATAACACAAGAAGCACTAGGAGAAAGATTAGGTGTAACTAATAAAACAATTTCAAGATGGGAAAATGGGCATTATTTGCCAGATATTGAAATGATGCAATTATTAAGTAAAGAATTTGATGTAAGTATAAATGAATTGATTTCTGGAGAAAAAATTGCAGATTCAGATTATAAAGAAAAAGCAGAAGAAAATTTAATAGAGGTATTAGAAAATAGTTCATTTACATTAAAGGAAAGAATAGAGTTTTATAAAAGGAAATGGTTAAAAGAGCATATCTTTGAAAATATAATAGCTATAATTGTATGGATAGTGGTTGTAGTTATTTCAAAACTAAAAGGAACAGAAGTGCCAATTATTATTGCAATGTCTAGTTTTTTAGCTTTTGTACTTTATGTAGTAAGATATAATGAAATGATGAAATATATTGAAGATAGGGCATATAAGAAATTTAAAAAATAATTAATTTGTTGTATTACAAATTACAATTTTGTAGTTTGAAAGATTTATAGTAATTTGTCATTTAGCAAGATGTTCGTAACATAAGTACTTTTCTGAACGAGGTAATAAATAAAAAGTGATAGAAATTTTAAGAATTCTATTGCTTTTTTTATTCCAACAAAGTATAATAAGTATGAAAAGTATAACAAGTATAAATTAAGGAGGATAAAAATGGATAGAGATAAGTTTGTAGGAATAAGCAAAGTAGGAGAAAAAGGACAAATAGTAATTCCAAAAGAAGCAAGAGATATGTTTGATATAAAATCTGGAGATTCTATTATTGTACTTTGTGATAAAAAGCAAGGAATTGCACTTATTAAATCTGATATAATAGAAGATTTATCAGATAAAGTATTTCAAAGAGGGGATAAGTAAAAATGGAGAAAAGAAAGCATTATTTAGACAATATAAGATGGATTACATTATGTTTTGTAATTATATATCATATATTTTATATATTTAATTCAAGTGGTGTAGTTTCAAATATAGGTGTAACAGGCATTAAAGAATTAGATAGTATATGTGTTTTTATCTACCCCTGGATTATGTGTTTATTATTTGTTGTATCAGGAGTATCTACTAATTATTCGTTAAAAAGCAAAACAAATAAAGAATTTATAAAAGATAGAGCAAAAAGAATATTAGTTCCAAGTTTAATAGGAATATTTGTTTATGGGTGGATAAGTGGATGGACAACAAATTACTATGGCGATATATTTGCAGGAAATGGAAGTATGATTCCAGTTCCAATTAAATACATAATATTCTCTTTAATTGGTATTGGTCCACTTTGGTATGCACATGTATTGTTTATAGCATCTTTGCTTATTGTTTTAGTTAGAAAAATTGATAAAAATAAAAAACTAGATATTTTGTTTAGTAAAATTAATTTACCTTTATTGTTTTCATTGGTATTATTAGTATGGGGATCATCATTTATACTAAATACTCCAGTCGTAACTGTATATAGATTTGGAATATATTTGCTTATGTTTTTATTAGGATATTACATATTTTCAAATGATAAAATCGTAGAAAAATTAGAAAAAATTTCAATACCAATGGGAATTATTACATTTATTATTGGAATTACATTTACAATTGTAAATTATGGTGCTAATTTTGGCTCAAATGAGTTTCTAACTAACATATTTACTAATATTTATATATGGTTTGTAATTCTTTCAGCATTTGGACTTGCAAAGAAATTTTTGGATTTTGAAAATAAATTTACAAAGTATATGAATAAAAACAACTTTAGTTTTTATGTGTTACATTATACTATACAAATTATTATAGCATTTGTTTTAGTAGAATATTTTAAATTTAGTCATTTCTTGTTTAATTATATAATTTTATTTATAGGTACAATAATTATATTACCAATAGTTACAGAAATCTTAAAAAGAATACCAATAGCAAATAAATTATTACTTGGAGTTAGTAAAAGGAAATAGACAAATTACAATTTATCAAGATGCTAACAAGATTTTTAAGAGAGATTATTTAATAATTTCTCTTTTATTTATTGACCAAACTAATGCGATTAGTTATAATATGAATATAATTAGTTAAGGAGGTTGAGATGTCAAAGAATAATATTAGTAATGAGCTTATTATTACAACTTCTGCAAGGCTATCAAATGAAGTAGGATTAAATAACTTATCTTTAAAAATAATTGCTGAAGAACTTAATATTAAATCTCCATCTTTGTATAATCATATTTCAAGTCTTGACGAAATAAAAGAAAAACTTATGATTTATGGATGGAAAGAGTTAGGAGAAAAAGCCACTGAATCAGCTGTTGGTGTAGCAGGTTATGAAGCATTAAGAAATATGTGTTATGCCTTTTATGATTATGCTACAAACAACAAAGGTGTATTTACTGCAATGCTTTGGTATAACAAATTTGAGAGTGAAGAAAAAAACGAGGCTACAACAAAATTATTTAGTTTATTGTTTAGAGTA
>MNRP01000008.1 GCA_001916005.1 Clostridium sp. 26_22
TTACACAAATGTTCGAAAAAATGTATCCAAAATTTTCATTGATAAATCAGCTGAAACCCTTGATTTCACTAAATCACACAAACCTCTCAACTAGCCCTCATAACCCGAAGGTCGTAAGTTCGAGTCTTACCCCCGCAACCATGAATTTAATTAGAGTCGCAAGAGATTGTGGCTCTTTAATTTTTTAGCTAAAAATCTATTTTTTTCAAAAGTGGGGACAATTTGGGGACAGTCCCTACATTTTTATGCAATAAATAGCATATTTTAGCCCTACTAATTTATATTAAACTTAGAAAATCTAAAAAAGTAATTTTCGAGAAATTTTGAAAAGAGTTTTTATGCGAGCACTTTCTCTAAAACATTACCAGCTTCCTTATTATTAGCCTCAACTGGATGTACATAGAAGTTTAAGGTAGTTGTTATTTGAGCATGCCCTAATCTTGATGCTATAACTGCTACATCCACATTTTGTGAAACGAGCAAAGTAGCATTTGTGTGTCGCAAACCATGGAAAGTAATTTTTGGTAAATTGTTCTTTTCAATGAAAGAACGAAACCAATCTGTAACAGTATCAGGATGCATTGGTTTACCATTCCAAGTAACAAATAGTCTATTTGAGTTAACCCATAAGTTGCCACAATTTTCCTTTTCTTGCTCATACCAAGTTTTATACTTATTAAGCATATTTATTACAATATCAGGAATTCCGACTTTTCTAATTGAACTACGAGTTTTTGGATCTTTTACGAAAATGCCTTTATCTGCAATATATTGACTTGACTTAGTAATATTAACAAATCCATTCTCAAAATCGATATCTGACCATTCTAAGCCCAATACTTCGCCTCTACGCATACCAGTAAACAATGTTAATATAACAATAGTTTGAAATTTAATTTCTTCATTTTCTAATGCCTCTAGTAATTGTTTACATTGAACATCATCATAGTATTTAATTTGAGGTCTTTCATGCTTAGGTGGTTTTACTCTGTCTGCTGGATTATAAGGTAGTATTTGCCAATATACTGCATTTTGTAACATAGCATGTAGTAAACGATGGTGTTCTAATATTGTTTTAGAAGATAAGCCTTTCATTACAGTCTTTCCATTATGATTTTTACATCTTTTAAGTTGATGATCTTTTGAAAGATAATCGTAAAAACTCATAATGTGAGTTGGCTTTATATTGCATAACTTATAATGACCGAAGTAGGGGATAATTCGTGATTTTAGCATCCCTTTATATCTTTCATAAGTTTTAGGTGCTAATTCTTTTTCACCATAATTTTTAGCCCATAAATCTGTAAATTCCTTAAAAGTCATTGAAGAGTTTTGTAAAACAATACCATTTTCTATCTCATAAACAAAGTTTACAAGTTCTTTATCTGCCTCACGCCTACTATTTGCTTTAATACTTTTGGTATATCTAATTCTGTTACCATAGCTGTCATAACCATGTGATACAATTAATCTCCAAGAGCGTTTGCCTCTCTTTTCAAGATACCCTGCCATTACTTTTTCACCTCCTTTCAGCATACCTATGGCAAGGATTTTATATATTAAATTATTTTTTTCTAATTTTAGTACTATCAATCCAGTCTTGAAATTCTTTTGCTGTAATTTCTCCATCTATAAATTTTTTCCTCATTGAAGGACCTTCTTTTTTGAAATATTCATACATTTCATGTTGTTCTCTTTCAGATGCTTGTTTTGAAAGAGTTTGATATCTACTTCTATAAGCTTTAAGAATAGGCTTCTGCGCTAAACTTTCTTTATAGGCTAGTTCTCTACCAAATTCTTTACATGTTTTATTATCTTTAAATATTTCATCGCAATATTTAGTATCATGCATAGTTTTTGGAATAAAGTATTTATCACAATTAGCACATTTTTTTATCTTAATATTACTATCTAAAGATAATAATTGTTTATATGAGATAAATAACACATTAAGATAATCATCTGTTCTAAAAGAATATGGAATACTTTTAGGCAGATTAAGTTCTTTATGAAAATAGTAAAAGTCATCCATAGTAAAATCTAATGTTAAATCATTTATCCTATAACTTAAGGTTATTAAATCAAAATTAGCAGATTCATCTTCAAATAAATCAGGAAATTCTGCTCTAAAATCAGCCTCGATTTTATCGAATTCTTTGGGGCTTATATTTTCTGTTTCACTTGTTATAAGATTAATAAATATATCTTGATAAAATTCAAAGTCATCTTCATATTCAGATTGTAAGGTAAAGAATAAGTCTGATAATGCCTGTTTTGTTATGTAAAAGTTATCATTTTTATAATATTTAGATATATTTAATTTAGATTTTTTAGCTAATTTGAATAATAAATCTTCTAAACAGTAATTAGCTATAAAGTTAACTATATCTTCATCGTTTTCAATATCGATATTGAGAAAATCTAAAAGAATGCTACCAATAGGTCTTATTTCACAACGATTTACAGATTCGAATATAAATCCTTTCTTTTTCTCAATAGAAAAGTGATTCAAACATTCTGTTCTATTATTAGTATCAAAAGCGATATTATATAATGACATTTTTACCTCCTAATATCTACAAATTAAAAATTTTTGAACTTTTTTCAATTGTAAGGTTACATATATCAGAAAAATATTATATAAAAGAGCCATACAATCAAAAACAAAAATAATAATTGTATGACAAAATAATACCATAATAATTAATATATGTCAACTACAATTATAAAAAGTATTAGGAGGTGAACGAAATGGCAATAGATAACATTAAAAGAACAACTCTAACTGCAAAAGAAGCAGCAGAATATTTAGGAATTTCATATTGGTTAATCACACAATTAGTTAAAAGAAAACAAATTCCTTGCTCTAGAGTTGGAAAAAGAATTTTATTCAGAAAAGAAGCCTTAGATATTTATTTAAGCAAAAAAGAAAATGATTCTATCGAAGAATCTTGTTAGAAAGAAGGGAGGACATGGGACAAGTTGGATGGATAAAAGTAAATACAAATATATTTTCAAATAGAAAAATTAAAATCCTACTTAAAGAAAGGGAAGGGGACACCTATTTTAGGATTTGGATTCAAATTTTAACTATTGCTGGAGAATGTAACAGAGATGGTGGGCTATATATTAGCGATAATACACCATTTAAAATCAAAGATTTTACAAATATTATTGGAAAATCTTCGAAAACATTTACGAAAATTTTACAAAAATTTATCGATTTAGGAATGCTAATTTATAAAAATGATACATACTTTGTAAAAAACTGGAGCAAGTATCAAAGTGCTGATAAACTTAAGAAAATTGGAAAGACAAATAAGGTAATTGAAGAAAATATTATTGAAAAAAGTTTTAATAATACTACAGAAGAAAAGATAAGAAAAGAAGAAAATAGAAAGGAGACCAGAGTAGATGAATCAAATTTTGAAACCCTCGATTGATAAAAGTGACTTTATTGAATGTGATTATTGCAAAAATACATTATACAGAAAAACAATAGAATGGGAATTATATGGTACTAAGAGGGTAATAACTTTAGATTATGAAAGATGCAAATGCAAAGATGCACAGGAATATTGGAATGAATATGATTTAAAAAAATTAAGAATAATTGAAGATGAAAAAAAACTAGAATTAATGCAAGAGTTTTCGAGAAAAGTTGAAAGAATTATAAAAAACAGTAAGATGAGTAAAAGAAATTTGAGCTATAAATTTGACAATTTTGAAATTAATAATAGCAATAAAAAAGTATTTAATAATTTAAAAAATTATAGTGAAAAATTAGTAAGTAATATAGAGAAAAAGGGACTTATTTTAGTTGGAAATAATGGAGTTGGTAAAACACATTTGGCATGTAGTATAGCAAATAAGTTTATTGAAAATGGAATACCAGTAATATATGGAACATTAATTAATTTATTAGCAGAATTACGCAATTCATATGAAATAGATAATAATATTTCTGAGATGGAAATTATCAAACTATATGAAAATGTTGATCTGTTGATTGTAGATGATTTAGGAAAAGAAAAGCCAAGTGAATGGGGCTTAGAAAAATTATTTACTATCATAAATAGTAGATATGAAAATAATTTACCAGTAATTATAACAACGAATTATAATCATAATTCTTTAGTAAAAAGGCTAAGTATTAATGAAGAAATTGAAACAGCAAAGTCAATTATTTCTCGACTATATGAAATGTGCTATTTAGTAAAGATTGATGATATAGATCATAGAATTCAAAAGAAAAAAGTTAGTAATTGCGGTAACAATAACTAACTAAAAAGATAACTTTTTAAAATATTTTATATAAAAATTATAATTGATTCTTTTAAAAAAGTAAATAGAAATTGATGAAAAAATTAGGACAAGAAAGTATAAATCTTTGTACATGTTTGTCCTAATTTTTATAATAAAAATATCTCTCGGAGAGCAAAAAGGGTCTTAGGGCATTTTGCCCTAAACAGAGAAAAGGGTGTCAAGACACCAGGCTGGCGAATATTAGGTACTAAAAAATACTACCTAAATTCGAGCAAAATAAATTTTGCTAATTATTAATGTTTCGTAAACTAGCATTAATAAATTTTTATATTAAGGAAGTGATGAAAAATGTGGAGAGATTCAGAGCAAGTTTTAGATAGTATTTTCTTATCTTATAATAAAATTTTAAAGAGATTACATTCATTAGGAATAACAACTAAACATGGAAAAGAAATTACGCATTTGGATTTAAGAAAAGCTGTAGATGTTATGCTAAAAAAACATCCAACATGTAGATGGAGAAGTGAGAAAATTAAAAGTAGAAAATATTTTGTTTTAATAGAGGGATATGAATGGTTAAATCGAGTATATTTTCAAAAAGAAAAATCATCAATTGATGCTGATGTAGATTTTTTTGAGACAAGAATTAAATTATATGAAGAATTTTTGAAATTAGAACACAATGAAAATTGGTGGAATGACGATATGAATATAAGGCAGTTATGTAATTATTTTAATAGAAAAGATATTACTGTTAGAAAAGCAATTAAGGAAATGTGTAATAGTGGATTTAAAAAATATAAATTGTTAATAAATAATAAAGTTGTAATTTCAAAAGAAGGAGTGGAATGGATTTGTAAAAAAGTATTTAAGCAAAAGTATTTAGAACTATTAGAAAAACACAAAATGGAATTGACAGAGAGGTATATAAAAGCCGGTTACATATATGATCATTTCTTTTGGAGAAATTAAAGAAATTATATTGACAAGTAAACAAATGTTTGATATAAAATAGCATAGAAAAAATTTTTATAAATAACTGTCGATTTGTGGAAAAAAATTGAAATTTATGATATAAAATAATTAATGTAAACAAAGGAGAGTATTTTTATGAATCCGATTATAAAATGGGCTGGTGGAAAAGAGAAAGAATTACCATATATTAAAGAAAATTTACCGAAAAAAATAGATAGATATATAGAGCCTTTTGTAGGTGGAGGCGCAGTATATTTTGATTTAAATATTAAAGATTCGATAATTAATGATAAATCAGAAGAATTAATAAATTTATATAGATGTATAAGTAATCAGGATAAAGAATTTTTCGATAAATTAAAAGCAATTTATAAAAATTGGAGACTATTGGAAAAAGTTGTTGAGAATAATTCTAATGAGTTATTAAGAATTTATAGAGATTATTGTAAAGAACTTAATAATAGTAATAACACCAAAAATATAAAAATTCAATTTAATGATAAAATATATGCGTTTGTTATAAGACATGCAGAAGAATTTAACGGAATATTATCAGCACAATTTAATATTGAAATAGATAATTTTATTAATGAAATTGTAAAGAACCTAATTTCAAAAATGAATAGAATGTATAAAATTGAAAATCAAAAGGCAAAAATGAGCGAAAAAGATACTCTTGATAATATAGAATGTGCATTTAAAAGTGCATTTTATATGCATTTTAGACATTTATATAATGAATACGAAGAGCTTAATATTAATACATCATTTTATACGGCTATATTCTACTTTATAAGAGAATTTTGCTATGCGTCAATGTTTAGATATAATAAAAATGGAAAATTTAATGTGCCTTATGGTGGGATAAGCTATAATAGAAAAGAATTTATTAAGAAAATTGATTATATCGGAAGCAAAAGAATAAAGGAATATATGGAGAATACACAAATTTATTGTGAAGACTTTGAAGATTTTTTGAAACAAATAAAGCCTAAAAAAGGAGATTTTATATTCTTGGACCCTCCATATGATACTGAATTTTCAACATATGCGAAAAATGAATTTGCAAAGAATGATCAAATAAGGTTATGCGAATATTTAAAAAATACGAAAGCTAATATAATGCTAATAATTAAAAATACAGATTTTATTTATAACCTATATAATACAAAAGAATTTAATATAAAAACATTTGATAAAAAATATCTTGTGAGTTTTCAAAACAGAAATGATAAAGATGTAGAGCATTTATTAATAACAAATTATTAGGAGGAAAAAATATGTCATGGGGTTGGAGAACAAAACCTAGAAGTGTCGTAAAAACAGTACAATGGTTTAAATATTTTTCAAAACTAGAAAATAAAAATTGGGAAGATAAAGTTGAACAATTAGATATAAGAGGAAAGGCAATTCATCCTACTAGAAGAGAGTACGTGTATAATGCTCATAAAGATGAAGATGAATATTTAGCTCAGATGTCTTATGAGGATTATGTCTCTGGAATGTTTGATATTACAGAAACAGAGAGTAATGCAAGAAATGACAAAGCCACATTCGAATTTTTTGGATTTGGTTATGTTGATAAAGATGGAATAATTCAAAGTACAGAAGTTGGAAAACTAATCGAGAGTGACAGATTTGATAGCGAAGATTTTATAAAACAATTATTAAAAATGCATTTTCCAAGTAAAGCAACAGAAATTGGAAGAAATATACCAGAGGGAAAAGTAATATTTCCTTTTGAAATAATATTAAAAATAGTAGATAAATTTAAATATATAAATAGATATGAAATGGGATTTGTTTTTGGATGTAATAGTATTGATGAAATAGATAAACTTTACAATTCAATAGAAAAATTTAGAGAACAATATAATGCATTACCAAATAAAATGGATAGGACTAAATGTGAGAATATATTTAAAGATATTTATAAGGATAACTATGGTATTGAACCTAATGTTAATACATTATGTGTTGATTATGGCGATGCTATAAATAGATCATTATTATATACAGGTCTATTTGAATTAAGTGGAAGAGGTAATTATACAAAAGTTAGAGTAGCAGAACATGCTAGAAAAAAAGTAGAATTATTAATAAATAAGTATAAGTTTCAAAAAATAGATGCAGATAATATTGAAGATTATATGAAATGGTATGGTAGTTCACACAATATTACTTTACCATGGGAAAATAAAGATGAAAGAAAAGAACTTATTTATGAAAAAATTCATTTATTACAAAGTAAAGTGGAAGAATACAAGCAACAGTATGCATTTACTATTGATAAAAATATTAAAGAATATATTAAAAGGCTAGAAAAAACAGAAAAAAATGATGAACTTAAACTTTTAGAAAAAGAATTAATACAGAATATTACTAGTTTGAACGAAGAAGTATTTATTAAGTATATTTCAAAGAATGAACAAACTAGAAAAGAAATTTTAGATAAATTTGAAGATATAATAACTGGAAATGAAGATATGGCAGCATTATGGCTTGAATGTAATACATGGAAGTCGTTAGTTGCAATTGATGGAGAAAAAGAAGTAAAAAGAAACTTTACAATAGAAGAAGATTTGTCTCCTAAATTTTTTGCACCTGGAAAAGGCAATACTCCAGATATGGAATTATACAAAGATGAATATGTTATTGTACCAGAAGTATCTCTTATGACAGGTGTTCTACAATGGGAACATGAAGCGTCATCAGTAATAGATCATGTATTAAATATTATGAAAAAATATAAATCTATATGTGTAATTGGATTATTTATATCAAGTAGAATAAATATTAGAACGATGTGGCAATTTTTTATTTTAAATAAACAAAGTTGGATGGGTTCACCAGTACCAGTAATTCCACTAACCATAGAACAATATATGAAAGTATTGGAATACACTTATAGTAATAATTTAGCAATTGATGAATTAAATAATTTATTAAATTATATACATGAAGAAGCGATTGAATGTGCAAGCTATGAAGAATGGGATAAAAACATGGGAAAATACATTGAAAATTGGAAGCATAAAGCTATAAGTTAAAAAAATATTAATATAGAAGGGTTTTACAATATTAAGAATGAAAATTAAATGTTTAATTTGCGGAGATATAATTGAATCCAAAAATGTACATTATTTAGTATCATGCAAATGTGAATCATGTTATATTGATGGAGGAAATAATTATTCACATATAGATGCAAAAGATTTTGATAAAATTGTTGAAATAAAAGATGACGGTAGTGAAAGTAAATTAATTATAAAATAACTAAAGAAAGCAAAATAAGAATGTGATTTTAATTACAGGATTATATTTTGCTTTTTTGATAATAAAAGACAAGTTTTGACAATATTTTTAACAAAATAATGATATGAAATAAAACAGTGAGATATGAGGTGATGTAATATGAATAATTTATCTGGCATAGATGATCCGTATTGGTATGAATGGTATGTAGGAATAAGAAATATAGTGAAAATGTTAAATCCTGACAACCAAATAGAATATGTTATTTTCCAAAGTTCAAGTCATGAAACTATAGATGATATTGTGGTTGGAAAAAAAGAAAATGTAGAATTATGTTATCAGGTGAAACATACTAGAACTGAAAGCAATATAACATTTTCTTCTTTAATTGAAAAAGATGAAAGAAGTAAAAAATCTTTGTTAGAATCTATAGCTGAAGGATGGGAAAAAACAAATGAAATAAATACAATCCCAATTTTATATTCAAATAAAACAATGGGGATTAGAAGTTCAGTAAAAACATCGAAAATAACAGGAAAAAGATATAAATGTATAGCATTAAAGGACTTCTATCTAAAAATAAAAGAATTAGTGAAAGATGTGCAAAAATTGGAAGATATAATAGTTGATGATGTCGATCTTAAAGAACAATGGATAGAGTTTATTAATGAGTTAAAGATTAATAACAAACTGGACTTTTTAAAAAAGTTAAAATTAGAACTTAATCAGTCTTCTCTAGATGAAAGTGAAAAGGAAATAATAAATGAAATACAAAGAACTTTTAAATGTAATGATATAATCTCATATAAAATATTTAATACAATTTTATCTAAATTAAGAATATGGACAACTACACGAAGAGAAAGAGAAAAGATTACTAGAGAAGAAGTTTTAGAAGGTCTATGTAAAATTAATGAAAGAAAATATGAAGATATTTATCCACCAATTCCTTTTTTTGAAACAAGGAAGAGATTTTGTCAGGAATTATATGAAAAAATAGTTAATACTGATAAAAAAGTGGTATTTTTAAGTGGTGTACCAGGGAGTGGAAAAACTAGTGCCATAAGTTATTTGAATTATCATTATAAAGACAATATAATTGGAAGGTTTTATGCATTTAAGCCGATATCATTGAAAGACAAAGTATATAACTTTGATTCTGAGAACACAGAACCAAGAACTTTATGGGAGATTCTATTAAATCAAATAAGAGAAAGATATATAGGAAATTTAGAAAAGTATAATGTACCAGTAATAAACGAATTATGTGATACGGAAACATTGAGAACCGAAGTTATGAGGTTAGCACATAAATTATTTGAGATTACAAACAAGAAAAGTGTCATATGCATAGATGGAATTGACCATGCAGCTCGTTCCGAAAGTGGAGAGAATTTTTTAAATCAGTTATATAGCCCAGAAGAAATTCCAGAGGGTGTAGTTTTGCTATTGGTTGGACAACCTAAGAATTTATATTCTAAATATCCCATATGGATAAAAAATAATGATATAAATGTAGAAGAAATAGAAATGCCAAAATTAGAATTATTAGATATTATTAATCTTATAAAGTATGCAAATATAGAATGGATAAATCAAAATAATGAACAACAAATAGCAAAAACTATTTTAGAAAAGACTGAGGGAAATAATTTATCAGTTATTTATTCCTTAAAAGAGGCGGAGAAATGCAATAATATCGAAGATTTTATAAATATAGTAGAGTTAAAGAAAATTAGTAATGATATTGAAGAATATTATGAATTAATTTGGAAACATGTGGAAAAAGAGTTAGGAAACAAAATAAAGCAAAATTTTTGGATTGATAAGGTAGCGTCAGCTATTGTATTAGCTAATGGTCCTGTAGATTGTAATACTATAAGTAAAGCCATAGATGTAGATGTTGAAGATTTAAAAACCACTTTAGAGATGTTATATCCATTAATGGTTGAAAAGCAAAAAGATGTATATAGTATTCTTCATAATGATTTAAGGGTATATTTAACCAAAATTGTAAAGAACAAGAATGCTATTTATGTGAATACTGCTAAAAAAATAGCAAATTATTATTCAAATACAAAAGAAGAAACTTATAATCGAACACATAATATGATACCTTTGCTTATAATTGCAAATGAAAATGAAAAAATAGCAGAAGTATTTAATACGGATTTTGTAATAGAGGCTTTAGCTGAAAAAGAACAAGCTATTAATATAAAAAAGTATAGTATAATGGCATTAGATGAAGCTTGTAAGTTAAGAAATTTAAAATTAATAAAAATAATAGGTGAAGCAATAAATACTTTGAGTCAGCATTTAAGATATTTTGAATATTATAATCAGGCACTGAATAGTGAATTTGACTTTGAAAAAACTAATATTATAGAATTAGAAAAAGTAGAGCTAAGTGAAAACAATTTGGATAAATATTATGAGGCTTTGAAATTTGCTAATGAAGTATATCAAGTTAATCCAGAAAGAGCAAAAAATATTTTAAAATTATGGTTCAATCAGTATACAGTGATGGACTTTATAAGAAAATCATTACCTAAGGAAGATGTATATAATAAAACATTACATGAAGATATAATAAAACTGTGGGCTTCGTTATCATATAAAGTTTGTGAAAAGAATTTTGAGGCGTTACCAGAAAATGATGATGACTTTGAAGAAAATAGAACAGTTATGGAACTATGTATGTTATATAATGAAACTTATATGAAAAACATGTTAGATAATAAAGAATTCGACAAATGGCTTGAGGTAATTAAATGTGGAGTATCAATAGATTTTTTTCAAAAGGAGATTATAAAAATAATAGATATTGACTGTAATGAAATTAAGACAGTTTTAGAAAAGATTATCTTGAAAAAAGATAATAAATTAATTAGTTTATTATCTATATTAAGCTTAGTTCTAACTTCAAAGAAAGTTAACGAGAAAATTAAACAAAAATATAATCAGATAACTATAGAGAATAAAAAATATTATACAGATTATGAGTTAATGATGATTTCTTTATGGATTATGATAAACATTAATTTTTATGGTATATCTTGTAAAGAACAATTAGAGAATAAATATATAAAGTTGATTGAAGAAATTGATAACAAAGCAGATAAAAAATTTCTATTAAACTTGATTAATATATCAGAAATTATAGGTATTTGCATTAATAATAAAAACAATGCTAAAAAAATATTATATGATTGTGACCAATTTGAAAATACATTAAAAGAATTTTTAGAAAATAAAAATGGATATCACTCATACAGTTCAAAAGAAACTACAGATTTAATTTTAGATTTGCTAATTAAACTAGTTAGCTATATAGGATTTCAAAAAGAATTTATAATTATAATACAAGAACATTTGCTTAATGAAAAAAGAATATCAGATTTTTACAAAGGTAAACTTTTGAAATATCTAATATCAGTAAATAGAATTGATATAGTTAAAGAATATATAGAATTGTTATATGGTAAAAATGGAGAAAACTTATTTTCTAATACAGATATAGTAGCAATTCATAATAATTTTAGATATTTTTTGCATATGGTAGATGCAAATTTAGAAAGAGAAATTGACGAAAAATTAAAGTGGAATGTAGTTAGATACATGGACTATAAGGAATATGCATTATATCCAGTTTTAAAAGAGTTTAATGCTATCGCAAATTTAGATGCTAATGTATGGAAAAAAGAAGGAATAGAATTATATAAGATATGTAGCATTGCTCGTGAATTAGGAAGTAGCTTATATGAAGAAGAAGTGCAATTAGATATTATGAAACATGCTACTACTTTAGGAATAAGAAATTTATGGAAAGCAATTAGCCTAGATTTTTCAATGACAGAAAGGTTAGAAGACATTTATTCTTTAATTTTACATTTGTTAAACATTTATAGAAATGAAGATGATTTGAAAAACTTATGGTTGTTTGCAGTTGGAATTTTATCTTTTTATAGTAAAGAGGATTTAATTGGAATAGAAAATGTAAGAAAAACAATAACTGAAAAATGTAATACGTTGGGCTATAATAAGCTAGTAGAATTCATGAAGAAAAACACACCATTTTATTGGAATATTAATACCAAAAAACAAGAAAATGATATTAGTGTGGGAAATGCAACAATCAAAGATACTAATAATTGGTTTAACATGACCAATGATGAAATTGAAAATATATTGAAAGAAAATTTAGAAGATAATTACGAAAAATGGAAGCAAATTGAAAGTGCTACTAAATTTTTAGAAGATAACAATAGATTAGATGAGAAAATTGCAAGTTGTATAGTAAATATATTTTATAAAGTCGGATATGAATATGAGCTGGAAAGATCATATTTAGATAATATATTCAATCGCATAATAAAATATATCTCATATGATGATTGTTGGAAAGTAATTAGTAGAATTGTGCATAAATATAAGATGAATGATGATGAATATTCTATTAGGCTATGTAGTGATAACTTGAATTGGTTAATTCAAAAAATATTAATTAATGAGAAAAATGTAGAAAAAATGAGACAATATTTCTACATTTCCATAGAAAAACATTGGAGTTGGGTTACAGGTGCGGGTCACATAAAAATCGCAAATATAGACATAACAATGCATGAACATTATTTAGAAGAACCTAAAAACTTAAAAGAATTTGTTATAAATATTTTGATTATTCAGTTAGGTTCACAGAATATACATAGAATGGAAATAGCATATAAAGCTCTTAATCTAATGTGTTTAGATGATAAAGAAACTATAAAAATAATTACATCTAACTGGCAAAATTTTAATAAAACACAGAAAGAGCAATTTTTTTTAATGGCTGAAAGATGGGTATTTGAAAACAAGGAAAAATATTCAGGAATTTTTGAAAAGTTTAAAGAGGAAAATGATATTTCAAGTACAATACAAAATAAAATTCAATTATCATACTTAATAAAAAAATATTATGGAAGTGTTTGTGAACCTAAAAGGCAGAAAATAAACTTTAAAAATGAAAAAATAAGCTTTTTTGAAAAAATTATAATAGAGTCACAATTTGAAAATATGTGCAATACAATTGATATTCAACATTATGCCAGAAATGCAAAGTTATTATTAGAAGATGAATGTATTGATTTGAAAAAGGAACTTTTGTCAGTATATGACATAAATGAAAAAATTGATAACAAAAATATAAAAGCTAGACCAGGCGATTCGTCGATTCCTTATTTAAAAAATTCACAAAAATTTGAAGAAATACTTAATAGAGAATATATAAAAGGAAGATGGAGAAAACAAGGGCTATTAAAATTAATTCAAACTTTTGGAAGAGATGATGATGGATGTTTTATGACATATTATCCTCAAAACATATTTAATTTTGAAATATGGAATGATAAAGAACAATTAGAACAAGCAATAGAAGACCAAAACAGGGAAAAATTGGAAGAAAATATCATGCTAAAGATTAATGATGGAATAAATGCAGAAAATGAATTGTGCATAGGTGCAGCATTGTATATTCCAACAAAAAGAGAAGAAGGATATGATATTATTTATTCAAAAAATATTAAGAGTAATTATTACAGAAAGGATAATTTTTATTCAGTCATGCCTTCATATAAAATTTTATATTGTGATGAGAAAGACTTATTTGAAACAGATGTAAGTGTAAAATCTATATGTAATAAGGTATGTGGGTTAACATATGGTGTTAATTCTAATATTAGGATAGCTTTATCCAATATTTTTACTAGTAAAAATAAATTGAAATTGAAGTCTGTACACCCACTTATTTGGACAGATGATAAAAATAGAGACGTTAGATTTGAATGGATAATGTATCCTTACAGGGATAATATTCAAGAAGCATATGTACGACAACCTACTTTGTTTAGATGGGTATGCAATAAAGAGCTATTTAATGATTTTCTAAAAAACAATAGACTACAAGTTGTTGATAATATAGATATACAACAATCTCAAATATAAAGGATTCTATCATTTTAATATATCTAGATAGAATTTAATAAAAAGTATTTATATATACATGAAAACAAAGAAAAATAATAGTAAACGTATATTAAAAGTATATTGTTTTTACAATAAAGAAGGTGTATTTATGATAAAAATTGAAGAAAAATATGATTTTAATAGTATAGATAAAAAAATAATGGAAGCTAATTCAAATATTGAACGAAATATAAAAAAATTTTCTGATGATGACCGCGGATTTTTATCTCAAAACTTATTAAATGCATTAAGAACTTTTGTAGAATATATTGCTGTTAAGATATATTTAACTGGAAAGACAGAAACAATTAATTACGACAATGGAACTGTTAGAATTGCATTAGATTATATAAAAAGTAGGGGAAAAATAAAATTTATTGAAAGATTCCATTATTATCTGCAGATATCAAGATCACACTATATAGAAAACGATGATTCTGCAGAAAGGCTTATGCTTAAATACTATAAATATCTAATATTATTGAAGGATTATATGAAGATATTGTATAACATAGATATTCTAAATAATATAACTGATTTTCCACTTGATTTAGATAGTACTTTTAGTGATTATTATAAAAAGGTTGCTGATGTAATAAAAAAGGTTCCAACTAATACATCTGATCAATTCAGTGGAGATAAATATTATGTACAAAAATTAAAAACTTTTTTTGTTAATGGAAAAATATATTATGAAGTTACTTTGTCACCAGCTAAAGATAAGGTTAATAAGTATGATAAAATTATAGCATTTACTAGAATGCATATTATGCCAAATTATTCAATAAAGTTGTCTATTGTTAAAGCAAAAGTAAATATTCTTGGAAGAGACATGGCAATAAATATAATAAACAACTGGTCTGTTGCTATAAGAGAATGTGAAATAAATAATTTTTATAAGGTTTTTGGAATTAATAAAAAATATAAAGCTAACAACAAAGAATATACAGAAGTTATGAGCTTACTAACAAAAGCACAATATAGTTTATTAGATTTAGCAACAATAAATGATATATATTATGATAAAATAAAAGAAAAAATAAAAAGTAATTCAACAACAACTGGAATATTGGATTTGATTGATAACTGTAGATATTATATAAAAAATAATAGTAAAGGACATGTTGTACTAAGATATTTATTATATAATTGCAATAATAGGATTATAAAGGATCAACTTGCATTGGATAGCTGTTCTATTCTATCGAACTTATACTTGCAATTTGGGTGCATTCCATTTGAGGAAATGCCATATGCATCATCATTAATAAATCATAATCCAACAATATATGATTTGATAGATATAGTCCCTATAGAAGGTAGAAGTGATGAATTATTAGCAGGTTATATAAAAAAGAATACAGAGCAAAATAATAAATTATATACAAGTATAGATGAGGTTAGAAAATTTGGAGATATTCATACATTGGTCAATTCTTATAATAATAAAATTTATTATAAACATAAACCTAATAGGTGTTTGGTAATAGAAAATAATAATTTATATATTCATGGATATGAAGATGATACTATTAATATAATTAATAAGTTGAACTCCTTGACAAATCATGGAATAAGAGGCTATAAAGCATCATTTCAAAGTTTTATAAATCAAGGAAATTACTTAATTAATTGCCAAGAAAAAGAAAATATATTGTTAAATATGTATGAAAATAGTACAGTTGCGCTAATATATGGGGCTGCTGGAACAGGTAAAACTACTCTAATTAAACATTTGACATATTTTTATAGTAATGAAAGGAAAATATGCTTAGCCAATACAAATTCTGCTGTTGAAAACCTAAAAAGTAATGTAAATAATCAAAATGCTGATTTTATGACAGTACATAAATTTATTAGTGAATCCAACAATAATACTGAATGTGACATTTTAATTATTGATGAATGTAGTACAATTAGTAATTCGGATATGAGACAAATTTTAGAAAAGGCAAATTTTAGTGCTATATTGCTTGCTGGAGATATTTACCAGATTGAATCTATTACATTTGGAAACTGGTTTACATTATCAAAAAAATTAGTAAATCCAACATCGGTATTTGAATTAAACTTTACATGGAGAAGTACAAAACAAGAATTGTTAGATTTATGGGAATTGGTTAGAAATGGCGATGATAGAGTGGATGAAATGTTAGTAAAGAAAGAATTTTCGGAAGAAATTAGTGAAGAAATATTTAAAAAGCAGGATGAAGATGAAATTATACTTTGTCTAAATTATGATGGATTATATGGAATAAATAGCATAAATTACTATTTGCAAAATGAGAATAAAAACAAGTCAATAGTTTTAGATTTAGGTACTTATAAAGTGGGAGACCCAATTATATTTGGAGATACTAATAGATTTTCACCAGTAATATATAATAACTTAAAAGGCAAAATTGTAGATATAGAAGAAGATGAGTTTAGATTTTGGTTTTCAGTAGAAATAGATAAAGTAATTAATGAATTAGAAATACAATTTTTAGATTTAGAATTGGTAGGAGAATCTGAAAATAATAAATCAATTGTAAAATTCTATGTCAATAAGTATAGAAATGCTGATGAGGATAATGATTCTGATCTAGCAACAATTGTACCTTTCTCAGTTGCATATGCAGTTTCTATTCATAAATCACAAGGCTTAGAGTATAATTCTGTAAAAATTATAATAACAAATGAAATTGATGAATTAATTACGCATAGTATTTTTTATACTTCAATAACTAGAGCAAAAGAAAAATTAAAAATTTATTGGTCTCCAGAATGCCAAAATAAAATCATATCTACTATAAAACATATTGAAGATAATAAAGATGTTAATCTTATTAAAAATAAAATAAATTCAATATAAAAGGCGAGAACTTTCTCGCCTTTTATAATATTATTCACTGAAGCATCCACCAATTAACTGCACACCATCGACAAAACCATTTCTATAATACTTCTCATTCCAATAAAAAATATAATCCATAAAATTCTCATCCAATTTACTTAATTGTTTCTGTACATATTTTTTATTCTCATTAGGAACATTTCTTAAAATGTTTGCACTAATCTCATCAAAATAAACAAAATGTTTTCTATCTTCATCACACTTTAGTGATGCTAAGTCATCCTCTCTAAAAATTAACCATTCTTTTAAAATATCATTATTAACTTCTCTAAAATTATTCATTGTTAAAACCTCCATTTTTATTAAAAATTATTGGTGACAAATTGGTGACAATCGTTGCAAAAAACAACCAATTTTAACCTATTTCATAATCTCACCAATTTGCTCTAACCCTATTTAAACTAATAAAAACTCAAGTTAACAAAATTCCTCAAAAATCACAATCAAATTCTCATAACTCTAAGGTGAGTTTGAAATGATTTTGTTTTATAATTTTGATTTAATCGTTACAGCTTGAGTGGTTGTGGCGATTTTTTGTTGCCTTCAAAT